>NZ_BNBS01000013.1 GCF_014656075.1 Streptomyces hydrogenans
GGTGCCCGGGACCAGGTCCCGGGCACCGCCCTCCGTCATGTCACCGGCCGGCCGTCAGTCCTCGTACGCCTCGGCGTGGCTCTTGGCCAGGTGGACGTACATCTCGGCGTTCAGCCGGATGCCCGCCAGCTCCTCCTCGGTCAGCGGGCGCCGCACCTTCGCGGGGACGCCGGCGACGAGCGAGCCGGGCGGCACCTGCATGCCCTGCGGCACCAGCGCCTGCGCCGCGACGAGCGAGCCGGCGCCGATCCGGGCGCCGTTGAGCACCGTCGCGCCCATGCCGACGAGGACGTCGTCCTCGATGACACAGCCGTGCACGGTCGCGTTGTGCCCGACGGTCACCCGGTCACCGATCGAGACGGGGAAGCCGGGGTCGACGTGGACGGTGCAGTTGTCCTGGACGTTGGAGTCCTCGCCGACGGTGATGGGGCCGCAGTCGGCGCGCAGCACCGCGTGGTACCAGACGCCGGAGCGCGCCCCGAGCGTCACCTCGCCGAGCACCACCGAGGTCGGGGCCGTGAACGCGGTCGGGTCGACGCTCGGCTCCTTGCCGCCGACGGCCTTGATCAACGCCTCTGCCATGGGGGTCACTCCTGAGGGTCCGTACGGCCCGTGCGGCCGTGGTGGTGTCGCGCCTTCCGGTTGTCTGCCCGCACCCTATGCCGAGCCCATGACGGACATCACAGGGGACCGCACCGATCAGCCCCGACACCGCCGACTACGGTGTCGGGGTGCCCAGAAACGGAAACACGTTCTCATCCCTGGCCGCCTGGCGGCGCCGGGTCGTCGCCCACGCGCTCCAGGGCGGCTGGCGCTGGGCGCAGCAGGCGGGAGCGGTGACGGCGGAGCATCCCGGACGGCTCCGGTTCCGGCGGCTCGGCGCGGGCACCCGGCTGGCCTTCCCGCAGGGCACGGTCTTCGGCGAGCGGTGGATCGAGATCGGCGAGTGCTGCATCATCGCCGAACAGGTCACCCTGACCGCCGGCATGCTGCCGGGGCTCGACCTCGGCACCGAGACGGTGCTCACCCTCGGCAACGGCGTCGTGCTCGGCCGCGGCAGTCACGTCATCGCCGACACGACCATCACCATCGGCTCGGACACGTACTGCGGTCCGTACGTCTACATCACCTCGACCAACCACAGCTACGACGACCCGCACGAGCCCATCGGCCGCCAGTGGCCCCGCTCCGAGCCGGTCTCGATCGGCCCCGGCTGCTGGCTGGGCACGGGGGCCGTGATCCTGCCGGGCGCGCGGATCGGCCGCAACGTCGTGGTCGCGGCCGGCGCGGTGGTGCGCGGCGAGGTCCCTGACCACTCGGTGGTGGCGGGCGCCCCGGCCAGGGTCGTACGCCGCTGGGACCCGGAGCTCGGCTGGCAGCCGCCCCTGCGCACCCCGGCCCCGAAGCCGATCCCGGAGGACGTCACTCCGGAGCAGCTGGCGGCGCTGGCGGCGTGGGAGATCGAACAGGAGAAGGAGCGGGGGCAGGGTCAGGAGGAGGCGGGGGAGCAGGCGCAGGCGCGGGAGCAGGCCGAGGTCTCGTCCTCCTGAGGCCGGCCGTCAGCCGCTCGCGATGAGGACCGTGCCGACGAGGGCGAGCCCCGCTCCCGCCGCCTGGATCGCCCGCAGTCGCTCGCGGAGCACGCCGAAGGCGGCGAGCGCGGTCACGACGGGGTAGAGGCTGGCGAGGACCGCGGCCACCAGGACCGGGCCGCGCTGCGCGGCCAGCGCGTACGTGCCGTTGGCGGCGACGTCGGCGAGGCCCACGAAGGCGAGCGCCGGCAGCGCGCCGCGGATCACACCGAAGCCCCCCTCGGGCAGGGCGCGGCCGCCGCGCCGCACGGAGAGGTACAGCGCGCCGCCGCCGACGGCGACGTTGGTGACGCGCTGGACGAACAGCGCGAGGAACAGGCCGGTGAGCGTGGTCGACGCCTCGGCGATGAGCGCCATGACGGCGCCGAACCCGAAGGCGGCGAAGAGCGTCAGGACGACCGCCTGGCGCTGGACGGGCGCGCCGCGCAGTTCGGGGCCGCCGGCGAGGACGATGCCCACGATCGCCGCGACGACGCCGCCGACCTGGAACAGCCCCGGCCGGTCGCCGAGCACCAGGCCGACGGTGACGGGGACGACCACGCCGAGCGAGCCGAGGGGCGAGACGACGCCCATCGGGCCGAGCGCGAGGGCCTTGTAGAAGGCGAGCATGGCCGCGGGTCCGACGACACCGGCGGCGACCGCGTACCAGAGGTCGGGTCCGGCCTCGGTCCACGCGCCGGTGGCGACGACGACCGCGCCGAGGACCAGGACCGCGAGGCTCTGCGAGACCACGACGACGGTGAGGGCCGGGATGCGCCGGGTGAGCAGTCCGCCCCCGAAGTCGGCGAAGCCCCACAGGAGGGCGGTGGCCAGGGCGAACACGGCGGTCATGGGGGTCCTCGCAGGAAGGTACGGGCGGAGCGGGGGCAGTACAGTGCAGTGCACGATCGGGTGCACCTCACCGTAGTGCAGTCTGTTGAACTCTGTCATCCAGGATATTGGACGGGAATGTGTCGGACCTCGACCAGCTGACCCAGTCGCTCGCCCGCAACCTCAAGCGCTGGCGCAACGAACGGGGCTTCACCCTGGACGCGCTCGCCGCCCGCTCCGGCGTCAGCCGCGGCATGATCATCCAGATCGAGCAGGCACGCACCAACCCGAGCGTCGGCACCACGGTCAAGCTGGCCGACGCCCTCGGCGTCTCCATCACCACCCTCCTCGACTACGAGCAGGGCCCCCACGTCCGGCTCGTCCCGCCGGAGCAGGCCGTCCGGATGTGGTCCACCCCCGCCGGCAGCTCCACCACCCTCCTCGTCGGCACCGAGGCCCGCGGCCCCCTCGAACTCTGGTCCTGGTCGCTCGTGCCGGGCGAGGGCAGCGCCTCCGACCCGCACCCGCAGGGGACCACGGAGCTGCTCCACGTGGTCGCCGGGGTCCTCACCCTGGTCGTCGACGGCGTCGCGCACACCGTCCCGGCCGGCACCTCCGCCGTCTTCGAGGCGTCGGCGCCGCACACGTACCGCAACGACGGCGAGGAGACGGTCGAGATGACGATGGCCGTCTCGATCCCGCCCGTACGCTGAGACGCGCGGCCGCGCGGCCCGCGGGAGCCGCTAGCGTGACCCGCATGCGCGCACCCATCGGAGCCTTCGACGACGCCCGTCCCGCCCCCGACCGCCTGGACCTCCTCACGCCGCCCGTCGCCGCGGCCGTCCGCTCCTGGACCGGGCCGGTGCCCGCGGACCAGATCGTCTACGTCGACACCGACCCGGCCATCGCCGACACCGCTGTCTTCGTCGAACACTACGGCCCCGACCTCCTCGACCAGTCCGCGAACTGCGTCGTCGTGGCAGGCAAGCGCGGCGACACGACGACCCTCGCCGCGTGCGTGGTGAAGTCGGCGACCCGCGTCGACGTCAACGGCGTCGTACGCAAGCACCTCGGCGCGCGCAAGGTCAGCTTCGCGCCGATGGACACCGCCACCGGCGAGAGCGGCATGGAGTACGGCGGCATCACCCCGATCGGCCTCCCCGCCGACTGGCCGCTCCTCGTCGACGCCGCCGTCGTCGACACCCCCTGGGTCCTCGTCGGCAGCGGCCGCCGCCGCGGCAAGATCATCCTCCCGGGCAAGGCATTCGCCCAACTGCCGAACGCCGTCGTACTGGAAGGGCTGGGCGTGGCGGCTGGGTGACGGCTCCCGGGGGCGTGTGGCGGCGGGCCCGTCATGGGGGAGCGCCCTGTGGTGACGGGCTGACGTCACGTGGGGGTGTACCGGTCGTTACGGGCCGCCGTTGGGCATCAGCCCAGACGCGGGATCTCGATCGCCGGGCAGCGGTCCATCACCATGTCGAGGCCCGCGCCGGTCGTGCGCGCGTACGCGCGCTCGTCGACGACGCCGAGCTGGAACCACACGGCCTTCGCGCCGATCTCCCGCGCCTCGTCGGCGACCGCGCCGGCCAGGTCGCTGTTGACGAAGACGTCCACGACGTCGACGGGGAAGGGGATGTCGGCGAGGGAGGCGTACCCCTGCTCGCCGTGGACCGTCTCCGCCTTCGGGTGGACGGGGACGATCCGCTTGCCGAAGCGCTGGAGCACGGCCGCCACTCCGTACGCGGCTCGCTCCCGGTTGGAGGACAGGCCCACGACGGCCCAGGTGTCGCCCGTGCCCGTCAGGATCCGGCGGACGGTCTCCTCCTCGGAACGCTCCGTCGCCTCGGTGGTCGTGGTGTCGACGCTCATCCCTGCTGCCTTCCTTCGTTCCGTCACACGGGCTTCCCCGTTACGAACTCGCCGGACCCCCGGATCCTTCCCGAACCGGCGCGGAAGGGCGGGGAAGGGCGGGGAAGGGCGGGGAAGGGCGGGGAAGGGCGGGGAAGGCAGCCGGGGTGTCGCGCGGCGGCCTCAGGCGTCCCAGGAGCTTCGCTCCTCCTCACGAGGGGCCGACACCGTGGCCGGACGTCCCGGACCGAAGGCCATCACGGGCCGTTCCGCGTCCCACGCCCGCCACCCCGGGGCACCGTCCGTCGCGAACGCCACCCAGGCCGCGTGCATCGCCTCCGCCAGTTCACGCGGCGCGTCCGGCCCGGTCAGCGCCTCCGTCTCCGGCGTGTCCAGGGTGTCGAAGACGAAGCCGAGCTCCAGCGCGTGGCAGGCGCCCAGTCCGAGCACCGGTGACGGCCAGCCGAACTCGTACAGATACGTACGCCCGGCCGCCCCCGCCCGCAGCCGCGCGTCGGCCCACCGGTTCAACGGCACCCGCAGCAGCTTGTCGGTGGCGAGCGCGCCCAGGACCTCGCCGGGTCGCGCCTGGGGCCGGTTCGCGCGGTAGACCCGCGCGGTACGGGACGGCACCCGCGTCTTCCACAGGGCGAGCCGCAGCATCAGCGGCGACAGCCGCTCCACGAGCCCGCTCGGCACGAACCAGAGCCGGTACTCCTCCGTCGTCGTCCCCATCAGCAAGTCCACGCCGGCGGACTCGACGCCCGGCCCCCCGACGGCGTCCTTGGGCACCTGCCCAGGGGAGGTCCGGTCAGCGGCCCCGTCCTGCCCGCCGCCCGTCAAGGCCGCCGCGGGATCGCGCGGCAGCACGTCCCCGTCCACGACGATCTGGAAGGAGTGCCCGCTCCCGGTCAACGGCGAGCCCTTCGCCGTCACCTCCGTCTGCGCCGTGAGCAGCCGCTCGCGATCCACCGCGGCGAACGCCTCCGCCGTCGCCGGGACCCCCAGCCGCTTCGCCACCGCCTCCGTCGTCCGCCGCGCCCGCTCCAGCGGAAGCGCCATCGGCGCCCCGCTCTGCACGACCGCCCTCCGGAACAGTCCGCGCGCGAGCGGTGAGGCGAGCAGCGCCGCGATCGAGATCGCGCCCGCGGACTCCCCGAACACCGTCACCCGCTCCGGATCGCCGCCGAAGGCGGCGATGTTCTCGCGCACCCACACGAGGGCGGCGATCTGGTCGCGCAGGCCGAGGTTGGCGGGCGCGTCGGGGAAGACCCCGAAGCCCTCCACACCGAGCCGGTAGTTGACGGAGACGAGGACGACGCCGTCGCGCGCGAACGCGGTCCCGTCGTACACGGGCACGGCGTTGGAACCGTGGATCAGCGATCCGCCGTGGATCCACACCATCACCGGACGGGCGGGGGAGGGAGCGGCGGCCGGGTCCGATGTCCCGGTCGCACCCGCCGTGCCCGTCGTATCCGCCATGGCCGTCTTACCTGCCGTGGTCGTCGTACCCGCCGTGGTCGTCGGACCCGTGGGAGTCCAGGGTGCCCAGACGTTGACGTTGAGGCAGTCGTCGCCTCGACCGTGGGATCCGGCAGGAGCGCGTCCAGCGGGGGAGCGTAGGGCCGCTTCGGCGCGGTCGGTCCGAACTCCGTCGCCTTCCGTACGCCTTCCCACGGCTCCACCGGCTCCGGTGCCCGGAACCGGAGCGCCCCGAAGGGGGCCCGCGCGTACGGCACGCCGAGGAAGGCGGCTACCCCGTCGGCCACGAAGGTGCCGCTCAGCCTCCCGGCGCCGATCACCGCCTCGGGCGCTCCCGCTCCGAACCCGGTGTCCTGCTCCAGCTCCGGAGTCGTCATACCTGCGTCCTTCCGTACGAAGAGGGGGAGGAGGGGGTGGGTCCGTGCGGTGGATGATGACGCACGGAACCGTCGGCGGGGGAGACCCGTGCCGCGACTCGTACGTCGATGTGCGGATGCCCAGCCGACGTTCACGGCGACCGCGTTCGCACGGCGACCGCGTTCGCACGGCGGCCGAATTCGCACAACGACCGGGTTCGCGTCACGACCGGGCTCAGCCGGCGGGTGTCACCAGTGCCCGCTTGAGCACCTTGCCGGTCGGGCCCAGGGGCAGCGTGTCGACGAAGCGGACGAGGCGCGGGTACTTGTGGCGGCCGAGGCGCTCCCGCGCCCAGTCGACGAGCTCGTCCTCCGTGACGGCGGCGGAGCCCTCGCGGCGGACCACCACCGCGCACACCTCCTCGCCCTTCGCCTCGTCCGGGACGCCGATCACGGCGACCTCGGAGATCGAGGGGTGGCGGACCAGGACCTCCTCGACCTCACGCGGGTAGATGTTGAACCCACCGCGGATCACCAGGTCCTTCTTCCGGTCCACGATCCGCAGGAAGCCGTCCTCGTCCCGCGCGCCCAGGTCACCGGTGCGGAACCAGCCGTCCACGATCGCGGCGGCCGTCGCCTCGGGATCGTCGAGATACCCGGCGAAGACGTTGTGGCCCCGCACGACCACCTCGCCGATCTCGCCGTCGGACAGCAGCCGGATCTCGCCGTCGACGGCCGCGTCGGCCACCCCGACCTCGACGCCCCAGACGGGGTGCCCCACCGTGCCGGGCCGGCGCCCGAGGTGCGGCTGGTTGAAGGTCGCGACCGGCGAGGTCTCCGTCAGGCCGTACCCCTCCAGGATCTGTGTCGAGAAGGCCTCCTCGAAGCGCTCCAGGACGGCGACCGGCAAGGCCGCACCGCCGGAGACCGCCGCGCGCAAGGCCTCCGGGCGCCGGTCCGACGTCGCCGCGGCCTCCACCAACGCGTGGTACATCGTCGGCACGCCCATGAACACCGTCACGCCCTCGGAGGCCAGCACCTCCAGCGCCGCCGGGCCGCTGAACCTGGGCATCAGCACAAGCGTGGCGCCCTGGCGCAGCGTCCCGTTCATGGCGCACGTCTGTCCGTAGCTGTGGAACAACGGCAGACATCCGAGGACGACGTCACCCTCGCCGAGACCGAGGAGATCCTGCGAGGTCACGGCCGCGTTCATGACGATGTTGAGATGGGTCAGCCGGGCCCCCTTGGGGCGCCCCGTGGTGCCGCTCGTGTAGAGGATCACCGCCGGGTCGGACGGATCGGCCGGCTCCGCGGCGACCAGCGGCTCCGGTGACGACGGAGCGCCCTGGAAGGCCCGCACGCCCGCGGCCCGCGCCGCCTCGTCGGCGACCGCCCACAGCGGTCCGCCGCTCACGATCGCGACCGCGCCACTGTGCTCCAGCACAAAACGCACCTCGTCGGCGACGAGCAGCGCGTGCACCGGCACGACGGTCGCGCCCGCCGCGAGAGCGCCGTAGTAGACCCGCAGGAACTCGGTCGTGTTCGGCAGCAGCACCGCCACCCGGTCGCCGGGCTTCACCCCCGCCTCCCGCAGTCCGGCGGCGCAGCGCAGCGCCGCGTCCCACAGCTCGCGGTAGGTGAACCGGCTCGCACCCTCGACGACGGCGATCCGGTCGGGGAAGTGGCGGGTGGACTCGCCCAGCACGCCGGCGACACTCAGCGACATGACACGCTCCTGAGACGTGGAGTTGACGGCGGTGTCAACATTCCGTGACACGGCTCAGAATCGATCGTGGAAGTACCGCGACACCATGTGCAGACGCCCACCATGCGTGGATCCGGGCTGGGCATCGGCCCCTCGGCGGCCACCGGAGCGTGGCAATCGCCAAAGCGCGGCGCTACGGTGCCAGCCATGACGCCCAGCCCGCCCGGCGCCCCCGACCCCACGTCCGGCCGCTCCTCCGACCCGTCGGCCGCACGCGGCGCGCACACCCGGCTCGGCTCGGCCGGCGGCTCCGGGGCGCTGCGCCGCTCCCTCGCCACCGCGCTGCTCGCCGACGTCGACCGGCTCACCGACCGGGCCGTGGACGACATCCGCGCCCACTCCGGCACATACGCCTCCGGAGACCCCGTCACCCGTGACGACCTGTGGGCGATCTGCCGCGACAACATGCTGCGCGTCCTGGAGGACCTCGGCGGGCTCGCCCCGACCGGCGGTGACTTCGAGGGCGCCGCCCGCGAGACCGGCCGCCGCCGCGCCGAGCAGGGCGTCCCGCTCGACATCGTCCTCCAGGCCTACCGCCGCGGCGGGCGGGTCCTGTGGCAGGTCATGGCCGAGCACCTGCGGACCCGGACCCGCCGCGAGGCAGACAGTCGCGACCTGGAGCTCGACGCCGCAGGCGCCGTCTGGGAGACCATCGACCGCTACTCGGTCGCCATGGCCGACGCGTACCGCATCGCCCGGCTGGAACTCCAGAACCAGGAGGACACCCGCCGCGCCGCGCTCTTCGAAGCGCTCCTCGACGGTCGCGCCGACGACCCCGCCATCGCCTCCGCCGCGGCCGCCGCCCTGGGGGTGCCCGCCCAGGACCGGTACGTCGTCGTGGTCGCCACCCAGGATCCGGCGGCGCCGCCCCAACCCGCGCCCGTTCTGGAGGCACAGGGGCTGTGGTCGTTCTGGCGCCCGCGTTCCGGCCGGTACGCCGGCATCGTCCGCCTCCCGCGCCGCGACAACCCCGCCGGCCGGACCGCCCCTCCGCCCGGCGCCCGGCTCGACCCGGCACTGGTCCGGCTCCTCGACGCGCTGCGGGAGCGCACCGGCGCCACCGCCGGCGTCTCGCCCGAGTTCGAACGCCTCTCCCAGGCGGGCCGCGCGCTCCGGCACGCCGAGCAGACCCTTCGTACCCTCCGCGCGGGCAGCGGCGAGGTCGCCCTCTTCGACGCGCGGCTCCCCGAGGTCCTGCTCAGCGCCCGCCCCGACATCGCCGAGCGGATCGTCACCGTCAACCTCGGTCCCGTCCTCGTCACGGGCGGCGAGCGCAACGCCCTCCTGAGCACCCTCCGCGTCTGGCTGGACCACGGCTGCTCCGCCTCCAAGGCGGCGGAACTCCTCTACTGCCACCGCAACACCGTACTGAACCGCATCGGCCGCGTGGCCGAGCTCACCGGCCGGTCCAGCGAATCTGGCGAAGCACGGATGGGTTGGGCACTTGCCCTGCGCGCCCTTCCGTACGTCGGCCTCGCGGACGCCCCCGGGGCCGCCCCGATCGTGGCGGATCAGCACGGCACGGGCGGCGCGGAGTGGGACGCGTACGGCACGTAGGCTGGCGGAATGCAGGAGGAGTACCGCACGCTGGCCCGCGAGGGCGTCCACGAGACCGAGATCAACCGTTCGCGGTTCCTCTGTGCACTCGCACCGGTCGCCGACGAGCGCGAGGCCCAGGAGTTCGTGGCCCGGATCCGCCGGGAGCACCCGACGGCCACCCACAACTGCTTCGCCTACGTGCTCGGCGCCGACGCCTCCGTCCAGAAGGCGAGCGACGACGGCGAGCCCGGCGGGACGGCCGGCGTGCCGATGCTCCAGATGCTGCTGCGCCGCGAGATGCGGTACGTCGCCGCCGTCGTCACCCGCTACTACGGCGGGGTGAAACTCGGCGCGGGCGGTCTCATCCGCGCGTACGGCGGCGTCGTCGGCGAAGCCCTCGACGCGCTCGGCACCGTCACCCGCCGGCGCTACCGGATCGCCACCGTCACCGTCGACCACCAGCGGGCCGGAAAGCTGGAGAACGACCTCCGGTCCACCGGCCGCTCCGTGCGCGAGGTGCGCTACGCCGAAGCCGTCACCATCGAGATCGGCCTGCCCGACGCCGACGTGTCCGCCTTCCGCGCCTGGCTCGCCGACGTGACGGCCGGCACGGCCACCGTGGAACTCGGAGGCGAGGCGTACGGCGACGCCTGACCCTCCGCCCCTCCCGCGTCTCCGCCCTTCCCGCACACCCGCGCCTCCGCCCCTCTCGTACACCCGCACCTCCGCCCATCCCCGAACCTGGCCACGCCCTTCACTCCCGCGTGGCCCCGGCCACCTCCCCGGCCGGGTTAGCGTGGTGGGCAGACATACAAGGGCGGGCCCGGCGGCACGCGCGACGGAACCGGAACCAGGGGCGAGGAGCGGCACGCGCATGCGGGGTGGGACGACGACGTGAGGCTTCTGCACACCTCGGACTGGCACCTCGGCCGGTCCTTCCACCGCGTCGGGCTCCTCGACGCCCAGGCCGCCTTCCTCGATCACCTCGTCGCCACCGTCCGCGACCGCGAGGTGGACGCCGTCCTCGTCGCCGGCGACGTGTACGACCGTGCCGTTCCCCCGCTGTCCGCCGTCGCGCTCTTCGACCGGGCGCTGCACCGCCTCGCCGAGGCCGGCGTGCCCACGGTCATGATCTCCGGCAACCACGACTCCGCCCGCCGCCTCGGCGTCGGTGCCGGACTCCTCGACCGGGCCGGGATCCACCTGCGCACCGATCCGGCCGGCATCGGCACCCCCGTCGTCCTCGCCGACGCGCACGGCGACGTCGCCCTCTACGGCCTGCCGTACCTGGAGCCCGCACTCGTACGGGAGCGGCTCGGGGCCGCGAAGCCGGGGCACGAGGCGGTGCTGGTCGCCGCCATGGACCGGGTCCGCGCCGATCTTGCCGCGCGCCCCGCAGGCACGCGGTCCGTCGTGCTCGCGCACGCCTTCGTCGCGGGCGGCGCGCCCAGCGACAGCGAACGCGACATCACCGTCGGCGGTGTCGCGGCCGTCCCCACCACCGTCTTCGACGGGGTCGACTACGTGGCCCTCGGCCACCTCCACGGTTCCCAGGCCCTCACCCCGCGCGTGCGGTACTCCGGTTCGCCGCTCGCCTACTCCTTCTCCGAGACCGACCACCGCAAGACGATGTGGCTGATCGACCTCGGAGCCGACGGCGAGGTGGCCGCCGCCGAGCGCGTCGACTGCCCGGTGCCCCGCCCCCTCGCCCGTCTGCGGGGCCGCCTCGAAGACCTCCTCGCCGACCCGGCCCACGACCGGCACCAGGACTCCTGGATCGAGGCCACCCTCACCGACGCCGTGCGACCCCACGATCCGATGGCCCGGCTCGCCGAACGCTTCCCGCACACCCTCCACCTCGTCTTCGACCCCGAGCGCGCCGACACCGAGTCCCTCGCCTCCTACGCGCAACGGCTGCGCGGCCGCAGCGACCAGCAGATCGCGGAGGACTTCGTGTCCCACGTCCGCGTCGGCGCCGGACTCGACGCCGCGGAACGGAACGTGCTGTACGGCGCCTTCGACGACGTCCGTGTCGACACCGCCGCCACCGAACGCGAGGGGGGCCGATGAGGCTGCACCGGCTGGAGATCACCGCCTTCGGCCCCTTCGGGACGACGCAGACCGTCGACTTCGACACCCTGTCCACGGCCGGACTCTTCCTCCTCCACGGCCCCACCGGCGCGGGCAAGACCTCCGTCCTCGACGCCGTCTGCTTCGCCCTGTACGGGAGCGTGCCCGGCGCCCGTCAGGGGCCCGGCACCACCCTCCGCAGCGACCACGCGCCCGCCGACACCCTCACCGAGGTACTGCTCGACCTCACCGTCGGCGGCCGGCGCCTGGAGATCACGCGCAGCCCCGCCCAGCCGCGCCCGAAGAAGCGGGGCGGAGGCTTCACCACGGAGAAGGCGCAGAGCACGCTGCGCGAGTACGACCCCGCCACGCGCGCGTGGACCGGCCTCAGCAAGTCCCACCAGGAGATCGGCGAGGAGATCACCCAGCTCCTCGGCATGAGCCGGGACCAGTTCTGCCAGGTGGTCCTGCTGCCGCAGGGCGACTTCGCCCGCTTCCTGCGCGCCGACGCCGAAGCCCGCGGCCGGCTCCTCGGCCGGCTCTTCGACACCCGCCGCTTCGCCGCCGTGGAGGAGCGCCTCGCCGAGCTCCGCCGAGACGCGGCGCACAGCGTCGAGGAGGGCGACGCCCGGCTCCTCGCCCTCGCCCACCGCATGGCGCAGGCCGCCGACGGGCTGCCCGCGGCCCGCACCCCGGTCGAGGGCAAGCCCGGTGAGCCCGGTCTCGCCGACACCGTGCTCGGCTGGGGCGCCGTCGCCCGCACCGAGGCCCGGGAGGCCGCCGACATCGCCGGCGTCCGGCTCGCCGCCGCCGAACACGTCGAGGGACTCGCCCGCGTCGCCGCCGAACACGCCCGGGATCTCGCCGCTCGCCAGTCCCGCCACGCCGAGGCCCTGCGCCGCCGCGAGGCACTCACCGCCCGGGTCCCCGAGCGGGACCGGGACCGGCAGGCCCTCGACCTCGCGCTCAAGGCCGAACGGGTCGCGCCCGCCCTCGCGCTGCGCCACGACGCCGAACGCGAACACGCCGGCGCGCTCGCCGTCCGCCGGTCGGCGGGTTCGCAACTGCCTCCCGACCTCGCCGAGGCCCCGGCCGAGCAGCTCTCCACCCTGGAGAACCGGCTCCGCGAGGACCTCGGTGGCCTCGCCGCGGCCCGGCGCGCCGAGAGCCGCGCCGCCGCGCTCGCCGAGGAACGGGCCCTCCTGGAACGCGAAGCCCGCGCCGACGAGGAGGCCCTCCAGGAGGCGGCCGGCTGGCTCGCCGACTGGGAGCCCCGGCGGGCCGCGCTCCAGCAGCTCGTCGACGCCGCGCAGGAGGCCGCCGCGCGCGCCGAGCAGCTCGCCGGCCGGCTCGAACCCCTCCGCCTCCGCCTCGCCGCGGCCCGCCGCCGCGACACCCTCGCCCGGACCCTGGCCCGGACCGAGGAGCGGTACGCGGCCGCCCGCGAGCACCGCAACGCCGCGCATGAGACCTGGCTCGACCTCAAGTCCCGCCGACTGCGCGGCATCGCCGCCGAACTCGCCGCGAGTCTCGTCGACGGCGACCCCTGCCAGGTGTGCGGATGCACAAGCCACCCGGCTCCGGCCGCGACCACGGCCGACCACGTCGACCGGGCGGCCGAGGAGGCCGCCTACGCCCGCTACACGGAGGCCGACGAGGTCGGTCGCGCCGCCGAGCGCGAGCTCGCGGGCACCCGCGAAGCCCTCGCCGCCGCTCGCGAAGAGGTCCACTCCCTGGCTCCGTCAGGGCAGATGCCCAGTCAGCCCACCGTTGCCGACCTCGCCGCCGAGGCGGACGAACTGACCGCCCGCCACGCGGAGGCGCACGCGCTCGCCGCCCGGACCCACGCGGCGCGCGAGGCGCTGGCGCGGGCCGAGCGCGAGCACGAGGAGAGGGCAGCCGCCCAACGGGAGGCGGAGCGCCGCGTCGCCGCCCGTACCTCGCAGCGCGAAGGCATCGAGCGACAGCGGGCGGAGATCGCGGAGGAATTGGCCCGGGGACGCGGCACCTTCGCCACCGTGGCCGAACACGCCGACCTCCTGGAGCGCCGCATCGCCCTCCTGGTCGACGCCGCCGGAGCCGTACGCGCCGAGGAGCTCGCGGCCGACCGCCTCAAGAAGGCGGACGCCCAACTCTCCGACGCCGCCTACCGGGCCGGATTCACCACCCCCGCCGAGGCCGCGGCCGCGCTCCTGGACGAGCACGGGCGCCGCGCGCGTCAGCACCGCCTCGACGTCTGGCAGGCCGAGGCCGCCGCGATCGCCGACCGGCTCGCCGAACCCGGCATCGAGGAGGCCGCCGCCCTCCCACCCGCCGCACCCGCCGCAGCCGAGGCCGTCCACACGGCCGCCGAGCGTTCCCTGCGGGCGGCCGGCGCCGGGCTCGCCGCGGCACGCGACCGGGTCACCGGACTCGCCGGCCTCGCCCGCCAGGCCGAGACCGAGGTGCGCCGCCTGGGCCCGCTGCGTACCGCGCACGACCGCGTGGCGCGGCTCGCCGGCCTCACCGCGGGCACCTCCGCCGAGAACGAACGCCGCATGCGCCTGGAGTCGTACGTCCTCGCCGCCCGGCTCGAACAGGTCGCCGCGGCCGCCTCCGCCCGCCTCCAGCGGATGTCCTCCGGCCGCTACACCCTCGTCCACTCCGACGTGCGCGCCGGTGCGCGGCGCAGCGGCCTCGGACTCCACGTCGTCGACGCCTGGACCGGCAACGAACGCGACACCGCCACCCTTTCGGGTGGCGAGACCTTCTTCGCCTCGCTCGCGCTGGCCCTCGGCCTCGCCGACGTCGTCACGGACGAGGCGGGCGGCGTCCGCCTGGACACCCTCTTCATCGACGAGGGTTTCGGCAGCCTCGACGACCAGACCCTCGACGAGGTGCTCGACGTCCTGGACTCGCTGCGCGAACGGGACCGGAGCGTGGGCATCGTCAGCCACGTCGCAGACCTGCGCCGCCGGATCCCGGCCCAGCTGGAGGTCACCAAGTCCCGGCACGGCTCGGCCGTACGCCTCCGCGCCGGCGGGGACGGACTCGGTGGCGAAGGGTTCGGCGGCGACGGGCTCAGCGGCTGACGGCGCGACGGGGGAGCGGCGAGGAGTAGACGACGCTGGTCGTCACCGATCCGAGCGTGCCGATCTTCCCGGAGATCTCCTCCAGGTGCCGCATGGAACGGGCCGCGACCTTGATCACGAAGCAGTCGTCGCCGGTGACGTGGTGGGCCTCCAGCACCTCGGGGGTGACGGCGACCAGGTCGTGGAACGGCTTGTAGTTGCCGGTGGGGTAGCGGAGCCGTACGAAGGCGAGGATCGGCAGCCCCAGCCGCTCGTGGTCCACCACCGCGGAGTACCCGGTGATCACCCCGGCCTCCTCCAGGCGCCGCACCCGCTCGGTCACGGCCGAGGGGGACATGGAGACGGCGCGGGCGAGCTCGGCGTAGCTGGCCCGCCCCTGGGCCTGGAGGGCGTCGAGGATGCGCCAGTCGGTGGCGTCCGGGGTGTAGTCGTTCATGAGACCCGAGCCAACAGGGGTTTCCCCGGCGGATCAAGAGTTCCGCCGGGGAAACCTTCCGTGCCGTGCGATCAGAGGCGGGAGATCTCGTCCACGAGGTCGTCCAGGCCCAGCGGCCCCTGGCTCAGCGCGGCCATGTGCCACGCCTTCGCGTCGAACGCGTCACCGTGCGCCTCGCGGGCCCGCTCGCGGCCGAGCAGCCACGCCCGCTCGCCCAGCTTGTAGCCGATGGCCTGGCCCGGCATCGACAGGTAGCGCGTCAGCTCGCTCTCCACGAACGCCGGCGGGCGGCTGCTGTGCGCCTGGAAGAACTCCTGCGCCAGGTCCGGCGTCCACCGCTCGCCCGGGTGGAACGGCGAGTCCGCCGGAATCTCCAGCTCCAGGTGCATGCCGATGTCGACGATCACCCGGCAGGCGCGCATCATCTGCGCGTCCAGGTAGCCGAGCCGGCGCTCCGCGTCCGGCAGGAAGCCGAGCTCGTCCATCAGCCGCTCCGCGTACAGCGCCCAGCCCTCCGCGTTGGCGCTGACCATGCCGATGGTGGCCTGGTAGCGCGAGAGGCTGTCGGCGACGTGCGCCCACTGCGCGATCTGGAGGTGATGGCCGGGGACGCCCTCGTGATACCAGGTCGACACCAGGTCGTAGACCGGGAACCGGGTCTGCCCGTCCACCGGCAGCCAGGTCCGGCCGGGGCGCGAGAAGTCCTCGGAGGGGCCCGTGTAGTACGGGGCGGCCGCGCCGCCCGCCGGGGCGATGTGCGACTCCACCTTGCGCACCCGCTCGGCGAGTTCGAAGTGGGTGCCGTCGAGCGCGTCGATCGCCTCGTCCATGAGCCGCTGGAGCCACTCGCGGACCTCGTCGACGCCCTCGATGTGGGTGCCGTGCTCGTCGAGGTGGGCGAGCGCGGCCCACGGGTCGGAGCCCGGCAGGATCCGGTCGGCCTCGGTGACCATCTCCGCGCGCAGCCGGTGGTACTCGTCCCAGCCGTAGGCGTACGCCTGGTCGAGGTCCAGGTCGGTGCCGTTGAAGTAGCGGCTCCAGCGCCGGTAGCGCTCGCGGCCCACGGTGTCGGGAGCGTCGGCGACGGCGGGGACGTACACGTCGCGCATCCAGTCCCGCAGCGCGGCGAGGGAGGCGCTCGCCTCCTCGGCGGCCGCGGCGAGCTCCGTACGCAGCTCCGCCGGGAGCGAGTCCGAGCGGGCCGCCGCGTACTGCTCGAACCAGCCCGGCTCGCCGTCCCCGCCCGCCCAGTCGGCGAGCTGGCCGACGAAGGTGGCGGTGGCGCGCGGCCCGCCGTACAGCTTGCGCTCCAGGCCGAGCGCGAGCGAGGCCCGGTAGCCCTCGAGCGCGGCCGGGACGGCGCGCAGCCGCTCGGCGATGGCCGTCCAGTCGTCCTCGGTCTCGGTCGGCATCACGGTGAAGACGATCCGGATGCTGTGCGCCGGCGAACGCATGTTGCTGACCGCGCACAGGCCCTCGTCGGCGTCGTGCACGGCCAGTTCGGCCGTCAGCCGCTCCCGGAGCAGGCGGGCGCAACGCCGCTCGGCGTCGCTGTCCGCGCCCGGGACCCGTTCGGCCTCGTCGAGCAGGGAGAGGGTCCGGCGGGCGAGCGCGGCCACGGCCTCCTGTCCTTCGGGGGAGAAGTCGGGAAGGCGTCCGGCGCTCTCACGGATTCCCAGATGGGTGCCGGTGATCGGGTCGAGGGCGATGAGGTCGTCGACGAAGGCGTCGGCGACCTGACGGGGCAGATTGCTGAGGGAACTCTCTGGCATGTGTCTCATCCTGATGCCTCCGTCGGCCTCCCGTCACCCTCGACCCGACTTACACGGCTGACATGGACGGTCCCGCGCCGGGCGGCATCAGAGGGCCGCAGTCCCACTGCTGGAAGATCAGCCGGGTCTCGACCCGCGCCACCTCACGCTGCGAGGTGAACTCGTCGAGCACGAGTCGTTGCAGGTCGGCAGGGTCCGCGACGGCCACGTGCACCAGGTAGTCGTCGGGGCCGGTGAGGTGGAACAGCGCGCGGGACTCGGGCAGAGCCCGGATCCGGTCGACGAACGGACCGATCAGTTCCCGCCGGTGGGGCCGGACCTGGACGAGCAGCAGCGCCTCCAGACCACGACCGAGTTTGGCCGGATCCAGTCGTAGCTGGTGTCCGAGGACGACTCCGGTGCGTCGGAGCCGGGCCACTCGGTCCAGGCAGGTGGAGGGCGCGACGCCGACCTCGGCGGCGAGTTCCCGGTAGGTGGTCCGGGCGTCGTTCTGCAGGAGGCGGAGAATGTGCAGATCGACCGTGTCCAGTACGACAGAATCGGCCATCGGTCGAACGTAGCACGGATGTTCGTCGCTACTTCCCGGTATCCGTTCACAGTGCGGCCATGGACGCCATGGATCACGCCCCTTCGGCCACCCCGAAGGCGCTCGCCACCGAAGCCGTGCACGCCGGCCGGGAAGACCTCGCCGCGCTCGGGCTGCACGCCCCGCCGCTCGACCTGTCCACCACCTACCCCTCGTACGACGCGCGGGCGGAGGCCGCCCGCATCGACGAGTTCGCCGCCACCGGCGCCCGCCTCGACGGGCCGCCGGTCTACGCCCGGCTCGACAACCCGACCGTGGCCCGCTTCGAGGAGGCCCTGGCCCGCCTGGAGGGCGCCGAGGCCGCCGTGGCCTTCGCGAGCGGCATGGCCGCCCTGACCGCGGTCCTGCTGGCCCGCGCCGCCCAGGGCCTGCGTCACGTCGTGGCGGTCCGCCCGCTGTACGGCTGCAGCGACCACCTCCTGGACGCCGGACTGCTCGGCACCGAGGTGACCTGGACCGACCCTGCGGGCGTCGCCGACGCGATCCGCCCGGACACGGGTCTCGTGATGGTGGAGTCCCCGGCCAACCCCACGCTGGCCGAGGTCGACATCCGCGCCGTCGCCCACGCCTGCGGCACGGTCCCGCTCCTCGTCGACAACACCTTCGCCACTCCGGTCCTCCAGCGCCCGGTCGGCCTCGGTGCGCGCATCGTCCTGCACAGCGCGACCAAGTACCTGGGCGGACACGGTGACGTCATGGGCGGCATCGTCGCCTGCGACGAGGAGTTCGCCCGCGAACTCCGCCGCGTCCGCTTCGCCACCGGCGGCGTGCTCCACCCGCTCGCCGGCTACCTGCTGCTCCGCGGCCTCTCCACGCTGCCCGTCCGGGTGAAGGCTGCCTCGGCGACCGCGGCGGAACTGGTGCGCCGCCTGGCCACCGACCCGCGGATCGCCCGCGTCCACTACCCGGTCATCGGCGGGGCGATGATCTCGTTCGAGGTGTACGGGGACCCGCACGAGGTGATCGCCGGGGTCCGGCTCATCACCCCGGCGGTCAGCCTCGGCAGCGTGGACACGCTGATCCAGCACCCTGCCTCGATCAGTCACCGCATCGTGCACGAGGGCGACCGACGAGCAGCCGGCGTCAGCGACCGGCTGCTGCGGATGTCGGTCGGCCTGGAGGATGTCGAGGACCTGTGGCGCGACCTGACCCAGGCGCTCAGCGCTCGCTCTGCCGAGCCTGCTGGTGCGGGCGCTCACTCCGTAGCGGTGCCGACTCCAGCCGAGCGGTGATCACCAGCGTGCCCTCCTCGATCTGGTAGTCGAGGGGCAGGTTGAGCGCTCGCATCGCCGCGACCATGCCGGTGTTGGACGCCTGGGTCACGGCGTAGACGCTCTCGCATCCGGCCTCCTCGGCCATCGCCACGAGCCGGCTGAGGAGCTCGGAGCCGATGCCGCGGCGCTGCCAGTCGTCCTCGACCAGCAGCGCCACCTCGGTCTCGTCGCCGTCCCACAGCAAGTGGCCGAGGGCGACGAGCCGCCCGGACGCGGTCTGAACGGCGAGCGTACGGCCGAACCGCGGGCTCAGCAGATGGTCGAGGTACCGGTCCGCGTCGCCCACCGGCCCGTGGTAGCGCAGGCTCAGCGTGCGCGACGAGCAACGGTCGTGCATGGCACGAGCGGCGGGCAGGTCGCGCTGGTCGGCGCGGCGGACGGTGATCTCGTTGCCCTCGGGGAGGGTGAGGACGTCCTGACTGTGCGGGACGCGTGGTCCGAGCCGCGCGTCCAGTTCGACCAGCGCGCGTGCCCGGGCGAACTCGGTCGGCGTGAACGGGAGGTAGGGCCGTTCGATCAGCAGGGTGCCCCCGCTCGGGTCGCGCAGCTTCATCACGGTCTCTTCGAGTACACCCTCGACCGGTGCCTGCTCGCCGGTCGGGCGACCGGTGAGCGAGAAGGCCGGAACGGAATGGAGGGTGCACCGGCCGAGGAGCTGACGCAGCGCGAGGGGCAGTTCGGCGGCGTCGAGTGCCGTACGGGTGGCGAGGCCGAGCACCCGGGTGGGGGTGTCCACGAGGTCGTGGGCGTCGGCCCGTTCGGTCCAGGTGTCGCGTCCGCCGGCGGCTCCGATCTCCCGCGCGAGGTCACCTGCGGCGAGGTCGGCCGGGGCGCGCAGCAGGAACTCGTCCACCGTGCCCTCCGTCAGCGGGTGGGTCTGGAGGGTGAGGATGTCGACGCCGAGCCGGCCCAGCACCGTGCACAGGGCGGCCAGGCTGCCCGGGGTGTCGTCGACGGTGGTCCTCATCCGCCACAACGCCGTCTCGGTGGACACAGGTGCACGGTCCGGGTCGGGCGCGGCGTCCGGTACCGCCCCTTCGTGGGTGGTCGGTGCAGCCGAGGAGGCGCCTGTTGTGGTGGTGGGTGGAGCATGGCTGTGCCTCCGTGCCCACCATGTGTGGAAGCCGGCGGTGGCGATCAGCGCGATCGCCGAGAACACCAGGAGGTAGGGGCCGTCGGGTCCCTTCACGATGGTCTTGGCGATCGTGTCGGCCACCACCACGGCGGTGAACAGGGCTGCGAGCTCGATCAGGTCGTGCCGCCAGTGGTGCGGGTGGCGGGCGCTCTTGGAGGACGTCACATCGGTCATGGCTTCACTGTGACCGAGAGGTGTTGCGTGATCACGAACGCTTTGTGACTGGCGGGTTAAGTGGCGATCTGGAGGATTTGTGACTGATTCAGGTTGTTTCTGGCGTGCCGTGATCGGTCCCCTGGCCGAGTGCGTTCCGTAGCCTCCGCGCCTGGGTGACCAGCTGAGACGCGCCCCGGGCCGACGCGTGTCGTTCGAGCCCTGCCAGCTTGCCCGTCGCCCCGCACCGTTCCACGCAGTCCGCCGCGATGGCCAGGAGTTCGCCCAGGCCGCGCATGGGCTGCTCGGCGTCGAGGAGCGGGGGCAGTGCCTCCGAGAGCATCGTCCACACGGTCCTGTAGGCGCCTGTCGCGGCCGCGGTCCGAGCGGCGTCCGCGAGGCGGTTCGGCTTCATCGACCGCTCGGCGAGGAGCCAGGCGAGATCCCTGCCCACCTGACGGGCGTCGAGTTCCCCCCGAGCTGCCAGGACCAGCAGCGCGTCCACGGCCCGCAGTCGGTCCTCCGCGTCCCGGCAGCCGAGCCCGAAGGCCAGCACCAGGGCGACCGCCCTGCCCACCTGGCCCTCGCCTTCGGCGAGCAGGGTCAGGGGGCCCGTCACGTCCCGGGTCGAATCGCCGTCCACCGCGCTCGCCATCGAGGAGAGCAGGCACGCCGCAAGCAGTTCACGGTCGGCGGGGAGCAGCGTGGCCCAGCGCTCGGGTACCTGCTCCCAGTGGTAGCAGCGGCGCGCATTGGGAAGCAGACCGCCGGCGAGCCAATGGAAAGACCTCGGGAACTCCTTCCGGAACTCCGGTCGCTTCGCCGTCTCGACGAGGATGCGGTCCACGAGCCACCAGCGACCCGATCCCTTCTCCTTGCGCGGATGGAACCGTACGGTCGCCGCCAACGGGTTCTCCGACCGCAGCCACACGGCGAGCCGAGCTCCGGCGGCGGTGCCCAGGACCTCCGCCTCCTCCGCGGCCTTGCCCGCGGACGGATCCTCCCGGCGTACGCGCAGGAGCGCGTGGCCCAGATCCACCGGTGCCGGCTCGAGCCCCGCGTCCGCGTACTCCCGGAGCCGCCGGACCAGCTCCAGCGGATCGATCCCGCCGGTGTGCCGGGTCGGAGTCGAGAGGAGCAGGGGCAGCGTTCCCCCACCGATCAGGTGCGCGACCTCCCAGATCCGGATCTCGTGGGATGCCTCCATCGCCCCGTGGACACAGGCCGTCATCGGAACGGGCTGGTTGCGCCCCGCTTCGATCCGTTCCGGCCTCACCTTTCCCAGGACGGAGGCGAGGACCGCGTCCAGGCCGCGCGGACCGTGCTGGAAGTGGTCGTAATCGCGGTGGAGAGCGATTCCGTTCGCGTTCTGCCAGTACGCGTCGGCGAACGCTTCCCGCAGCTGGGAAGCCAACGCTTCCCGGTCGTGGTGCGCGTGCCGCACCAGACCGTCGAGGGATCGCTCGTACTCCATCGCGCTGTCGGACCGCCGCTGGACCAGCAGGTCCTCCACAAGCTCCTCCACGGTGCCCTCGGGCCCGGGCAGGAACTGCGGTTCCGGTACGGGAGGCAGGATCTCCTCGTACGGAAGGCGCTCGGGTTCCCCGAGGCGGTCCCCGAAGACCACCTCTGCGGCGGCCCGATGCGCGGGTCCGAGGAGTTCCGCGGCCTCGGCCAACTCCCGGCACGTCTGCTCGTCGACGTCCTTCAGATGACGGGCCACGACCTGCAGCGCCCGCTCCTGGACCTCCGAGTCCTCGTGCCCGAAAGCGTCCGCCACCACCGGGAGAACCTCGGCGGCGAGTGCCGGGTTCTTGGCGAGCACCTTGTTCACCAGGGACAGCTGGGTCCGCAGGAGCTTCTTCTCGGTGCGGAACAGAACACCGGCCGTCATCTCCGCGAAGGCTCCGCCGGGCAACGCGCCCTCCAGCGCCAGCCCCGAGAGCGTCTTCTGCGCGTACCCGGCGACCGAGGAGATCGCGTCAGCGGTCATGCCGATCCAGTCGGCGACCCGGTCCCGGCGTTCTTCCGCATCGGGCGGTACCAACTGGAGCAGCGCCATGGGGAAGCGAAGGTCACGGAGGCGTCCGCCGCGCAGCAGCCGTGAGACGCACAGGTCGACGACCTCCGCGCGGTCCAGCACCCCCTCCCGGGTGAGAGTCGCCACCGCCGTGGGCCAGTGGGTAGACGAGCCATCCGTCCCGGACCAGGTCAGCTGGTCCGGTGTCTCCTGCATCGAGAGGGCGTGCGCGATCAGCACCCGCGTCTGCGGATCCGTCCTCAGCCGCTCCAACAGCTTGTCGTCCGTGACAGCCCGCGTCCAGCCGAGTACGTATCCGTCCGTCGCCGGCACCGCGGCCCCCGAGGTCTCCACGAGCGCGCGGATGAGTCCGTAGCTGCTCTCCGCGACCGCCGGCTTGGCCGCCAGCCGCTGGGCCACGTCGGCCCGCCATTCCGCCGTGCGGTCGGCGAGTACCCGCAGGGCCAGGACGCCGTCCTCGGTGCGCCAACCGAGGAGATCACGGCCACCGAGCCAGTCGGCCGCCGCGGCGGCGCCCGTGTGGCAACCGGCCCCCGCCACGTACAGGGCCCGCCGCACCCGCGCGGTTTCTTCCCAGCGGTTCCAGTCCCAGGAACGCACCTCGATACGCAACGCCTTGAGCTGCGTCAACGCCTCCGCGCGTGCGGCCGCGTCCAAGAGTTCCAGGAGCGTGGGAACCGCGTTCGCGCGACCGGCGCGCACGGCTGTCATCAAGGCGCCGACCCCCTTGCCGTCGCCGGCCCCGCCCCGTACCGCAGTCTTCATTTCCGCCCCCATCGGTTGCTCGATTCGCCGCCGGCCAGTGCCGACCGTGCGTCCGTCCCCACCGTCATGCCGCCGCTGCCGAGCCGCGGCGGACCATCCGTACCGCCAAGGCGTGCTTGCAAGGTCCCCGCCGGCCGCGGTGCTCCGCCCACCACGTACACGTGCAGCTCAGCGCAGCGTCCGACTCCCGCACCCGGTAGCGCCGCTCGCCCGAGACCACGGTCACGCCGTCTCCGTCGACGCTCACCGCGTCCTCCGCGACCAGTCGGCGGGCGGCGACGAGGCGTGGGTTGTGCCGCTCGGCCCGGTCGGCGTCGTAGGGGAGCTCGCGATGGAAGTACGCGGCATCCGCGACGTCGTAGCCCACCCGTCCCGCGGTGCCCAACCGGGTCAAGGCCGCACGGACCCGATCGGCCGTGAGGCCGGACTGCTCGGCGAGATCCGCCGGATCGATTCTCGGCTCCCAGGCCAGCAGCACGGCGATCAGCTCGGCATCCGCAGCCGCGTCGTCCGTCGCGAGGGCTTCCAGCACCCCGCCTTCCCCCGAGAACCCACGGGAGGGATCCGGCGACAGGGTCAGCGTCAGCCGCATACCCGGCAAGGTCATCTCCCAGGCACTGGCCGAGGCCAGACCATCGGGTACCGGCCCGTACACGCGCAGCCCCGTGGCGAATCGCAGCACCCGCTCGAGCGCCATCAGCCGGTCCGGCCCGGGCAGGCACACGGCCCCCGGTCCCGGGCGCGTCGTCGGGCGCAGTGTGCGGCCGGCCTGGACCACCCACAACGGCGCGCGACCGCGGCTCTGCGAACGAGGCAGCCCCCGCAGGAACCGGACGGCCTCGGCCCCGGTGAGTTCGGCCCGCAGGTCGAACCGGGCCGAGGCGACCTGCGCCTCCGCGAAACCGCGCAACCACCGGTCCGGCAGCGGGACCTTCTTCTCCACCACCGATCCGCCGAGGGTGGTGACGGCCATCTCCTCGGGACCCACCCGCAGGTACATGGGATCGGTACCGCTCATCCGCGAAAGCGCTTCCCGCAAGGGGTCGTTGACATCCACGTTGGTGGTGCCATGGCCCGTCTCCGCGCCTCCCAGGCCCTCGTCGAGCACATCGAGCCGCGCGTACACCCCGCCGCAGCCGGAGAAGGACTCGAATCGCAGCCGGTCCCCGTTCCCCGTCACGACGGGATCCAGCGATCCTGGTCTCGTCCGTTGGTGGTAGCGCGCCGCCGCCACGTCCGCCACCGCCAGCAGACCGCGCGCGGCGATCTGAGGAGCGGCCAGGAAGCCGGCGAAGAACCGGGGATGGGCCTCGGCTCCGCGAGGGGTCAGGCCTCCGGCCGTCTCCAGACCGAGGAGGCGGCCGGAGGCCGTGGACTCAAGGGAAGAAGGGCGTGCGTAGGCGAGCGCCTGTACGGATCGCGTCATGGAAACGACCGTAGAGCCCCCCACTGACATCCGCTTCGTATCCACAGGCCGGCCTGTGGATAACTCCTGCGGTCCGATATGCGCGTTACTGTCCTACCAGCCCCGGCCGCAGCGTCTTCGTGAACAGCACGGAGTCGTCGTCCCCACGCAGACGCACCGTCAGATCCCCACTCCCGCCGTCGATGTCCACCTCGCCGAAGTACTGCGGACTCTCCATCGGCGACACGTTGGCCCGCTCGGGCGCGCGCACGAACACGCGCTCCGGGCCGAACGTCCCGTCCAGCTTGTTGGCCGGGAACCCTCCCGCGGCCAGCGGCCCCGACACGAACTCCCAGAAGGGCGCGAAGTCCTGGAAAGCGGCCCGCTCCGGCGCGTAGTGCTGCGCGGAGGTGTAGTGGACGTCCGCGGTCAGCCACACCGTGCCGGTCACCCGGCGGTGCTTGATGAACCGCAGCAGCTCGGCGATCTGCAGTTCCCGCCCGAGCGGCGCTCCGGGATCACCCTGCGCTATGGCCTCGAAGGCGGTGGCGCCGTCGGGGACGACGAGCCCGATGGGCATGTCCGCGGCCAGCACCTTCCACACCGCCCGTGAGCGCACCAGCTCCCTCTTCAGCCAGTCGAGCTGTTCCGCTCCGAGAATGCCCGTGGTGTCGTCTGCCTGCCGGCCGGGCGAGTTCGCGTTGCGGTACGAACGCATGTCGAGCACGAACACGTCGAGCAGCGGCCCGTACCGCACCACCCGGTGCATCCGGCCCTCGGCACCGGCCGCGCCCCCTGTTCCGGCCCGCAGAGTGGAGACCGGGAAGTACTCGGAGAAGGCGCGTGACGCCCGCGCGGCGAGCACGTCCACATCCTTCTCGGCATAGCGCGCGTCGTCGAGGATCTGCCCCGGGTACCAGTTGTTGCGCACCTCGTGATCGTCCCACTGGGTCACCGTCGGCACCTGGGCGTTGAACGCGCGGACGTTGTGGTCGAGCAGGTTGTAACGGAAGTTGCCGCGGTACTCGTCGAGCGTCTCGGCCACCTTCGCCTTCTCCGGCGTCACCACATTGCGCCAGATGCGACCGTCGGGGAGCGTCACCGACGGCTGCAGCGGTCCGTCGGCGTACACGGTGTCGCCACTGCACAGGAAGAAGTCGGGGTCGAGACGGCGCATGGCCTCAAAGGCGCGGAATCCGCCGATGTCCGGGTTGATGCCCCACCCCTGTCCGGCGATGTCGCCGGACCAGAGGAAGCGTATGCCGTCGCGGCGCCGTTCCGGAGCCGTGCGGAACGTGCCGAGGAGCGGCTCGCTCGTGCGGCGCGGATCGTCGGGGTCGGCGAGGACCACCCGGTAGTGGATCTGCTCGCCGGAGGGCAGCCCGCGCAGGAGCGTCGTTCCCGTGAAGTCCGTATCCGCCCCCAGCAGGGGACCGTGGTGCCGGCGGACCCGTCGGAACGACTCCGTCGCCGACGTCTCGACGATCATCCGCGCGGGCCGGTCCGACCGGACCCACACCAGTCCCGCGTGGGCCGTCACGTCCCCCGTCTGCACGCCCCACCGTCCCTCCGGACGCCCGGAGAGAGCGAACGCCGGTGCCGCCAGGCCCGCGCCGCCCAGGGCGAGGCCCGTGGACACGGCGAGCGAGCCACGCAGCACGCTGCGGCGTGCGGGCGTCGAAAGGGACGGAGCGGAAGGGGCGGCCGGGACGGAACCGGGCGGGTGCGTGGTCATACGGGGCCTCCGGGAGCGGATCGGTGGTCGACGCGGCGCCAGGACTGTGGCGTCAAGGTCGTTTTCCGGTAGGAGAGTTCGGTCCGGGACCCTGCCTAACCGCCGCGAGCAGCGCCCGCGCGAACCCCGCGTGAACAGATCACCCCGAGCGATTCACCGTCCGGCGAGTGCCTCCGCCACGTGCCGCATTCCCGCGGCGATCGTCGTCGGCGTCAGATGTGCGTACCCGACGACGAGGCGTACGGCCCCGTCAGTGGGCCGCGCCGTCCCGTACTCCTCCAGCGCGCGCAGGGCCACGCCGACGCTCGCCGCCGCCCCCAGGAACCGACGTGTCGGCCCGTACCGGGCCGGAAGACACGCGATCACGTGCAGCCCGGCCGCGATTCCGGTCACCGTCGTCCCGGGGAAGTGCTCGTCCAGAGCGGCGAGCAGGGCGTCGCGCCGCTCGCGGTACGCACGCTGGCAGCGGCGCAGCTGCCGGTCGTAGCCCCCGCTCGTCACCAGGTGGGCCAAGGCCGCCTGATCGAGTGCCGGATGCCCGAGGTCCATGGTCCGCTTCCGTTCGACGACCTCCTCGACCAGCGACTCGGGCACTACCATCCAGCCGAGTCGGAGCCCCGGAGCCAGCGATTTGCTCACCGATCCCGTGTACACGACCCGCTCGGGGTCCAGTCCCTGGAGTGCCCCCACCGGCGCACGGTCGTAGCGGAAGTCGCCGTCGTAGTCGTCCTCGCACACGTATCCGTCTACCGACCGGGCCCATTCCAGGAGCATCCCGCGTCGCTCCGCCGACCACGCGATCCCGGAGGGGAACTGATGCGACGGCGTCACCACCACCGCCCGCGTACCTGAACGGGTGAGGGGCTCCGGACGCAGGCCCTCGTCGTCGAGCGGCAGCCACAGCGTGTCCAGCCCGGTCGCCGCGAAGAGCCGGCCGTGCTCCGGGCTCCCGGGGTCCTCCACGCCCACGTCGCGGTGGCCCCGTGCGCGGAGTACGGATCCGAGCAGTGTCGCCGCCTGCGCCACCCCCGAGCACACGACCAGTCGGTCGGGGTCGGCCACGACGCCCCGCCGCCGACTCAGCATCGCCGCGAGTGCGGAACGCAGCGCGGGAAGGCCTCGGGGATCCGGGTAGCCGAGTGCGCTGTGGGGCAGTTCGGCGAGCACGGTCCGTTGCGCCGCCGCCCAGGCCGCGCGCGGGAAGAGGGACAGGTCGGGTGTGCCGGGCCGGAAGTCGGCGACCGTGCCGGAGCCGGGCGCCGACGGGGCGTGCGGAACGGAGGGTGTCGCCGCCCGTCCCGTACGTACCGCGCCGCCGACCCAGGTGCCCGAGCCACGGTCGCT
This sequence comes from Streptomyces hydrogenans, assembly GCF_014656075.1. GTDB lineage: Bacteria > Actinomycetota > Actinomycetes > Streptomycetales > Streptomycetaceae > Streptomyces > Streptomyces hydrogenans. The sequence goes on from NZ_BNBS01000013.1 coordinate 27,180, forward strand.
GCGCAGGTAGCCCTCCGCCACCAGTTGTTCGTACGCCTCTGTGACCAGGCCGCGGGAGACCCCCAGGTCCTGGGCGAGCGCGCGGCTGGACGGCAGGCGGGTGCCCGACGCGAGCCTTCCGGCGCGGACCGCCTCGCGCAGTGCCTCCTGGAGGGCGCGCCCCCGTCGGCGGGCGGGTGCGGCGGCCGCCGGAAGAAGCACCTCCCAGGCGGGTTGCGCGCCCGAGGTCCGGTTGGTCGGCTCGGCCGCCGTGGTCGAAGTGGTCCCCGATGGCGTCATGGAAGTGGACCTTAATGCGGGCCGCCCGGCTTCCTAGCGTGAGGACCATGAACGCCAACGCCCTGCGCGGGGTCCTGATCGTGACCCTCGCGTACGCCCTCGTCGGGGCCTCCTTCACCGCCAACGGACTGCTCGGCGACTATCCGTACGCCGGCGGGCAGGCCCTGCGCTACGGTGCCGCCTGTCTGCTTCTCCTCCCGCTCCTCGGCCGGGGCGGGCTCGCTCCGCTGCGGCTGCTCGGCGTCGGCGCATGGGTGCGGATCGCAGTGCTGGCCGGCGTCGGCATGGTCGGGTTCAACCTTGCCGTCCTCGCCGCCGAGCGGACCGCAGAGCCCGCTGTTCCCGGAGTCGTCGTCGGATGCGCCCCGATCGTGGTGGCCGTCCTGGTGCCGCTGCTCGAAGGCAGGCGCCCCACGCCGCCGGTGCTGTACGGGGCCCTGCTCGTTGCCGCCGGTGCCTTCACCGTGCAGGGGTGGGGGCGTACCGACCTGGCGGGGCTCGGCTGGTCGGTCGCGGCGCTGGCGGGCGAGGTCGGGTTCACCGTGCTCGCGGTGCCCGTGCTGCGTCCGCTCGGACCGCGCCTGCTCACGGTCGCCGTGTGCGGTGTCGGGGCCGTGGAGGCGACGTTGATCGGGCTGGTGGTGGACGGTTCCGCGTTCGTGCGGATGCCGACCGCGGTGGAGGCAGGCGCCCTGCTGTGGCAGGCGGTGCTTGCGACCGTCGTCGGGTTCGTCCTCTTCTACATGGGGGTCCAGCGCATCGGCATGGAGCGCGCCACGCTCTTCACGGGTGCCATTCCCGTGGCGGCCGCGCTGAGCGCGGCCGTGGTCGGCCAGGCGACCCTGGGGCTGCCCCAGGCGGCCGGCGGGCTTCTCGTCGGGGCCGGGGCCGCACTCGGTACCGGTCTGCTGACCGGACGGAAGACGGCGGGATCAGCCGGAGGCGCTGCCGTCGAGGATCACGCGGGCGACGAGCGCGGGGTCGTCGTTCATCGGAACGTGGCCGCAGCCGGGCAGCCGTACCAGGCGCGCTCCGGGGATGGTCCGCTTGGCGCGGACGCCCTGTCGGCGCAGCAGCAGTCGGTCCCGGGTGCCCCAGGCGACGGTGACCGGGAGGGAGGGGACGTCGTCGTGGAAGAGGACGGTGCGGCCGGCGTCGAGCGTCTGGTGGAAGCCGGTGGCCTCGCGCAGCGCGAGCGTCTCGGCGAGGACCGCCTCGGGTGAGCGGCGGCCGGGCCGGGCGTAGATGGTGCTGGTGAGCGCGGTGCGTCCGGCCGGGGTACGGGAGAGCCGTTCGATGAGGGGCACGGGCAGGGACAGGGCCGCGCCGCGCATCGCCCGCAGGGTTCCGAAGGCGTACCGACGCTCGCTCTCGGACCAGAACCCGGCGGGGGAGAGCGCCGTCACCGAGCGGACGGCCTTCTCGCGGCCCAGCTGGAGGGCGAGCAGTCCGCCGAGGGAGTTGCCCGCCACGTGCGGCCGCTCGGCACCGAGGGCCGCGCAGAAGGCGGAGAGCACGGGCGTGACGGTCGCCAGGTCGTAGGCCGAGCCGGGCGGGAGGCCCTCGGAGGCGCCGAAGCCCGGCAGGTCGACGGCGATGACGTCGCGTTCGGCGGCGAGGACGTCGAGGACCGGCTCCCATGCCTGCCAGTGGTGCCCGATGCCGTGGAGCAGGAGCAGCGGCTCGCCCGTTCCGCGGCGCTCGTACGTCAGGGACGTGGTGCGGCGACCTTGCGGGGTCTCGAACTCGAACGCGATCCGTGCCGGCATGGAGGCTCCCTCGTACATCCTCTTAGACGTCCTGTCAGCAAGAATTACTGTTCGGTAGCCAGGAGTTCAAGAGCTCTGCGCAAAGTGATGTCGTCGGATTCGCGCCCCTCTCCTCCCCGCACGTCCCCCGCGCCTCTCACGTGCCCGAAGCCCCGCCCGCCGGACCGGCAGGCGGGGCTTCGGGCTTCGCGCGTCTCACGGAGGTGCGAACGTCCTGTGAACGATCAAGGTCAGAGGGTCACATTTCCGGACGTTCGGCGGAGGATTGGTCTTGACCAAGGTGGTGGCTCGCCTTATGGTCGCAGAGTTAGTGCAGGAACCTTTAATAAACAAGGGCGCGGAAACGCCGCGGGACACGGCGAAATGCGGAGGACAGGGTGGGGACCACGCAGCTGGAATCGGTCCAGGAACCGAAGTACCAGCACCTCAAGACGGTGATCGGCGAGGCTCTCGACTCCGACTTCGCGGTCGGCGAGATCCTGCCCAACGAGCGCGAGCTCGCGGCCCGCTTCGGCGTCGCCCGGGCCACGCTCCGCCAGGCTCTGGAGCAGCTCGAACTCGAAGGACGCCTCCAGCGGCGTCGCGGTGTCGGCACCACCGTCGCGCCCCCGCGCGTCGGCGTCGACGTCTCGACCACGCAGCAGGCGTGGCCCGGTGTCGGTGACGACGCCTGGCAGGCTCAGGACTCGGTCCTCGGCGCGGCGCCCGCCGCCGTCGCGCGGCTTCTGGAGACCCCGGCAGGCGAGGACGTGCACATCGTGCGTCGGGTGCGCCTGGGCCAGGGCCAGGCCGTCGCCGCCGAACTCCTCTACGTGCCCGCGGCCTCGGTCGCCGGGCTCGTCGCCGTCGACGCCCCCGCCGGTGCCACCGGCGCCCGCGCCGTGCTGCGCGAGCTCCAGCACCTGGCCCTCGACGGCCAGGACCGTTCGGTCGAGCTGGGCTCCGCGCGCGCCGACGACGCCAAGGAGCTGGACCGACTGCCCGGCTCGCCGGTGCTGGTCGTGACGACCCGCTACCTCTCCGGGGGCCGTACCGCGGCCGTCTCCGTCGCGACGTACCGCGCCGACACCTGCCGCCTCACCTTCGGCGACTCCGTCGACCTGGCGATGGCCTCCTGAACGAACCGCGTCGCCCGGCCCCGAGGGCCGGCGCTCCGTGGGCACCACGACGCCCCGGCCTTTCGAGGCCGGGGCGTCGTGTCGTGTCGTGGCCTTCGCTCGTGCCTGTCGTACGGCGGCGGCGCTCAGGGACGACGACCGGTGGGGGATCTGCGGTGGTGTCCGGGTGGTGCTGTTCGGTCGCGGGGTACGGGGACGGTGACCGGTGGCGGTGGACGCCGGGCCGGCGTCCACATCGGGTCTAGCGCCGGGCCGTCACGCTGCCGTCGACCGCGAACAGCTGCTCCTCGACGTGGTCGAGGGCGAGGCGGAGCGCGCCCGTTCCGACGGCGGCCTCGCCGAGCAGCGACAGTACGACGCGCGGCGGGCGGAGGCAGAAACGCGCCAGTTCCTCGCGGAGCGGCTGCAGGACGCCGTCCAGGCCGGCCGCCCAGCCTCCGACGACCACCAGCTCCGGATCGAGCGCCAGGACGAGCGCGCCGACGTCGTGCACCAGGCGCTGGATGAACCGCTCCACGGCGGCCTCGGCCCGTACGTCACCCTTCTTCGCCAGCGCGAAGACCTCCGCCACCGCCTGCTCGTCCAGCGGGTGCAGCGGTTCGTCGGTCGTCGACAGGAGGTGTTCCGGCGTCACGCCGCGACCCAGGAGGTGCAGGGCGCCGATCTCGCCCGCCGCGCCGCCGTAACCGCGGTGCAGGCGGCCGCCGATCATCGAGCCCGCGCCCGGGCTCAGCCCGGCGAGGACGAAGACGATGTCGTCCGAGTCGGTCGCGGCGCCCTTCCAGTGCTCCGCGACGGCCGCGGCGTTCGCGTCGTTCTCCACGATCACCGGGCAGCGGAAGGAGCGGCGCAGCCGCTCGCCGAGCGCCAGGCCCGTCCAGCCGGGCAGCGCGGTGCCGAGCCGTACCGTGCCGTCGGCCTCCACGATGCCGGGGGTGCCGACGCCGACCGCCCGCAGGTTCGACCGGGGCACGCCGGCGCGGCGCAGCACGTCGGCGACGACCACGCGCACCTTGTCCAGGCGCTCGTCCTCGGTCGCGGTCTCTGACACCTCGCGCGCGCCGGCGCCGATGATCCGGCCGTCCAGGCCGGAGAGGAGCGCGGCGACGCGGTGCGGGCCGATCTCGATGCCGAGGAGGTGGCCGGCCTCGGCGCGGAAGCGGAACCTCCGGGCCGGACGGCCCTGGCGCCTCGCCTCGCCCTCCTCGGGCGCGGCCTCGACGACGAGTCCGCCTTCGATGAGTCCCTCGACGACGCCCTCGACGGTCGGCCGGGACAGACCCGTGATCCGGGTCAGGTCCGTCAGCGTGCGCGCGTCGGAGCCCCGCAGAGCATGGAGTACCACGGCGGAATTGATCCGCCGCAGCAGAGACGGATCCCCGCCGGTCAGCCGCCCCACCGTGTGTCCTCCCAGCTCGTGCCCCTCTCAGGCGGATGGTACTCAATGGTTCCGGAAGCGGCGAGGGCCGCCCCCGGCCCGTGTCCGGGCCGTGTCCCCGCCGAGACCCCGGCCGCGGCGGGGCCGACCCGGGCCGGGGCCGCGGCTCCCCGTCGGATCGCGGGGAGGCCCGCTCGGCGTCGGGGCGGGCTGACGTGACGCCAACTGTCAGTGCCGGCCGGTTTACTGGACGCATGACCACGGCACGCCTCTTGTCGGACCTCGACTTACTGCGGTCGAGGGAGTTCCCGGCGCGGTCGGAGCGGTACGGGCCCCTCGGCAGCGGGCGCGGTTTCCATGTCGCCGCGCTGGCCACCGGCGAGGAGTCCGCGGAGGGCGACGGGAGCAGCCGCGAGGAGGCCGAGGAGCAGTGCGAGGCGGAGCGGTACGGGCCGGTCGCCCTGCTCCCGCGCGCTGGGGCGAGCCGGACCTGATGAGCCTGTGGTCGCTGCTGGACCGGGGCGTGGCGGGGGACGAACTGCCGGAGCCGTGGTCCGGCCTGTGCGGCCACGTACCGGACCTGATGCTGTGGCGGGTGGACGCCAGATGGATCGGCCTGGGCGTAGCGCGGTGGGGCGAGGAGCCGCCGGTCCGGCTCCTCGCCGTCGTCACGGAGGTGGACCCGCCGTAGGGAGGGAGCGCCGGCGCGGGGAGTTCGGGCCGCGGCGGTGAACGAAGGTCGGGACGGAGGGTCTCCGTCAGCCTGTCGTCGCGGGCGGCAGGCCGGCGGCCTGCCGGAGGCGGGCGTACTCCTCCGCCATCGTCTGCGCCGTCCAGTGGGCGTTGAGTCCGCTCGGGTTGGGCAGGGCCCAGATCCGTGTCGTGCCGATGGTCCGCTCCTGCGGGCCGATCGCCGCCTTGGGTTCGCCGAAGGCGGTGCGGTACGCGGTGACGCCGACGACCGCGAGCCAGCGGGGCTCCAGCCGCAGGACCTTCTCGGTGAGGACGCGGCCGCCCTCGACGTACTCCTCGCGGCTCAGTTCGTCGGCGCGCGCGGTCGGCCGGGCAGCGACGTTGGTGATGCCGAGGCCGTACGTGAGGAGTTCGTCCTGCTCGTCGGGGCGGAGCAGGCGCGGGGTGAAGCCGGAGAGGTGCAGGACCGGCCAGAAGCGGTTGCCGGGGCGGGCGAAGTGGTGACCGGTGGCGGCGGTCATCAGCCCCGGGTTGATGCCGCAGAAGAGAACGGCGAGGCCGCCCTCGGCCACGTCGGGGACGACGCGGTCGCGGGCGGCCTCCAGTTCCTCACGGGTGAACCGGGGGGTCCGGGTCAGAGGATCGCCCCGGGGGTGTAGCCGGCGGCCTCCGGGTGCTGCTTGGCGAGCTCCTCGATCCGGGACACCACGGTCGCGACCTGGTCCGCGGCGGCGCCGGTGAAGGACAGCTTGTCCGCCATCAGCTCGTCGAGCTGGGCGCGGTCCAGCGGGATGCGGTCGTCGGCGGCGAGCTTGTCGAGCAGCTCGTTGCGCTCGACGCCCTGCTCGCGCATGGCGAGGGCGGAGGCCACCGCGTTCTCCTTGATGGCCTCGTGGGCGAGCTCGCGGCCCACGCCGGCACGGACCGAGGCCATGAGGACCTTGGTGGTGGCGAGGAAGGGCAGGTAGCGGTCGAGCTCGCGGGCGACCACGGCCGGGAAGGCGCCGAACTCGTCGAGCACGGTGAGGAAGGTCTCCAGCAGGCCGTCGAGCGCGAAGAACGCGTCCGGCAGGGCCACGCGGCGGACCACGGAGCAGGACACGTCGCCCTCGTTCCACTGGTCGCCGGCCAGCTCGCCCGTCATCGAGGCGTAACCGCGCAGGATGACCATGAGGCCGTTGACGCGCTCGCAGGAGCGGGTGTTCATCTTGTGCGGCATCGCGGAGGAGCCGACCTGGCCGGGCTTGAAGCCCTCGGTGACCAGCTCGTGGCCGGCCATCAGGCGGATCGTCTTGGCGATCGACGACGGACCGGCGGCGAGCTGCACCAGCGCGGTGACGACGTCGTAGTCGAGCGAGCGCGGGTAGACCTGGCCGACGGAGGTGAAGGCGTGCGCGAAGCCGAGGTGGCCGGCGATCCGCTGCTCCAGCTCGGCGAGCTTCCCGGCGTCGCCGCCGAGCAGGTCGAGCATGTCCTGGGCGGTGCCGACCGGGCCCTTGATGCCGCGCAGCGGGTAGCGGCCGAGCAGGTCCTCCAGGCGGGCGTACGCCACGAGCAGCTCGTCCGCGGTGGTTGCGAAGCGCTTGCCGAGCGTGGTGGCCTGCGCGGCGACGTTGTGCGAGCGCCCAGCCATGACCAGCTCGCCGTACTCGGCCGACAGCTTGCCGAGGCGGGCCAGGACGGCGACCGTACGGTCCCGGACCAGCTCGAGGGAGAGGCGGATCTGGAGCTGCTCGACATTCTCCGTGAGGTCGCGGGAGGTCATGCCCTTGTGCACGTGCTCATGGCCGGCGAGGGCGTTGAACTCCTCGATGCGCGCCTTCACGTCGTGCCGGGTTACCTTCTCGCGCTCGGCGATGGAGCCGAGGTCGACCTGGTCGAGGACGCGCTCGTAGTCGGCGATCGCCGCGTCCGGAACCTCGATCCCGAGGTCCTTCTGGGCACGCAGCACGGCGAGCCACAGCTGGCGCTCCAGCTTCACCTTCTGCTCGGGGGACCAGAGGACGGCGAGCTCCGCGGAGGCGTAGCGGCCGGCCAGGACGTTGGGGATACGGGGCTTCACAGTCGCAGCAGTCACGTGTCCAGAGTTTACTGGTGATTTCTGCAGGCCAGCGCCGTGGTCCCGGCTGGAGCTTGCTACGAGACGCAGCTCACGCGCCGTACGTCCCCGCCGGGCGCCCGCGTCCCGGTCAGACCTCGGACCGCGTCTCGTACGGCAGCAGCTCGGGCCGCTTCGGCGGGCGGCCGTCGCCGGACGAGCGGCCGGTGAGCCGACGGCCGATCCAGGGGCCGAGGTGCTCCCGCGCGAAGCGGGCGTCCGCGGTGCGCCGCGACAGCCAGCCGGGCGGCGCGGTGGCCGGCAGCGGGGTTTGCCAGTCGAGCTCGGGGGCGAGTCCCAGCGCCTGCCACACCGCTTCGGCCACCCGCTGGTGGCCGTCGGCGGTCAGGTGCAGGCGGTCGACGTCCCACAGGCGGGGGTCGCCCAGGGCCGGGGCGCCGTACAGGTCGACGACGAGGGCGCCGTGCCGGGCGGCGAGCTCGTCGATGTGGGTGAAGAGCTCCTCCATCCGGGGGCGGAAGCGCTCCATGACCGGACCGTTCCGGCCGGGGCTGCGCATCAGGACGAGCTGCCCGCAGGAAGGTGTGAGGTGTTCCACGGCCTCGGTCAGGAGGCCCTTCACCCGCCCCATGTCGACCTTGGGTCGGAGGGTGTCGTTGAGGCCGCCGACGAGGGTCACCACATCGGCCTTCATCCCTGCGGCCAGGGCGACTTGTTCCTCGACGATCTGTCCGATGAGCTTCCCGCGCACGGCGAGATTCGCGTACCGGAAGCCCGGCGAGCGGGCCGCGAGCCGGCCGGCGAGGACGTCCGCCCATCCCCGGTAGGAACCGTCGGGCCTCAGGTCCGACATACCCTCGGTGAAGCTGTCCCCGACGGCGACGAGACTGTTGTACGTGGCATTGATCTCCATGGCGGAGCCGATCATACCGCGCGGTATGCGCGGATGCCGTGGAGAACCCGGGAGGGGAAACCCGATGAGCGACGCGCTCCTGAACGCGCTGGCCGAGGCACTGGCCGGGCTGGTGACCGCGGTCGAGACCAGCGACGAGGACGTCCTCGACCCCGACACCGCCGTGAAGTGGCTGGAGGACACCGGTCACGTCCTGGCCGGACTCGGTGCCGCCGACCGGCGCGCCCTCGACGGTCTCTTCCGCGAGGCCGCCCTGCGCGAGCCGCCCGGCGCCCGGCGCGAGGAGCTGCTCAAGGTCTCCGCGGGCTTCGGGCTCGACGAGGATCCCCACCTCGCCGCCGTCGACGCCGTCGCGGACCACGCGCGGCGGTACGCCGACACCGTCCGCGGTGCCGACCCTGCGACGCCCGTCCCGACCTGCCCCGGCTGGACCCTCGGCGACCTGACCCGCCACCTCGGCACCGTCCACGGCTGGGCCGAGCACCTCGTGACCGCCCGCCCCGCGACCCGGGTCCGCGCCGCCGAGCTTCCCCTCGACCCGCCGGCCGACCCGTCCTCGTACCCCGGATGGTTCGCCGACCGCGCCGAGCGCTTCACCGCGGCGGCCCGCGCGGTCGATCCCGCCGCGCCCGTGTGGTCGCCGGGCGCGGAGCCGTACGTGCGGCACTACCCGCGCCACGTCCTCGCGGAAACGGTCGTCCACCTCGCCGACGCCGAGATCGCGCTCACCGGCACCGCCCGGCCGCTCGCCCCCGGCACCGCCGCGGAGGCGCTCGACCACCACCTCGCCACCGCCCCGTACATCCCCTGGATCGCCGAACCGCTCGCCCACCTCGACCGCGACGGCGCCGTCCTGCGCCTGGACGCGCGCGACAGCGCCGCCTCCTGGACGCTCGTGCTCGGCGGGGGCGGCTTCGCCTGGAGCCGGGGGAGCCTGGGGAGCGGCGGTGCCGAACCGACGACGACCGTGACGGCGGACGCGGGCGAGCTGCTGCTGCTCGTGCACCGCCGCTACGACGCCGACGACCCGCGCTTCGCCCTCACCGGGGACCGTGACCTCCTCGACGACTGGCTCGCGGCCGGCGCGCTCTGAGGACGCCGGAACGAGGGAAGGGCCCCGGGATCGTGGATCCCGGGGCCCTTCCCTCGCGTCACTGCGTCACTGCGTCACTGCGTCACTGCGTCACGGCGCCGCGGGGCGGCCCACCAGTTCGCGCAGGACGTCCTCCATCGTCACCAGGCCGGCGAGCTTGCCGTCCTCGTCGAGGACGGCGGCCAGGTGGGTACGGCTGCGGCGCATCGCCGTCAGCACGTCGTCCATCGGCGTCGCCGCCCGCACCCGGGCGACCGGGCGCAGCGCCGACACCGGGAACGGAAGGTCGCGCGGCGTGACGTCCAGGGCGTCCTTCACGTGGAGGTAGCCGAGGATTCGGCGGTCGGAGTCCACGAGCGGGAAGCGGGAGAAGCCCGACGCGGCGGACAGTGCCTCCAGCTCCTCGGGGGTGGTGCCCACTTGCGCGTACATCACCTTCTCCACCGGCATGACCACGTCCCGTACGGGACGACGGCCGAGCTCCAGGGCGTCGTGCAGACGCTCCGTCGCGCGGTCGTCGAGCAGGCCGGCGTCACTCGCGTCGGTGACCATACGGGCCAGCTCGTCGTCCGAGAACGTCGCCGACACCTCGTCCTTGGTCTCCACCCGCAGCAGCTTGAGCAGCGCGTTCGCGAAGGCGTTGATCGTGAAGATCACCGGTCGCAGGGCGCGCGCCAGGGTCACCAGCGGTGGGCCGAGGATCAGCGCGGTCTTGGCCGGTTCGGCGAGCGCGATGTTCTTCGGCACCATCTCGCCGAGCAGCATGTGCAGGTAGGTGGCCACGGTCAGCGCGATCACGAACGAGATCGGGTGGACCAGGCCGTGCGGCACGCCGACGGCGTCGAAGACGGGCTCCAGGAGGTGCGCGATGGCCGGCTCGGCCACGATGCCGAGCACCAGGGTGCACAGCGTGATGCCGAGCTGGGCCGCGGCGAGCAGCGCGGAGACGTGCTCCAGACCCCAGACGACGCTGCGGGCCCGCCGGTCGCCGGCCTCGGCGAGCGGTTCGATCTGGCTGCGCCGGACCGAGATCAGGGCGAACTCGGCGCCGACGAAGAAGGCGTTCACGACCAGCGTGAGCAGGCCGATCAGCAGCTGGATCGCGATCATCGGCGGGCCTCCCCGGTCTCGTCCTCGTCCTGGGCCGGCGGCGCGTGCATCAGGACGCGCGCGGCGCGGCGTCCGGAGGCGTCGACGACGTCGAGACGCCAGCCGCCCAGTTCCACGGTGTCGCCGACCTCCGGGATGCGGCCGAGGTCGGTCGCGAGGACGCCGGCGAGGGTTTCGTAGGGTCCGTCCGGCACCCGCAGGCCGATGCGTTCCAGCTGGTCGGTACGGGCGGCTCCGTCGGCCGACCACAGCGCGCGGCCGTCCTCGTCCTCGCCCGCGCGGGCCAGGTCGGGGGTCTCGTGCGGGTCGTGTTCGTCGCGCACCTCGCCGACGACCTCCTCGACGATGTCCTCCAGCGTCGCGACGCCGGCGGTGCCGCCGTACTCGTCGATGACGACGGCCATCGTCTGCTTGCCGGACAGCCGGTCGAGCAGCTTGTCCACGGTCAGCGTCTCCGGCACGAGCAGCGGCTCGCGCGCGATGTCGCCGACGCGGCGCAGGCGTCGCTGTTCGGCCGGTATGGCCAGGACGTCCTTGATGTGGGCGATGCCCACGACCGTGTCGAGGTTGCCCCGGTAGACGGGGAAGCGGGAGAGGCCGGTGGCGCGCGTGGCGTTCGCGACGTCCTCGGCGGTCGCCTGGACCTCCAGGGCGGTCACCTGGACGCGCGGGGTCATCACGTTCTCGGCGGTCAGCTCCGCGAGGTTCAGTGTGCGGACGAACAACTCGGCCGTGTCGGCCTCCAGCGCGCCCTCCTTCGCCGAGTGGCGTGCGAGCGCCACCAGCTCCTGGGGCGAGCGGGCGGAGGCCAGCTCCTCGGCGGGTTCCATGCCGAGGCGGCGCAGGATCCGGTTGGCGGTGTTGTTGAGGTGACTGATCAGCGGCTTGAACGCGGCCGTGAAGACGCGTTGTGGGGTTGCCACGACCTTGGCCACCGCGAGGGGCGAGGAGATCGCCCAGTTCTTGGGGACCAGCTCGCCGACCACCATGAGGACCACGGTGGACAGTGCGGTGCCGATCACCAGCGCGATCGAGGAGGCCACGGAGGCGGAGAAGCCGAGCGCCTCGACCGGGCCCTTGATCAGGGCGGCGATGGAGGGTTCGGAGAGCATGCCGACGACCAGGTTGGTCACGGTGATGCCCAGCTGGGCGCCGGAGAGCTGGAACGTGAGCGACTTGACGGCCTTGAGGGCTCCGGCCGCGCCGCGCTCGCCGCGCTCCACGGCCGCTTCGAGCTCGCCCCGTTCGACGGTGGTCAGGGAGAACTCCGCCGCCACGAACGCGCCGCACGCGAGCGAGAGCAGCAGCGCCACCAGGAGCAGGAGCACTTCGGTCATCGGTTCACCTCCGTCCCATGATCAGCCAGGGGGGCTCGGAGTGCGCGATGTCGGTCGTCGTGCTCGGGACCGGTGCTCCGTGGAAGGGAGGAACCAGTGCTACTGGGGGGCTCGCCCATGGGCGGACGTTCACACCTTTCGGTCGGCTCGGGGTTCTGAAGGAGATCCCATGGTAAAGGATCGGCAAAACGGTGGGTCGCTCACCCCGTGAAGGGCTTCACCCAGCGGCGCCAGGAGTCCTGGCGTTCGTACCCCGCGGCGGTCCACGCCTGGTGCGCGCGCTCGTTCGCCTCCAGGACCATGGCGTCCGCGCGACGGCCGCCCAGCGTGGCGAACCGTTCCTCCGCGGCGCGCAGCAGCGTCTTCGAGATGCCGCGCCGGCGGTGCGAGGGGAGAACGGCGAGCCGGTAGAGCGAGGCGCGCCAGCCGTCCCAGCCGGCGATCACCGATCCGACGATCACATCGCCGTCCACGGCCAGGATCAGCGCCTCGGGGTCGCGGGCGAGCAGCCGCTTCACCCCGTCGACGTCGTCGGAGATGGAGGTGCCCTCGGCGGCCTCCCGCCAGAAGGACAGCACGGCGTCGGCGTCGGTCGGCGCGGCGGCACGAATCTGTATGTCGATCACGGCACGATCCCACCACGCGGGTACGGGCTGGGCCAGCACATTCCGCAGCGTGGACGGCACCGCGCCGCGGCGACGCGCCCCTCACCCCGTGACGAAGCAGAACTCGTTGCCCTCCGGGTCCCGCATCACCTGGAAGGAACCCTGCGCGTCGGTGACGAGACCGCCGACGCGGACCGCGCCGAGCGGGGCCACCTCGTCGGCCGCCTCCTCCGGATCGGCCACCTCGACGTCGAGGTGCAGACGGTTCTTCACGGTCTTGCCCTCGGGCACCCGCTGGAAGGCGACGCGGACGAAGCCGGGCGGGTCCACGTACGACCAGTCGGGGCTCCGGTCGACGGGGTCGCCGCCGAGGAGCCCCGCCCAGAAGCGGACCAGGGCGGCCGGGTCGTCGCAGTCGAGGACGAGCTCCTGTACGTGTGCGCGCATCCCCTCACTCTACGGAGGGAGGGGACGCGCGGGAGTGCGTGCGCACGGAGGAGTACGGCCCTGCCCGGGACTCAGGCGCCGGCCGCGCGGCTGAACGCGTCCGCGTCCCACGTGCCGCCGAGGACCGGGGCGAGCCAGCCGGGCGCCGCCGCCCTGAAGGCCGCCGGGTCCAGTGCGCCGGAGCCCTCCGGCACCGCGCCCAGCAGCGGCGCGTCGGCCGCCTCGGGCAGGTCGGCCAGATTGCACCGCGCGGCGAGGTCCGGCTCCGCGGGCCAGCTGCCGACGACGACACCCAGCTGCTCGATGCCGCGCGCCCGCAACGCCTCGCCCGTGAGCGCGGTCGAGTTCAGCGTGCCGAGCCCGGCCGGCACGACCACCAGGACGGGGGCGCCGAGCAGCCGGGCCGTGTCGGCGAGCGTGCCGCCCTCGTCGTCGAAGCGGACGAGCAGGCCGCCCGCGCCCTCGACGAGGACGAGGTCGTGCTCCGCGGCGAGCGCGCGCGCCGCCTCCGCGACCGACTCGGCTCCGACCTGGGGCATCCGCGCACGCCGGGCGGCCGTGCCGGGGGCGAGCGGCTCCGGGTAGCGCGCCAGCTCGGCGGAGGTCTTCGCGCCCGAGAGGCGTACCACCTCGTCCACGTCACCCCGCTCGTCCGGCGCGAGCCCGGTCTGCGCGGGCTTGAGGACCGCGACCGTCCGTCCGGCGGCGACGGCCGCGGCGGCGACGGCCGCCGTGACGACCGTCTTGCCGATCTCCGTCCCCGTCCCGCTGACGACGACGATGCTCATGCTGTTCCTCTCTGTCCGTGTTCTCCGCCGGTGTCCGCCCCCGTGTCGCGGGAGTCCGCGGCCACCGGCGGGCTCAGCCCGCGGTCGCGGCGGCGCGTACCGCCGCGCAGATCCGGGCCAGGTCGGCGTCCTCCGTGACGTACGGCGGCATCGTGTAGATGAGGTCCCGGAACGGGCGCAGCCAGACGCCCTCCCGGACCGCCGCGCGCGTCGCGGCGGCCATGTCGACCTCGTGGTCGAGCTGGACGACGCCGATCGCGCCGAGCACCCGCACGTCGCGGACGCCCGGGAGGGCCTCGGTGCCGGCGAGGCCGTCGCGCAGTCCGGTCTCGATCCGCTTGACCTCCTGGGCCCAGTCCTGGGACAGCAGCAGGTCGATGGAGGCGCAGGCCACGGCCGAGGCGAGCGGGTTGCCCATGAACGTCGGCCCGTGCGCGAGCACCGGCACCTCGCCCTGGGAGATGCCGTCGGCCACTGTGCGGGTGCACAGGGTCGCCGCCATCGACAGGTAACCGCCCGTCAAGGCCTTGCCCAGGCACATGACGTCGGGGGAGACGCCCGCCTGGTCCGCGGCGAACAGCGTGCCCGTGCGGCCGAAGCCGGTGGCGATCTCGTCGAAGACGAGGAGCACGTCGTGCGCGTCGCACGCCTCGCGCAGTACGCGCAGATAGGCGGGGTCGTGGAAGCGCATGCCGCCCGCGCCCTGCACCACCGGCTCCACGATCACCGCGGCCAGCTCGTCGGCGTGCCGCGCGATCGTGGTGCGGAGCAGTTCGGCGTACGACTCCTCGTACGCGACCGGCGGCTCGCCCACGAAGACCTGCCGCTGGAGCACGCCCGACCACAGCTGGTGCATCCCGCCCTCGGGATCGCACACCGACATCGGCTGCCAGGTGTCGCCGTGGTAGCCACCGCGCCAGGTCAGCAGCCGCTGCTTGCCGGTGCGGCCGAGCGAACGCCAGTACTGGAGGCACATCTTGGCCGCGACCTCGACCGCGACGGAACCGGAGTCGCTGAGGAAGACGTGCCGCAGCGGCTCGGGCGTGATCTCGACCAGCCGGGCCGCGAGCCGTACCGCCGGCTCGTGGGTGAGCCCGCCGAACATGACGTGGCTCATCCGGTCGAGCTGGCCGCGCACCGCCTCGTTGAGCACCGGGTGGTTGTAGCCGTGCACAGCCGACCACCACGAGGACATGCCGTCGATCAGCTCCGACCGTCCTTCGGACGGCTCGGCGAGGTGCAGACGCACACCGGACGCGGACGCGACCACGAGCGGCTCCGCACGGCCCGGCATGGGGCCGTACGGATGCCAGACGTGCGCCCGGTCCAGGGCGAGGAGTTCGTCGTTGCGCATCGTCACCCGTTACGCGTTCGGCGCGAGGTCCGTGCCGGCGCCGCGACGGCGGACCGCCACCAGGTCGGTACGGGCGTCAGAGGCGCCGGTGGACACCGCCGCCGGGGTCTCGGCGGGGGCCTCGGTGTGGCCGCCGCAGGGGCCGCAGCCGCCGCCGGCCGCCGCGTCCGCGTGCGAGCCGCAGCCGGCCGCCGCCTCGGAACCGCAGCCGCCCGACGCGGCGTGCGAACCGCAGCCGCCGGCGCCGGACGCCGCGAGGGCGGCGGCGCGGTCGGGGGGCAGCGTGGTGGTGCCCGCGCCCTCCACCTCGAAGCCGGCGTCCGCGATCATGTCGAGGTCGGCCTTGCCGGCCTGGCCCTCGCTGGTGAGGTAGTCGCCGAGGAAGATCGAGTTGGCGATGTTCAGCGCCAGCGGCTGCATCGACCGCAGGTGGACCTCGCGGCCGCCCGCGATCCGGACCTCCACGTCGGGGCAGACGAAGCGGACCATGGCCAGGATCCGCAGGCAGCGCTGCGGGCTGAGGTTCCACTCCTTCGCCAGCGGAGTGCCCTCGAAGGGGATCAGGAAGTTGACCGGCACCGAGTCGGAGTCCAGCTCGCGCAGCGCGAACACCACGTCGACCAGGTCCTCGTCGGTCTCGCCCATGCCCGCGATCAGGCCCGAGCAGGCCGAGAGTCCGGCGGCGTGCGCCTTCTGCACGGTGTCCACCCGGTCCGCGTAGGTGTGGGTGGTGGTGATCTCGCCGTACGTGCCCTCGGAGGTGTTGAGGTTGTGGTTGTACGCGTCGGCGCCGGCCGTCTTCAGCCGCTCGGCCTGACCGTCGGAGAGCAGACCGAGGCAGGCGCACACCTCGACGCCCTCGTTCTGCTCCTTGATCGCCTCGATGGTCCTGCCGACCCGGTCGACGTCCCGGTCGGTCGGGCCGCGGCCGCTCGCCACCAGGCAGACCCGCTTGGCGCCGCCGGCGATGCCGGCCGCGGCGGCCTCGGACGCCTCGTCCGGCTTCAGCCACGTGTACTTGAGGATGTCGGCCTTGGAGCCGAGCCGCTGCGAACAGTACGAGCAGTCCTCCGGGCAGAGTCCCGACTTCAGGTTGACGAGGTAGTTGAGCTTCACCCGCCGTCCGAACCACTGACGGCGCACCTTGCCGGCCGCGGCCACCACATCGAGCAGTTCGTCGTCGGAGGTCGCCAGGACGGCGAGCGCTTCTTCACGGGTCGGCGACTCGCGCCGCAGCCCCTTCTCCACCAGCGTGTTCAGCAGGTCCATAAGGGCTGATCCTTGCCTACGGCACACCCCCCGGCCAAGGAGGATCTGAACAAACGGGCCCGATCGAGGTGTGTGTATGACCACATCCCGACCTCGGCCGCCTGCGGTTAGGGTCTGTGCGCTGCCTACAAAAGGTGCCTACAAAAGGAACGCCGCATGTCCCAGGCCCAGCCGACCCCGCCCGCGCGCCGCACCGCCTTCGACTGGACCGGTGCCGAGGCCCGCCGGAGGGCCGAGGCCGGGCTGGTCCGGACCCTACGGCCGCGCCGGGCCGAGTCCGAGCTGGTGGACCTGGCGGGCAACGACTACCTCGGCCTCACCCGGCACCCGGAGGTCACCGCCGCCGCCGCCGAGGCGGCCCGGCGCTGGGGGGCGGGCGCGACCGGTTCGCGCCTCGTCACCGGTACGACCGAACTGCACGCCACGCTCGAACGCGAACTGGCCGCGTTCTGCGGCTTCGAGGCCGCCCTGGTCTTCTCCTCCGGCTACACCGCCAACCTCGCCGCGCTCACCGCGCTCGGCGGGCCGGGCGCGCTCATCGTGTCCGATGCCGCCAACCACGCCTCGATCGTCGACGGCTGCCGGCTGGCCCGCGCCGAGGCGGCGGTGGTCCCGCACGCCGACCCCGAAGCCGTACGCAAGACGCTGGAGGCGCATCCGGACCGGCGGGCGCTCGCCGTCAGCGACTCCGTCTTCTCCGTCGACGGCGACCGGGCACCGCTGGAGGAACTCGCCGCCGTCTGCCGTGACCACGGCGCCGGGATCGTCGTGGACGACGCGCACGGGTTCGGTGTCCTGGGGGAGGGCGGCCGGGGGGCGCCGTACGGTGCCGGACTCGCCGGTGACGAGGACGTGGTGGCCACCCTCACCCTCTCCAAGTCGCTGGGCAGCCAGGGTGGTGCGGTGCTCGGGCCCGCGCGGGTGATCGAGCACCTCGTCAACGCGGCGCGCACCTTCATCTTCGACACCGGGCTCGCTCCGGCCGCGACCGGTGCGGCGCTCGCGAGCCTCCGCCTGATCGCCGCCGATCCGGGTCTCGCCGGGCGGGCGCGCACGGTCGCTGTCGATCTGCACAGGATGCTCACCGAGGCCGGCTTCACCTCGGCCCGGCCGGACGCCGCCGTGGTGTCGGTGCACGCGCCGGGGCCCGAGGAGGCCCTTCGATGGGCCGCCGACTGCCGCGAACACGGTCTGTCCGTGGGGTGTTTCCGTCCTCCGTCCGTTCCGGACGGGATCTCGCGGCTGCGGCTGACGGCGCGCGCGGACCTCACCGCCGCGGAGATCGCGGCGGCGGTCGCGACGATCGTGCGGACCGCGCCGGCCGGGGCGCGCTGAGCGCCGGTGCCCGCTGAGCCCCGGACATTGTGCGGACGTCCAAGGTCGGCTCGTGGGGCGAGAGTTCACCGCTTCGGGCGACAGAACGGGGCATATATCGGGAGAACGCCCCACCCGGGCACCCGATCGGTGGCAGTCTGACGCGGAGCGCGATCCGGGGCGACGGCCCCGGCGGGAAAGGGACGACGTCGCCATGGCAGATCACCGAGAAGCATCCGTCACCCTGCCGAGCGAACCCGCCTCGGTCGCCGCGGCACGGAGGTTCGTGTCGGAGGTGCTCGGTCGCTGGGGACTGGACGACGGCGCTGACACGGCGGAAGCGGCGGACGCGCTCCGGTTGATGGTGTCGGAGCTGGCGACCAACGCGGTGGTGCACACCTTTGGGCAATCGCCCACCTTCACCGTCGAGCTGCGCCTCGACCGCGAGCAGGTCCTGCGGGTCGGTGTCACGGACAGCCATCCGCGCTTCCCGCGCCGGCTCCCGGCCGCCGTCCAGCAGGACAACGGGCGCGGCATGGTGATCATCCGGGTGCTCGCGGCGGAGGCGGGCGGACGGCTCTCCTTCACGCCGACCGACGAGGGCGGAAAGACCGTGTGGATCACGCTGCCGTGGGTCGCCGCCACGAGGGCCGACGTCGTGCCCGCCTGCTGAACGCCGTGTCGGCGCCGTTCATTCGGCGTGCATCGCGGTCGAGGGCCACGCGCCGCCGGCGAAGTGGCGCGCCCAGTAGTACGGATTGACGTCCGCGAGCCTGCGGGAGAGCCAGCGGGTCGGGTCCTCGGGGTCGGGGACGCCGACCTCGACGTCGGGCCCCCAGAGCGCGAGCCGTTCCTGGCAGATCCCGCACGGCGGCAGGATGACGTACCGGCCGTCCTCCGGGTCGCGGAAGACGCACACGGAGGCGGTCACCCTCCGGTCGAGGGTGTACGCCTGGCAGTACGCGCCGGTCTCCTGGCAGAGGCTGACGCTCGCGTGGATGTTGTCGAAGCCGACGCTGGTCAGGATCCGCCCGTCGTCGAGGCGGACGGCGGCGGCCCCTCCGGGCTCGTCGGCGGGCCAGCGGCGGTCCAGCTGGGCGATGGCGGCGTCGACGAGGGCTTGGTCAAGTGTCATCGCCGCATCCTAGGAAGGGCCGGGGTGATTGCGCACGGCCTTGGGCAGGGCCGGGTGTTTGCGCACCGCCTGGGTGGGGCGGGGTGATCGCGCACCGCCTCGGGTGGGTGGGGCAGGGCGATTGCACAGTGCCTCGGGTGAGGCGGGGGAGAGGGGTACGGCGCCTGCGGGAGGGTGCGGCGGCGCCACCGCACCCGGGGACACGACCGCAGGCGCCGTCGGGTCAGCGCACGCGACCGTAGTAGACCTTGGAGCTCCAGATCCGGTCGAGCTTCACCCAGGATCCCGTCTTGGGCGAATGCCAGATCTTGCCGCTGCCGGCGTAGATCCCCACGTGGTAGACCCTGCCGCCCGAGTGGAAGAAGACCAGGTCGCCCTTCTGGCGGCTGGAGGCGGAGATGTGCCGGGTCTTGTTGTACTGCTGCTGCGCGGTGCGGGGCAGCGACTTGCCCGCCTTCTTGTACGCGTAGAGCGTCAGTCCGGAGCAGTCGAAGCGGGTGGGACCCGCCGCGCCGTATCCGTAGGGCGCGCCCTTCTTGGACGCGGCGACGCCCAGTGCCTTCGTCGCGTATGAGGTGGCCGCCTGGGCCTCTGGTGCCGCTCCCGGGGCGAGGAGCGTGCCGCCGACGGCGGCGAGGGTGAGAGCCGAGACGGCTCCGGCCCGGGACAGCAGGGACGGGACATGCATCTGCGCAGTCATGCGCAACCCTTCGTCAGCCGCCTGTGAAGGATGACCTGTCGGGTTCGGGCAGGCGAAGATGCCCGGCCGCGGCTGCGGCTTCACCCCAAGGGACGGCCGCGCTGGGGAATCAGCGCGGTCGACCCGTACTGCTCGGGTCCTCCACTCCTGCCGGTCCAATCCTGTCGACCAGACGTCCGGGACGGCGGCAGGACTCGGCGTCCGCCCGGACCGCCCCGCCTGGATGGCGGGGGCTTGTCGTCGTCGAGGATCTTGACCCACGGTTCGGGCGAAAACCGAGCGGAAACGGCGTTATGTGAGGCTCCTCACGACTGATCCATACGGGTGGACAAGAGGGTTTCGTGATCGTCGTAGGTTTGGGCGACGAGCCTCGTACCAGCGCCGGAATGTCCTATTCCGCCAAATGCGTACACCTGTTGCGCAACTCGCACGCCGCAACTGTCGATCCCTCGAATACGCCGAACGGGGGACGGTTTCTGCGTCTCGTGTCGGCCGTCCGGGGCTGGACACGACACGTCGGAATGTCAACTCGCCCGTGTTCCCGGCACGGTGACGCGGGCTGCTCGCCGCTCGCCGTCCAACACCCGCAGCGCGCACGCCAATGTCTCGGCGTGGACCTCGCTCTCGCCCCGCATGTGCATGAGCGTCAGGGCCTCGCGCAGCGCGTCCACGCGGCCGACCAGCGCCTGCGCGGCGCGCAGGGCGCCATAGGTATGCGAACCCCTGGATGGATTGATCTTCCCCAGAAGGTCGACGACTTCGAGGTACGCGTCGATGAACTGCCCCTCGGCACGCGTCAGGGCGGGCAGCGGCGGAAGCTCCGGCACCATCGCGGGCTCACCGGGCCGAGGCGGCGGAGGCGGCCCGCCTGTCGCTGACGATGTGGTCGACCAGGCCGTACGCCTGCGCGGCCGGCGCGTCCAGGACGGTCAGGCGGTCGGTGTCGGCGGCGATCCCCGCCGCGTCCCGGCCGGTGTACGAGGCGAGGAGCTCCGTCATGACGGCGCGCATGCGCAGCAGTTCGTGCGCCTGGAGGTCCAGGTCGGAGAGCTGCCCGTTGAGGGGTTCGTCGAGCACCGGCTGGCGCAGGGTGACCCGGGCGCCGGGCAGCATCAGGCGCTTGCCGGGCGCGCCGGCGGCGAGGAGGACCGCCGCCGTGGAGCCCGCCTGCCCGAGGCAGGTCGTCTCCACGTCGCTCGCCAGGCTGCGCATCGTGTCGTGGATCGCGGTCATGGCGGTGATCGAGCCGCCGGGGGAGTTGAGGTACAGGGCGATGTCCCGACCCGGATCCGCGTGGTCGAGGTACAGGAGCTGGGCGATCACGTCGCTCGCCGCGATGTCGTCGACCGTCGTGCCGAGGAAGACGATCCGGTTCTCCAGGAGCTTGGCGTACGGATCCAGGGTCCGGGTGCCGTACGGGGTCCGTTCCGAGAACTCCGGCAGAACGTGGCGTGCGTCCATCAGGAGCACCTCCTTCTGTAAAAAATGTACAGGACGTACAGACCGTAAGATGAGGAGCATGACCTACGAGATCCCGGTGACGCAAGCGCGGGCGGAGCTCGCCGACCTCATCAACCGCGTGGTGTACGGCGACGAGCGCGTGGTCGTGACCCGCCACGGGAAGCCGCTCGTGGCCCTGGTCTCCGCCGCTGACCTGGAACGACTGGAGAAGCTGGAGGCCGAGGCGCCGGAGGAGGCCGAAGAGCTGGTCATCACCTCGCTGTCCGGAGTGTCCGGTCCGGGCGTTCTGGGTTCCGCCACCGGTGAACAGCGCCGCTTCGGCATCGCCGCCCACCACCGCGAGCCCGGCACCGGCTGACCCGGCGGGGCGAGCCCTGGACCGCGCCCCCGGATCGCACTCTCTGGATCGCGCCCCCGGTGTCGTGACCCCTTGCTCGCGACCCCGTGTATACGGAAGCCGCGTGCCCCCGTCCGCTACAGCGGGGGCACGCGGCTGTCTGTGGGGTGCGGCGATCAGCCGGTCGAAGCCGAAGCCGAAGCCGAAGCCGAAGCCGAAGCCGAAGCCGAAGCCGGAGTGCCGGACGCGGACGCCGCGGCCGGTACGGGCTCCGCCGCCGTCCGGCCCCGCCGTCCGCCCAGGGTCACGGCCGTGAGCCCCGCGGCCGCCCAGAGGGAGAGGACCAGGACGGGACCGCCCGCCGCTGCCCCGTCAAAGTAGGCGACGGACCGGAGGGCCTGGCCGCCCGCGCCCGGCGGCAGCCACTGGCCGAGGAGGCCGATGCCGGTCGGCAGGAGTTCCGGCGCGCTGCTCATGCCGGAGAAGGCGTTGCCCGCGAGCACGGTGAGGACGGCCGCGAGGCCGAGGCCCGGCTTGCCGAGCAGGGTGGCGAGCCCCGAGAAGGTGGCGCCGATGGCGAGCACGGTGAGGGCGAACACGCCGGCCTCCGCCCACCAGTTCCCGGTCAGGGCGCCGAGCCAGCTGTGGGTGAGGGCCGCGCCCGCGAGTCCGGCGAGGGCCGAGGCGCCGGCGAGGGCCGTCGCGGCGCGCGTCCCGCGCAGTCCGAGGAAGAGGGCGGCCACGCCCGTCGCGGCGCCCGCGACGGCGAGCGGCAGCAGGCCGGCGCCGAGCACGCTGCCGCGCGGATCCGCCGTGGGCGGGGCGACGACGTCGGCGACCGGGTCGGTCCTGCCCTCGGCGGCGGCGCCGGCGGTGACCGCCTCGCGGAGAAGGCCGGCGACGACCGGGCTGCCGGCGGACGCGGTCAGCAGTTCCGGTCCGGCCGGGGTGACGACGACCGCGCCGTAGATCTCACGGGCCTCGACGGCGGAGCGCGCGGCGGCGGCGTCCTCGTACCGGTGGATCTCGAAGGCGCCCTCGTGCCGGCCGAGCTCGCGGGCCAGCCCGTCGGCGGCCGCCGCGGGGCCCGCGATCCCGACGGGGAGGTCGCGCGGGGCGGTACGGGCGGCGGGCCAGGCGAAGGTCCACAGGAGAAGGGCGGCGAGCACGGGGACGAGCAGGATCACCGCGAGGGTCGTGCGCCCCGCGGTGGGGGCGGCGGCGGAGGGCATGGCGGCCTCGATTCGATGCGCGGGACGGGAACGGGCGGGCGGAACCGCCCCCCAGGGCCGGTCCGATCCATGGAGCAGGTGCGATCCATGGAGAAGGAGCGATCCATGGAGAAGGAGCGGCCCGGGGAAGGTGCGATCCAGGTGGAGCGCGATCTGAAGAGTCAAAGAGAAGGATCGTTCGTTTTACCTGAGGCCCACTGTCCGCCGAGGTGGGGAAGTTGTCAAGAATGAATATTCGTTTTAGGTTCGTGGCATGGCCCGTGTCTCCCAGGAACACCTCGACGCCCGCCGCCGCCAGATCCTCGACGGCGCCGCCCGCTGCTTCGCCCGGAACGGCTTCCACGCCACGTCGATGCAGGACGTGCTCGCCGAGGCGGGGCTCTCCGCCGGTGCGGTGTACCGCTACTTCCGCAGCAAGGACGAGCTCATCCAGGCCATCGCGGAGGAGACCTTCTCGAGCGTCCGCACCGCCTTCGTCGAGGCGGCCGCGTCCACCCCGCCGCCGACCCCCGACGTCCTCGTGGCCCGCGTCGTGACGATCGTCCTGGAGGAGCGGATCAGCGGGGCCGACCGGCACGCGTTCGCCCGGCTGATCGTCCAGGTGTGGGCCGAGACCCTCCGGGACGAGGCCCTGGCGAAGGCCCTCGCGCAGGGCTTCGACGCGATGCGGGCGCTCTGGTCCGAACTCTTCGACGCCTACCGCGCGAGCGGCGTGCTCACGGCGGACGTCTCCTCCGAGGTGATGGCCCGCACCCTCATCGCCGCGGTCCAGGGGTTCATCGCCCAGCAGGCGCTCTTCGGGGACGTCGAGATCGAGGTTCTCGGCGAGGGGCTCCGGGGTCTCATGTCGATGAACGCCGGCGCCCAGGAGGGACCCTCCCCGGCGGTCCGATGATCATGAGATCGCAAAGCCGGAGTTAACGCGCCGGAAAAACTTCCGCCCTAACGTGCAATGTCCGGCCGTCCACCGCATCTCCGCTGTTCAACAGAGTGTTGACGGTCGGTAGGGTCCGCAGCTGACCGGGTGCGGCCCGGTGGACGACTGTGAGGTGGAAGAGTGCAACTGAGCCCGCACGAGCAGGAACGCCTGCTCATTCATGTGGCCGCCGACGTGGCGGAGAAGCGTCGCGCCCGCGGGGTGAGGCTCAACCACCCCGAGGCCGTCGCCCTCATCACGGCGCACATCCTGGAGGGCGCGCGCGACGGGCGCACCGTCGCCGAGCTCATGGCCTCCGGGCGCAAGGTGCTCTCCCGCGACGACGTCATGGACGGCATCCCCGAGATGATCCACGACGTCCAGGTCGAGGCCACCTTCCCGGACGGCACCAAGCTCGTCACCGTCCACGACCCGATCGTCTGACGGGGGCCGGCGCCGATGATCCCCGGAGAGATCCTGTACGGGGACGGGCCGGTGTCCCTCAACGAGGGCCGCCCCGTCACCCGCCTCACCGTCCTGAACGCAGCCGACCGGCCCGTCCAGGTCGGCTCCCACTACCACTTCGCCGAGGTCAACCCCGGCCTCGACTTCGACCGCGCGGCCGCGCGCGGTCTGCGGCTGCACATCGCCGCCGGCACCGCCGTGCGCTTCGAGCCGGGCATCCCCGTCGAGGTCGAACTCGTGCCGATCGCCGGCCACCGGATCGTCCCCGGCCTCCGCGGCGAGACCGCCGGCCCGCTGGACACCCCGCCCCCGACCGGCCCGCTGGAAACCTCGACCGCGTCCGCGCCGTCGAGCACCCCCACCGAGCCCGGCCCGTCGAGCACCCCCGCCCCGACCGCCCGCCCCGACGCCGCGGCCCCGAACGGAGATCCCCGTGCCTGACCTCCACCGTGCCGTGTACGCCGACCTGTTCGGCCCCACCACCGGCGACCGCGTCCGGCTCGCCGACACCGACCTGCTGGTGGAGATCGAGGAGGACCGCTCCGGCGGGCCCGGCCGGGCCGGCGAGGAGGCCGTCTTCGGCGGCGGCAAGGTCATCCGCGAGTCGATGGGGCAGGCCCGCACCACACGTGCCGAAGGCGCCCCCGACACCGTGATCACCGGTGCGCTGGTCATCGACCACTGGGGGATCGTCAAGGCCGACATCGGCATCCGCGACGGCCGGATCACGGCGCTCGGCAAGGCCGGCAACCCCGACACCATGGACGGGGTGCACCCCGGGCTCGTCATCGGGCCGGAGACCGAGGTGATCGTCGGCAACGGCCGGATCGTCACCGCCGGCGGCGTCGACACCCACATCCACTTCATCTCGCCGACCGTCGTCGAGCAGGCCCTCGCCACCGGCATCACCACCCTCGTCGGCGGCGGCACCGGCCCCGCCGAGGGCACCAAGGCCACCACCGTCACCCCGGGGCCCTGGCACATGGCCCGGATGTTCGAGGCCCTGGACACCTTCCCCGTCAACATCGGCCTCCTCGGCAAGGGCAACACCATGTCCCGCGAGGCCATGCACTCCCAGCTGCGCGGCGGCGCCCTCGGCTTCAAGATCCACGAGGACTGGGGGGCCACCCCCGCCGTCATCGACGCCTGCCTCGACGTCTGCGAGGAGACCGGCGTCCAGCTGGCCATCCACACCGACACCCTCAACGAGGCCGGGTTCGTCGGCGACACCCTCGCCGCCATCGCGGGCCGGACCATCCACGCGTACCACACCGAGGGAGCGGGCGGCGGGCACGCACCGGACATCATCACCGCGGTCTCCGAGCCGTACGTGCTGCCCAGCTCGACCAACCCGACCCGGCCGCACACCGTCAACACCATCGAGGAACACCTCGACATGCTGATGGTCTGCCACCACCTCAACCCCGCCGTCCCCGAGGACCTGGCCTTCGCCGAGTCCCGGATCCGGCCCTCCACCATCGCCGCCGAGGACGTCCTCCACGACCTCGGCGCGATCTCGATCATCTCCTCCGACTCCCAGGCCATGGGCCGCGTCGGCGAGGTGATCCTGCGGACCTGGCAGACCGCCCACGTCATGAAGAAGCGGCGCGGCGCGCTCCCGGGGGACGGCCGGGCCGACAACCACCGGGTGCGCCGCTACGTCGCCAAGTACACGATCAACCCGGCCGTCGCCCAGGGCATGGACCACCTCATCGGGTCCGTCGAGCCGGGCAAGCTCGCCGACCTGGTCCTCTGGGAGCCGGCCTTCTTCGGCGTGAAGCCGCTCGTGGTCCTCAAGGGCGGGCAGATCGCGTACGCCCAGATGGGTGACGCCAATGCCTCCATCCCCACGCCCCAACCGGTGCTGCCGAGGCCGATGTTCGGCGCCCTGGGCAGGGCGGCCGCGGCCGGCTCCGTCAACTTCACCGCCGAGGCGGCGATCGAGGACGACCTGCCGCGGCGGCTCGGTCTGGCCAAGGAGTTCACCCCGATCCGCTCCACCCGCCGCGTCACCAAGGCGGACATGCGGGAGAACGACGCCCTGCCGCGCGTCGAGGTCGACGCCGACACCTTCACCGTCACCATCGACGGCGAGGCGGTCGAACCGGCGCCCGCCGCGGAACTGCCCATGGCCCAGCGTTACTTCCTCTTCTGATGACGCGCTCCGCACTGCTCGTGCTCGCCGACGGGCGCTTCCCCGCCGGTGGGCACGCGCACTCCGGCGGCGCCGAGGCCGCCGTCAAGGCGGGCCGGATCCGGGACGCCGCCGGACTGGAAGCCTTCTGCCTTGGGCGTCTGCACACCACCGGGCTCACCGCGGCCGGCCTCGCGGCCGCCGCGGCCCTCGGCCACGACCCGTACGAGCTCGACGCGGCCGCCGACGCCCGCACCCCCTCACCCGCCCTCCGCGCCGCCTCCCGGCGGCTCGGTCGCCAGCTGATGCGGGCCGCCCGCGCCACCTGGCCGGGCCCAGGACTCGACGCGCTCGCCGCCGCGTTCCCGCGCGGCGCGCACCAGCCCGTCGTCCTCGGCGCCACCGCGCGGGCCGCCGGCCGCGGCCCCGAGGACGCCGCGCACTGCGCCGCGTACGAGACGGCCGGCGGTCCGGCGACCGCGACCGTACGCCTCCTGGGCCTCGACCCGTACCAGGCGACCGCCGTCCTCGCGCGGCTCGCCCCCGTGATGGACGAGGTCGCGGCCCGGGCGACCGCCGCCGCGCGCGAGGGCGTCGACGCCCTGCCCGCCGCCTCCGCGCCGCTCCTCGACATCACCGCCGAACAGCACGCGGCCTGGCCCGTCCGCCTCTTCGCCTCGTAACACTGGAGTAGCCCCATGCACCTCGACCACGGCCACACCCACCACGGCTCCGTCTCCGCCGACGCCCACCGGCCCGACGGCACCCGGCGCGCCCTGCGCATCGGGCTCGGCGGCCCCGTGGGCTCCGGCAAGACGGCCACCGTCGCCGCGCTCTGCCGACACCTGCGCGACACGCTCTCCCTCGCCGTCGTCACCAACGACATCTACACCCGCGAGGACGCCGAGTTCCTGCTCCGCGAGGCGGTGCTGCCGCCGGAGCGCATCCAGGCGGTCGAGACCGGCGCCTGCCCGCACACCGCGATCCGCGACGACATCTCCGCCAACCTCGAAGCGGTCGAGGAACTGGAGGACACCGTCGGGCCCCTCGACCTGATCCTCGTGGAGTCCGGCGGCGACAACCTCACCGCCACCTTCTCCCGGGGCCTCGTCGACGCGCAGATCTTCGTCATCGACGTCGCCGGCGGCGACGACATCCCCCGCAAGGGCGGCCCCGGCGTCACCACGGCCGACCTCCTCGTCGTCAACAAGACCGACCTCGCCCCGTACGTCGGCTCCGACCTCGGCCGGATGGCCCGCGACGCGGCCGAGCAGCGCGGCGACCTGCCCGTCGCGTTCACCTCGCTGCGCTCGGCGGAGGGCGTCGGCCCGGTCGCCGACTGGGTGCGCGAGCGGCTCGCCGCCTGGACGGCGCTGCCCGCGCCCACCGCATGAGCCTGCGCGCCACCGCCCGGATCGCCGCCGCGGCCGACGGCTCCCTGCCGGTCCTGGAGAGCGACGGTCCGCTCGCCCCGCGCCGTACCCGCGCCGCCGCACCCGGCTGGACGCGGGTGACGGTGGTCGGCGCGATGAGCGCGCCGCTCGGTGGCGACCGGCTCGCGATCGAGACCGAGGTACGGGACGGGGCCAGGCTGCGGGTCGACTCGGCTGCCGCCACGCTGGCCCTGCCCGGCCGCGTCCCGCACCCGGCCGCGTACGAACTCCGGCTCCGCGTCGGCGCGTACGCCGCGCTGCACTGGTTGCCCGAACAGCTCGTCAGCGCCCACGGCTCCGACCTCCGGGTGCGGACGGACGTCGACCTCGACGCCACCGCGCGACTGGTGCTGCGGGAGGAGCAGGTCCTCGGCCGGCACGGCGAGCCGCCCGGCACGCTCTTCTCCCGGCTCACCGTCCGCCGCGCCGGCCGTCCGCTGCTCGACCAGGAACTCGCGTACGGCCCGGGCGCCCCGGGCGGCTGGGACGGCGGCGCCGTCCTGGCCGGTCACCGGGCCACCGGCCAGCTCCTGGTCGTCGACCCGGCCTTCGAGGAGGAACCGGTGGCGGCGCGCCCGCTCGGCGAGCACGGGGCGCTCACCCCGCTCGCCGGTCCCGCCGCCCTCGTCACCGCCGTCGCCCCCGACGCGCTCGCCCTGAGCCGGATCCTCGACGCGGCGCTCACCGAACTCGCCGACGTATGAGGCGGATCCGGGTGTACCGCTCAGCGGACACCCGGATCCGGTTATGGGTTCGGCAAAGAAACGTGTGTTCGCACTGACGCCGTGGCCTCCCTGACGAAAGGATCGCCCGAACAGACGACCACCTACAGGGGGAGGACCTGTGAGACGACGCACGGCAGTGCTCGGCTCCGCCGGAACGCTCATCGCCGGCACACTCGTCGCGGGCGCGCTCGCGGCTCCGATGGCCAGCGCCGACAGCGGCGCGCGCCACGGCCGGGACGCCGAGGCGTACGGGGTCGCGGTCGCCGCGGCCCAGGCCGCCCGCGCCGGCATCGACTGGCAGGACTGTCCCGCCGACTGGGGCCTGGAGCAGCCGATCCAGTGCGGCTGGGTCACCGTGCCCGTCGACTACGCCAAGCCGTACGGCAAGAAGATCAAGATCGCCGTCGACCGGATCGCCGCCACCGGCACCCCGGCCGAGCGCCAGGGCGCGCTCCTCTACAACCCCGGCGGCCCCGGCGGTTCCGGCCTGCGCTTCCCGCGCCGCGTCACCACGAACAACAAGATCTGGGCGAACGCCGCCAAGGCCTACGACTTCGTCGGCTTCGACCCGCGCGGCGTCGGCAAGTCCGCGCCGATCTCCTGCGTCGACCCGACCGAGTTCGTCAAGGGCCCCAAGCCCGACCCGGTCCCGGACAGCGAGGCCGACAAGCGGGCGCAGCGCAAGCTCGCCGCCGAGTACGCCGCGGGCTGCGCCGAGAAGAGCGGCGACATGCTCCCGTACATGACGACGCCGAACACCGCGCGCGACCTCGACGTCGTCCGCGCCGCCCTCGGCGAGAAGAAGCTCAACTTCGTCGGCGTCTCGTACGGCACCTACCTCGGCGCCGTCTACGGCACCCTCTTCCCGGACCACGTCCGGCGGATGGTGCTGGACAGCGTCGTCAACCCGTCGACCCGGTCGATCTGGTACGAGGCCAACCTCGGCCAGGACATCGCCTTCGAGGGCCGGCTCACCGACTGGATGACCTGGGTCGCGCGGAACGACGCCACCTACCACCTCGGGGACACCCTGGCGGAGGTCCGGCAGCAGTGGGAGACCCTGCGCGCCGCCGCCAAGAAGGCGCCCCTCGGCGGCAAGGTCGGACCGGCCGAGCTGATCGGCTTCTTCCAGAACGCCCCGTACTACGACTCCATGTGGGCCCCCGTGGCCGAGGCGTGGAGCGCGTACGCCGCCGGCGACCCGCAGCCGCTGATCGACAACGCCGCGGCCGACCTCACCGACACCGCCGGCAACATCGCCTCGGAGAACGGCAACGCCGTCTACACGGCGGTCGAGTGCGCGGACGCCCCGTGGCCGACCAGCTGGAAGAAGTGGGACCGGGACAACTCCCGCCTCCACGAGCAGTACCCGTTCATGACCTGGGCGAACGCCTGGATGAACCTGCCCTGCGCCACCTGGAAGGCGCCGAGCCAGAAGCCCGTGCAGGTGAAGACGGGCAAGGGCCTGCCGCCCGTGCTCATCACCCAGTCCGAGCGCGACGCCGCCACGCCGTACGAGGGTGCTGTGGAACTGCACAAGCGGTTCAAGGGCTCGCGCCTGATCACGGAGAAGGACGCCGGCTCGCACGGCATCACCAACCTGGTCAACCCGTGCCTCAACCCCAAGGTCGAGACGTACCTGCTGACCGGCAAGGTGGACGCCACGGACCAGACCTGCGCCCCGCACGCCGCGCCGCAGCCGTAACACCCGTCGGTCCCCGACCGGGGGCCGACGTCAGGAGGGGCGGTCGCCCGGCGACCGCCCCTCCGCCGTGCCTCCGCTCACCCGTCGGTCGCCGCCGCCTTCACCACGGCCGCGTACTCGTCCACGTACTCCTGGCCCGACAGCCGCATGATCGCGTACATGATCTCGTCCGTGACCGCCCGGACCACCGTCCGTTCGTCCGCCGAACCCGCGAAGCGCGAGAAGTCCAGCGGCTCCCCGAAACGGATCGTCACCCGCCGGATCCGCGGCACCACCCGCCCCGGCGGCTGGATCTCGAAGGTGCCGACCATCGCGCACGGCACCACCTTCACCCCGGCCGTCAGCGCCATCACCGCCACCCCGACCTTGCCCTTGTACAGCCGCCCGTCGTGCGAGCGCGTGCCCTCCGGGTAGATGCCGAGCAGCTCGTCCTTCGCCAGCACCCCGAGGCCCTCGCGGATCGCCGCCCGCCCCGCCTCCTTGCCCGAGCGGTCCACCGGGATCTGCCCGGCCGCCCGGAAGAACGCGGCGGTCAGCCGCCCCCTCAGCCCCGGCCCGGTGAAGTACTCCTGTTTGGCCAGGAAGGTGATCCGCCGGTCGAGCACCACCGGCATCAGGAAGTGGTCCGAGAAGGAGAGGTGGTTGCCCGCGACGATCGCCGCGCCCTCCTCGGGGATGTGCTCGATCCCCTCCACCCTCGGCCGGAACAGCAGTTTCAGCAGCGGTCCGAGCAGTACGTACTTCAGCAGCCGGTAGAACACCGGAACCCCCGTTCGTCGTCCGTCACGCCCGTTGTAACGCCCCGGCCGCCCGTGGTCCACTGGTGGGAGTGGCCCGACTCTCACCCGGGAGGCCGAGATGCCAGGCGCGCACCGACCCCGGGGTCCCCGGCGCGTGCTCACCGCGCTGCTGTGCGCGGTGACCGCGGCCGGATTGTACGGTTGCACAGGATCGGGCCCGACGGACCCGCCGCCGACGCGTACGCCCACCAGCGCCCCGAGCGGCGTCTCCCCGTTCACCGGACTGCCCGCCCGCACCGGCCCCGTCCTCGCCGTCAAGATCGACAACGTGGCGGCCGCCCGCCCCCACACCGGCCTCGGCGCCGCCGACCTCGTCTACGTCGAACAGGTCGAGGGCGGCGTCACCCGCCTCCTCGCCGTCTACTCCTCCCGTCTCCCCGACAGCGTCGGCCCCGTCCGCAGCGCCCGCGAGTCCGACATCTCCCTGCTGCGCCCCTTCGGCCACCCCGCGCTCGCCTACTCCGGCGCCCAGCGCGCCCTGAACCCGCTCCTCGAATCCGCGCCCCTCGACCTGGTCAGCGAGTCCACCGCACCCGGCGCCTTCCGTCGCTCCCCGGACCGCCCCGCCCCGCACAACCTCTACGTGCGCCCCGCGCGCGCCCTCGCCGCCGCCCCCGACGCCTCGGACGCGCGGCCGATCGGACTGCGCTTCGGCCCCGCGCCCGCCGGCGGCACCGCGACCACCGCGGAGACCGTCCGCTTCCCGGCCGCCCGCTACACCTTCACCTGGTCCGCCGCCGGGCACGGCTGGCGCGTCGCGATCGACGGACGCGGCGCGACCAGCACCGACAGCGGCCCGCTCGTCCCCGCCACCGTCGTCGTGCAGCGCGTGACGATCCGGTCCTCCGCCTTCCACGACGTGAACGGCGCCGTCTCCCCGTACACCGAGACCACCGGCTCCGGCACCGCGACCGTGCTGCGCGACGGGCGGGCGTACGAGGCCCGCTGGTCCCGCCCGGACCCGGCCGGCGGCACCACCTTCACCACCCCCGACGGCAGCCCCCTCGCCTTCGCCCCCGGACAGGTCTGGATCGTCCTCGCACCGCGCTGAGGACCCCCTCCGGGCGCGGCGGATGATCACACCGGACCCGGGTAGGGGCGGGAGACAGCAGTCACTCCCGGGGAGGAGGCACGCCATGAGCGCCGACCTGTGGGGCTACGCGGAGTCCTCCGGCCACGTGCCGGGCGACACCCTGATCGGATACGCGGTGGAGGCCACCGACGGAGGGATCGGGAAGGTCGACCGGCACACGGAGGACGTCGGCCGTTCCTACCTCGTCGTGGACACCGGGCCGTGGATCCTCGGCCACAAGGTCGTCCTGCCCGCCGGCCTCGTCGACCGGCAGAACGAGACCGTGCACGTCACCTGCACCAAGGAGCACGTCCGCGGGTCGCCGGACTTCGAGTCCGGGCAGAACGAGCACGACGTCACCTTCATCCGGCTCGTCGAGCAGTACTACGCGAACCGGCACATGTGAGGGAGCCCTCGATCAGCGCGGTGTCGGGCCCGTCCCGCCCGCGCGGGGCCGGCGCGGCGTCGTGAGCGCCTCGGTGCTGTCCGCCGCCGCCATGCCGATCGTCGCCACCCCGAGCACGATCCAGCCGAACCAGAGCCAGCCGCTGCTGCCGAGCGCCACCGTGTACGCGGTGATCAGCACCAGGACGGCGCAGGTGACGATCGTCATCGCCTTCGTGGAACCGGACATCCGCCCGCCCTCCTCCGGGGCCCGCGCCGGACCCCGACCGGGGCCCGGGAAGCCTCCCTCCCATCGTGACTCCCCACCGGGGGCGCGCGCTACTCCCCGGACGCTCCCGGCGTGCGCCGGACAGCACGGAGTCCCCGGGACCACCAGGTCCCGGGGGCTCCCGCGCACGGATCGCGCGACGCTCAGCGTCCGCGCGCCTGCAGCGACGCGAGGTAGGCGTTGTACTCCGCGAGTTCCTTGTCGCCGTCCCGGTCCGCCTGCCGGTCCTTGCGGACCGCCTGGCGCTGCTCGGAGTGGTACCACTGGTAGACCAGCGCGATCAGCACCAGCACGGACGGGATCTCGCTGAACGCCCAGGCGATGCCGCCCGCTGCGTTCTGGTCGGCGAGCGCGTCGATGCCGAGCGAGGCCGGCGGGTTCTTGTACGCCTCCACCATCGGCTGGGTCGCCATCATCATCGCGATGCCGAAGAAGGCGTGGAACGGCATGCCGGCGAACAGCTCCAGCATCCGCATCACGTATCCGGGCCGGTGCGGGCCCGGGTCCACGCCCATGATCGGCCAGAAGAAGACCAGGCCCACCGCGAGGAAGTGGACCATCATTGCGATGTGTCCCGGCTTCGACGCCATCAGGGTGTCGAAGAGCGAGGTGAAGTAGAGGCCGTAGAGGCTGGCGATGAACATGCTGATGGTGAAGACCGGGTGCGTGATGATCCGCATGTACCGGCTGTGCAGCAGCTTGAGGAGCAGCTCGCGCGGACCGAGGGAGCCGCGGCCGGCCACCGGCAGGGCCCGCAGGGCCAGCGTCACCGGCGCGCCGAGCAGCAGCAGGATGGGCGAGACCATGGAGATCACCATGTGCTGCACCATGTGCACGCTGAACATGACCATGCCGTAGTCGTTCAGCTTGGTGCACATCACGAGGGCGATGGTGAGCACGCCGACGGTGAAGAGCACGGTCCTGGCGACCGGCCAGGCGTCACCGCGGCGCCGCAGCCGGACGACCCCCCACCCGTACAGGCCGAGCGCCGCGAGGCACCCGAAGAGGAAGAACAGGTCGGGAGAGAACTCCAGGCCCCGCCCCAGCGTGAACGGCGGCAGATCCGTGGTCATGCCGTGCCCGCTGTGATCCATCGCTTACTCCTGGAGCCCATTGCGCGCCGAGCCCGTTTCGCGCTTGTTGTCCGCACCAGACTAGAACCGCCCCCGGCCGCGTTCGCGACCGGGGGCGGGTGTCGGGGCACGGCGGGCCCGGCGGGTGCTCAGAGCACGCACTCGGCCTCGGCGTAGCGGTCCGCGGGGACCGTCTTCAGGGTCTCGACGGCCTGGCCGAGCGGCACCATCACGATGTCGGTGCCGCGCAGCGAGGTCAGCATGCCGAACTCGCCGCGGTGCGCCGCCTCGACCGCGTGCCAGCCGAAGCGGGTGGCGAGGACGCGGTCGTAGGCGGTGGGGGTGCCGCCGCGCTGGACGTGGCCGAGGATGACCGGGCGGGCCTCCTTGCCGAGCCGGCGCTCCAGCTCGACGGAGAGCTGGTTGGCGACGCCGGTGAAGCGCTCGTGGCCGTAGATGTCGGTGCCGGCGGTCTTGAAGTCCATGGAGGAGCCCTCCAGCGGCTTCGCGCCCTCGGCGACGACGACGATGGCGAAGCGCTTGCCGTCCTCGAAGCGGGCACCGACGCGGGCGGTCAGCTCGTCGATGTCGAAGGGCCGCTCGGGGACGACGACGGCGTGGGCGCCGGCGGCCATGCCCGAGTGCAGGGCTATCCAGCCGGTGTGACGGCCCATGACCTCGACGACGAGGACGCGCTGGTGGGACTCGGCGGTGGTCTTGAGCCGGTCGAGGGCCTCGGTGGCCACGGTGACGGCGGTGTCGAAGCCGAAGGTGACGTCGGTCGACGCGATGTCGTTGTCGATGGTCTTCGGGACGCCGACGATGGGCAGGCCGGCCTCGGAGAGGAGGTGGGCGGCCTTGAGGGTGCCTTCGCCGCCGATCGGGATGATCGCGTCGAGGCCGAGGTCGGCGACGTGGCCCCGGGCGCGCTCCACACCGTCCACGAGGTGGGCGGGCTGGACGCGGGAGGAGCCGAGGATGGTGCCGCCGCGGGCGAGGATGCCGCCCACCGCGTCGAGGTCGAGCTTCCGGTAGTCGCACTCCAGGAGGCCCTTCCACCCGTCGTGGAAGCCGATGACCTCGTCCCCGTGGTCGACGACGGCCCGGTGCACGACGGAACGGATGACGGCGTTCAGACCGGGGCAGTCTCCGCCGGAGGTGAGCACACCAATGCGCATAGCCCAAAAACCTTTGCAACGTGGGCCGACTCCCGGACCACGTCGTCCGGCTGGATCCCCGCCACCCTATCGTTGCCGGGTGGCGGGGCCGAACCGGATGTCCGCAGATTGGACACCGTATTTGCTTACGAATCCAATGTGCGGTAACCCGCTCAGACGTGCGCCTTCGCAGGCGTCCTGATGGTTCGTCAGGCGGGCTGCGAGGCGGCCGCGATGCGCTCGGCGCGCAGCGCCTCGTACCACCGGTCGTCGGTCGGCGGCAGCGCGTTCACGTCGAGGGCCAGCTTCAGCATCAGGTCCGCGATCTGCGGGTTGCGGGCCATCACGGGACCGTGCATGTAGGTGCCGAAGACGGTGTCGTTGTACGCGCCCTCGGTGCCGTCGCCGGTGCCGTTGCCGTTGCCGAAGACGGTCCGCGCGAAGGGGCGGGCCGTCGGGCCGAGGTGGGTGACGCCCTGGTGGTTCTCGAACCCGGTCAGCTGGGGGAGGCCCAGGTGCGGGTCGATGTCGGCGAGCACGTCGCCGACGCAGCGGGCGCCCTCGCCGCGGACCGTGGTCACGTCGAGCAGGCCGAGGCCCGGCTCGCGCGCGCCGAGGTCGTTGACGAACTCGTGGCCCAGGATCTGGTAGCCGGCGCAGACCGAGAAGATGATCGCGCCGTTGGAGGCGGCCCGGGAGAGGCCGCCGTCGCGGCGCAGCCGCTCGGCCGCGAGCCGCTGCGGCCGGTCCTCGCCGCCGCCGACCAGGTAGATGTCGCCGGAGGTGGGGACGGGCTGGTCGCTGCGGACGTCGACGCGCTCGACGCTGAGGCCGCGCTGGCGGGCGCGGCGCTCCACGACGAGGACGTTGCCCTGGTCGCCGTAGGTGCTGAGCAGGTCCGGGTAGACCCAGACCACACGCAGGCTGCTGTCACTCATGTCGCGAGTCCTTCTGCGAGTCGGGGCGGGGTCAGTTGCCCACACGGCGGCGGACGTCCTGGAACGCGGTGTAGTTCGCGATCAGCTCGATCTGCCCGGGCGGGGCCATGGCGACGGCCTCGTCGAGCGTCTCGCAGACGCGGAAGTCGACGCCCGCGACCTCCAGGCGGACCGCGAGGTCCAGCCGGCGGTCGCCGATCACCATGATCGGGTGGCCGGCGAGCCGGCCGTAGTCGACGTCCCACAGCCAGGAGGTGTCGGTGCCGTCGGCTCCGCGCGCGTTGACGGAGAGGATGACGGGCGTCGGCGGCTGGTCGATGAGGGAGAAGGTCTCCAGCCAGCCCGCCGGGTTCTTGGCGAGCAGCAGCCGCAGCTGCCGGTCCTGGAAGGTGACCACGTCGTACCGGCCGGCCACGGCCTGGACCTGGTACATGCGCTCCAGGGCGACCTGCGGCGGGACGCCGAAGACGGCGGCGACGGCGGCCGAGGTGGCGGCGTTCGCCTTGTTGGCGCGGCCGGGCAGCTGGAGCCGGATCGGCCAGGCCGAGCCGTGCGGGTCGAGCACGTGGTCGCCGCTGAGCGCCCAGCTCGGGGCGGGGCGGCGGAAGCCGCACTCGCCGCAGAACCAGTCGTCGCCGGGGCGCTGGAGGACGCCGCCGCAGGAGGGGCACGACCAGGCGTCGTCCTTCCACTCCTGGCCGACCGCGACCCACACCACGTTGGGCGAGGAGGAGGCGGCCCACACGATCAGCGGGTCGTCGGCGTTGGCGATCACGACGGCCTTGGAGCCGTTGAGCCCCTCGCGCCACTTCTCGGCGAGCATCCGCGTCTCGGCGGCGCGGTCGAGCTGGTCGCGGGAGAGGTTGAGCAGCGCGATGGCCTTGGGGGTGGTGTCGCGGGCGACGCCGGCGAGGTACTTCTCGTCGACCTCGATCACGCCGTACTTGGCGTCACTGCCGCCGGCGAGGGCGGAGGTGATGCCCGCGGGCATGTTGGCGCCGAGGGCGTTGGAGACCACCGGGCCGCTGGCCCGCAGTGCCTCGGCGATCAGCCGGGTCGTGGTGGTCTTGCCGTTGGTGGCGGACACGAGGACGACGTCCAGGTGCTGCGCGAGCCGTCCCAGCAGGTCGGGGTCGAGCTTGAGCGCCACCCGGCCGCCGATCACCGATCCACTGCCGCGACCGGCCGCCCGCGACACCGCGGCGGCTGCCTTGCCCGCGGTCACGGCCAGCTTGGCGCGCGGCGACAGCGGCTCTGGATTACCGGGGTGTCCTGACATCGTCCTTGATCCTCCTTGCGTCGGTCGGGGCTCAGCCTATCGAGAACCGGCCAGGAGCCCGAACCACGGCACCGTGCCGACCGTATGAAATGAGGAGGTCACGGCGGACCGTACCCTTACGGCCATGCGAAACCGCCCCATCCCCGGCAGCTCCGGCATCGTCCGGACGATGACCCTGCTCGGCGACCCCGTGCTGCACGCGCCCTGCGCCCCCGTCACCGAGTTCGGCCCCGAACTCGACGGTCTGGTGGAGTCCATGTTCGCCACCATGTACGCGGCGCACGGCGTCGGCCTCGCCGCCAACCAGGTGGGCGTGGGGCTGCGGGTCTTCGTCTACGACTGCCCGGACGACGAGGAGGCGCGGCACCTGGGGCACGTGGTGAACCCGCGCCTGGTGGAGGCGGACGGCGAGGAGTACCGCGGTCCCGAGGGCTGTCTGTCCCTGCCGGGCCTGGAGGCGCCGGTCGCCCGTTTCGACCGCGCGGTGGTGGAGGGCGTCCGCACGGACGGCACCCCGGTCCGCGTCGAGGGCACCGGTTTCTTCGCCCGCTGCCTCCTCCACGAGCTGGACCACCTGGAGGGCCGCGTCTACGCGGAGCGCGTCACGGGGTGGCGGAGATCACGTCTGGTCCGGGCGATCCGCAAGCGGCCCTGGGGTGCGGGCGCGTCCGCGCTGGAGGCCTGACCGACCCTTTCCCCGGTACGGCTCCGAGGGCGCCCGCCCGGAGTCGCCACGCCCCCGGCGCCAGGTCCTGCCCCGCTCCGGGGCCGCCCCCACCCGTGCCGGCCGGACCGGGCCGGGCGCGGAGGGCTTCTCCCGGAACCGTCAGAAGCCCGGGCCGCCGGGGCGGTCGTCGGCTTCGGCGAGGCGGCCCCAGAGGAGGTCCGCGAGGGAGCGGACGAGTTCGGCGCGGGAGCAGGGGCGCTCGCCGAGCCACCAGTCGCCGGCGGCGTGCATCATGCCGACGATGCCGTGGCCCCAGATCCGGGCCTGCGCGTCGGCGGCCGGGCCGAGGTCGACGCGCTCGGCGATGACCTGGCCCAGCTCCTCGCCCATGCGGCGCAGCAGCGGCGCGGAGTGGCGGCCGACGTCGAAGCCCTGCTCGGCCTGGTGGGACTCCTCGGCCGGGTGCATGAGGAAGCGGTAGACCTGGGGCATCGCCTCGATGGAGGCGAGGTAGGTGTCGAGGGTGGCCTCGACCCGGCGGCGCCGGTCGGCGGGGGCGTCGAGCGCGGCCCGCAGCGAGGCGAGGAGGGCGTCGGTGTGGCGGGTGGCGAGGGCGCGGTAGAGGCCGCCCTTGTCGCCGAAGTGGCGGTAGAGGATCGGCTTGGTGATGCCGGCCTCGGCCGCGATCGCGTTCATGGAAGCCTTGGGTCCGTCGCGGAGCACCACCCGGTCCGCCGCCTCCAGCAGTTCGCGCCGCCGCTGCTCGGCGGGCTTCTGCTGGTCGGTGGTCCGGTGTGCGATGTCCATAAGCGTGTCTCCCCGCCCGTGCGATGACCTGAGGCTGTCGCAACGTAACACCCGACCGGCACCGCGTGCCGAACGGTCCGATCCGCTTCGCCCGCGCGATCCCGCAGGTTGACAGTCGTACCCACCGGTAACAGACTGGTGTTACCGCAAGTAACGTACTGCTGGGAGGGAACATGGCCGAGTTCACGTTCGAGCTCAATGACGACCAGAAGGAAGTCCGTGACTGGCTTCACGGCTTCGCCGCGGACGTCATGCGGCCGGCGGCCGCCGAGTGGGACGAGCGTGAGGAGACCCCCTGGCCGATCATCCAGGAGGCGGCCAAGCTCGGAATCTACTCCCTCGACTTCTACGCGCAGCAGTTCTTCGACCCCACCGGCCTCGGCGTCCCGATGACGATGGAGGAGCTCTTCTGGGGCGACGCGGGCATCGCGCTCTCCATCGTCGGTACCGGCCTGGCCGCCGTCGGCGTGCTCGCCAACGGCACCGAGGAGCAGATCGGCACCTGGGTGCCGCAGATGTACGGCGACGCGAACGACGTCAAGGTCGCCGCCTTCTGCTCCTCCGAGCCCGACGCCGGCTCCGACGTCGCCTCGATGCGGACGAGGGCCGTCTACGACGAGGCCAAGGACGAGTGGGTGCTCAACGGCACCAAGACCTGGGCGACCAACGGCGGCATCGCCAACGTCCACGTCGTCGTCGCCGTCGTCGACCCGGAGCTCGGCTCCAAGGGCCACGCCTCCTTCATCGTGCCGCCGAACACCCCGGGCCTCTCCCAGGGCCAGAAGTTCCAGAAGCACGGCATCCGCGCCTCGCACACCGCCGAGGTCGTCCTGGAGGACGTGCGGATCCCCGGCTCCTGTCTCCTCGGCGGCAAGGACAAGCTCGACGAGCGGCTGGCCCGGGCCCGCGAGAAGGCGAAGGCGGGCGGCGGCGAGCGCGTGAAGAACGCCGCCATGGCCACCTTCGAGGCGTCCCGCCCGGCCGTCGGCGCGATGGCCGTCGGCACCGCCCGCGCCGCGTACGAGGTCGCCCTCGACTACGCGAAGACCCGTGTGCAGTTCGGCCGCCCGATCATCGAGAACCAGGGCGTCGCCTTCCAGCTCGCCGACATGGCGACCCAGATCGACGCCGCCCGCCTGCTGGTGTGGCGCGCCTCGTGGATGGCCACCGCCGGGAAGCCCTTCACGAACGCCGAGGGCTCCATGTCCAAGCTGTACGCGAGCGAGGTCGCCAAGTCCGTCACGGCCCAGGCGATCCAGATCCTCGGCGGCAACGGCTACACCCGCGAGTACCCGGTGGAGCGCATGCACCGCGACGCCGCGATCTACACCATCTTCGAGGGCACCAGCGAGATCCAGCGGATGGTCATCGGCCGCGCCATCGGGAAGTAGCCCCCCGGCGCCCGGGTCCCGAGCCCGGGCCCGGGCTCAGCCGAACCAGACGATCAGGCGGACGTTCTCGTCACCGTGGACGGCCGCCAGATCGCGCATGAGCGCCCAGACCGGGCCCCAGCGGTCGCCGTCCGGCGGGGCGAACATCCGCGCCGTGTACACCACCGGCCGGTAGACCGCCCCGTCGAGCGGCACCTCGCCGTCCGGCGGCCACTCCCACGGCCACAGGTCCTCGCCGAACAGTTCCTCGGCCGCGTCAAGCACGGCGAGCGGCGTCCAGCCCACGTGGTCCAGCACGAGCTCGCCGTCCGGACCCGGCACCCACACCCCGATGTGGTTGCCGTCGGCGCGGTCGTTCAGCGGCGCGTCCCAGTCGACGGCCGCCACCTCGGCCCATGTGGCGTACGAGTGGCTGTGGTTGATCTCGTTGTCGGGGATGTCCTCGGAGGCACCCTCCGGGACACCCCGCGCGTCCCACAGCGGACGGTCCACCTGGAGCGCGCCCCCGTACCCGAACAGGATCTCCCGCGCGCTCCGGTCGCGCACCGCCGCGCAGTCGGGCAGCCAGTCGCGGACCGCCCAGCGCCCGTCCCGCCCCCGCACCTCGATCGCACCCTCGATATCGGTCCCCATGCCCGGAAGGCTATCCGCGTGTACGGGACGGCCGTTCGGAATTCACGGGTCCGCAAGGGCCGCTCCATCCCGCCTCCGTAGCGTCTCGGCCCGACCGAGACCGCTACCGAGGAGTACCGTGAGCGCCTCCGCTCTGACCGCCCTGGCCGCCGCGCTGACCGTGGTGACCGCGGTCCCCGCCGCCCCCCACCCCGTCCCCGTCACCGCCCGCGCCGAGACGCCCGTCGTGTACGACGACGAGGCGGGCGGCAACGCGAACGCGGACGACCCCGCCGTCTGGGTCGACCCCACCCGCCCCGGCCGCAGCCTGGTCATCGGCACCCTCAAGGAGGGCGGGCTCGACGTCTACGGGCTCGACGGCCGCCGCCTCCAGCACCTCGCCGCCCCGCCGGCCCCCGGCGCTGACGCCGCCCCCGGGCGCTTCAACAACGTCGACCTCGTCTACGGCTTCGAGCTGAACGGGCGCCGCACCGACCTCGCCGTCGTCAGCGACCGCGGCCGCGACCGGATCCGCGCCTATGCCATCGACCCGGCCGCCGTCGCCGCCGGCCGCGCCCCGCTGAGGGACGTCACCGCCGCCGACGTCGCCCCCGTCTTCGCCGCGAACGAGGCGGAGGTCGACGAGCAGACCACCTCCTACGGCCTCGCCGCCTACCGCGACGGCGACGACGCCTACGTCGTCGTCTCCCAGCGCGAGCGCAGCCGGCTGCGCCTCCTGGAACTGGAGGACCGCGGCGGCCGGGTCGGCTACCGCACCGAGTCCACGCTCGACCTGCCCACCTCCTTCGCCCTGCCCGGCGGCACCTCCTGGCGGCCCTGCGCCGACCCCGGCGAGCTGCCGCAGGTCGAGGGCATGGCCGTCGACCAGGAGGAGCACGTCCTCTACGCCGCGCAGGAGGCCGTCGGCCTCTGGCGCGTCGAGCTCGACGACGAGGAGTTCGAGCGGCCCGAACTCCTCGACCGCGTACGCGAGTACGGCACGCCGTGGACGTACGACGAGGTCGAGGAGGAGTGCGTCCTCGACACCGCGCACGACCCCGGCCTCGGCGGTGAGCACCTGAGCGCCGACGCCGAGGGCGTCACCGTCTACCACGGCGCCGACGGTGCCGGATACGTCCTCGCCTCCAGCCAGGGCGACGACAGCTTCGCCGTCTACGCCCGCGAGGGCGACCACGCCTACCTCGGCTCCTTCGCGGTCACCGACGGCACCGCCACCGACGGGGTGCAGCACTCCGAC
The DNA here is from genome assembly GCF_014656075.1 of Streptomyces hydrogenans. GTDB lineage: Bacteria > Actinomycetota > Actinomycetes > Streptomycetales > Streptomycetaceae > Streptomyces > Streptomyces hydrogenans. Next base: position 68,676 of record NZ_BNBS01000013.1, read on the forward strand.
GGCGCCACCGTGGTGAACGTGCCGCTGGGCAGCGCCTTCCCGAAGGGCCTGCTCGTCACGCACGACGGTGAGGCCACCCCGGCGGACGGCGACCGCGAGGGCACCAACTTCAAGTTCACCCGCTGGGACGCCGTCGCCGCCGCCTTCCCGGCGCCGCTGACCGTCGACACCCGCTCCTTCGACCCGCGCGACGCCGACTGACCCGGGGCCGCGAGCGCGCCCCGGGCCACCGGCCGACCGGCCCGGGGCGACCGCTCCCGGCTCCCCGTCACACCACGCAGAACTCGTTCCCCTCCGGGTCCTGGAGCACCACCGCGTAGTAGTCCATGCCGTCCGGCTCGTCCATGGCGTACAGCACGGTCGCGCCGATCGCGGTCAGCCGGGCCACCTCCCCGTCCACCCGCGCCCGGCGCACCGCGAGCGGCACGGCGCGCCCGCCGCCGACCTTCAGGTCCAGGTGGAGGCGGTTCTTCCCGGTCTTCGGCTCCGGGACCTGCTGGAACCAGACCCGCGGGCCGACGCCCGCCGGGTCGACGAGGGACTCCGGCAGGTCCCCGGCCCCGTCGCCCAGCTCCTCCTCCGGGACGCCGATCGCCGCCCAGTACGCCCGCCAGCTCGCGTGCCCCTCGGGCGGCGGCTCGGGGACGTAGCGCAGCGCCTCCGCCCAGAACGGCACCAGCTGGCGCGGGTCGGCGCAGTCGACCGTCAGCTGGAGGGTCAGCGCGGGGCGCCCGTCCGGGCGGGCGTCGGGGGTCTCGTGGCTCTCGGGGTTCTCGCGGCTCTCGTCCATGCCGCCGAGCCTCCCAGACGCCACTGACAGACACCCGGATCCGGCCAACAGGCCAGAACCGGACGGCCCCTCGGCGGAAGCTACCCTCCGGTCACCTCCTGCGGGACAATCGCCGACGGCGCCGCGATCAAGGGGGAAGACGCATGACCACGGAAACCCGCACCGAAGCACCGGTCCTCACCGGACTGCCCGTCATCGGCTCGATGTTCGACCTCAAGAACGACTCGCTCGGCACCTTCCTGCGCGCCCGGCGCGAGCACGGCGACGTCGTCCGCATCTCCGCGGGCCCGCCCGGCATCCGCGCCCACGTCTACGCGGTCTTCTCCGCCGAGGGCGCCCAGCAGGTCCTGGCCGGCGAGTCCGCCAACTTCCGCAAGGACAACTCCTTCTACCAGGAGATCCGCGAGTCCTTCGGCAACGGCCTGCTGACCAGCCAGGACGACGACTACCTGCGCCAGCGCCGGCTCGTCCAGCCGCTCTTCACCAAGCGGCGCGTCGACGGCTACGCCGACGCCATCGCCACCGAGGTCGCCACCCTCACCACCGAGTGGGAGAAGGCGGGCACCACCACCGTCGACGTCCTCCACGAGTCCACCCGGCTGGCCCTGCGCGCGGTCGCCCGCATCCTCTTCGGCACCGACGTCGACTCCGCCGTCGAGGTCGTCGAGCGCTGCTTCCCCGGCGTCGGCTCGTACGTGCTCCGCCGCGGCTACTCCCCGGTGAACGTGCCCCGCGAGTGGCCCACCCCCGGCAACAAGCGGGCCGCCGCCCTGCACCGGGCGCTCTACGAGGAGTGCGACCGGATCATCGCCGAGCGCAGGTCCGCCGGGCGGACCGGCGTGGACGGCGACGACCTGCTGACCCTCCTCATGCGGGCCGAGAGCGCCGAGGACGGCACCTTCGACGCCACCGAACTGCGCGAGCAGGTCCTCGTCTTCCTGCTCGCCGGCCACGAGACGACGGCCACCTCGATCGGCTTCGCCCTCCACCTCCTCGCCCTCCACCCGGAGGTCCAGCGGCGCGCCCACGAGGAGGTCGACCGGGTCCTCGCGGGCCGCACGCCCGGCGCCGCCGACCTCGACGCCCTGCCGTACGTGACGCGGGTCCTCAAGGAGGCCATGCGGCTCTTCCCGGCCGCGCCCGTCATCGGCCGGCGGGCCGTCGCCGCCACCACCGTCGGCGGGGTCGCCATCCCGGCCGGCGCGGACGTCATCGTCGCCCCCTGGGTCACCCACCGGCACCCCGCCTACTGGGACGACGCCGAGCGCTTCGACCCGGACCGCTTCACGCCCGAGGCCGAGGCCGCCCGGCCCCGCTACGCCTGGTTCCCCTTCGGCGGCGGCCCCCGGGCCTGCATCGGCCAGCACTTCTCGATGCTGGAGTCGGTGGTCGCGCTCGCGATGATCCTCCAGCGCCACGGCTTCGAGGCGGTCGACACCGAGGTGCCGGTCGCCCCCGCCATCACGCTCCAGGCGGCCGGCCCGGCCCGCTGCCGGCTCGTCCCCAGGGAGGTCTGACCGGCGGGCTCAGTCCGTGTGCTTCCGGCCGTGGAGGTGGAGCGAGCGCAGGGCCGCCTCCAGGGCGAAGCGGTGGTCGGGGTCCAGGAGCCGGTCGCCGAAGTGGGTGTCGAGGTTGCGCAGCCGGTAGCGGACCGTCTGGGCGTGCACGCCGAGGAGTTCGCCGACCTGCTCGGCGGGGGCCCGGGTGGAGACGTGCACGCGCAGGGTCTCGATCAGCCGCTCGCGCCGGGTCCCGGACAGACCGTCGAGCGGGGCCAGTTCGCGCTGGGCGAGCTGCGCCATGAGCGCCGGGTCGGAGAGCAGCCAGAGCGTCGTGAGGTGGTCCTCGCAGGCGACCACGGGCGTGTCCGCGACGATGCCGTCGTCGATCAGCTGGAGGATCCGCCGGGACCAGCGCAGGGAGTGCGCGGCCTGCGCGGTCGGCACGGTCAGTCCGAGGACGGCGGGCGTGCCGGACAGCGCGGCGTCCAGCATCGCGCGGCGCTCGCCGGTCAGCGGTCCGGGGACCAGCAGGTGCGGGTGGGGGAGGCCGAGGTCGGCGAGGACGTCGCGGTCGAGCCGGGTCTGGACGACGCCGCCGGCGGGCGGCCGCAGCGCGACGACGGTGCACTCGGCGGGCAGCTCCCAGGACGCCTCCCGGCAGAGCTCGGCGATGGTCGCCCGGGGCAGCGGCGGTCCGGCGACGACCAGGTGGAGCAGCTTCCTGCGCAGCGCGGTCAGGTCGGAGACCGCGCGGGTCTGGACGGTGGCGTACCCCTCGCGGGAGAGCGCCTCCAGCTCGTCCACGTACGCGAAGAGGGCGTCCGCGAAGGCCAGGATCAGGGTGGGGGAGAGGTTGTAGGTGCGCCCGATGCTCTTGGCGCGCCGCAGGGCGATGCGGGCACCGAGGCGGTAGGCGCCGAGTAACGTGTCGAGGTCGCGTCCCTCGTACGCCTCCACCCGGCCGAACTGGCGGAGCAGTTCGTCGCGGAGGGCGGAGGTCGTCCCCGGGGTGTCGACCCGGTCCACGAAGGCGGCCAGCGCCTGCTCCACGCCCTGGCGGATGGCGTCGCAGTGGGGGCCGTTGAAGAGGTGGGCGTACACGGGGTAGGCGCGCTCGATCTCGACGCCGATCTCCTTGACGAGGCCCGGGATCTCCGGTCGCATCAGGGCGGCGAACTCTCTGGGCAGCGGATCGAGCGGCTCACCGAGCTCCGGTGACTGTGCGATTGAGGGCATGAACCGATCCCTTGCTCTGCTACGTGACCGGTGGGGGAGCGGCACGGCGGCGCCCGACCTGGTGTGGTGGGCGCCGCCGTGGCCGTCAGGTACGTACCGATGTGGACTGCTGAAAGCTAGGACAACTGTTGTGTGCTGTACACAACTTGAGCAAGAGTCATCTCTTCCGGGAGGGTGAACGCGGCCGACTCGGCCGGTAATCACCCCTGGGTGGCCGTTAGTTGACGGCGGAGTGCCAGTTCTGCGAGAAGACCTTGCCGGCGTCGGGGGCGAGGACGCCCGGGGCGTAGAGGCCGGTGAGGTGGGTCTGGGTGTCGTTCAGGGTGAGCTTGTTCTTCCCGGAGGCGGCGGGCAGGCCGGTCTTGAGGTTGACCGCCCCGTCGATGATGCCGAACCAGCCGAGGCCGCAGCCGCTGGCGCCGGGGACGGCGAAGGTGTCGTCGTACTGGGTGGAGCCGAGGAGGTTGAGGCGGCTCAGGTCGCCCTCCTCGTTCGCGGAGCCGTCGCCGTTGAACCGCTCGACGCCGAACTCGGGGGCGTCGAGGTTGCGCGGGCGCAGCAGGATCGGGTTCGCCTTGGTCCCGATGTAGCAGTTGTCGCCGAGGAACGGGTTCTGCAGCCGGATGCGGACCGGGATGGTCACGATCGGCTGGTCGGTGAGGACGCCCGCGATCTGGTCGAAGGCGGACGGGGTGCCGACCGACTCCATGGTGGCGGTGATCTTGTTGAGCTTGGCGTCCGACAGCTGGCGGCAGATGTCGGTGATGAAGGGGATGTCGCTGGGGCACATCAGCCCCATCAGCCCGCCGGGAACGGTGGCGGAGTCGGCGATGAGCGCGCCGCCGGCGGGTGCGACGACGGTGTTGGTGCCGTCGGCGTTCTGCACGACGCCGATCTGGAGGTTGGTCTTCCCGGTGGGCACGGTGGTGTTGCCCAGCTTGATGGAGCCGCTGAGGGAGTACGAGACGACGCACTGCGGCGAGGTGTCGAGGCCGTCCGAGGCGAGCATCGGGCCGGCGTCGACGGGACAGCGGGTCGACGGCCCCCAGCCGCCGTTCAGCACCGGGGTGGCCGCGGTCGCGGTGCCCATGGAGGCGAAGGCGCCGAGCGCGGTGAGGGCGGAGACGGTGGCGAGCTTGGTGCGGGCGGAGACGAGGGGCATGGCGGGTGCCTTCCTGGGAGACGGGGGTGAGGGGTGGGGCGGGTCAGCGCTCGGGCTTGGGGATCTGGCGGGGCTGGCGGTCCTCGGTGCACAGCTCCGCCGGGGCTTCGGGGACGCCCACGGAGCAGACGGGGCTCTGGATCTGCTTGATGTAGTTGCCGGGGCCGGAGATGGCGGCGGTGAGGAGCCGGTCGATGTTCTCGCCGTCGGCGCCGCAGCCCGTGAAGGCCGGGATGAACGCCTCGCCGGTGAGCGGGCCTCCGTCGAGGACGAGGTAGCCCTTGGAGTCCTGGCCGTACTCGTACTCACCCCGGCCCACCAGCACCAGGTGGTCCCCCGGGTACTTGTCGGGCTCGGGTTCGACGGACTTCAGGGGTGACTCCGTGCGGCAGGACGGGCCGACCTCCAGCGGGGTGCCGTTCACCTCGGCGTCGAGGACGCGCAGCACGACGGGGACGCGGACGTGGGCCAGCGCGGTGTTGACGGGGAAGGTGAGGGCCATGTCGCCCCGCATGGTCAGCGGCCCCACCTGCTCCAGGATCACGGTCGCCGTGGTCGGGACGAACCCGAAGGTCAGGAAGGTGGCCTTGAACGGCGGGGTCTGCCGGCGCCCCTGGTAGGAGAGGCCGCCCTCGGCGGGGGTGATGACGTGGAAGGCGTCGGGCCGTTCCACGAACTCGATGAGGCCCTGTTCGACCTGGATGCAGCTGAGCGGGATGAGGTTGGCGCCGTTCAGCTTCCGCACGTTGGAGTAGCCGACGATGTACGCCGACAGCGACGCGGGGGTCGGCTTCTCGGTGACGCACGGCGGGGCGTCCGGGCGGGGCTCCGGGGTGCCGGGCGCCTCCTCGTCCGCCGCCGGGCCCGCGTCCGTCCGCGGGCCGACCAGCGGTCCCCGCGGCGTCCCGCTCGGCGCGCCCTCCGCGGTCCGCGGCTTCGCGGGTGCCGTCCGGTCCGTCGGGAGCGACGGCCGGGGGAGGCCGGTGACGGGGGCGGACGGGGACGGGACGGTCGGGGACGGGGGCGGCGTGCCGGGCTCCCCGGTGGGGACCGCCGCGCCGACCGGCACCGCGGCCAGCCGCGCACGGCCCTCCGGGTCGTCGCCGGGGACGCAGGTGACGGCCAGGGACGGCGGGTCGGTGGCCGCGCCGTCGGCGCCGGCCGGGGCGAGGTCGACGGCGAACGCCCCCGCGGTGAGCGTCATCTCGCCCGCGGTGTCGGTCGTCAGGGAGGGCACGTCACCGGTCGTGGTGAGGGTGAGGGGGCCTTCGGTGGGCACGGGGACGGGCTGGGCCGTGCCGTTCCAGACGGCCTCCGCGCGCTGCTCGTTCTGGGCCACGGCGACCGTGAGCCGGGACTCGGCCCGTACGGTGGCGGCCTTGAGCGCGACGAGGTCGGCGACGGCCGCCGGGGGGAGCTCCACCGTCGTGGTGACGTCGGTGGGCCGGATCTCCTCGCCCACGGCCGCCCGTTCGGGGAAGGCCGCCGTGATCCGCACCGTCGCGGGCCGCTCTCCCGAGGGCAGGGCACAGACGTAGGGCAGCGCCGCGTCGACCTTCAGCGTCCCGGCTGCGACGGCCGCGGCCGGGAGCAGGGGGGCGAGCGCCACGAACGCGGCGATCGTCGCCCCGCGCGCGCGGGTGCGGGGGGATCGTGGGGTGGGCCGTGGGCCTCTCATCTGGTGCTCCGCTCGGGGTCGTTCGCGAACGCGGACAGACCCGCGTCCGTCCGGCCGATGGCTCCGGCCGGACGGACGCGGGGTGCTGATTCCTTACGGGTTGGAGCCGACGATCTTCGGGATGGTGGTGGTGCCGGCCACCTTCACCAGGTAGTCGCCCTTGAAGATCGGCTTGGCGCCGACCGGGACGGCACCGCCGCAGTTGGTGGCCGAGACGACGGTGAGCTCGCCGGAGGTGCTGCTGACGGCGAGCTTGCCCGTCGAGTTGGTGTAGGTGCCGGACGCCTTGCCCGTGACGCGGAAGTTGCAGGCGCCCGCGGTGACGGTGGCGTCGACGTTGTCGATGTAGCCCTTCGAGACGCCGGTCGCGGCGGTGTAGTCGAACACCTTCACGGCCCACGGCAGGGTCGGGGTGGCGACGACGGTGCCGAGCACGCTGGTGCAGGGGACGCCGGGGGCGCCGAAGACCATGGTGCTGATGGAGCCGACGGTCGCCGGGTTGCCGGTGGCGCTCTGCATCGTGCCGGCGGCGTTCGACTTCGTACACGTCATGGCGATGCCGTTGACGCTCAGCACGATGTTCCCGCTGTTGAGGGCGGTGAAGTTGGCCGGGGACGGGGTGACGGTCCAGACCGTGGAGGCCACCGCGGAGGCGGGGCTCACGGCGAGGGCGAACGCGGCGGAGGCGGCTCCCGCGACGACGGCCAGGTTTCTGATCGGCTTCTTCATGGCTCTGGGGTTCTCCTTGGGGATTGACCGGCAGAGGGTGCTTCGGTGGGGGTGCTGCGACGGGGCCTGACGTGGCCGGCGACCCGGCCGTCCTCCCGCCGCGAAACCAGACGTTACTTGCGGGAAACTTAGCCGAACAATGGCGCGAACCATGATTCTTTGAAGACGGCTTATTGCCTGTCAAGAGGGTGAGCGGTGGCGGGAATGCGCTTGGTTCCGGAGTGCGCATTGTCGACAATTCTGATCGATCAGCCGAGGTCGGGCGAGGGGGCCGCCGTCCATCGGAGTCCATTTCGCCGGACGGTGACAATCCCTCGCCGAGAATTGTCTCCGTCCTGATAAGGAGGGTGGTGTTCGGCCCTGTTCCGCGAAAACTCCGGATCCGGTATTGCCCCGCGAGGTTACTCGGCCGTAGCGTTCCCGGGAGTCGACGCTCAGTCGCAGGTCGGCGCCCCATTCTGTCGCGACGGAGACAAGAACGGCCGCCGACTTTGTCTTCGTGGTGACAAACGCGGAAGCGGATCAATGATTTTGCGCCACAGCTATTGTCCGGGTGATCCAGAACGGCCTACCGTGCGCCCGCGGCGCACGCGCCACGCACGCTTGCTGGAGGTGGGATGGGAATCGAAGTAGTCGTTGAGGGACTGACCATGTCCTTCGGCAAGCAGAACATCTGGCAGGACGTGTCGCTGACCCTGCCGGCCGGAGAGGTGAGCGTCATGCTCGGCCCTTCCGGAACCGGAAAGACCGTTTTCCTGAAATCGCTCATCGGACTGCTCAAACCCCAGCGGGGCCGCGTCCTCATCAACGGCGTCGACATGGTCGGCGGGCGCGAACGGGACATCTACGAGACCCGGAAGCTCTTCGGCCTGATGTTCCAGGACGGCGCGCTCTTCGGCTCCATGACCCTCTTCGACAACATCGCCTTCCCGCTCCGCGAGCACACCCGCAAGCGCGAGTCCGAGATCCGGCGCGTCGTCATGGAGCGCATCGAACTCGTCGGCCTGCTGGGCGCCGAGGGCAAGCTCCCGGGCGAGATCAGCGGCGGCATGCGCAAGCGCGCCGGCCTCGCCCGCGCGCTCGTCCTCGACCCGCAGATCGTCCTGTGCGACGAACCGGACTCCGGACTGGACCCGGTCCGCACCGCGTACCTCTCCCAGCTGCTGATCGACCTCAACGCGCGGATCGACGCGACGATGCTGATCGTCACCCACAACCTCGACATCGCCGCCACCGTCCCCGACAACATGGGGATGTTCTTCCGGCGCGAACTCGTCACCTTCGGACCCCGCGAGGTGCTCCTCACCAGCGACGAACCGGTCGTCACCCAGTTCCTCGCCGGCCGCCGCGAAGGCCCCATCGGCATGTCCGAGGAGAAGGACGCCGCCACGCTCGCCGCCGAGGCCGACAGCGCCCCCGCCCGTCCCGCGGACGCGCCCCGGGTCATCGTCCCCCAGCTGGAGCCCTCGCCCGGACTGCCGCCGCGCGCGGCCGTGATCCGCCGCCGCGAACGCGTCCTCGGCATGCTGGACACGCTGCCGCCGGCCGCCCGCGCCGCCATCGAGGACACCTACGCGCGCCACGCCACCGCGCCGACCGTCCCCATGCCGTCCGCCGGGGGCGGCGCGTGATCGGCGGGGCGCTGCGGCAGACCGGCCGGCTCTTCGCGCTCGCCGCCGAGGTGAGCCGGGCGGTCTTCCGCAGGCCCTTCCAGTTCCGGGAGTTCGTCGAGCAGTTCTGGTTCGTCGCCAGTGTCACCATCCTGCCGGCCGCCCTCGTCTCCATCCCGTTCGGCGCCGTGATCGCCCTCCAGGTCGGCTCGCTCACCCAGCAGTTGGGCGCACAGTCCTTCACCGGCGGCGCCTCCGTCCTCGCCGTGATCCAGCAGGCCAGCCCGCTCATCGTGGCCCTGCTGATCTCCGGCGCGGCGGGCTCCGCCATCTGCGCCGACCTCGGCTCCCGCAAGATCCGCGAGGAGCTGGACGCCATGGAGGTCATGGGCGTCTCGCCCGTCCAGCGCCTCGTCGTCCCCCGCGTCCTCGCCACCATGGCCGTCGCCGTGCTCCTCAACGGCATGGTCTCGGTCGTCGGCACCCTCGGCGGCTACTTCTTCAACATCGTCCTCCAGGGCGGCACGCCCGGCGCGTACCTCTCCAGCTTCTCCGCCCTCGCCCAGCTGCCCGACCTGTACATCAGCGAACTCAAGGCACTGATCTTCGGGTTCATCGCCGGCATCGTCGCCGCCTACCGGGGCCTCAACCCGCGCGGCGGCCCCAAGGGCGTCGGCGACGCCGTCAACCAGGCCGTCGTCATCACCTTCATGCTGCTGTTCTTCGTGAACATGGTGCTGACGGGCCTCTACCTCCAGATCGTCCCGCCGAAGGGAGGCTGAGACGATGGCCTCCCCGCTCGCCTGGCTCGACCGCTCCGGCGACCAGCTGCTGTTCTACGTGAGGGCCCTGCTCTGGGTCCCGAGGACCCTGCGCCGCTACCTCAAGGAGGTGCAGCGGCTGCTCGCCGAGGTCGCCTTCGGCTCCGGCGGACTCGGCGTCGTCGGCGGCACCGTCGGCGTCATGATCGCGATGACGCTCTTCACCGGGACCGTCGTCGGACTCCAGGGCCACGCCGCCCTCGAACAGATCGGCACCGCCGCCTTCACCGGCTTCGTCTCCGCCTACTTCAACACCCGCGAGATCGCCCCGCTCGTCGCCGGCCTCGCCCTCTCCGCGACCGTCGGCGCCGGCTTCACGGCCCAGCTCGGCGCGATGCGGATCAACGAGGAGGTCGACGCCCTCGAAGGCATGGGCATCCGCTCCATGCCGTACCTGGTGACCACCCGCATCATCGCGGGCGTCGTCGCCATCGTCCCGCTGTACGCGATCGGCCTGCTCTCCTCCTACCTGGCCTCCCGCACGGTCACCGTCTTCTTCAACGGCCAGTCCCAGGGGACGTACGACCACTACTTCAACCTGTTCCTGTCCCCGACGGACGTCCTGCTGTCGATGCTGAAGGTGCTGATCTTCAGCGTGATGGTGATCGTCGCGCACTGCTACTACGGCTTCCGCGCCTCCGGCGGTCCCGCCGGCGTCGGCATCGCGGTCGGCCGGTCCGTGCGCAACGCCATCGTGCTGATCAGCGTCACCGACTTCTTCCTGTCGCTCGCCATCTGGGGCGCGACCACGACCGTGAAGGTGGCGGGGTGAGATGAACGCTCCCACAGGCAACGCTCCACACGGCCGGACCCTGCGCCGCCGGTCCGCCGGCGTCGTCTTCCTGCTGGTCCCCGCCCTGCTGGCCTGGCTCGCGGTCGCCGTCTACGAGAAGAAGTTCACCGACTCCGACCCGATCACCGTCGAGACCGGCAGCGTCGGCAACGAGATGCACCTCGGCGCCGAGGTGAAGCTCCGCGGCGTCGTCATCGGCGAGGTCCGCGCCATCGACGCCACCGAGACCGGCGCCCGGCTCACCCTCGCCATGCGGCCCGGCACCCTGGAGCACGTCCCCTCCGACGTCCGGGCGCAGATGCTGCCGACCACGCTCTTCGGCGAGCGCTTCGTGGCCCTCGTACCGCCGGGGAACGCGTCCTCGCGGCCCCTCGGGCCCGGCGCCGTCATCCCCGAGGACCGCTCCGGCAACGCCGTCGAACTCCAGCAGGTCCTCGACAACCTGCTGCCGATGCTCACCGCCGTCCAGCCGCAGAAACTGTCCGCCACCCTGTCGGCCGTCTCCCAGGCCCTCGAAGGCCGCGGCGAGAAGCTCGGCGACACCCTCGCCCGGCTCGACGGCCACCTCAAGCGGTTCAACCCCCACCTGCCCGCCCTCACCCGGGATCTCAAGGAACTCGTGAAGGTCAGCCACCTCTACGCGGACGCCGCCCCGGACATCCTCACGGCGCTCACCGACTTCACCACCACCAGCGGCACCCTCGCCGAGAAGGAGGCGGCGCTCTCCGGCACCCTCGGCGCCACCACCCGGACCGCCCAGGACCTGACCGCCTTCCTGCGGAAGAACAAGGACACCGTCATCCGGCTCAGCGCCACCGGCCGGCCCACCCTGGAGCTGCTCTCCACGTACTCCTCGTCCTTCCCCTGCACCCTGCGCACCCTCGCCCAGTTCGTGCCCGCCATGGACAAGGCGCTCGGCAAGGGCACGAAGCGGCCGGGACTCCACGTGAACGTCACCACCGTGCCCTCGCGCGGCGGGTACGTCCCCGGCCGGGACGCCCCGAGGTACGGCTCCGGCGGCGGCCCCCGCTGCTACCCCGTGCCCTACCTGGGAGTCCCCGCCGCCCCCGCCGTCCGCGCGTCCGCCGCGGCCGACCAGGACCTCGGCCCCGCCAACTCCCCGCAGGAGAACGACCTCGTCACCGAACTCCTCGCCCCCGCCGCCGACAAGCGGCCCGGGGACCTGCCCGACTGGAGCAGCCTGCTCGCGGGCCCGGCCTTCCGCGGAGCGGAGGTGACCCTCCGATGACGACGGACAGGTCGACGGACAAGTCGACGGACGACACGACGGACACGACGGCGGGGCCCGAGAAGCGGGAGCGGCGGGCGAGGCGATCGGACCTGAGCCACACCCGGCGCCGCGGACTCACCGGCACCGTCCTCAAGTCCCTCGCGTTCGTCCTGGTCACGGCCGTGGCCACCACCGTGCTCGGCTTCAGCATCGCCAACACCGGAGTCGGCGCCGCCACCCACTCGTACAAGGCGCTCTTCACCGACGTCACCGGCCTCGTCGCCGGCGACTCGGTGCGCATCGCGGGCGTGAAGGTCGGCGAGGTGACCGACGTACGGGTCGTCGACCGGCGCACCGCCCAGGTCACCTTCTCGGTCCGCGAGGACCGCGTCCTGCCCCGCTCCGCCACCGCCGGAGTGAAGTACCTCAACATGGTCGGGCAGCGGTACGTGTCCCTCGGCCGCGGCAGCGGCGAACTCAGCGGCACCCTGACGGACGGCGAGACCATCCCGCTCGACCGCACCACCCCCGCCCTCGACCTGACGCTGCTCTTCAACGGCTTCAAGCCGCTCTTCGAGGGACTCTCGCCCGCCGACGTCAACGACCTCGCCGGCTCCCTCGTCCAGGTCCTCCAGGGCGAGAGCGGGACCGTCGACAGCCTGCTGCGCCACATCGGCTCCCTCACCAGCACCGTCGCCGCCAAGGACAAGGTCATCGGCGACGTCGTCACCCACCTCAACACCGTCCTCACCACCCTCAACGACCGCGAGGCCGGCTTCGAGGACCTCGTCGTCACCCTCCAGAAGCTCGTCACCGGCTTCAACACCGACCGCAAACCCCTCGGCGAGGCCGTCGCCGCCATGGGCGACCTCACCACCACGACCGCCGGACTCCTCCAGGACGGACGCGCCCCCCTCAAGAAGGACATCCGCGAACTGGGCCGGCTCTCCGGCACCCTCGGCGACCACACCCCCCGCCTGGAGGAGTTCCTCGCGAACACCCCCGGCAAGCTGACCGCCCTGGCCCGCCTCTCCTCGTACGGCTCGTGGTTCAACCTCTACCTCTGCGAGGCGCGCGTGAGCGGCGTGAAGACCTCCGACGGCTCCAAGCCGCCGACCGGCATCGCCGTGACGGAACCGAGGTGCCGCGGATGAGCCCCCTCGGCCGGATCAAGCCGGTGAAGGAACGCAACCCCATCGCGGTGGCCCTCGTCGGACTCGTCCTGCTCGGCCTCCTCGCCGCCCTCGCCTACAACGTCGAACGCCTCCCGATCGTCGGTGACGGCACCGCCTACAGCGCCGACTTCTCCGAGGCCGCCGGGCTCGACTCCGGCGACGAGGTGCGGATCGCCGGCGTCAAGGTCGGCGAGGTCACCGGCGTCACCCTCGACGGGCCCAAGGTCAAGGTGACCTTCGAGGTCGGCGACGCCTGGGTCGGGGACCGGTCCACCGCCGCCATCGCCATCAAGACCCTCCTCGGCGAGAAGTACCTCGCCCTCGACCCGCTGGGCTCCGCCCGCCAGGACCCCGGGACCCGCATCCCGCTCTCCCGGACCACGTCCCCGTACGACGTCACCCAGGCGTTCCAGGACCTCAGCGGCACCATCGACGACATCGACACCGCCCGGCTCGCCGAAAGCTTCCGGACCATCTCCGACACCTTCAAGGACTCGCCGCCGCACGTGCGCAGCGCCGCCGACGGCCTGTCCGAACTGTCGAAGACCGTCTCCAAGCGCGACACCGAACTCGCCCGCCTCCTGAAGAACAGCGACCGCTTCACCAAGACCCTCAAGAACAAGAAGTCCAGCTTCGAGGTGCTCCTGGAGGACGGCGGCTCCCTGCTCGGAGAACTCCAGAAGCGCCGCGACGCCATCCGGGCCCTGCTCAAGGGCAGCCGGGCGCTCGGCACCGAACTCAGCGGCCTCGTCGACGACAACGACCGCCAGCTCGGCCCGACCCTCAAGGCCCTCGGCCGGGTCACCGGCGTCCTGGAGAAGAACAGCGGGCAGCTCGACAAGACCCTCGCGCTCGTCGGCCCCTACTACCGGCTCGTCGGCAACACCCTCGGCACCGGCCGCTGGTTCGACAGCTACCTGTGCGGCGTGGTGCCCCGCGACTACCTGCCCGCGGGCTCCCAGCCCGCCACCGGATGCATGCCGCCCAAGCAGAAGGCCACGGCGAAGGGGAGCGGTGCACGATGACCAGGACCAGAACACCCCTCGTCGCCGGCCTCGCGCTCGCGGTCCTCGCCGCCTGCGGCCTGGTCACCGTCCGCGCCCTCGACGAGGACGGCATCCGCGTCACCGCCTGGTTCGACCGGGCCGTCGGCATCTACGCCGGATCCGACCTGCGGGTCCTCGGCGTCCGCGTCGGAGAGGTCGAGTCCGTGGAGCCCCGGGGCACCCGCGTCCGCGTCGCGCTCCGCCTCGACGAGGGCGTCCAGGTCCCCGCCGACGCCCGCGCCCTCGTCGTCGCCCCCAGCATCGTCGCCGACCGGTACGTGCAGCTCAGCCCCGCCTACAGCTCCGGCCCCGCCCTCGGCGACGGCGCCGAACTCCCCGCCTCCCGCAACCGCGTTCCCGTCGAGATCGACCAGCTGTACGCCTCGATCACCGACCTGAGCGAGGCGCTCGGCCCGAACGGCGCCAACTCCGCCGGGGCGCTCTCCGCCCTCCTCGACACCGGCGCGAAGAACCTCAAGGGCAACGGCGCCGCCATCGGCACCTCCATCGACCGGTTCGGGAAGGCCGCCAAGACCCTCGACGGCAGCAGCGAGAACCTCTTCGCCACCCTCGGCCAGCTCCAGACCTTCACCACCATGCTCAAGGAGAAGGACGGCTCCGTCCGCACCGCCCAGGAACGCCTCGACGAGGTCGTCGGCTACTTCGCCGAGAACAAGGACGACCTCGCCGGCGCCCTCAAGGAACTCGGCCGGGCCCTCGCCCAGGTGAAGACCTTCATCAAGGACCACCGCGGCGAACTCAAGAAGAACGTCGACCGGCTCGTCCCCCTCACCCAGACCCTCGTCGACCAGCGCGCCTCCCTCGCCGAGGCCCTCGACGTCGCCCCCCTCGCCGCAGGCAACCTCGTCAACGCCTACGACCCGTCCACCCGCACCGTCGACGGCCGCGCCAACCTCAACGAGATCAGCATGGGCGGCCCGCTGCTCCCGCTCCCCGTCACCGGAGCCGCCGCCGGCGGCACCGGCCCCAGCGCCGGACCGTCGGCCACCACCGCACAGGAGGACCGGTGAGACGCCCCCGCCTGCCCTCGGCCCGGGCCGCCGGAGCCGGTGCCGCCGGCGTCGTCGCGCTCGGCCTCGGCCTGGCCGTCGCCCTCGGCGCCCTGCCCTCGGTCCCCGTCCGCTTCGACGGCATCGAGGACCTGCCGCTGCCCGGCGGCGCCGACCTCGGCGCCCACCCCTACACCGTCACCGCCGAGATCGCCGACGTCCTCAGCCTGGTGCCCCAGTCCGCGGTCAAGGTCAACGACGTCGCCGTCGGCCGCGTCACCGCCATCGAACTCGACCCCGCCACCTGGTCCGCCCGCGTCACCCTGAAGATCAACGGAGACGTCCGGCTGCCCGCCGACACCGGCGCTCGGGTGGAGCAGTCCAGCCTCCTCGGCGAGAAGTACGTCCAGCTGGTCGCCCCGGCCCCGAGCGCCCCCGCCACCGGATCCGTCCGCCAGGCCGCCGCCCCCCGGGACACCGGCGCCCGCCTCACCGACGGCAGCGTCATCCCGCTGAACCGCACCAACCGCAACACCGAGGTCGAGGAGGTGTTCGGCGCCCTCTCCCTCCTGCTCAACGGCGGCGGCGTCAACCAGCTCAAGACCATCACCCGCGAACTGAACGCGGCGCTCGGCGGACGCGAACCCGAGGTCCGCTCCATGCTCAGGCGGGTGAACACCCTGGTGACCACCCTGGACACGCACCGCGGCGACATCACCCGCGCCCTCGACGGCCTCAACCGGCTCTCCACCACCCTCGCCGGCCGCAAGAAGGACGTGGACACGATCCTCACCGACCTCTCGCCCGGCCTCAAGACGCTGGAGAACCAACGCGGTTCGCTGCTCACCATGCTCCGCGCCCTCGACACCCTCTCCGGCGTCGCCGTCTCCACCGTCGAGGCGAGCAAGAAGGACATGATCGCCGACCTCAAGGCCCTCGCCCCGACCCTGACCGCCCTCGCCGACGCCGGCGCCGACCTGCCGGACTCGCTCCAGGTCCTGCTCACCTACCCCTTCACCGACGAGGTCATGAAGGGCATCAAGGGCGACTACCTCAACACCTACCTGTACCTCGCCGCCGAATCCGGCACCGAGGTCATCCCGCCGCTCGTCCCGAAGCCGGACCCCACCCCGACGCCCACGCCGACCCCGACGGACCCGAACGCGCCCGCCGGGCAGCGCCAGGGCGCCGACGGCACCGCCGGGCACCCGCGATCGCCCCTGCCCCTGCCCCCGGTCCGGACGGCCCCCCCGTCCGGACCGGGCACCACCCCGACGGCCGGAGGCGAGCACCGGTGATCACCCGTTCCGTACGGCTCAAGAACCTCGCGTTCCTCGTCATCGCCGTCACCGTCCTCGCCTTCGTCGGCATCCGCTACGCCGACCTCGGCCGGTTCGCCGGAGTCGCCGACCACTACACGGTGCGCGTCCACCTCGCCCGCACCGGCGGCCTGTTCACCCACTCCGACGTCACCTACCGGGGCGTCTCGGTCGGCCGGGTCGGGGCCATCGACCTGACCGCCGACGGCGTCGTCGCCGAGCTGCGCATCAAGAAGTCGGCCCCGCGGATCCCCGCCGACGCGCAGGCCGTCGTCGCCGGGCTCTCCGCCGTCGGCGAGCAGTACATCGACCTGCGCCCGGACAGCGACGGCGCACCCTTCCTCGCGGACGGCGCCCGCATCGAGCAGTCCGACACCCAGGTCCCGGCCCCGGTCACCGACGTGCTCAGCAGCATGGACGACCTGACCCGCTCCGTCCCCCTGGACTCGCTCCGCACGGTCGTCGACGAGCTGGGCAAGGCGTTCGAGGGCCACGGCGACGACCTCCAGGTCCTCCTCGACAGCGGCAGCGCCTTCGTCCAGGCCGCCGACCGGTCCCTCCCGGCCACCACCCGCCTCATCGCGGACGGCGAGGTCGTCCTGCGGACCCAGGCCGACGAGAGCCGCGCCATCCGCGACTTCGCCAGCGGCGCCCGCGAACTCTCCGCCACCCTCAAGGGCTCCGACGCCGACCTGCGCCGGCTCCTCACCGTCACCCCGGACGCCGCCGGCCAGGTCAGCGGCCTCCTCGACGACCTCGACCCCAGCCTGAGCGTCGTCCTCGCCAACCTCCTCACCACCTCCGAGATCGCGCTCACCCGGCAGCGCGGCATCGAGGAACTCCTCGTGAAGTACCCGGCGGCCGTCTCGGCCGGCGCCACCGCCGTCGACGGCGGTCGCCTCAACATCGGCCTGGCCGTCACCTTCTTCAAGCCGCTGCCCTGCACCTCCGGCTACGGCGGCACGCGCTACCGCAACGGCCTCGACCTCGGCACCGCACCCGCCCTCAACACCGGCGCCGCCTGCACCAGCACGGCCGGCTCCGGGGTCAACGTCCGCGGCTCCGCGCACGCCCCGAAGGGCGACGCCGCCGTGCCCGCCCCGGCCCGCCTCGGCACGCTCCTCCCCGGCGCCCCGCACCGGACGGCCGGAGCGAAGCCGACGCTGCCCGGCGCACTCGCCCTGCCGGGCCAGACCACCGGCCCGACGGACATGGCGGGCCTCCTCGGCCTCCGGACCGGGAGCACCCGATGAAGCGGACCCGGTACCTCTCCGCCGCCGCGCTCGCCGTCGCCCTCGGCTTCTGCGCCACCGGCGCCTGGACCTACGCCCAGGCCCGCACCGACCAGGAGCTGGCCTTCGGCCGCGAGCGGGACACCGCCCTCGCCGAGGGCAGGCAGCGCCTCACCGTCCTCAACACCCTGGACGCCTCCACCCGCGAGCGCGCGCAGGCGGGCATCCAGGCGTGGCGCGACGCGTCGACCGGCCCGCTCCGCACCGAACTGGGCCGCACCGAGCCCGCGGTGGGAGCCTCCGCCCGCGCGACCGTCACCGAGGCGGCCCTCGTCTCCCTCGACGCGCGCGCCGGCACGGCGAAGCTCATCGCGACCGTCCGGGTCGACGTCACCCCGAAGGGCAGCGGCGCCGCCACCACCGACCGCAAGCGCCTGGAGGCCGTCCTGAACCGCACCGGCGAGCACACCTGGCAGGTGGCGGCGCTCAGCGCGGTCCCCGTCGCCGCGACCGAGGAAGGCGGCGACGAGTGACCCGAACGCTCCCGACCCCCGAGACCGAACCCGAGCCCGAGACCGCGGCCGAGTCCCGGGCCGCGGCCGAGTCCCGGGCCGCCGAGGCCGAGCCCGAGACCGTCGCCGAGGCCGAGCCCGAGACCGTCGCCGAAGCCGAAGCCGAAGCCGAAGCCGAAGCCGAAGCCGAAGCCGAAGCCGAAGGCGCCGGTGGGGACGGATCCGACGACGACAGCGGCGCCGAAGCCGAGGCCGACGCCGAGCCCGGCGCCCGCCGTCCCGCCACCGCCCTCCGCCGCAGGGCCGCCCTCGCCACCGTCCTCGCCGTCCTCCTGCTCGGCGGCGGCGCGTTCTTCTACGGGGCCCACCAGCTCCGGTCGACGCCCTCGGCGCGGAACCAGGCGCTCACCGACGCCGCCGCGACGACCCGCGTCGGCGGCGACGTCGGCGAGGGCCTCGCCCGGATCTTCTCGTACACGCCGACCAGCGCCGACGCCGCCGAACGCAGCGCCGGGTCCGTGCTCGCCGGCCGCGCCGCCCGCCAGTACACCGACCTGTTCGCCCAGGTCCGCGAGAGCCTGGTCGAGCAGCGGATCACCCTCTCCACCCAGGCCGTCCGCACCGGCGTCATCGAGCTCGACGGGGACACCGCACGCCTCCTGGTCTTCCTCGACCAGGTCTCGCGCCGGGACAAGGGCGCCGCCACTGCCGCGGCGGCCCAGCTCACCGTCACCGCGCGGTTCCAGGACGACCGCTGGCTGATCACCGACATCAAGGCCCGCTGACCATGAGCGGGAGACGGGAGCACCCCATGACACGCGCGGTCCGCACTCCGGCCGGCTCCCGGCCGGCCCTGGCCGCGGCCCTCGTGCTCACCCTCGTCGCGGGCGGCTTCGCGGCCTGGACCGGTCAGGGCTGGTACGCCGCGGCCCACGACGACACCGCCGCCTACGCCGCCGAACGCGACCGGGCGCTCGCCGCGGGGGAGCAGGCCGTGCAGAACCTCAACACGCTCGACCACCGGCAGGTCGACCGGGGGCTCGACCTCTGGGAGTCCTCCACGACCGGCGAGCTGCACGAGCAACTCGTCGACGGGCGCGAGGAGTTCGCCGGGCAGGTGAAGGCGGCGAAGACGGTGACGACGGCGCGGGTGCTGTCCGGCGCCGTCACCGAACTCGACGAGCGCTCGGGGCGGGCCCGGCTGCTCGTCGCGCTCCGGGTCACCGTCACGACGCCGGACAACAAGAGCACCGACAAGGACAGCCGCATGCTGGGCGAACTCACCCGCGCCGACGGCCGGTGGAAGCTCAGCGGTCTGGGGCAGGCCCCGGTGGGAGGCACGGCGACCGGCTGACGCCGGGCCGTCCCGCGAGAGCCGCCCGCACCCGAAAGGACACCGCACCATGCCGACGCCCCGCCACCACCTCAACCGCGAGCGCCGCCGCCAGGCCCGCGCCGACCAGCCGGTCGCCGACCCCGCGTCCCCCGTCGGCCTCCTGACCGAGCCCGCACCGCCGACGCGACGGCGAACGGCGGCGAAGCCCGTACAGGAGAAGCAGGAGAAGCAGGAGAAGCGCGAGAGGCTGGAGAAGCGGGAGCCGCGGGACGAGGAGCACGCGCAGGGGGAGGAGGCGGCCTCCCGGCCGCGCCACCGCGTCCCCCTCCTCGTCCTGTGCGTCCTGACCCTGCTGCTCGGCGGCTTCGCCGGGTGGGCGCAGAGCAGGACGGGCGAGCTGCGCGACGACCCGGCGCGCGCGAACACGGCCCTCACCGACCCGGCCCGCACCAGCGAGATCAAGGGGCAGACGGCCGTGGCGGTCGCCGCCCTCTTCTCGTACGACCACACGGACGCCGCCGCCTTCGAGCGGGCCGGGAAGGCCTTCCTCACCGGAAAGGCCGTCGAGCAGCACCGGACGCTCTTCGCCGGGGTGCTGGCCCAGGCCGCCGCGCAGAAGTCGGTGATCACGACGACCGTCACCGACAGCGCGGTCGAGCGGATCGACGGCGACCGTGCCCGCGTGCTGGTCTACGCGGACCAGAGCAGCGTGAGCACGGCCGGCCCCGCGAAGCCGAAGGCGGGCCGGGCGCAGCCGAAGGCGCAGGACCAGGGGGTCTACGCGGGCGCGATGTTCGCGGTGGACGTCGTGCTGCGCGACGGGACCTGGCTGGTCGAGGGCATCGACACCTTCGGCCGCTGAGCGGCTCAGCCCTCCCGGGTCGCGACGAGGACGGTCGCGTACCGCTCCTCGCAGGTCTCGAACCGCGGCGTCAGTCCGTGCGCGGCGACGGCGTCTGCCGCGGCGCCGGTCTGCCGCTCGCTGGTCTCGACGAAGAGCCGCCCGCCCGGCGCCAGCCAGGCGGGCGCCTCGGCGGCCACCCGGCGCAGCACGTCGAGGCCGTCGGCGCCGCCGTCGAGGGCGACGAGCGGTTCGTGCTCGCGTGCCTCGGGCGGCAGCAGGCCGACCTCCTCGGTCGGTACGTAGGGCACGTTGGCGACGAGGATCTCCACCCGGCCCCGCAGACCGTCCGGCAGGGGTGCGAAGAGGTCGCCCTCGTGGACGTGGCCGCCGCGCGGCTCGACGTTCCGGCGGGCGCAGCGGACGGCGGCGGGCTCGATGTCCGCGGCGTGGACGCGCGCCCCGGGGACGGCCGACAGCAGGACCGCGCCGGCGGCGCCGGAGCCGCAGCACAGGTCGACGCAGAGCGCGCCGGGCGCGGCGAGCGCGACGGCCTGTTCGACGAGGAACTCGGTGCGGCGCCGGGGCACGAAGACGCCGGTGTCGACGGCGATCCGCAGCCCGCCGAACTCGGCCCAGCCGACGACGTGTTCCAGCGGGAAGCCGGCGGCCCGGCGATCGACGAGCACATCGAGCGCGGCCTCGTCGTGGGCGGCGGAGAAGAGGAGTTCCGCCTCGTCCTCGGCGAAGACGCAGCCGGCGGCGCGGAGCCGGGAGACGGTGGTGGAGCGGAGGGATACAGAGGGGTCGAGCGACATGAGGGACCTTCCGGGAAGCCGTGAGGAGGCTCCCGCGGCCGCTACGACCGGGTCGGTGAGACGGCCGCCGAGGGGGAGCTTCCTGCCTGCGTGGTGCGGATCGAACCCACCTCCTCCGGTTGCCGTGTGCAGAGCCCGATGATCATACCCCAGGGCCGGCGCCGGGCGGCTGCCCGGCGCCGTGCCCGCGAGGGGCCTCAGACGAGGAGCGCCTCGATGGCGGCGACGACCTCGGCGGCCTCCGGCTCGGTGCGCGGACGGAAGCGGGTGACGGTGCCGTCGGCGGAGATCAGGAACTTCTCGAAGTTCCACTGCACGTCACCGGCCTCGCCGTCGGCGTCCGCGACCCGCGTCAGCTCGGAGTACAGCGGGTGACGGCCGTCACCGTTGACCTCGGCCTTCTCCAGGAGCGGGAAGGTCACGCCGTACGTCGTCGAGCAGAAGGACTGGATCTCCTCTGCCGAGCCCGGCTCCTGCCCCAGGAACTGGTTGCACGGCACGCCGACCACGGTGAGCCCGCGCTCCCCGTACGCCTTCTGCAGCCGCTCCAGGCCCTCGTACTGCGGCGTGAGACCGCACTTGGACGCCACGTTCACGACCAGCACGGCCTTGTCCCGGTAGTCGGCCAGGGAGACCGGCTCGCCGGCCAGGTTCTTCAGCGGGATGTCGTACAGACTCATGGGGGGAGCTCCTCGTCGAGACTAAGGCGTAGATGACAACATGAGTGAAGAACACCTGGCAATCACGGTCGATTCCGCCCCCGGCGCGTCGCGGCGCCTCGTCCGCTGCCGTCTCTGCGGCCGTCCCCTCACCGGCGCCGACTCCCGCCGCACGGGCCTCGGCCCCACCTGCGACGCCAAGCTCCACCCTCCGGCCCCCGACATCCGCACCCGCCGCCACGAGGTCGAGCAGGATCCACTGCCGGGCCTGGGCCCCTCAGCCGGCTGAGGCGATCAGCTCCTCGTAGGCCGCCTCCCGCTCCTCCTCCCCGAGCGCCAGCAGCGCGACCTTCCGGAGGAGCAGCGGGTCGGGGTGCCCGGCGAGCCGGGCCGGGGCGTGCTCGACGAGCCAGGCGCGGAGCGCGTCGAGGAGCGACTCGTCCGCCGGCCAGCCGATGACGTAGTCCCAGAGCAGGTCATCGGTCCAGCGGTCCGCGAAGTCCGCCAGGTGCCGGTCCTCGACGCCGCCCCGGGGCGCGGCGGCCCACACGTCGAGCAGCGGGGCGACCGCCTGGTGGAAGTCCACGGACAGCTCCCACACCGCGTTCACGTCCTGCGGCGGTGCCGGATCGGCGAGCGTCTCCCGCCACCACACGTCGAGGAAGCCCGCGATCGCGGCCGCCTGCTCGGCCGGCCACTCCCGCCAGGCGACCCGGCCGAGCCCGGTGGGCATGTATCCCATTTCGTCCGCCCTCCCGGCGGCGATACGGGCGAAGACCTCCGGCAGCAGCCGCCGGACCACCGCCGGATGGTCGGGGAAGTGGCTGGGCACCTCGTGGAAGAACGGCCCCAGCAGGCCGTCCCCCAGCGGCGCGCCCGGCACCGCCAGCAGCGCCAGATCCGCCTCTCCGTAGCAGTACGTGCACCCGTCGGCGGGGGCCGTCATGCCGCCGAAGACGGCGTCGACGCGGTGGAGGGCGGCGGTCAGTGCGGGAGAGGCCACGGCGTGGTCCTGACGGGGCTCCGTCCGGGGTGGCCCCGGCGAAGATCGCGACGATACCAGTCGGCAAAAGCGGTGGGCAGGGATTTCACGGTCCGTCAGGGTGGTCCGCGATGAGAGCGAAACCCGAGCCAGCCGAACGACCGGAGTCCTGACACCATGTCCACCCTGCGCGTGACCGCCGAAGTCCTCACCGTCCATCCCCACCCGAACGCCGACGCCCTCGAACTGGCGCAGGTCGGGCTCTACCGGGCCGTCGTCGCCAAGGGCGCCTATCGGACCGGCGACACCGCCGTCTACATCCCGGAGCAGGCCGTGCTGCCCGCCGGGCTCGTCGCCGAGCTGGGGCTGACCGGACGGCTGGCCGGGAAGGCGTCGGACCGGGTGAAGGCGGTGCGGCTGCGCGGGGAGCTGTCGCAGGGGATCGTCTGCAGGCCGGGCGCGCTCGACGGGGTGGACCTGGCGCGGGCCGCCGCCGAGGGGACCGACTTCGCGGAGGCGCTGGGGATCACCAAGTGGGTGCCGCCGATCCCGCCGACCATGAGCGGGGACGTGGCGGCGGCGCCCGACCTGCTGCCCTGGGTCGACATCGAGAACCTGCACCGGTACCCCGACATCTTCGAGCCCGGCGAGGCGGTCGTCCTCACGGAGAAGATCCACGGCACGGCCTGCCTGCTCACCCACGTCGCCGACGGCGGCCGGACGCACGTCTCCTCGAAGGGCTTCGGCGCCAAGGGGCTCGCGCTCCAGGAGGACCCGCGCAACCTGTACTGGCGGGCCGTCCACGCGCACGGCCTGCCCGCCGTCGCCGAGCGGCTCGCCGCCCGGCTCGGGGCGACCCGCGTCGGCTTCTTCGGGGAGGTGTACGGCTCCGGCGTCCAGGACCTGGCGTACGGCGCCGACGCCCGCCGCGAGGCCGTCGGCTACGCGCTGTTCGACGTGTCCGCCGAGATCGACGGACAGGTCCGCTGGCTGGACCCGGCCGCGGTCCTGGAGCCGGGCGAGGTCCCCCTCGTGCCCCGGCTGTACGAGGGCCCGTACGACCTCGGCACCGTCCTCGCCCACGCGAGCGGCGCCGAGACCGTCTCCGGGCGCTCCGCGCACCTCCGGGAGGGCGTCGTCGTGCGGCCGGCCGTCGAGCGGTACAGCCCGGTCACCGGCGGCCGGGCCGTCGCCAAGGCGGTCAGCCCCGCCTACCTGACCCGCAAGGGCGGCACCGAGTACGAGTGACCGGTCAGCCCAGGGAGCGGAACAGGCCCTCCTGGACCACCGAGACGAGCATCCGGCCCTCCCGGTCGTAGATCCGGCCCCGGGCCAGTCCCCGGCCGCCGGTCGCGACCGGGGACTCCTGCTCGTACAGGAACCACTCGTCGGCCCGGAAGGGGCGGTGGAACCACATCGCGTGGTCCAGGGACGCCATGTCGAAGCCGCGCGGGCCCCAGAGCGGCTCGACCGGGATCCGTACGGCGTCGAGCAGGGTCATGTCGGAGGCGTACGTGACCGCGCAGGTGTGCACCAGCGGGTCGTCGCCCAGCGGCCCGACCGCCCGCATCCACACCGCGCTGCGCGGGTCCGCGTCCTTGACCTCGTCCTTCGTCCAGCGCAGCCGGTCGACGTAGCGGATGTCGAAGGGCATCCGCCGCGCCATCCGCTCCATCGACTCCGGCAGCCCGCCGAGGTGGTCGCGGACCTCGTCCGCCAGCCTCGGCAGGCTCTCCGGGTCTACCAGGTGCCTCGGCGGCAGCTGGTGCTCGAAGCCCGCCTCCTCCGGGAGGTGGAAGGAGGCCGTCAGGTTGAAGATCGTCCGGCCCTCCTGCACGGCCGTGACCCGGCGGGTCGTGAACGACCGGCCGTCCCGGACCCGCTCCACCTGGTAGACGATCGGCACGCCCGGCCGGCCCGGCCGCAGGAAGTAGGCGTGCAGCGAGTGCACCGGACGGTCCGCGTCCACGGTCCGCCCGGCCGCCACCAGGGCCTGCCCGGCGACCTGCCCGCCGAAGACCCGTTGCAGCGACTCCTGCGGGCTGCGCCCGCGGAAGATGTTGACCTCGATCCGCTCCAGGTCGAGCAGGTCCACGAGCTTTTCGGCGGGATTGGTCACGAGCGTCCTCCTCGGGAAGGGTCTACAGCTGTCCGACCGACGTCACGCGGACTACCGCCCGGCCCTCCTCGTCGGAGGCCGCCAGGTCCACCTCCGCGCCGATGCCCCAGTCATGGTCGCCGTTCGGGTCGGCGAAGGTCTGCCGGACGCGCCACACGCCGTGCGCCGCGTCCTCCTCGATCGCGAGCAGCTTCGGGCCGCGCGCGTCGGGGCCGGTGCCCAGGTCGTCGTACTCGTCCCAGTACGCGTCCATCGCCTCGCCCCACGCGTCCGCGTCCCAGCCGGACTCGGCGTCCATCTCGCCCAGCTCGCCGACCTTGTCGAGCGCCGCCAGCTCCACCCGCCGGAACATCGCGTTGCGCACCAGGACCCGGAAGGCGCGCGCGTTGGCCGTGACCGGCTTGACCTGGTCGGCCTTCTCCTGCGCCTCCTCGGCCGTCTGGACCTCCGGGTTGGCCAGCTGCTCCCACTCGTCGAGCAGCGAGGAGTCGACCTGGCGCACCATCTCGCCGAGCCAGGCGATCAGGTCCTCCAGGTCGTCCGTCTTGAGGTCGTCCGGGATGGTGTGGTCGAGCGCCTTGTACGCGCTCGCCAGGTAGCGCAGCACGATGCCCTCGGTGCGCGCCAGCTCGTAGTGGGAGGTGAACTCCGTGAAGGTCATCGCCCGTTCGTACATGTCACGGATGACCGACTTCGGCGACACCGGGTGGTCGCCCACCCACGGGTGCGACTTCCGGTACACGTTGTACGCGTGCCAGAGCAGCTCCTCCAGCGGCTTCGGGTAGGAGACCTCCTGGAGCCGCTCCATCCGCTCCTCGTACTCGACGCCGTCCGCCTTCATCTGCCCGACGGCCTCCCCGCGCGCCTTGTTCTGCATGGCGGCGAGGATCTGGCGCGGGTCGTCGAGCGTCGACTCGACCACGGACACCATGTCGAGGGCGTACGAGGGGGACTCGGGGTCCAGCAGGTCGAAGGCGGCCAGCGCGAAGGTCGACAGCGGCTGGTTCAGCGCGAAGTCCTGCTGGAGGTCGACGGTGAGCCGGATGGTGCGGCCCTCCGCGTCCGGGGTGTCCAGCTGCTCCACCACACCGCCGTCGAGCAGCGAGCGGTAGATCGCGATGGCCCGGCGGATGTGCCGCAGCTGCGCCTTGCGCGGCTCGTGGTTGTCCTCCAGGAGCTTGCGCATCGCCTGGAAGGCGTCGCCGGGGCGGGCGATCACCGAGAGCAGCATGATGTTGGTGACCTTGAAGCGGGAGGTCAGCGGCTCCGGCTCGGCGGTCTGCAGCTTCTCGAAGGTGGTGTCGCTCCAGGCGACGAAGCCCTCGGGGGCCTTCTTGCGGACCACCTTGCGGCGCTTCTTCGGGTCGTCGCCCGCCTTCGCGAGCGCCTTCTCGTTCTCGATGACGTGCTCGGGCGCCTGCGCCACGACGAAGCCGGCGGTGTCGAAGCCGGCCCGGCCGGCCCGGCCGGCGATCTGGTGGAACTCGCGGGCCCGCAGGGTGCGGACCCGGTTGCCGTCGTACTTGGTGAGGGCGGTGAAGAGCACGGTGCGGATGGGCACGTTCACGCCGACGCCGAGGGTGTCGGTCCCGCAGATCACCTTCAGCAGACCCGCCTGGGCGAGCTTCTCGACGAGCCGCCGGTACTTCGGCAGCATGCCCGCGTGGTGCACACCGATGCCGTGCCGGACGTAGCGGGAGAGGTTCTGGCCGAACTTGGTGGTGAAGCGGAAGTTGCCGATCAGCTCGGCGATCTTGTCCTTCTCCTCGCGCGTGCACATGTTGATGCTCATCAGCGACTGCGCCCGCTCCACGGCCTGCGCCTGCGTGAAGTGCACGATGTAGACGGGCGCCTGCCTGGTCTCCAGGAGCTCGGTCAGCGTGTCGGTGATGGGCGTGAGCCGGTACTCGTACGAGAGCGGCACCGGCCGGGTCGCCGAACGGACCACCGAGGTGGGGCGGCCGGTGCGCCGGGTGAGGTCCTTCTCGAACATCGACACGTCGCCGAGCGTCGCCGACATGAGGACGAACTGCGCCTGGGGGAGTTCGAGCAGCGGGATCTGCCAGGCCCACCCCCGGTCCGCCTCGGCGTAGAAGTGGAACTCGTCCATGACGACCTGGCCGATGTCGGCGTCCTTGCCGTCGCGCAGCGCGATCGAGGCCAGCACCTCGGCCGTGCAGCAGATGACGGGCGCGTCCGCGTTCACGGAGGCGTCGCCGGTCAGCATGCCGACGTTCTCCGTGCCGAAGATCTTGCACAGGTCGAAGAACTTCTCCGACACCAGCGCCTTGATCGGCGCCGTGTAGAAGGTGACCTGGTCGTTCGCGAGCGCCGTGAAGTGCGCGCCGGCCGCCACCAGCGACTTCCCGGACCCCGTCGGGGTCGACAGGATGACGTTCGCCCCCGAGACCACCTCGATCAGCGCCTCCTCCTGCGCCGGGTAGAGCGAGATGCCGCGCTCCTCGGCCCAGGAGGAGAAGGCCTCGAAGAGGGCGTCGGGGTCGGCGGTCGGCGGCAGCTGATCGATAAGGGTCACGTCCCCATCTTGCCTGCATTCCGCTCGGATGAGGGAACCGGCTGTCGAACGCGAAGATCACTCCCGATAGGCTGCTCCGTCGACCGGCCGTCAACTCGGCGCCGGCAGGGGAGAAACGGGGCGGAACCGACCATGATGGGACCGGCGCACTCGCTGTCCGGAGCGGCGGCCTGGCTGGGCGTGGGAGCCGCCGCGGCCGCCTTCGACCACCCGATGCCCTGGCCGGTGCTGCTGGTCGGCGCGCTGCTGTGCGCGGGCGCGGCCCTAGCCCCCGACCTGGACCACAAGTCGGCCACCATCTCGCGCGCCTTCGGCCCGGTCTCCCGGGCCCTGTGCGAGATCGTCGACAAGCTGTCGTACGCCGTCTACAAGGCGACCCGCAGCCCCCAGGACCCGCGCCGCTCCGGCGGCCACCGCACCCTCACCCACACGTGGCTGTGGGCGGTCCTCATCGGCGGCGGCTGCTCGGTCGCGGCCGTCACCGGCGGGCGCTGGGCGGTCCTCGCGATCCTCTTCGTCCACCTCGTCCTCGCCGTCGAGGGGCTGCTGTGGCGGGCCGCCCGGATGTCCAGCGACGTCCTGGTGTGGCTGCTCGGCGCGACCAGCGCCTGGATCCTCGCCGGCGTCCTGGACCAGCCGGGCAACGGCGCGGATTGGCTCTTCACCGGCCCCGGCCAGGAGTACCTGTGGCTGGGCCTGCCGATCGTCCTGGGCGCCCTCGTCCACGACATCGGCGACGCCCTCACCGTCTCCGGCTGCCCGATCCTGTGGCCGATCCCCATCGGCCGCAAGCGCTGGTACCCGATCGGCCCGCCCAAGGGCATGCGCTTCCGGGCCGGCAGCTGGGTCGAGCTGAAGGTCCTCATGCCGGCCTTCATGCTCCTCGGCGGGGTCGGCGGAGCCTCGGCGCTCGGCTTCTTCTAGCCGTACGGACACGGGAAGGGGCCGCACCGGACATCCGGTGCGGCCCCTTCCCGTGCGGCGCCCCGTCCCGGGGATAACACGGTGTTATGGACGAACGGGATTACCCCGGTGTCCGGCGCGTGACGACCCTGGTTCCACCCACTCCCCCCCACAGGCGGCACGTCCGCGTGCCGTCGGAGACGAGGAACCTTGCGTACGCACCGCATATGGGCGTCCGCCGCCGCCGCGGCGCTCTCCGTGCTCGCCCTCTTCGCCCCCGCCGCCACCGCGGCGGAGGCTCCCGCCCGCGCCGGGGCCGCGGCCGTCCAGCCGATCATCGGCGGTGGCTACGCCCAGAGCGGCCCCTGGGCGGCCCGGCTGCTCTCCAACGGCAGGGAGACCTGTTCCGCGACGATCATCGCCCCCACCTGGATCCTGACGGCCAAGCACTGCGTCACCGGGGGCGGCCTCTCCTTCCGGATCGGCAGCCTGGACCAGCACAGCGGCGGCACCCTCGCCAACGGGGTCCAGACCTACACCCACAGCGCCGACCTCGCGCTGGTCCGCCTGGACCGCTCCGTGACGGCGACCTACGCCCGGCTCGGACAGCCCGGCTCCGTGACCGTCGGACAGAACGTCCAGGTCTACGGCTGGGGCGCCACCTCCCAGTGCGGCTCCGAGGCCACCTGTCAGTCCCGCTACCTGAAGGTCGCCAACGTGACGGTGACCGGAGGCTGCCGTGACGCGTACAGCGGCTCGGCGATCTGCGCCCGGCGCGGCGACGGCATCACCGCCGGCGGCGACTCCGGCGGCCCGATGATGGCGAACGGCGTCCAGGTCGGGGTGGCCTCCACCAGCGACCGCCAGACGACGACCGCCTACACCAACGTGACGGCCTACCGCTCCTGGATCCAGTCGGTCGCGGGGGTCTGACCTCCGCCGGTCCCGGGC
>NZ_BNBS01000014.1 GCF_014656075.1 Streptomyces hydrogenans
CCCCGGCCGCACGCCGATCGCACGCACCGGACGACCCGGCCTGATCCGACGCCAAGGGGCAGACAGGCCCTAGATCCCCAGCTGCTTCGTCGCGTTCAGCAGCTCGATCGCGTCCGGCTCGCCCTCCAGGCCCACCTTCGCCACCTCGGTCCGGCCGTACAGGTACATCGTCAGCTCGCCCGGCTCCCCAGAGACCGTCACCACCGGGGTGCCCTTGTGCGCGACCACCGTCTGGCCGTTCGGGCGGCGCAGGACCAGGCCGACCGGGGCCTTGCGGCCCAGCAGCCGGGCGCCCCTCTCCAGGCGGGACCAGAGGGCGTCCGCGAAGACCGGGTCCAGCTCCCGGGCCGACCAGCCGGGCTGGGCCCGCCGGACGTCCTCCGCGTGGACGTAGAACTCGACGACGTTCGCACCCTCGTCCACCTGCTTGATCGTGAACGGGGAGAAGCGCGGCGGACCCGTGCGGACGAGCTGGACCAGCTCCTCGTACGGCTTCGCCGCGAACTCGTCCTGCACCCGCCGCAGCCGCTCCTTCAGCGCCGGTACGAGCGTCCCGGCCGCCGCGTCCGGCCTCCGTTCCCGCACCACCACGTGCGCCGCGAGGTCCCGGGTCGCCCAGCCCTCGCACAGCGTCGGGGCGTCGGGGCCGGCGGCCTCCAACAGATCAGCGAGCAGAAGCCGTTCACGCCTGGCATGGGTCGACATGCCCGCCAGCGTACGACCGCGCCGCGCCGTCCGCCCAGTGGACGCCCCGCCGGACACGCTCCCGCGCCACGGCACAATGGCGCCATGAGCAGCACGCCCCGGACCCCCAGCGACCTCGACCCGGCCATCGCCGCCCGCCTCAAGCGCAGCACCGACGGCCTGGTCCCCGCCATCGCCCAGCAGTACGACACCGGCGAGGTGCTCATGCTCGGCTGGATGGACGACGAGGCCCTCCACCGCACCCTCACCACCGGCCGCTGCACCTACTGGTCCCGCAGCCGGAACGAGTACTGGGTCAAGGGCGACACCTCCGGGCACGTCCAGCACGTGAAGTCGGTCGCCCTCGACTGCGACGCCGACACCCTCCTCGTCAAGGTCGACCAGGTCGGCGCCGCCTGCCACACCGGCGCCCGGACCTGCTTCGACGCCGACGTCCTCCTTCCCGCATCCGAGTAGGGTCTGGCGCCATGGATCTCGAGACCTTCCGCAAGCTGGCGGCCGACCGCCGCGTCATCCCCGTCAGCCGCAAGCTCCTCGCGGACGGCGACACCCCGGTCGGGCTCTACCGCAAGCTCGCCGGCGAACGCCCCGGCACCTTCCTCCTCGAATCCGCGGAGAACGGCCGCAGCTGGTCCCGCTACTCCTTCGTCGGAGTCCGCAGCGACGCCACCCTCACCGTGCGGGACGGCGAGGCCCACTGGCTCGGCACCCCGCCCGTCGGCGTCCCCACGGACGGCGACCCGCTGGCCGCGCTGCGCGCCACCGTCGAGACCCTCCACACCCCGCGCGACCTGGCCGGCGGCCTGCCGCCCTTCACCGGCGGCATGGTCGGCTACCTCGGCTACGACATCGTCCGCCGCCTGGAGAAGATCGGCGAGCACGCCCGTGACGACCTGGAGCTCCCCGAGCTCACCATGCTCCTCACCAGCGACCTCGCCGTCCTCGACCACTGGGACGGCTCGGTCCTCCTGATCGCCAACGCGATCAACCACAACGACCTGGAGACCGGCGTCGACGAGGCGTACGCGCACGCCGTCGCCCGCCTCGACGCGATGGAGGCCGACCTGGCCCGCCCGGTCGCCACCACCCCCGTCGCCCTCCCCGCCTCCGAGCTGCCCGAGTACTCCGCGCTCTGGGGCGGCCCGGCCTACCAGGACGCCGTCGACGACATCAAGGAGCGGATCCGGGCCGGCGAGGCCTTCCAGGTGGTGCCCTCACAGCGCTTCGAGACCCCCTGCGCCGCCTCCGCCCTCGACGTCTACCGGGTCCTGCGGGCCACCAACCCGTCCCCGTACATGTACCTCTTCCGCTTCGAGAACGGCTTCGACGTCGTCGGCTCCAGCCCCGAGGCCCTCGTCAAGGTCGAGGACGGGCAGGCGATGGTCCACCCCATCGCCGGCACCCGGCACCGGGGCGCCACCCCGCAGGAGGACCACGACCTCGCCGAGGAACTGCTCGCCGACCCCAAGGAGCGCGCCGAGCACCTCATGCTGGTCGACCTCGGCCGCAACGACCTCGGCCGGGTCTGCGCCCCCGGCTCCGTCGAGGTCGTCGACTTCATGTCGATCGAGCGGTACTCCCACGTCATGCACATCGTGTCCACCGTCACCGGCCGGGTCGCCGAGGGCCGCACCGCCTTCGACGTCCTCACCGCCTGCTTCCCCGCCGGGACCCTCTCCGGCGCGCCCAAGCCCCGCGCGATGCAGATCATCGAGGAGCTGGAGCCCTCCCGGCGCGGCCTGTACGGCGGGTGTGTCGGTTATCTCGACTTCGCCGGCGACTCCGACACCGCCATCGCCATCCGCACCGCCCTGCTGCGCGACGGCACCGCGTACGTCCAGGCCGGAGCGGGTGTCGTCGCCGACTCCGACCCGGCCGCCGAGGACGCCGAGTGCCGCAACAAGGCCGCCGCCGTGCTCCGCGCCGTCCACACCGCCAACCGGATGAAGGGTTCACCGAGGCCGTAGGGGATAGTGGGTACGTGAGCGCCGTACCCGTACCCCAGCCCCGAGCCGCCCGCGCGGCCGTCACCTCCGGCGGTCGGCGGAGCCTCGCCCTCGCCCTGCTCCTCGGTGCCCTCGGGGCCACCGTCGTACTGCTCTCCGCCGGCCAGATCTGGGCCGAGGGCACCGCGTCGGTGGCCGGCGGCACCGTCCCCGTCGAAGCCGACGGCGGCACCGTCACCGGCGTCCCGACCGCCCTCGCGATCGTCGGCCTCGCCGCCCTCGTCGCCGTCTTCGCCGTCCGCCGGGCCGGCCGCACCCTCGTCGCCGGGCTGCTCGCCCTCAGCGGCGCGGGCGCCGCCCTCGCCGCCTTCCTCGGCGCCTCCGACAGCGACGCCCTGGACGCCGAGGCCGCCCGGATCAGCGGCGACACCGCCGCGGCCGTCGCCGGCCTCACCCATACGGCCTGGCCGTACGTGGCCGCCGCCGGCGCCCTGCTCATCCTCGTCGCCGGCCTCTTCGCCCTCCGCTACGGCAAGAGCTGGCCCGCGATGGGCGGCCGCTACGAGCGCTCCGGAGCGCCCCGTCCGGGACGCCGTCCCGCCGCCGGCGACCCCGACCGGCCCGAGGACCTGTGGAAGGCGCTCGACCGCGGCGAGGACCCGACACACGACGCGTGATCGTCCGGGACCCCCCGAGTCACCTCCGCGGGGCCATGTGCGGAAGAATGACGCCGTCATCACATGACAGCCGTCATTCGACGTCACCACCGAGCAACATCTACGAGGAGCAACTCATGGCGGGCAGCGCCCACGGACACACCCCGGCCGCCTGGACCGGTGTCATCATCTCCTTCATCGGCTTCTGCATCGCCGGAGTCTTCATGGTGGCGGCGAACGTGACCGGCTTCTGGGCCGGCATCGGCGTCATCCTCCTCGGCGGCGTCGTCGGCCTCGCGATGAAGGTCGCCGGCCTCGGCATGCCGAAGGAGTCGCAGGCCGTCGCCGCGGCCCGCGAGACCGCGAGCGCCGCGGCCCGCGCCCGCGCCTGAACCCCCAGGTCCGCCGCGTGACGCGCGCGGACCCGAGAACCACTCGAACGGCGCAGTCCGGCACGTCCGGACTGCGCCGTCGTGCGTCCCCGGACGCCCCGGGCGACAATCGCCGCGTGACCGCCGAGCCGACGCCGCAGACCGCCCCGCACTCCCCGCCCGACCCGCCGTACCCCCCGGGCCTCCGGGAGGCCGAGGAGTTCCGCCGCCGCCCCCTCGGACGCCGGCTGCTCGCCCCGCTCGCCACCCTCGCCGGAGTCGGCGCCGCCTTCGCGTACGTCGGCGCCGTCGACCCCAACGAACCCGGGCACTACCCCGTCTGCCCGCTGCTCCGCTTCACCGGCCTGTACTGCCCCGGCTGCGGCGGGCTGCGCGGCGCCCACGCCGTCGCGCACGGCGACCTCGCGACCGCTCTCGGTGCCAACGCCCTCGCCGTCGCCGGCTACGCCGTCTGCGCGGTCCTCATGGTGGTGTGGCTGGTTCACGCCGTCCGCGGCGCGCCGACCCGGATCGCCGTGAGGCCCGCCTGGTGGTGGGCGATCGGCGCGCTGACCGCCCTTTTCACGGTGATCCGGAACCTCCCGTTCGGCTCCGGGCTGGCACCCTGAAGTCCCAGCAGTTGGGACGCCGCGCCGCTCGATGCGGAGCCGAAGCCCACCTGCGGATACCATCGACGTGGCTGAACCGTGTTCATCAGGTTCCCGTGGAACCGTCACCGTCCCGGAAGGGGGCCTCTCGCGTGAGTGTGCTCGACGAGATCATCGAAGGCGTGCGCGCCGACCTCGCAGAGCGGCAGGCGCGGGTCTCCCTCGACGAGCTCAAGGAACGGGCCGCCAAGGCCCCGCAGGCCAAGGACGGGGTCGCCGCGCTGCGCGGCGAAGGCGTCACGGTGATCTGCGAGGTCAAGCGGTCGAGCCCGTCCAAGGGAGCCCTCGCGGCCATCGCCGACCCGGCCGGCCTCGCCGCCGACTACGAGGCGGGCGGCGCCGCCGTCATCTCCGTCCTCACCGAGCAGCGCCGCTTCGGCGGCTCGCTCGCCGACCTGGAGGCCGTGCGCGCGCGGGTCGACATCCCCGTCCTGCGCAAGGACTTCATCGTCACCGCCTACCAGCTCTGGGAGGCCCGGGCGTACGGAGCGGATCTCGCGCTCCTCATCGTCGCCGCCCTGGAGCAGGAGGCCCTCGTCTCCCTCATCGAGCGCGCCGAGTCCATCGGTCTCACCCCGCTCGTCGAGGTCCACGACGAGGAGGAGGTGGAGCGCGCGGTCGACGCCGGCGCCCGGATCATCGGCGTCAACGCCCGCAACCTCAAGACGCTCCAGGTCGACCGCTCCACCTTCGAGCGGGTCGCCCCGGAGATCCCGGACCACATCGTCAAGGTCGCCGAGTCCGGCGTCCGCGGCCCGCACGACCTGATCGCGTACGCCAACGCCGGCGCCGACGCGGTCCTGGTCGGCGAGTCGCTGGTCACCGGGCGCGACCCGAAGACCGCCGTCGCCGACCTCGTCGCCGCCGGCGCCCACCCCGCCCTGCGGCACGGCCGGAGCTGACCCGACCGGGACCCCGCGCCGCGCCGTGCCGACCGCCCCGGGCTCCGCAGCCCGCGGGCCGGTCGGCGTGCGCGCGGTCGCCGTGGCCGCCCACGCCCGGCTGGCCCGCGGCTGCCGGCCCCGGGGCTGCCGGGCGCCCGCCCGCCGGGTCCACGGGCGCCGGGTCCGCCACTGCATCGGCTCCGAGCCGGGCACGGTCCCGGGCATGCGATGGCGCCCCCGCCCCACGCGCGCGACCTCCTGACGGACCCCGTTCCGTTGTGGGCATACGTTCCGCAGGGGCGGAACGGGTGGGCACAACGGAACGGCGCCCCCTGCCGGGCCAAGGCTTTCCGCGCCTGGACCCGCACCCGCTGTACGACGCCGTACGGGTGCGGGGCCAGGCCCGGAAGCGGAGGCACCCGGTAACGGTGCCGTTCCGTTGTGCCCGCCCGTCCCGCCCCAGCGGAACGATTGCCCACAACGAAACGGCGGCGGCACCGCCACGCGCGCGCGTACGAAGCGAGTCACGTCCTTTCACGACCGCATCGCCCCGCGAGGAGCAGCATCCGCATGACCAGTGAGTTCTTCATCCCGGACCCGGAGGGTCAGGTCCCGTCGCCCGAGGGGTACTTCGGCGACTTCGGCGGCAAGTTCATCCCCGAGGCCCTCGTCGCCGCCGTCGACGAGGTCGCCGTCGAGTACGAGAAGGCCAAGAACGACCCCGAGTTCGCCCGCGAGCTCGGGGACCTCATGGCCAACTACACCGGCCGCCCCAGCGCCCTCACCGAGGTGCCGCGCTTCGCCGAGCACGCCGGCGGGGCACGGATCTTCCTCAAGCGCGAGGACCTGAACCACACCGGCTCGCACAAGATCAACAACGTGCTCGGCCAGGCGCTGCTCACCAAGCGCATGGGCAAGACCCGGGTGATCGCCGAGACCGGCGCCGGCCAGCACGGCGTCGCCACCGCCACCGCCTGCGCCCTCTTCGGCCTCGAGTGCACCATCTACATGGGCGAGGTCGACACCCAGCGCCAGGCCCTCAACGTGGCCCGGATGCGGATGCTCGGCGCCGAGGTCATCGCCGTGACGTCCGGCAGCCGCACCCTCAAGGACGCCATCAACGAGGCGTTCCGCGACTGGGTGGCCAACGTCGACCGGACGCACTACCTCTTCGGCACGGTCGCCGGACCCCACCCCTTCCCCGCGATGGTCCGCGACTTCCACCGGGTCATCGGCGTCGAGGCCCGCCGCCAGCTCCTGGAGCGCGCCGGACGCCTCCCCGACGCGGCCATCGCCTGCGTCGGCGGCGGCTCCAACGCCATCGGCCTCTTCCACGCCTTCCTGCCCGACACCGGCGTCCGGCTGATCGGCTGCGAGCCGGCCGGCCACGGCGTCGAGACCGGCGAGCACGCGGCCACCCTCACCGCCGGCGAGCCCGGCATCCTGCACGGCTCCCGGTCGTACGTCCTCCAGGACGACGAGGGCCAGATCACCGAGCCGTACTCGATCTCGGCGGGCCTCGACTACCCGGGCATCGGCCCGGAGCACTCGTACCTCAAGGACACCGGCCGCGGCGAGTACCGCGCGGTCACCGACGACGCCGCCATGCAGGCGCTCCGTCTGCTCTCCCGCACCGAGGGCATCATCCCGGCCATCGAGTCGGCGCACGCGCTCGCCGGGGCCCTTGAGGTCGGCAAGGAGCTCGGCAAGGACGCGCTCCTCGTCGTCAACCTCTCCGGCCGCGGCGACAAGGACATGGACACGGCCGCCCGCTACTTCGGGCTGTACGACGGGGAGGGCTCGAAGTGACGACCGGAAACATCCAGCTGCTCGCCGACACCCTGGAGCGGGCGAAGGCCGAGGACCGGGCCGCGCTCATCGCCTACCTCCCGGCCGGCTTCCCGACCGTGGACGGCGGCATCAAGGCGATCAAGGCCGCCTTTGACGGCGGCGCCGACATCGTCGAGGTCGGCCTCCCGCACAGCGACCCGGTCCTGGACGGCCCCGTCATCCAGACCGCCGACGACATCGCCCTGCGCGGCGGCGTCCGGATCGCCGACGTGATGCGCACGGTGAAGGAGGCCCACGAGGCCACCGGCAAGCCGGTCCTCGTCATGACCTACTGGAACCCGATCGACCGGTACGGCGTCGAGCGCTTCGTCCGGGAGCTGGCCGAGGCCGGCGGCGCGGGCTGCATCCTGCCCGACCTGCCGGTCCAGGAGTCCGCGCTGTGGCGGAAGCACGCCGACGAGCACGGTCTCGCCACCGTCTTCGTCGTCGCCCCCAGCAGCAGGGACGAGCGGCTCGCCACCATCACGGCGGCCGGTTCCGGCTTCGTCTACGCCGCCTCCCTCATGGGCGTCACGGGC
Source organism: Streptomyces hydrogenans (assembly GCF_014656075.1). Classification (GTDB taxonomy): domain Bacteria; phylum Actinomycetota; class Actinomycetes; order Streptomycetales; family Streptomycetaceae; genus Streptomyces; species Streptomyces hydrogenans. The sequence continues at coordinate 7,600 of NZ_BNBS01000014.1, forward strand.
ACCCGCGCCTCGGTCGGCGAGCAGGCCGCCGACCTGGTCCGCCGCACCCGCGTCACCGCGAAGATCCCGGTCTGCGTCGGCCTCGGCGTCTCCAACGCCGCCCAGGCCCGCGAGGTCGCCGCCTTCGCCGACGGCGTCATCGTCGGCTCGGCCTTCGTCCAGCGGATCCTCGACGCCGACGGCGACGAGGCCGCCGGGCTCGCCGCCGTAAAGGAACTGGCGGCCGAACTCGCCGAGGGCGTGCGCCGCACCTCGTAGCGCGCGTAGTCCATTCGGGTGGACATCGGACCGGGGAGGCGCGGACGCGCCTCCCCGGTTCGTTGCTGTGGGCGTGAGCGAGAAGAACCGTGACGGTAGCAACAAGAGCGCGCGGGAGCGCCTGCAGCAGCAGCGCGAGCGCGAGAAGGCCCGCGAGAAGCAGCGGCGCGTCCTGATCGTGACGGCGGGAGTGGTCGGCGTCCTCGGCCTCGCCGCCGTCGTCGGGGTGATCGCCGCGAGCGGCGACAAGGACACCGGGTCCGACAAGGCCGGGCCCGTCGTCGCCCCCGCCGGCTCGATCGAGGGCGACAAGCCGGCCATCCCCACCGGCAAGGCCGACGCCCCCTCCACCCTCCAGGTCTGGGAGGACTTCCGCTGCCCGGCCTGCGCCCAGTTCGAGAACGTGATGCGGGACTCCATCCACGAGCTGGAGGCCGCCGGCGCGCTCAAGGCCGAGTACCACCTCGCCACCCTCATCGACGGCAACATGGGCGGCAGCGGCTCGCTCCGGGCGGCGAACGCGGCGGCCTGCGCCCAGGACGCGGGCAAGTTCACCGCGTACCACGACACGCTCTACACCAACCAGCCGCAGGAGACCGACGACGCCTTCGGGAACAACGCCAAGCTGATCGAGCTGGCGGCCAAGGTCCCCGGCCTCGACACGCCGTCCTTCCGCTCCTGCGTCGAGGACGGCACGCACGACAGCTGGGTCGAGAAGTCCAACGAGGCCTTCCAGGCCGGCGGCTTCCGCGGCACCCCGTCGGTGCTGCTCAACGGAGAATCGATCTTCCCGACCAAGGGCGGCGAGCAGATCTCGCCGGAGAACCTGAAGAAGTGGGTCGCCGAGGCCAACAAGGGCAAGAAGCCCGGCACGGCCTCCCCTTCGGCGGGATAGCGGGACGGAAGGTTACCCAGAAGTTGCCGTGCGGGCTGCCGGTCCGCCCGCCCGGCAGGGTAGCGTCGGACCTGCCATGGACCTTGCCTACATTCCCAGCCCGTCGACCGGTGTCATCCACCTCGGACCGATCCCGCTGCGCGGCTATGCCTTCTGCATCATCCTCGGTGTCTTCGTCGCCGTCTGGCTCGGCAACAAGCGCTGGATCGCCCGGGGCGGCACCGCCGGCACCGTGGCCGACATCGCCGTCTGGGCGGTGCCCTTCGGCCTCGTCGGCGGACGCCTCTACCACGTGATCACCGACTACCAGCTGTACTTCAGCGAGGGTGAGAACTGGGTCGACGCCTTCAAGATCTGGGAGGGCGGCCTCGGCATCTGGGGCGCCATCGCCTTCGGCGCCGTCGGCGCCTGGATCGGCTGCCGCCGCCGGGGCATCCCGCTGCCGGCGTACGCGGACGCCATCGCGCCCGGCATCGCCCTCGCCCAGGCCATCGGCCGCTGGGGCAACTGGTTCAACCAGGAGCTGTACGGCAAGCCGACCGACCTGCCGTGGGCGCTGAAGATCACCGAGAGCGCCAACCGCGAGGCCGGGCTCTACCACCCGACCTTCCTCTACGAGTCGCTGTGGTGCGTCGGCGTCGCCTTCCTCGTCATCTGGGCCGACCGCCGCTTCAAGCTCGGCCACGGCCGCGCCTTCGCCCTGTACGTGGCCGCCTACTGCGCCGGCCGCGGCTGGATCGAGTACATGCGCGTCGACGAGGCCCACCACATCCTGGGCCTGCGCCTCAACGTGTGGACCGCGATCATCGTCTTCGTGCTCGCCGTGGTCTACATGGTGGTCTCGGCGCGGGTCCGCCCGGGCCGCGAGGAGATCGTCGAGCCCCGCTCCCGCAAGCCGGTCGAGACCGGGAAGACGGACGACGACGCCGAGGACGCGGGCACCGGGAAGGCCGCCTCCGACGCCTCCGACGACGCGGCCGCCTCCGACGACGCGGGCGACTCCCACGACGTGGAGAACGGGGCCGGGAACGGCGCCGGATCGGCCGCCAAGGGCTGACGCCCCTTCCGCACGGACGACGCGAGGGCCGCCGGGACCGAAGAGGTCCCGGCGGCCCTCGCGCGTGTCCTGGCCCGGACCGGTGTGCGGGGGCCGGGCCGGGTCAGCCGACGCGCTCGACCAGGTCGAGGACCCGGTGGGCGCCCGCCACCACCGCCGCGTCCACGAACCGGCCGTCCGCCAGGGCCAGCGCGCCCCGGTCGGTCTCGGCGGCCGCCACCACCGCGCGGGCCGCGTCCACCTCCTGCGGGGTCGGCAGATAGGCCCGCTCGATGACCGGCAGCTGCCGGGGATGGATGGCCGCCCGGCCGAGGAAGCCGAGCGCCCGGCCCCGGGCACAGCCGGCGGCGAGCGCGGTCAGGTCCCCGATGTCGGCGTGCACCGACTGCACCGGCGGCGGCAGCTTCGCGGCCCGGGCGGCGACCACGATCCGGCTGCGCGGCCAGTCGAGCCCGCTGTCGTCCCGCACCCCCAGGTCGGCGCGGAGGTCGGCCTCGCCGAGGGAGAGGCCGCGGACGGCCGGGTGGGCGGTGGCGATGGCGTACGCCTGCTCCACGGCCAGCGCGTTCTCCAGGAGCGGATAGAGCGGGAGGCCGGGCGCGAGCTCGCTGATCCGGTGGATGTCGGTGGCGTGGGCCACCTTGGGGACACGGAGACCGCCGAGGCCGGGGAGGGAGGCCAGGACGGGGATGTCGCGCGGGGTGTGGATGCGGACGTGCACCGGGACCGGGTGGGCGTCGGAGAGCAGATCGACCGTGGCGTCGAGGGCGTACGCCTTGCGCTCCGGGGCGACCGCGTCCTCCAGGTCCACGATGACGACGTCGGCGCCGGAGCCGAGCGCCTTGCCGACCACGTCGGGGCGGTCGCCGGGGGCGTACAGCCAGGTGAGGGGGAGACGGCCGCGGTGCCGCCCGCCGTTCGCGGCGGCCGGGGTGCTCATACCGCCCCCTGGGCGCGCAGGGCGCTGATCTCGGCCGGGGCGAAGCCGGCCGCGGTCAGGACCTCCTCGGTGTCGGCGCCGTGCGGGCGGCCCGCCCAGCGGATCCCGCCGGGGGTGTCGGAGAGCCGGAAGAGGACGTTCTGCATGCGGATCGGGCCCAGCTCCGGGTCCGGGACCTCGGTGACCGTGCCGAGCGCCTGGTACTGCGGGTCGTCGAGGACGTCCCGGACGTCGTAGACGGGGGCGATCGCCGCCTCCGCCTTCTCGAAGGCGGCCATGGCCTCGTCGCGGGTGTGGCGGGCGATCCAGCCGCCGACCGCCGCGTCGAGCTCCTCGGCGTGCGCGGCCCGGCCCGTGCCGTCGGCGAACCACGGCTCGTCGATCAGCTCGGGGCGGCCGACCAGGCGCAGCACCCGTTCGGCGATGGACTGCGCCGAGGTGGAGACGGCCACCCAGGAGCCGTCGGAGGTCCGGTAGGTGTTGCGGGGGGCGTTGTTGCGGGAGCGGTTGCCGGTGCGCGGCTGGACGTAGCCGAGCTGGTCGTACCAGAGGGCGTGGGGGCCGATGACGGCGAGCATCGGTTCGATGATGGCCATGTCGACGACCTGGCCCTGGCCGGTCGTCGTCCTGGCGGTGAGCGCGGTCATCACCGCGTACGCGGTGGCGAGGGCGGCGACCGAGTCGGCGAGGCCGAAGGGGGGCAGGGTCGGCGGGCCGTCGGGTTCGCCGGTGATCGCGGCGAAGCCGCTCATCGCCTCGGCGAGGGTGCCGAAGCCGGGGCGGTGGGCGTACGGGCCGAACTGGCCGAAGCCGGTGACCCGGGCCAGCACCAGACGGGGGTTGACCGCGGACAGCTCCTCCCAGCCCAGGCCCCAGCGTTCCAGGGTGCCGGGGCGGAAGTTCTCCACGATCACGTCGGCGTCGGCGGCCAGCCGGAGGAGGGCGTCCCGGCCGCCGGGGGTGGACAGGTCGAGGGTGACGGTCCGCTTGTTGCGGCCCAGCACCTTCCACCACAGGCCCACCCCGTCCTTGGCGGGGCCGTGGCCCCGGGACGGGTCCGGCTTGCGGGGGTGCTCGACCTTCACGACGTCGGCGCCGAAGTCGCCGAGCATCATGGCGGCCAGCGGCCCGGCGAACAGCGTCGCCAGATCGAGGACGCGCAGCCCCTCCAGGGGCGGGGCGGGGGAGGGGGCGGTGGTCATGCGGGATCGGCCTCCAGGGACGAGGGGGTGCCGAGGGCCGTGTCGATCTCGGTGCGGTACGGCATCGAGGTCGACGCGCCCTCGCGCCGGACGGACAGGGCGGCGGCCGTGCCGGCCCAGGCCAGCGCCTCGGGCACGGGACGGCCCTCGCCGAGGGCGACCGCGAGGGCGCCGACGAAGGTGTCGCCGGCCGCGGTGGTGTCCACGGCCCGCACCTGGGGCGCGGGCACGGCGAGCAGGTCCGCGCCGCGCGCCGCGTAGAGGCAGCCGGCCGCGCCGAGGGTGACGACGACCTCGGGGACGACTTCGAGGAGGGCGAGCGCGGCGGCGTGCGGGTCGGCGCGGCCGGTGAGCGCCGTGGCCTCGTGCTCGTTGGGCACCAGCAGGTCGGTGACGTCGAAGAGTTCCGGTGGCAGCGGCTGGACGGGGGCCGGGGTGAGGACGGTCCTCACGCCGCTCCGGCGGGCGTGCGCGGCGCCGTCGACGACGACGGAGAGCGGGAGTTCGAGCTGGAGGAGGAGCAGGTCGGCGTTGGCGATCAGGGCCTCGTCGCCGTGGCTGAGGGAGGTGACGGTGCCGTTGGCGCCGGGGACGACGACGATGGCGTTGCCGCCCTCGTCGTCCACGACGATGTGCGCGGTGCCCGAGGGGCCCTCGACGGTGCGGAGCAGGTCGGTGTCGACGGAGCAGTGCTCCAGGGTGTCGCGGAGCCGGTATCCGAAGTCGTCGGAGCCGACCGCGCCGATCATGGCGACCTCGCCGCCCGCGCGGGCGGCGGCGACCGCCTGGTTGGCGCCCTTGCCGCCGGGGATCGTGCGGAACGAGCGGCCGGTGACGGTCTCGCCGCGCGCCGGGGCCTTCGCCACGTAGGCCACGAGGTCCATGTTGGTGCTCCCGAGCACCACGATGCTGGTCATGGGCGTACTGCCTCCAGGTGGGTCAGGTCGGCGAGCGCGTCGAAGCCGATGCCGTCGAAGGACGGCACCGAGGTCGCGAGCCGGTTCTTGAGGGGGGAGGTCCAGCGGTCGGGGAGCCGGTCCGGGTGGCCGGCGAGGAGGCCGGCGACCGAGCCGGCGGTGGCGCCGTTGGAGTCGGTGTCCCAGCCGCCGGAGACGGCCGCGCAGATCGAGCGGGTGAAGTCGCCGTCGGCGTGGGTGAGGGCGGCGGCGAGCAGCGCGGTGTTCGGCACGGCATGGACCCAGTGGTACCCGCCGTACCGGGAGTGCAGCCGGTCCACGACGGCGTCGAGGTCAGGGGTGGCGCGGGCGGTCGCGATGCCGTACCGGACGGCCTCGGCGAGCCGGGAGCGGGGCGGGACGACGGAGAGGCCGGCGGCCAGCGCCCGGTGGACGTCGCAGCCGCCGCCCGCGGCGGCGGCCACGGTGGCGGCGACGAACATCGCGCCGTGGACGCCGTTGCCGGTGTGGCTGAGGACGGCGTCCCGGTGGGCCTGGGCGGCTGCCGCGGCCGGGTCCCCGGGGTGGGTCCAGCCGTGGACGTCGGCCCGGATCTGGGCGCCGATCCACTCCCGGAAGGGGTTGCGGCGGACGGCGGTCAGCGGGGGCTCGATGCCGTCCAGGAGGTTGCGGTAGGCGATCCGCTCGGCGGTGAAGGCGCGGCCGGCGGGGAGTTCGTCCAGCCAGAGGCGGGCCACGTCGGCGGTGGTGAAGCCGCGGCCGTGGCGGCGGAGGAGGAGCAGGGCGAGGAGGGGGTAGTTGAGGTCGTCGTCCTCGGGCATGCCGTCGATCGTCTCGGCGAGCGAGGTGGCGGCGGAGCGGCGGTTCCAGGGGTGGGCCGCGAGCAGTTCCGGTGGCACCCCGCGGGCGGTGAACCAGTCGTCGAGCGGCCAGTTCCCGGCGGCCCGGGCGAGCGCCCGGATCGCACCGAGCGGCAGCTTCTCGACGGGCTTGCCGAGCAGGCACCCGGCGGCGCGGCCCAGCCAGGCGGCGTGCAGCCGGTCGCGCAGGCCGGGGGCGTACGCCGCTCCGTCGGGCGGCGGGGCGGGCGGGTCGGGGCAGGCGGCCAGGATCGCGTCGAGCGCGGTGGGCTCGGCGTCGGCCAGCGGGGACGGGAGGGCGGCGAGTTCGTCGAGGAGTTCCTCGGCGAGCGCCCGCAGTTCGGGCCGGGCGCCGGGCGAGGCGCCGGCGGCGGCCGGCGCGGGGTGCCCGCCGGCCGCGAACCAGCGGCCGGCGATCTCCCCGGCCTCCCGGCCGTCCTCGGCGGCCTGCCGCAGCTCGTGCCCGACGAGGTCCTCGGGCTGCACCCAGGTGAGCCGTACGGCCTCGGCGCCGGGGGCCGGAGCGCCGGGCGTCACCGGGAGGCGTCCGTCAGGGCGGCGCGGGCGGACTCGTGGGCGCGGCGGCGGGCGGTGTCCCGGGCGAAGACCTCGTGGGCGACGGCGGCGAGGGCCGCGGCCGGGGCGTGCAGGTCCAGCCGGCTGGCCTCCGCGACCCGCTTCACCCACTCGGCGGGGACCGCCGCCTCGCCGTGCAGGGCTCCGGCGACCGCGCCCGCCATGGTGGCGATGGAGTCGCAGTCGCGCCCGTAGTTGACCGCGCCGAGGACCGTGCGGCGGTAGTCGCCCTCGCCGACCAGGAGCATGCCCAGCGCGATCGGCAGCTCCTCGATGGAGTGGAGCCGGGAGGGGCGGCGGGCGTCCAGGCCGGGGTTGCGGTAGTCGGGGCCGACGGAGTCGTACGGGGCGACCGCCTTGCGGAGCGGGACCAGGGCGGACTCGAAGTCGCGGTGCCGGTCGGCGACTTCGGCGACGGCCTCGATCGCGGCGCGGGTGCCGTCCTTCGCGAGGGCGAGGGCGGTGTCGACGACCGTGCGCGCGGTGGCGCCGGGGACGCAGGCCGCCGCGACGGCCGCGGCGAAGACGCCCGCGGCCTCGCGGCCGTACGAGGACTGGTGGGCGCCGGCGACGTCGAGGGCCTCGGCGTAGGCGCCGTGCGGGTCGGCGGCGTTCACCAGGCCGACGGGGGCCATGTACATCGCGGCGCCGCAGTTGACGATGTTCCCGGAGCCGGCCTCGCGCGGGTCGTGGTGGCCGTAGTGGAGGCGGGCGACCAGCCACTTCTCGGCGAGGAAGATCCGCTGGAGGGGGAGGGCCTCCGCCTCCAGCTCGGGGATCCACACGGGGGAGCCCATGAGTTCGGGGACGAGGTGGTCCGCGACCGCGTACGCGTCGAGGTGGTCGCGGACCGTCTCGTACACCCGGATCAGGGCGTGGGTCATCAGGGTGTCGTCGGTGACGTGCCCGTCGCCCTTGTGGTACGGGGCGATGGGGCGGGCGGTGCGCCAGGAGTCGCCGTTCCAGGGGCCGACGACGCCGGTGACCCTGCCTCCGTGGCGTTCGGCGATCTGCTCGGGGGTGTACCCCTCCACGGGGCCGCCGAGGGCGTCGCCCACGGCGGCACCGAGGAGACTTCCGGTGATCCGGTCATCCAGAGTGGGTGTCATGTCGGAATTGTCCACCTGGGGGCGCCGGTTCCGTGGCTCCCAGGAGCCCGGCGAGTTCCACCAGGTCGGTTCCGGCGAGCCGGGGCAGCGCGCAGCCGGAGAGCGTCCGGCAGGCGTCCCGCCAGCTCGCCGGGACCGAACGGCCGCCGCCCAGCGCGCCGGTGAGCGCGCCGGCCAGGGCGGGCGCGGAGTCCGCGACCCGGGACAGACAGGCCGCGGCCGGGACCGCGGCCGTCATCGCGCCGCGCGCGGCGACGGTCAGGGCGAGCGCGACGGGGACGGTCTCGGCGGCGGCGATGCCGTAGCTGTAGACGTGGTCGACGATCTGGTGCTCCAGGAGGGGGACCAGTTCGAAGGCGGAGTCGGCGGTGCGGGCCAGCTTCACGGCGTGGCGGGCGTTGCGGCCGATCTCCGTGACCGGCGGGAGCTCGGCGACCGCGGCCTCCACGGCGGTCTCGGCGTCCGCGCCGCCGAGCGCCGCGGCGACCGCCGCCGCGGTGGCCCGGGCGCCGTGCACGCCGTCGCCGTCCTGGGTGTACCGGGCGTCGAACTCGGCGAGTTCCGCGGCGACGCGCGGGTCACCGGGGTGGACGACCGCGAGGACGGCGGCCCGGACGCAGCCGGCGTCGTCGAAGTAGTGCGGGTTGTCGTGGCCGGTCGCGGGCGGGCGCAGACCGGTGGCGAGGTTGCCGAGCCCGGCGCGGACCGAGATGCGGGCGCGCAGCGGGAGGACGGCGGACTCGATCTCGGGAGCGCGATCGGCCGCGGCGGCGATCTGGCCCGCGAGGTGGTTCCAGGCGAGGTCCACGGCGGCGCGGAGGCGGCGCTCGCGGGGGAGGGCGGCGAAGAGGGGACCGGCGGCGGCCAGGACCGCCTCCGCCGTGAAGGCCGCCCACTCGGCGTCGTCGGACGGGCCGAGGCGGAGCGGCTCGGGGGGCTGGTTCAGGGCGATCGGCACGGGGAGGGTGGTCGTGGCGTTCTGCTCCGCGAAGGTGTCGAGCTCGCGGGTGAGGCGGCGGGTCCACTCGGGCATCCGGGCGGCGCGGTGCCGGGCGGCGGGCCAGCCGGCGGCGTCGCCCGCGGCGAGGCCCAGGAGGAGGCCCTCGATCCTGTCCCGGTCCGCTTCGGTCCGGTCCGTCTCGGTCCGGTCCGTCTCGGCCTGGGCGGTCGGCCGTGGTGCCTCCCGTGGAGTCGCCCAGGCGCCGGCGGTACGTGTCGTGTCGGCGCCCGGCACCGGGGCGGGGTGCGGCGGGGCCAGGCCCTGCGTGTCGGCGCCCGGCACCTGGGGCAGGGTGTCGACGGCCGGGACGGTGCCCGGCACTGGAGGCTGTGCCCACCCTCCCCCAAGCTCTCGGCTCCGCTCGGGCAGGGGGGACCCCCCTCGCCCCGCGGAACGCCTGCCCACAGCGGGGGCGGCGGGCGCGCCTGAGGCGGCGGGGGCCACGGGGGTGCCGGGAGCGGTGGTGGGGACTGCGAGGGTGCCGGGAGTGCCGGGAACGGCGGGCGCGCCGGGAACGGCGGGAGTGGTGGCGGTGAGGGGTGCGGGGGTGCCGGGAGTGGCGGGGGTGGTAGCCGCGGGGGCCACGGAGGTGCCGGGAGGGGTGGGGGTGCCGGGAGCGGCGGGCGTGGGGGCCACAGGGGTCACGGGGGTCGCTGGGGTGCCGGGAGTGGTGGCGGTGGGGTTGGTCGGGTCGGGGTTCATCGGGGGTGCTCCGGGGTGAGGAGGTCGGCCACGTCGAGGACGTGGTAGCCGCGCATGGACGGGAGGCAGCTGCCGGTGACGGGGGTGATGGCCGTCGCCCAGGCGTCCGGGATCGCCGAGACGCCGCCCGCCGCGCCGGCCAGCGCGCCGGCGACCGCGGCCGTGGTGTCGGCGTCGCGGCCCATGTTCACGGCCGTGAGGACCGCGGTGCGGAAGTCGCCGCGGGCCGCCGCGAAGGCGCCGAAGGCGAGGCCGACCGCCTCGGGGGCGAGGTCGGTCCAGGGGTAGCCGCCGATGACGACCGCCGAGCGGACCTGGCGTTCGCGGGTGAGCGGGTCGGGCTGGACGCGCTGCGCGGCGACCACCGCGCGGCGCAGGGAGCGGGCCGTCCAGGAGTCCATCGGGATCACCGAGAGGGCCGCCGCGATGACGGACGTGACGGTCGCGCCGGACATCGCCGCGGCGACGCCCGCGGCGACGGCCTGGCCGCCGTAGATGCCCTCGCCCTCGTGGCTGACGCTGCCGTCGATGGCGACGAGCCGGGCCGCCTCCTCGGGGCGGCCGGCCGCGAAGACGCCGAAGGGCGCGGCCCGCATGGCCAGTCCGTCGGACCAGGCGTGGCGGTGCTGGGCGGAGATGGGGGCCGCCAGTCCGCGCCGGAGGTTCTCCAGGGTGCCGCGCTCGGAGAAGCCCGCGCCGCGGAAGGGGCCCTCGTCGAGGTCGGCGATCCAGTGGTGCCAGGCCCGTTCGACGTGGGCGACGGTGAGGGCCGAGCCGTGCCGGGCGAGCAGCAGCGCGGAGAAGATCGCGTACTCGGTGTCGTCCGTGCCGGCCGGACGGTCCGTCAGGAAGCCCTCGATCCGGCCCCACCGGCGGCGGATCTCGGACGGCTTCATGTTCTCGGCGGGGGCGCCCAGCGCGTCGCCGACGGCGAGGCCGAGCAGCGCCCCTCTCGCCCGTTCACGGGTGTCGCATGTCGTGGTCACCATCTCCGCGCGCGCCCTCTCCTCGGTGCGGGGCACCTCTTCGGCGGTACCCCCTCGCCTGGATCTGTGCCACGGCGGGCCGACGACTCGCCGGTGGGCCGCTTCTGTCACCCGTCTGTCGGTGGCTCGTACGGGGGACGCCGGTGGCGTGCGGGGGTGTTGACCTGGTGTCAGGCAAGGCTTCCCACACTGAGGCGGGCCTTACTAAGTACGGCCTGCCTTGCTGGCGCGCCCCTTACATCGCGCGTATTTTCGAGGGTGTTGGGGGCGGCGGGTGCGACCCGGCCCGCCGGAACGAGGGGAGAACCATGTCCATCATCGAGGCCCAGGCACCACTGCACGAGGCGCACCGGGACAACCACACCCACCGCGACGTGAACGGCGGTTGGCTGCGGCCGGCGGTCTTCGGCGCGATGGACGGACTCGTCTCCAACCTCGCCCTGATGACCGGTGTCGCCGGCGGTGCGGTCTCCTCGGGGACCATCGTGATCACCGGTCTCGCCGGACTCGCGGCCGGCGCCTTCTCCATGGCGGCCGGCGAGTACACCTCCGTCGCCTCGCAGCGCGAGCTGGTCCAGGCGGAACTGGACGTGGAGCGGCGCCAGTTGCGCAAGCACCCGATCGACGAGATGGAGGAGCTGGCGGCCCTCTACGTCTCCCGGGGCGTCGAGCCCGCGCTCGCCCGCGAGGTCGCCATGCAGCTGTCGAAGGACCCCGAGCAGGCGCTGGAGATCCACGCCCGCGAGGAGCTGGGCATCGACCCCGACGACCTGCCGTCGCCGGTCGTCGCCGCCGTCTCGTCCTTCGGCTCCTTCGCGCTCGGCGCCCTGCTGCCCCTGCTGCCGTACCTGCTCGGCGCGACGGCGCTCTGGCCGGCCGTGCTCCTCGCGCTCCTCGGGCTCTTCGCCTGCGGCGCGCTGGTGGCCCGGGTGACCGCCCGCGGCTGGCTCTTCAGCGGGCTGCGCCAGCTGGTCCTCGGCGGTGCCGCGGCGGCCGTCACGTACGGGCTCGGCATGCTCTTCGGTGCTGCGCTGTGACCGTCGGGACCCCGTCCCACCTGGTCTGATCCCGCTGTGTGACGGTCGCGACGGAATCCGTACCACCGCAGAAGTCCGAGAGGCCCCCGCAAGGGGCCTTTCGGGCTTTTCGGGGTGACATTTCGGCGCGAAGGGCCCATTCTCGCTGTGACGAATATCCCTGGTCGGAACGCTCGCGGCGGTGAGACACTATGCAGGACGCAACATATGTAGCCGGTTACCCGGCGGTTTCGAACCCGTGACCAACGGGAAAGAGGCAGAAGCGTCGTGGGGCAACGAAGCCCTTCCCCGACGGACCGGTCCGGTTCCGTCCCCCGCGGAGCAGTCACGGTGCCGTCGCTGCCCCCGCACCCCGAGAAAACAGGTGAACGCACACCACCGCTCCGTGTCGGAGGTGTCCGCATGCTGGAACGAGCTATCCGCTAGGCGAGAAGCACTCCATCATGTAACCTGCACGAAATTTCGCGGAGGGCCAACGTCGTCCCTCGGCAGCAGCTCCCCCAGACGTGGTCTGGGAGGTGCCCCCAGCCACGACGACGACGGGAGAGCCGATGCGTTCCGACGCCTGGTCGCCCATGGACGGTCGCCCCGCCCCCCAGGGCATGTACGACCCCCGTAACGAGCACGACGCCTGTGGTGTCGGGTTCGTGGCCACCCTCACCGGTGTGGCCAGCCATGCGCTGGTCGAGCAGGCGCTGACCGTACTGCGCAACCTCGAGCACCGCGGCGCCACCGGCTCCGAGCCGGACTCCGGCGACGGCGCCGGCATCCTGTTCCAGGTCCCGGACGCCTTCTTCCGCGAGGTCACCGACCTCGCGCTGCCCGAGGCCGGCGCGTACGCGGTGGGCACCGCGTTCCTCCCCGTCGACACCGCCGACGAGAGCGCCGCCGCGATCGAGACCATCGCCGCCGACGAGGGCCTCACCGTCCTCGGCTGGCGCGAGGTCCCCGTCGCCCCCGCCCTGCTCGGCGCCACCGCCCGCTCCACCATGCCGGTCTTCCGCCAGCTCTTCGTCACCGACGGGGAGTCCACCGGCATCGCCCTGGACCGCAAGGCGTTCGTGCTGCGCAAGCGCGCCGAGCGCGAGGCCGCGACGTACTTCCCGTCGCTCTCCGCCCGCACCATCGTCTACAAGGGCATGCTGACCACCGGCCAGCTGGAGCCCTTCTTCCCGGACCTGTCGGACCGGCGCCTGGCCTCCGCCATCGCCCTCGTCCACTCCCGGTTCTCCACCAACACCTTCCCGAGCTGGCCGCTCGCCCACCCGTACCGCTTCGTCGCCCACAACGGCGAGATCAACACGGTCAAGGGCAACCGCAACTGGATGACCGCCCGCGAGGCCCAGCTCGCCTCCGACGTCTTCGGCGAGAGCCGCGACGGCAAGGGCCTGGACCGGATCTTCCCGATCTGTACGCCGGACGCCTCCGACACCGCCTCCTTCGACGAGGTCCTGGAGCTGCTCCACCTCGGCGGCCGCTCGCTGCCGCACTCGGTCCTGATGATGGTCCCCGAGGCGTGGGAGAACCACGACTCCATGGACCCGGCCCGGCACGCCTTCTACCAGTACCACTCCACGATGATGGAGCCCTGGGACGGCCCGGCCTGCGTCACCTTCACCGACGGCGTCCAGGTCGGCGCGGTCCTCGACCGCAACGGTCTGCGCCCCGGCCGCTACTGGGTCACCGACGAGGGCCTCGTCGTCCTCTCCTCCGAGGTCGGCGTCCTCGACATCGACCCCGCCCGGGTCGTCCGCAAGGGCCGCCTCCAGCCCGGCAAGATGTTCCTCGTCGACACCGCCGAGCACCGCATCATCGAGGACGACGAGATCAAGGCCGGCCTCGCCGCCGAGCAGCCCTACGCCGAGTGGCTGGAGACCGGGGAGATCGAACTCTCCGACCTCCCCGAGCGCGAGCACATCGTGCACACCCACGCCTCGGTCACCCGCCGCCAGCAGACCTTCGGCTACACCGAGGAAGAGCTCCGCGTCATCCTCGCCCCGATGGCCCGCACCGGCGGCGAGCCGCTCGGCTCCATGGGCACGGACTCCCCGATCGCGGCCCTGTCCGCCCGCCCCCGGCTGCTCTTCGACTACTTCACCCAGCTCTTCGCGCAGGTCACCAACCCGCCGCTGGACGCCATCCGGGAGGAGCTCGTCACCTCGCTGCGCTCCTCCCTCGGCCCCCAGGGCAACCTGCTCGACCCGAACGCGGCCTCCTGCCGCTCGGTCACCCTGCCCTTCCCGGTGATCGACAACGACGAGCTGGCCAAGCTCATCCACATCAACCACGACGGCGACATGCCGGGCATGAAGGCCGCCACGCTCTCCGGCCTCTACCGGGTCTCCGGCGGCGGCGAGGCGCTCGCCGCCCGCATCGACGCCATCTGCGCCGAGGCCGACGCGGCCATCGAGGGCGGCGCCCGCCTGATCGTCCTCTCCGACCGGCACTCCGACGCCGAGCACGCGCCGATCCCGTCGCTGCTGCTCACCGCCGCCGTCCACCACCACCTCATCCGCACCAAGCAGCGCACCATGGTGGGCCTGCTGGTCGAGGCCGGTGACGTCCGCGAGGTCCACCACGTCGCCCTGCTCATCGGCTACGGCGCCGCGGCGGTCAACCCGTACCTGGCCATGGAGTCCGTCGAGGACCTGCTGCGCGCCGGCACCTTCCTCAGCGACGTCGAGCCCGAGCAGGCCATCCGCAACCTGATCTACGCCCTCGGCAAGGGCGTCCTCAAGGTCATGTCGAAGATGGGCATCTCCACGGTCGCCTCCTACCGCGGCGCCCAGGTCTTCGAGGCCGTCGGCCTCGACGAGGAGTTCGTCGGCCGGTACTTCAACGGCACCGCCACCAAGATCGGCGGCGCCGGCCTGGAGGTCGTCGCGAAGGAGGTCGCCGCCCGCCACGCCAAGGCGTACCCCGCCACCGGCATCGCCTCCGCGCACCGCGCGCTGGAGATCGGCGGCGAGTACCAGTGGCGCCGCGAGGGCGAGCCGCACCTCTTCGACCCCGAGACCGTCTTCCGCCTCCAGCACGCCACGCGGAACAAGCGGTACGACATCTTCAAGAAGTACACGGACCGCGTGAACGAGCAGTCCGAGCGCCTGATGACGCTCCGCGGCCTGTTCGGCTTCGCGAGCGAGGGCCGCACGCCGATCTCCGTCGACGAGGTCGAGCCGGTCTCCGAGATCGTCAAGCGCTTCTCCACCGGCGCCATGTCGTACGGCTCCATCTCCCAGGAGGCGCACGAGACCCTCGCCATCGCCATGAACCAGCTCGGCGGCAAGTCGAACACCGGTGAGGGCGGCGAGGACCCGGAGCGCCTGTACGACCCGGCGCGCCGCTCGTCGATCAAGCAGGTCGCCTCCGGCCGCTTCGGCGTCACCTCCGAGTACCTGGTCAACGCCGACGACATCCAGATCAAGATGGCCCAGGGCGCCAAGCCCGGCGAGGGCGGCCAGCTGCCCGGCCACAAGGTCTACCCGTGGGTCGCCAAGACGCGTCACTCGACGCCCGGCGTCGGCCTCATCTCGCCGCCGCCGCACCACGACATCTACTCCATCGAGGATCTGGCCCAGCTGATCCACGACCTCAAGAACGCCAACCCGCAGGCCCGCATCCACGTGAAGCTGGTCTCCGAGGTCGGCGTCGGCACGGTCGCGGCCGGCGTGTCCAAGGCCCACGCGGACGTCGTCCTCATCTCCGGCCACGACGGCGGCACCGGCGCCTCCCCGCTGACCTCGCTGAAGCACGCGGGCGGCCCCTGGGAGCTCGGCCTCGCCGAGACCCAGCAGACGCTGCTGCTCAACGGCCTGCGCGACCGGATCGTCGTCCAGACCGACGGCCAGCTCAAGACCGGCCGCGACGTCGTCATCGCCGCGCTGCTCGGCGCCGAGGAGTTCGGTTTCGCGACCGCGCCGCTCGTCGTCTCCGGCTGCGTCATGATGCGCGTCTGCCACCTCGACACCTGCCCGGTCGGCATCGCCACCCAGAACCCGGTCCTGCGCGACCGCTTCTCCGGCAAGGCCGAGTACGTCGTCAACTTCTTCGAGTTCATCGCGCAGGAGGTCCGCGAGCTCCTCGCCGAGCTGGGCTTCCGCACGATCGAGGAGGCCGTCGGCCACGCCGAGCTGCTCGACACCAGCCGCGCGGTCACCCACTGGAAGGCGCAGGGCCTGGACCTGCAGCCGCTCTTCCACGTGCCCGAGCTCGCCGAGGGCGCGGTCCGCCACGCCCTGGTCGAGCAGGACCACGGCCTGGAGAAGGCCCTCGACAACGAGCTGATCCAGCTCGCCGCCGAGGCCCTGAACGCCGCCTCGGCCGAGCAGGCCCAGCCGGTCCGCGCCCAGGTCGCGATCCGCAACATCAACCGCACGGTCGGCACCATGCTCGGCCACGAGGTGACGAAGAAGTTCGGCGGCGCCGGCCTCCCGGCCGACACCATCGACCTCACCTTCACCGGCTCCGCCGGCCAGTCCTTCGGCGCCTTCCTGCCGGCCGGTGTCACCCTCCGCCTGGAGGGCGACGCCAACGACTTCGTCGGCAAGGGCCTCTCCGGCGGCCGCGTCGTCGTCCGCCCGGACCGGGGCGCCGACCACCTGGCCGAGTACTCCACCATCGCGGGCAACACCATCGCGTACGGCGCCACCGGCGGCGAGCTGTTCCTGCGCGGCCGCACCGGCGAGCGCTTCTGCGTCCGCAACTCCGGCGCCCTGGTCGTCTCGGAGGGCGTGGGCGACCACGGCTGCGAGTACATGACCGGCGGCACCGCGGTCGTCCTCGGCGAGACCGGCCGCAACTTCGCGGCGGGCATGTCCGGCGGCGTCGCCTACGTCGTCGACCTCGACCGGTCGAACGTCAACTCCGGCAACCACGGGGCGATCGAGACCCCGTCGGACGCCGACAAGGCGTGGCTGCACGATGTCGTGCGCCGCCACCAGGAGGAGACCGGCTCCACCGTGGCCGAGAAGCTCCTGGCCGACTGGGACGCGGCGGTGAGCCGCTTCAGCAAGATCATCCCGACCACGTACAAGGCAGTGCTCGCCGCCAAGGACGCCGCTGAGCTCGCCGGTCTCTCCGAGCAGGAGACCACCGAGAAGATGATGGAGGCGGCGACCCATGGCTGACCCGAAGGGCTTCCTCACCACCGGCCGCGAGGTCGCCGAGACCCGCCCCGTCGCGGAGCGCGTCCGCGACTGGAACGAGGTCTACGTCCCCGGCTCCCTGCTGCCGATCATCAGCAAGCAGGCCGGCCGCTGCATGGACTGCGGCATCCCGTTCTGCCACAACGGCTGCCCGCTCGGGAACCTGATCCCCGAGTGGAACGACTACGCCTACCGCGAGGACTGGTCGGCGGCGTCCGAGCGCCTGCACGCCACCAACAACTTCCCGGAGTTCACCGGCCGCCTGTGCCCGGCTCCGTGCGAGTCGGCGTGCGTGCTCGGCATCAACCAGCCGGCCGTCACCATCAAGAACGTCGAAGTCTCCATCATCGACAAGGCGTGGGACGCCAACGACGTCAAGCCGCAGGCGCCCGACCGCCTCTCCGGCAAGACCGTCGCCGTCATCGGCTCCGGCCCGGCGGGCCTCGCCGCCGCCCAGCAGCTGACCCGGGCCGGCCACACCGTGGTCGTGTACGAGCGCGCCGACCGCATCGGCGGCCTGCTGCGCTACGGCATCCCCGAGTTCAAGATGGAGAAGCGCCACATCAACCGCCGCATCGAGCAGATGCGCGCGGAGGGCACCAAGTTCCGCACCGGCGTCGAGGTCGGCCGCGACATCACCGCCACCGACCTGCGCAAGCGGTTCGACGCGGTCGTGGTCGCCGCCGGCGCCACCACCGCCCGCGACCTGCCGGTCCAGGGCCGGGAGCTGAACGGCATCCACCAGGCGATGGAGTACCTGCCGCTCGCCAACAAGGTCGTCGAGGGCGACTTCGTGGCCGCGCCGATCACCGCCGAGGGCAAGCACGTCGTCGTCATCGGCGGCGGCGACACCGGTGCCGACTGCGTCGGCACCGCCCACCGCCAGGGCGCGGCCTCCGTCACCCAGCTGGAGATCATGCCGAAGCCGGGCGAGGAGCGGAACGCCGGCCAGCCCTGGCCGACCTTCCCCATGCTCTACAAGGTCACCTCCGCGCACGAGGAGGGCGGCGAGCGGGTCTACTCCGTCTCCACCACCCACTTCGAGGGCGACGCGGACGGCAACGTCCAGTTCCTCCACCTCATCGAGGTCGAGTTCGTCGACGGCAAGCTGACCCAGAAGCCGGGCACCGAGCGGAAGATCCCCGCCCAGCTGGTCACCCTCGCCATGGGCTTCACCGGCACGGACGTGGCCAACGGCCTGGTCTCCCAGTTCGGTCTCGCCCTGGACGAGCGCGGCAACATCGGCCGCGACGCGGACTTCGCCACCAACATCGACGGCGTGTACGTCGCCGGTGACGCCGGCCGCGGCCAGTCCCTCATCGTCTGGGCCATCGCCGAGGGCCGCTCCGCCGCCCGCGGTGTGGACCGCTACCTGACCGGCGCCAGCTCCCTGCCGGCCCCGATCCGCCCGACGGACCGGTCCCTGCTGGTCTGACGCGCCCCTGGATGTCCCGTACAACGACGTGCGGAACCGAGCGACGCCCGCCCCGTCCCCGACCAAGGACTCAGGGGCGGGCGTCGCCGCGCGTCCGGGCGCGGAAGCACGGGATGACCCGCTCGCCCCACTGCCGGATCGTCTCCAGGCAGACCTCCTGCGGCACCGTGCCCATCTGGATCAGGCACATCACCTCGTCGACGCCGATCTCCCGGAGCCGCTCCACATAGGCGATCGCCGTCTCCGCGTCGCCGTAGGCGTGGTCGGTGTTGTACGTGCCGGTGTCCACCGGCCGGGCCGGGATGTCCGCCTCGTGCAGCCGGGCCACCAGCTTCTCCCGCTGCTCGGCGAGCGCGCCGGTGTGGTCCTCGTCCTCCGCGTACCCGGTGGGCACGGGCCCGCCGCCGTACCAGTGGGCGATCGACTCGGCGAAGAAGCGCTGGCCGCGGGTGCCGAGCCGCAGCGCGCGGGCCGCGTCGTCCAGCACGATCGTCGGACAGAGCGCCGAGAAGTGGTCGTTGACCTCGGTGGAGACGAAGCGGGAGCCGTCCCGGGCGGCGCGGGCCCGGTCGTACACCCGCCGCATGGCGGCCACGTCCTCGGCGCCGGAGAAGCCCATCACCAGCGCCCCGATGCCGAGTTCGGCCGCCCGGCGGAGCGAGTCGTGCTGCGAGCAGGCCATGAAGAGGGGCGGGTGCGGGGCCTGGACGGGACGGGGGAGGACCGTGCCGGGGCCGATGTCGAGGGTGCCGTTCCAGCGGAACTCCTCCTCGCGCCAGGCCGCCGCGAGGATCCGCAGCGCCTCCTCGGTCTGCGGCAGGGTGTCCTCCGGCCGCACCCCGAACATCCGCATCTCCTGGCGGGTCGCGCCGCGGCCGGCGCCGATGTCGACCCGGCCGCCGGAGAGCACGTCGAGCATCGCGGTCCGCTCGGCGACCCGGACCGGGTGCTGGTAGCCGAACGGCAGGGTGACCACGCCGTGGCCGATGCGGATCCGCTCGGTTCTGGCCGCCACCCAGGTCAGGAAGATCTCGGAGGCGCTCATGTGCGCGTAGCGGACGAGCGAGTGGTGCTCCACCGCCCAGATCCGGTCGAAGCCCATCTCCTCGGCGAGGACGGCCTGTTCGACGCAGTCGTGGATCACCTGCCGTTCGCGGGCGGGGGTCGGGTCGACGAGCTGTGCTTCGAAGATCATGGAGAACTTCACGGGCTGCTCCTCCCGTTGACGGCTTCGTATGCCTATCCGAAGTACTTCTAGCAGGCACGGGGGAAGGGAGGAAGAGCCGTACACTGCGGTCCGTGGAGGACGACGACACGACCGTGCCCGGGCTCCCCGAGCTCCCCGCGCTTCCCGCGACCAGCTGGGCGGTGCTCGGACTGCTCTCCTTCGGACGGGAGTTGTCCGGCTACGACTGCAAGAAGTGGGCCGACCGCTCGCTCGGACTCTTCTACTGGAGCCCGTCCTTCAGCCAGATCTACAGCGAGCTGCGCCGCCTGGAGGCGGCCGGTTACGCCACCTCCCGGCTGGTCGCCCCCGAGTCCGGCAGCCGCGACAAGCGGAACTACCGGATCACCGACGCGGGCCTGGCCGCCGTCCGAGCCTGGGCGGGAACCGCCCCCGTCGATCCGCCCGTCCTCAAGCACGGACCACTGCTGCGGCTCTGGCTCGGCCACCTCCTCGCACCCGACCGCGTCCGGGAGGTCCTGACCGGCCACCGCGACCGGTCCGAGACCCTGCGCCGGCGCGCCGCCGCCGACGCGGCCGAGGCCGGCGCCGACGAGGCGTGGGCCTACCCGCGGCTCACCCTCACCTGGGCCGAGCGGTACTACGCAGCCGAACGCGACCTGGCCGAGGCCATGCTCGCCGACATCGAGAGAGCCGAGGGGGAGCGCTGACATGGCACTGAGCCTGCGCAAGGTGGAGGAGACCGCGCCCGCGCTGGTCAGCCTCTACAAGTCGGCGGGGGAGTCGCTGCGCCGGAACGGCGTCGACGGGCAGCGCGTCGCCGTCTACCTGGTGGTCGACTACTCCGGCTCGATGAAGCCGTACTACCACGACGGCAGCGTCCAGGCCCTCGCCGACCGGGTCCTCGGGCTCTCCGCGCAGCTCGACGACGACGGCCGGGTGCCGGTGGTCTTCTTCTCCACCGACGTCGACGCCGAGACCGAGATCCGGCTCGACGACCACCAGGGCCGGGTGGCGCGGATCGTCGCCGGCCTCGGCCACATGGGCAAGACGAGCTACCACCTCGCCATGGACGCCGTCATCGACCACTACCTCGACAGCGGGTCCACCGCGCCCGCCCTCGTCGTCTTCCAGACCGACGGCGGCCCGATCAACCGGCTCGCCGCCGAGCGGTACGTGTGCAAGGCGGCCCGGCTGCCGCTGTTCTGGCAGTTCGTCGGATTCGGCGACCCCGGCAGCAAGCAGTTCGACTTCCTGCGCCGGCTCGACGAACTCGCCGTCCCGGAGCGCCGCTGCGTCGACAACTCCGGCTTCTTCCACGCCGGGAAGGACCCCGGCCGGGTCGCGGACGCGGAGCTGTACGACCGGCTGGTCGCCGAGTTCCCCCGCTGGCTCGCCGCCGCCCGCGCCCAGGGCATCGTCCGCTCCTGAACCGCGCCGCCGCCGGGGGCGAAGGGCGCCGTGACACGGTCCCGACGGCCCGCCGGAAACGCGGTGGCCGGGGGCGGGCCGGGCCGGGACCATGGGCGCATGAGTTCTCTCGTACGCCACGTGACCATCGACTGCGCCGACGCCTACGCCCTGGCCGGATTCTGGGCGGAGGTGCTGAACGGCAAGGTCTCCGACGACGACCGGCCCGGTGACCCCGAGGCCCTCGTGGAGTCCGAGGGCGCCGGCCTCCTCTTCATCCGGGTCCCGGAGCCGAAGACGGTCAAGAACCGCGTCCACCTCGACATCCAGCCGCAGGACCGCACCCGCGACGAGGAGGTCGAGCGGCTGCTCGCCCTCGGCGCGACCCTGGTCGGCGACCACCGGAAGCCCGACGGGACCGGCTGGGCGACCCTGGCCGACCCGGAGGGCAACGAGTTCTGCGTGGAGCGCGGCCGGGCGGAGCGCGCGGCCTCCTGAGGAACCGGCCGGAGCAATCCGGACCGTGGATGTCGGGTATCCGGTGTCTGCTGGAGTCATGACAGACACCGGAACCACCACCTGGGCGGCCTTCGAGGCCGCCGAGCCCGCGCTCGCCGCCACCGTGCGGGAGCGCTTCGGGCAGTACACCCACCACGCCCTCGCCACCCTCAGGAAGGACGGCGCGCCACGGCTCAGCGGCATCGAGGCCGACTTCCGGGACGGCGAGCTGTGGCTCGGCATGATGCCGAACTCCCGCAAGGCCCTCGACCTGCGCCGCGACCCGCGCCTGTCGCTGCTCGCCAACCCCGGCGCCGGCACCGGCATGGGCGGCGGGGACGTGCGGATCTCGGGACGGGCCGTCGAGGTCACCGACCCGGACGCGCTCGCGCGGTACGCCGCCGAGGCCGGGGCGCCGTCGCCCTTCCACCTCTTCCGGGTGGAGCCCGCAGAGGTGGTGCGGACCTGGGTGGACGGCGAGGAGATCTGCTTCACCACCTGGCGGCCCGGCCGCGCGCCCCGCACCCTGCGGCGGGGCAACGACGACGCGCCGCCGCGCGAGGCGTGACGGCGGACGCGCGGGCGACACCGCCGCCGACGGCGCGCCCGGCGGGGACGACAATGGGCGGGTGTCAGCGACCAAGAAGAAGAACCAGGCGAACGCCGCCGCGCCCGAGCGGCGCCGCGAACTCCTCGACACGGCCGCCGAGGTGTTCGCCGCCCAGGGCTACAACGCCACCACCGTCCGCAAGATCGCGGACGCCGCCGGGATGCTCGCCGGCAGCCTCTACTACCACTTCGACTCCAAGGAGTCGATGCTCGACGAGATCCTCTCGACCTTCCTCACCGAGCTCTGGGAGGGGTACGACGCCGTCCTCGCCGCCGGTCTCGGCCCCCGGGAGACCATCGAGGCCCTGGTCACCGAGTCCTTCCGGGAGATCGACCGGCACCGCGCCGCCGTCGCCATCTACCAGAAGGAGTCCCGGCACCTCACCGACCTGCCGCGCTTCCACTACCTCGCCGACTCGCAGCGCCGGTTCGAGAAGGCGTGGCTCGGCACCCTGGAGCGGGGCGTGGCGGACGGGGTGTTCCGCGCCGACCTCGACATCCGGCTGACCTACCGCTTCGTCCGCGACACCGTCTGGGTCGCGGCCTCCTGGTACCGGCCGGGCGGGCGCCACAGCCCCGACGAGATCGCCCGCCAGTACCTGTCGATGGTCCTGGACGGCATCGCCGTCGGCGGCTGACACCCGGCGGGGCGGCGTCCTCGCGGTACGCGGGCGGGCGCGGCCCCCGCACGGGCCGCGCCGCACCCGCGTCAGCCGACCAGCCGCTCCCGCAGACCCGCCACGGTGCGCAGGTCCAGGCCCAGGCCGGCCGTCACATAGCGGTACAGGCCGCCGTAGCCGGCGCGCACCTCGTCGAGGGCCGCGTCCAGGTACTCCCGGCGGACCTCCTGGAGGGGCACGATCAGCTCCGGGTTCCGCATCATGCCGCTCTGCCTGAGGCCCTCGCGGACGCGGGCGTCGTGGGCGGCGCGGAGGGTGTTGGAGGCCAGGTAGTCCTCGGTGGCGGACCGTTCCGGCACGCCGACGAGCCGGAGGAGCAGCCAGCTGGTCCAGCCGGTGCGGTCCTTGCCCGAGGTGCAGTGGTAGAGCACCGGGCCGGTGCCGGGAGCGGCGAGTTCGCGCAGGGTCCGTCCGAAGGCGGCCCGGTTCGCCGCGTCGGTGACGAAGGTCCGGTAGACGTCCGCCATGAAGGCCGCCGCCCGTCCGTCGCCGAGCATCCGCTCCTGGAGGACCGGGTCGCGCGAGCCGATCGCGGCCATCAGCTGTCCGAAGAGGCCGTTGTCGGTGATCGGCCGGGCGACGGCGGCGACCCCGGAGGGGAGCCGGTCGGCGCCGTCGTATCCGACCTCCATGGGGATCCGGAAGTCGACGGCCCGGGCGAGCCCGAGCCCGGCGAGCGTGACCAGGTCGGCCTCGGTGAGCTTCCCGAGGTGGTCGCTCCGGTAGACGAGGCCGTGCCGGACCCGCTCGCCGTCGTAGGTGGGGTAGCCGCCCAGGTCGCGGACGTTCACCGCGCCCTGGAGCGGGATCTGGCGGATCGGGGTGCCGGTCCTGGGGCGGGCGGCGGCCGGAGGGGCGACCGCGGCCAGGACGGCGGTGGCGCCGGCGGTGCTCAGCAGTGCGCGTCTCGACAGAGACATGGCGGAGTTCCTTTCCACCAAACATTAGTTAGGTGACATCGAGGGGAAGGTAGCAGCCCGGCACCGCCGTGCGGGAGGGGTGCGGCGACCGGTCCGTCGAGGAGATCCCGCGGGTCGCGGCCCGCGGGCGGGCGGTGGCGCCGATCAGGAGGCGCGGCACGGTGCGCGGTTCGGTGCGCGGTTCGGCAGTGCTGAACCCGTCGTGGAGTTCGCGCACTTCGCGGGGCCGGCGCCTACGCCCTCACCGCCCCGCCGAGCCCGGGCCCGCCGCGCACGGCCGTGACGGAGGCCGGCCGAGCGGGCCTCCCCGTGCGGTCAGCGGCGGCGCGGGGGGACCCACTCCAGGCGGGTCCTGACCCGGGCGTCGCGCACGAACTCCAGGGCGGCCAGCGCCGTCTCCCGGGGCGCGCCGTCCGGTTCGCCGTCCGCGAGGACCGTCGCCAGCGCGTCCACCGCCCGCGGGTCCTGCCGGATCGCCAGGCCGCGGGCCGCCTCCGCCGCCGTCTCCGGATCGGGGTCGGCGAGCCGCTCCGCCAGCGCCTCCCGCACCAGCGGTGTGTCGTCCGGCAGCTCGGCGAGGGCCAGCACCGCCCAGTCCCGCACCCGCGCGTCCCCGTCCCGGCTCAGCCGCAGCAGCACCCCGAGCGCCGCCATGTCCCCGGCCGGCACGATCCCGGCCAGCGCGCCCGCCACCGCCCGCCGCACCTCCGGGTCCGGATGGTCCGCGGCGGTCAGCAGCTCCGGCACCGCCGCCGGCTCCGCGCACGCCCCCAGCGCCGTCACCACCGACAGGACCGGCTCCCGCGCGGGGCCGGCCGCCTCCGCCGCCAAGCGCCGCAGCACCGGCACCGCGCTCGCCGCGAACCCCGGCAGCGCGCCGAGGACCCGCACGCCGAGCGCCTGCCGCAGCGGATCGCGGTAGGCGCACCAGGCGGCGGCGGCCGCGAAGGTCTCCTCGTCGGCCCGCCCGGCGAGTCCGGCCACCGCCGTCGTCCAGTCGTCCAGCTCCGGGTCCCCGCAGCGCAGCGCCCGCGCGGCGAGCTCCTCGTGCGGGGTGGTCCGGCCGAGCGCGGCCTCCAGGAGGGTGGCGACGGCCGCGTGCCCGGTCTGCCGCTCGTCGCCGCGCCCGGGCCGGCCGTCCTCGCGCAGCAGCTCGACCACCACGGTCACCCCGCCGTCCTCGCGGACCCGCCGGACCACCGCCTCGTAGGTCTCCCCGCCGCCGTTCCCGGCCACCAGGCCGCGCCGCAGCTCGGCCGCCATGTCCACGCCGATCCAGCGCCGCGCCTCCCGCAGCGCCGGCGCCGCGCCCCGCGCCCCGTGGTCGAGCAGCGCCCGTACGCAGGCGGTCGAGCCGCGCCGGGCCGCCGCCGTCAGCGGGGCCAGCCCGTCGGGGCCGGGGCGGACCGGGTCGGCGCCCAGGTCGAGCAGCGCCCGTACGGTCTCCGCGTGGCCGAGCCGTACCGCCCAGGCGAGGGCCGTGAAGCCGAACTCCTCCTGGAGGGCGGGGTGGGCGCCGGCGGCGAGCAGCTCCCGCACGGTGCCCGCGTGGCCGCCGCAGGCCGCCCCGCACAGCGGCAGGTCGCCGCCGTCCGGGCCGCTCACCCGGCCGGGGTCGGCACCGGCGGCGAGCAGCAGCCGGACGATCCCCGGCTCGTCGGCGACCGCCGCCAGGTAGAGGGCGGTCTCCCCGTCGTCGTCGGCCTCCGGGTCGGCGCCCCCGCGCAGCGCCCGTACGACCGCGTCCTCGTCCCCGGCGCCGATGGCGTCGAACAGCGTGCTCATCCCCCGACCCTGACCCGCCGTCGCCTTCCGGCGCAAATCCGACCCCGCGGGTCAGGGCTTGCGCGCCTCGATCAGGAAGCGGGCGGTCCGTGCCACGAACGGGCCCTCCCGGCCGATCCGTTCGTGCAGCTCGCGCAGCCGGTCGCGGTGCGCCTCCACGGTGAACCCCGGCACCATCCAGATCACCTTGCGCAGGAACCAGACCACGGCCCCCACGTCCAGGAACTCGGTCCGCAGCGTCTCCACCCGCAGGTCCACCACCTCCAGACCGGCGGCCTCCGCGTCCCGCCGGGCGTCCTCGGGGTGCCGGGCGCGGCGGACCTCGGGCGGCTGCGGCCCGAGGAAGTACTCGACCAGCTCGAAGACGCTGGCCGGGCCCACCTGCTGGGAGAGGTAGGTGCCGCCGGGCCGCAGCACGCGCGCGACCTCCGCCCACCACACGGTCACCGGGTGGCGGCTGACGACCAGGTCGAAGGCGGCGTCGCCGAAGGGCAGCGGCGGTTCGTCCTCGTCGTGGACGACGACCGCGCCGAGCGGGTGCAGCAGCCGGGTCGCCGTGGCGACGTTCGGCGGCCAGGACTCCGTCGCCGCCATCAGCGGCGGCAGCCCTCCCGCCCCGGCGAGCACCTCTCCGCCGCCGGTCTGGACGTCCAGCGCGGCCGTGGCGGCGGCGAGGCGCTCGCCCAGCAGCCGCTGATAGCCCCACGAGGGCCGTTCCTCGGTGGCCCGCCCGTCGAGCCAGGAGAAGTCCCAGCCCTCCATGGGGGCCGCCTCGGCCTCCGCCACCAGTTCCTCGAAAGTCCGCTTCATGTCCGTATGGTCGCCGACGGGCGCGGGGGAGTCGCGGTCATTTCTACCCGGCGCAGTCGAGGACCGTCCCGCAGAGCCGGCAGCGGGCGCGCAGCGTGCGGCCGGCGGGGACGCGCAGACGCTGCCGGCAGACGGGGCAGGGGAAGGCGACGGCGCTCGCGGGCGCGCCGCCGTCGAAGGCGTAGGGGGCGCCGGGCGCGGCCCGCCCCAGGCGCCGCTGCCGGACGTACCGGCGCCGGTCGGCCCAGCCCGCCCCGGCCAGCGGGGGCAGCCGCCGCTCCCGGTCGGCCTCGGCCCGGCCCCGCCGCCACGCCTCGTAGGCGACCGCGCTGCTGAACCACGGCGAGGGGTCCTCGCCGAAGAGTTCGGCCCGCTGGGCGAGCACCCAGCCGAACTCCTCCGGGGTCAGGTAGCCGAGCTTCTGGCTCTCGGCGCCGTCCTGCCGGAAGGCGTCGAGAAGCAGCCAGCCCGCGCCCAGGTAGGCGGTCACCACGTCGGTGAGGATCTCGTTGCGCCCGGTGTCGGGGAAGCCCAGGCCGAGGCGGTGCAGCAGGACGTGGGTGATCTCGTGGGCGAGGGCGGCTCCGATGTCCCGGGGGCGGGTCCGGAAGCGGGCGTTGAGCTCGACGAAGTACTCGGGCCCGGCGGCGAGTTCGACGGTGGCGGCGTGCTCCATCGCGCGGAACGACACCACCATCCGGGCCTCCGGGAGCAGCAGGTGGCGCACCAGGACCCCGGCGACCCGGGTGGCGCCGAGGAGCGGGTCCTCGCCGGGGGAGAGGGTCACGTCGGCGGCGGCCACGCTGGTGGCGTACCGGCCGACGCCGTCGGGGCCGAGGCGGCGCCAGAGCACGGTGAGCGAGGCCCGTACGGCCTCCCGGTGGGGGAAGCCGTGCCGCACCCCGTGGGCGTCCTCGCCGACCCGGTCGGCCCTGTGGCGGTCCGTCATGCGCGCTCCACCCCCGCTCCCACTGTACGGTCCGACCCGGGTGGCTGGCCGAAAAGGCTTCCTTGTGACGGCAGTTGAGGGCTGTCCATAATCCGGACATGCCTTGACGGGCGCATGTCATTGCGATGGCGTGCGCGACCCGCCGTCACGGCCGCACCCCCCATGCAGGAACCCCCCACGAGAGAAGGCAGACCGTGCAGAAGAACCGACTCGTCCGCACCCTGCAGAAACTCGCCGCCGCCGGCGCCGTCGCCCTCGCCGCCCTCAGCCTCCAGCCCGTCTCCAGCGCCACCGCGGCCCCCGCCCCGGTCGTCGGGGGCACCCGCGCCGCCCAGGGCGAGTTCCCCTGGATGGTCAGGCTGTCCATGGGCTGCGGCGGCTCCCTGATCAGCCCGCAGGTCGTCCTCACCGCGGCCCACTGCGTCAGCGGCTCCGGCAACAACACCTCCATCACCGCCACCGCCGGCGTCGTCGACCTCCAGTCGAGCAGCGCCATCAAGGTCCGCTCCACCAAGGTCCTCCAGGCCCCCGGCTACAACGGCAAGGGCAAGGACTGGGCCCTCATCAAGCTCGCCAGCCCCATCACCTCGCTGCCCACCCTGAAGATCGCCGAGACCACCGCCTACAACAGCGGCACCTTCACCGTGGCCGGCTGGGGCGCGGCCCGCGAGGGCGGCGCGCAGCAGCGCTACCTGCTCAAGGCCAACGTCCCCTTCGTGTCGGACGCCTCCTGCCAGTCCGCCTACGGCAGCGACCTCGTCCCGTCCGAGGAGATCTGCGCCGGCTACAGCCAGGGCGGGGTCGACACCTGCCAGGGCGACTCCGGCGGCCCGATGTTCCGCAAGGACAACGCCGGCGCCTGGATCCAGGTCGGCATCGTGAGCTGGGGCGAGGGCTGTGCCCGGGCCGGCTACCCCGGCGTCTACACGGAGGTCTCGACCTTCGCCGCCGCGATCAAGTCGGCCGCGGCCACGCTGTAACCCACGGACGGGGGCCCCGGGGCGGCACAGCGCCCCGGGGCCCCTCCCGTCCCCGCCCCCGGCCCGGCTCCACGGGCCCCGTCCCCGCCCTCAGCCCAGCTCCACCGCCCGGGGCCCGGCCCCCTCCACCTCCAGGACCCACACCTCGTTCGCGCCCTCCCGCAGCACCGGACCCGGCACGAACAGGCCCTCCTGCGGGCCCGCCGACGGCCAGTGCCGGCCCAGGCAGAAGCCGTTCACCCAGACGAAGCCCCGGCCCGCGCCCGGCAGCCGCAGCTCCGCGTCCCCGGCACCCGCGACCTCCACCGAGGCCCGGTACAGGCCCCGCCCCCCGCTCCGCTCCGCCACCGGCCGGAACGGCACCCGGCCCACCGCCTCCGCCGTGAAGGCGTCCAGGCGCAGCCCCCGGGCCCGCACCCCGTGCACGTACTGACGCTCGTGCAGCAGCCCGCCGGTGATCCCCTTCGGCTCGGCCAGCCGCGGCCCGTAGTTCACCCGGCCCAGCGACTCCACCCACAGCTCCACCACCGCCGGACCCGCCACCGGCTCCGGCAGCACCGCCTCCTCCTCGGTGAGCACCCCGGCGAAGACGCCGTCCACCCACACCTGCGCCCGGTCCCGCAGCCCCGTCACCCGCAGCGGATACGGCTGCCGGGGACCCGGCACCGCGAAGCGGTAGCGCACCAGACCCCGGTCCACGCCCAGCTCCTCGAAGCCCGGCGGCACCCCCGTCTCCCGCTCCTCGCCGCCCAGCTCCGCCAGGACCGCCCCGAGCGGCGCCCACTCCGCGGCCTCCGCCCGCACCGGCGCCGCCGGCCGGGCCGGCGGCTCCGGCACCTCGGGCAGCGGCCCCGCCGCGTACGGCGCCAGCACCTCCCGGAAGCGGTGGAACTTCTCCGTCGCCCGCCCCCGCTCGTCCACCGGCGCGTCGTAGTCGTACGAGGTCACCGTCGGCAGCAGCCGCCCGTCGTGCAGGTCACCCGAGCGGTTCGCGCCCGCCCAGCCGCCGAAGTTCGAGCCGCCGTGCGCCATGTAGACGTTCACCGACGCCCCGCACTCCAGGACCTCCCGCAGCGCGTCCGCCGCGTCCGCCGCGTCCCGCACCGCGTGCTCCGTGCCCCAGTGGTCGAACCAGCCGCACCAGAACTCCATGCACATCAGCGGCCCCGACGGGCGGTGCCGCCGCAGCACCTCGAACCCCTCCTTCGCGCCCGAGCCGAAGTTCGCCGTCGCCAGCACCCCCGGCACCGAACCGCCCGTCAGCATGTGGTCCTCCGGCCCGTCCGAGGTGAAGAGCGGCACCGTCACCCCGCACTCCCGCAGCAACCCCGCCAGCCACTCCAGATAGCGGGCGTCACTCCCGTAACTCCCGTACTCGTTCTCCACCTGGACCATCACCACCGGACCGCCCCGGTCCACCTGCCGCTCCACCACCTGCGGCAGCAGCCGCCGGAACCACCGCTCCACCGGCGCCAGGAACTCCGGGTCCCGGGTCCGCACCCGCCGCCCCAGCGGCCCCGTCACCCAGTGCGGCAGCCCGCCGTTCTCCCACTCGGCGCAGATGTACGGCCCCGGGCGCACCAGCGCCCGCATCCCGGCCGCCGCCACCGCGTCCAGGAACCGCCCCAGCGCCTCCGGATCCGCCCACCGGCCCGGCTCCGGCTCGTGCAGGTTCCACGGCACGTACGTCTCGACGCAGTCCAGGCCCATCGCCCGCAGCATCCCGAGCCGGTGCTCCCAGTGCCCCTCGTGCACCCGGAAGTAGTGCAGCGCCCCCGACAGCAGCCGCACCGGCCGCCCGTCGACCAGAAAGTCCTCGTCACCCACAGCGAACGTGCTCATGGGCCCACCCTCACCCCCTGGCGGCGAGCCGGTCCATGGACAAAGATCGTCGCAGTTTGGACCTTAGAAGGACGGGCGGAAGGGCAGGCCGGCGGATGTACCACACCTGGATGCGCTACTTCACGCCCGGACCCGTCCACCACCGCCTCGGCCTCGTCTGCCTCGGCGTCGGACTCCAGCACGGCCGCCTCCCCGTCGTCGGCCCCCGCACCCTCGACCACCACGTCGCCGTCGTCGTCACCGCCGGCGGCGGCTGGTACCGCTCCGCCGACGGCCGCCGCACCCCCGTCGCCGCCCCCGCCCTGCTCTGGCTCACCCCCGGCGTCCCCCACCACTACGGCGCCGACCCCGCCACCGGCTGGGACGAGTCCTTCGTCGACTTCACCGGACCCGCCGCCGCCACCTACACCGAACTCGGCTACATCGAACCCGACCGGCCCGTCGTCCCCCTCGCCGACGCCGCCCCCGCCCGCGCCGCCATCGGCCGGATCGCCCGCGCCGCCCGCCCCGGCAACCCGCTCCTGGAGGTCGAGACCGCCGCCGCCGTCCACGAGCTCCTCGTCGCCCTGCGCCGCGGCCGCGCCGACACCGACGCCGACGGCGACCCCGTCCTCACCGGCCTCGCCCGCGACGCCTTCCAGCCGCTCTCCGTCGCCGAACACGCCGCCCGGCACGGCATGACCCCCGCCGAGCTGCGCGCCGCCGTCCGCCGCGCCGCCGGCTGCAGCCCCAAGGACTACCTGCTCACCGTCCGCCTCGGCCGCGCCAAGGAACTCCTCGCCGCCACCGAACTGCCCGTCGCCTCCGTCGCCCGCCGCGTCGGCTACGACGACCCCGCCTACTTCTCCCGGCTCTTCACCCGAAGGGTCGGTCTCGCCCCCGTCCGCTTCCGCGAGCAGCAGGGCCGCGCCGTCCACGGCGGCTGGAGCGACCGCGTACCGGATCCCGAACACCCGCCCACCCTCACCGGAGACTCCGTCTAAGCTCGCTGACCATGAGCGACACCGCGAACGACTCCAGCGCCATCGACCCCGCCGTCCGTGCCGAGCTGACCCGGCTGCGCGAGTCGATCGACAACATCGACGCCGCCGTCGTCCACATGCTCGCCGAGCGCTTCAAGTGCACCCAGCAGGTCGGCGTCCTCAAGGCCGAGCACCAGCTCCCGCCCGCCGACCCGGCCCGCGAGGCCCGCCAGATCGCCCGGCTGCGCGAACTCGCCGAGAGCGCCCGACTCGACCCGGCCTTCGCGGAGAAGCTCCTCAACTTCATCATCGCCGAGGTCATCCGCCACCACGAGACGATCGCGGACGGAGCGCGCTGATGAGCCGCGTCACGGTCTTCACCCTCGGCGGGACCATCTCCGCGCGCGGCGGCGACGCCGCCCGCATGACCGGCCCCGAGGTGCTCGCCGCGCTCGGCGCGCCCGAGGACGTCGAGCTGCGCGACTTCCGCCGGCTCCCCTCCTCCTCCCTCGCCCCCGAGGACCTCGCCGCACTCGCCGCCGAGGTGAACGAGACCGTGGCCGCCGGCTCCGGCGTCGTCGTCGTCCAGGGCACCGACACCCTGGAGGAGACCGCCTTCCTCCTCGACCTGCTCTGCCCCACCGAGCGGGCCCCCATCGCCGTCACCGGCGCCATGCGCCGCCCCGACCTCCCCGGCGCCGACGGCCCCGCCAACCTCGCCGCCGCCCTCGCCGTCGCCGCCGACCCCGCCTGCCGGGGCCTCGGCGTCCTCGTCGTCCTCGCCGACGAGATCCACGCCGCCCGGCACGCCCGCAAGACCCACACCACCTCGGTCGCCACCTTCGCCTCGCCCGGCGCCGGCCCCCTCGGCAGCGTCGTCGAGGGCACCCCGCGGATCCTGCTCCGCCCCACCGTGCCCACCGCCCCCTGCCGGCTCTCCTACGACCCCGCGGTCCGGATCGCCCTGCTCACCCTCACCCTCGGCGACCGCGGCGACCTCCTCTCCGCCGTCGACGACCGCTTCCAGGGCCTCGTCGTCGCCGCCTTCGGCGCCGGCCACGCCCCCTCCTGGCTCGTCGAACCCCTCGCCGCACTCGCCCGCCGCGTCCCGGTCGTCCTCGCCTCCCGCACGGGAGCCGGCACCGGACTCAGCCGGACGTACCGCGGCCCCGGCTCCGAGTACGACCTGATCCACCACGGCCTCATCCCGGCCGGCCCGCTCGACCCCGCCAAGGCCCGGCTGCTGCTCGCCGCGCTCGTCTCCAGCGGCGCCGCGGGACCCGGCGGATACGACCGGCCCCGGATCACCGCCGCCTTCGCCCACCTCGACGGCACCGGCCTCGCCTGACCGCTCCGCCCCCGCCGCCCGGGCCGCGCTCCCCACCACCCCTGCCACCCGACCGGACGATCGGGCAGCATAGGGCCCATGTCCGTACTGACGCGCGACGAAGCGCAGACCCGTGCCCAGCTGCTCGACGTCCACCGCTACACGGTGGACCTCGACCTCACCACCGGCGACGAGACCTTCCGGTCCACCAGCCTGATCCGCTTCACGGCCCGCGCCGCCGGGGACACCTTCGTCGAACTCAAGCCGGACACCCTGCACTCCGTCACCCTCGACGGCGAGCCGCTCGACCCCGCGGACCTCACCGAGAACCGGCTCCCCCTCACCCTCACCGAGGGCGAGCACGAGCTGAGCCTCACCGCCACCATGCGCTACTCGCACACCGGCGAGGGCATGCACCGCTTCCTCGACCCCACCGACGGCGAGTCCTACGTCTACACCCAGCTCTTCATGGAGGACGTCCAGCGCGTCTTCGCCGCCTTCGACCAGCCCGACCTCAAGGCCGTCTTCGAGCTGACCGTCACCGCCCCCGACGGCTGGACCGTCCTCGCCAACGGCATCACCGAACGGCAGGACGACGGCCGCTGGAAGGCCGCCCCCACCCAGCCGCTCTCCACCTACTTCGTCTGCGTCGCCGCGGGCCCCTGGCACTCGGTCCTCACCGAGCACGCCGGCCTGCCCTTCGGCCTCCACTGCCGCCGCTCGCTCGCGCCCCACCTCGACGCCGACGCCGACGAGATCCTCGCCGTCACCAAGGCGTGCTACGACCGCTACCACGAGAAGTTCGACGAGCCCTACCCCTTCGACTCCTACGACCAGGCGTTCGTCCCCGAGTTCAACTCCGGCGCCATGGAGAACCCCGGCCTCGTCACCTTCCGCGACGAGTTCGTCTTCCGCTCCGCCGTCACCGCCACCGAGCGGATGACCCGCGCCATGGTCATCGCCCACGAGATGGCCCACATGTGGTTCGGCGACCTCGTCACCCTCCGCTGGTGGGACGACATCTGGCTGAACGAGTCCTTCGCCGAGTACATGGGCTACCGGACCATCAACGAGGCGTGCTCCGACCTCTTCGCCGACACCTGGATCGACTTCGGCGTCGCCCGCAAGTCCTGGGGGTACGACGCCGACCAGCGCCCCTCCACCCACCCCGTCGCCCCCGACCCGGAGGCCGTCCCCGACACCGCCTCCGCGCTCCTCAACTTCGACGGCATCTCCTACGCCAAGGGCGCCTCCGCCCTGCGCCAGCTCGTCGCCTGGCTCGGCGAGGAGGACTTCCTCGCCGGCATCAACATCCACTTCAAGCGGCACCGGTTCGGCAACGCCACCCTCGCCGACTTCATCGACAACCTCGCCGCCGCCACCGACCGCGACGTCCACGCCTGGGCCGAGCAGTGGCTCCGCACCATCGGCGTCGACACCCTCACCCCCCGCCTCACCGGCGAGGGCAGCCGCTGGGACCTCGCCGTCGAGCGCGCGGGCAGCCGCCCCCACCGCATCACGGCCGGCCTCTACGACCGCCGCCCCGACGGCGAACTCGCCCTGCGCGAGCGCGTCTGGGTCGACGTCCCCCAGCAGGAGCCCACCCGCCTCACCGGCCCCCGCCCCGCCCTCGTCGTCCTCAACGACGGCGACCTCACCTACGCCAAGCTCCGCTTCGACGAGGTCTCCGAGGAGTCCGCCCTCCGCGGCCTCTCCCGCATCCCCGACCCGCTCACCCGGGCCGTGGTGTGGAACGCCGTGCGCGACATGGTCCGCGACGGCGAACTGCTCCCCGCCGACTACCTGGACTTCGCCCTCGCCCACCTCCCCGAGGAGACCGAACTCGGCATCGTCCAGGGCGTCCTGGCCTTCGCCCGGCAGCAGATCGCCGACCGGTACGTCCCCGAGGACCAGCGCCCCGCCGCCCTCGCCACCCTCCGCGAGATCGCCCGCGCCCTGCTCCGCCGCACCGAGGACGGCGAGGAGCCCGGACTGCGCCTCACCGCCGTCCGCACCCTCGTCGACAGCGCCACCACCCCCGACCAGATCGCCTCCTGGCTCGACGAGGGCACCGTCCACGGCGGCCCCGAGCTCGACCCGGAGCTGCGCTGGCGCATCCTCGCCCGGCTCGCCGTCCTCGGAGCCACCGACGAGGCCGCCATCGCCGCCGAGCTGGCCCGCGACCCCAGCGCCACCGGCCAGGAGGGCGCCGCCCGCTGCCGCGCCGCGCTCCCCGACCCGGCCGCCAAGGCGGCGGCCTGGGCCGCCATGTTCGACTCCGACGACCTGTCGAACTACCTCTTCACCGCCACCGCCCTCGGCTTCTGGCAGCCCGAACAGGCCGAACTGCTGCGGGAGTACGTGGACCGCTTCTACGACGCGGCCATCGCCCTCGGCGACCGCCGCGGCCCCGCCATGGCCGAGGCCGCCGGCCGCCTGGCCTTCCCGGCGTACGCGGTCGACGCCGCCTCCCTCGCCGTCGGCGAGGCCCGCCTCGCCGACGGCACCATGCTCCCGGCCCTCCACCGCAAGCTCGTCGACCAGCTCGACGACCTCGCCCGCGCCCTGCGCGTCCGCGAGGGCTGAGCCACCCGGGACGGCACCCCCTCTCTCAAGGTGCCGTCCCTCGTTCGGGTCACAAGCGGCGACTCCCCGGACAGGGGAGCGCCCGCCCCGGCACGCTGTCGTCCATGCGTGCCGCACCCCCGCCACCCCTCGCCGCCCACCCCACCCCGCTCAGCCGCCTCCTCGGCATCGCCCTGGACGCGCTGCGCACCGGAGCGGAGGAACGGGGCGGCCCGCTGCCGGCCGGCGGGCCCGAGGCGGTCACCGCCCGGGTGCGCGCCGCCCTCGGGGAGGTCCTGCCCGGGACGGGCACCGGACCGGACGAGGCGCTGCGCACACTGGTCCACCTCGTCGCCGCCGGCGCCGCCGACCCCGCGCACCCGCTCTGCGCCGCCCATCTGCACACCCCGCCCCTGGCCCTCGCCGCCGCCGCCGACCTGGCCGCCGCCGCGCTCAACCCCTCGATGGACTCCTGGGACCAGGCCCCGGCCGCCTCCGCCCTGGAGGCCGAGGTCACCGCCGCGCTCGCCGCCGAGGTCCACCCGACGGCCGACCGGCCGGACGCGCTCGTCACCACCGGCGGCACCGAGTCCAACCAGCTCGCCCTGCTCCTCGCCCGGGAGCGGCACGGGCCCCGCCTCACCACCGTCACCGGCGCCAACGCCCACCACTCCTTCCGCCGCGCCGCCTGGCTCCTGGGCCTCCCCGAGCCGGTCGCCGTCCCCACCCCGCGCGGCCTCCTCGACCCGGAGGCCACCGCCCGGGTCCTCGCCGGCCTGGACGGGCCCGTCCTCCTCGCCGCCACCGCCGGCACCACCGACGAGGGCCTGATCGACCCGCTGCCCGCGCTCGCCGACGCCTGCGCCGCGCACGGCGCCGACCTGCACGTCGACGCCGCCTACGGCGGGCCGCTCCTGTTCAGCGACGCCCACCGGCACCTCCTGGACGGCCTGGACCGGGCCCGCACCGTCACGCTCGACCTGCACAAGCTCGGCTGGCAGCCGGTCGCCGCCGGACTCCTCACCGTCCGCGAGGCGACCGACCTCGCCGCCCTCGCCCACACCGCCGACTACCTCAACGCCGGCGACGACACCGAGGCCGGCCTCCCCGACCTCCTCGGCCGCTCCCTGCGCACCACCCGCCGCCCCGACGTCCTCAAGGCCGCCGTCACCCTGCGCGCCCTCGGCAGGACCGGGCTCGGCGCCCTGGTGGACCTCTGTCTGGAGCGCGCCCGGGACCTGGCCGACCTGGTGGAGAAGAGCCCGGAGCTCGAACTGCGGGACCGGCCCGTCCTCACCACCGTCCTCTTCCGTCCGGCCGGCGCCGACGACGCGGCGGTCGCCGGGGTCCGCCGCCGGCTCCTCGCCGACGGCCGGGCCGTCCTCGGCCGGGCCCGCGCGGACGGCCGCCTCTGGCTGAAGGCCACCCTGCTCAACCCCCACACCACCCTCGACGACCTGGCCCGGCTCGTCACCCTCGTCGAGACCGCGCGCCCCACCGCACCCGCGGCGCGCCCCTAGCTCCGGCCGCGGTGCCGACGCGCCCCGCGCCCCCGCCGAACCCCGCACCCGCACTCCCGAACCCGCACCACACGTCGACCCCGCAGCACTCGTGGAAGGCAGCACCGACCGATGACCGGCAGCACCCCTCAGCAAGAACTCGACCGCCCGCACGACCTGGTGGGCGTCGGCATCGGCCCGTTCAACCTCTCGCTCGCCGCGCTCGCCGACGGCGTCCCCGGCGGGCTCGCCGCGACCTTCTTCGAGCAGCGCCCGGCCTTCCACTGGCACCCCGGCCTGCTGATCGAGGGCGCCACCCTCCAGGTGCCCTTCCTCGCCGACCTGGTGACCCTCGCCGACCCGGCCAGCCCCTGGTCCTTCCTCAGCTACCTGCGCAGCCGCGAGCGGCTCTTCCCCTTCTACTTCGCGGAGAAGTTCCACATCCAGCGCGCCGAGTACGACGCCTACTGCCGCTGGGTCAGCGAACGGCTGCCCGGCCTCCACTTCGGCCACCAGGTCGACTCGGTCCGCTGGAACCCCGAACGACGGCTCTTCGAGGTCGACTTCACCCAGCTCGACCCGGACGGCGAGGCCGCCGCGCTGGGCCGCGCCTACACCCGGAACGTGGTCCTGGGCGTCGGCACCGAGCCCTACGTCCCCGAGCCGCTGCGCCCGCTCGCCGAGGCCCCCGGCGTGCCCGTGATCCACGCCGCCGACTACCTCGCGCACCGGGAGTCCCTGCTGGCCGCCGGGCACGTCACCGTCATCGGCTCGGGACAGTCCGGCGCCGAGGTCTTCCTCGACCTGCTGCGGGCCCGCCCGGCCGGCGCCGAGCGGATCAGCTGGCTCTCCCGCACCGAGGCGTTCGCGCCGATGGAGTACTCCAAGCTGGGCCTGGAGCACTTCACCCCCGACTACACCCGCTACTTCCACGCCCTGCCGGAGCCTGTCCGGGGCGAACTCGTCCCGCGCCAGTGGCAGTTGCACAAGGGCATCGACGCGGAGACCATCGCCGCCGTCCACGACGAGCTGTACCGCCGCACCCTGCACGGCGGCTGGCCGGACGCGGTGCTCACCCCCGGCGTCCGGGTCCGCACGGCCGGGCGGGTGGCCACCACCCAGGTCGAGCTGCACCTGGAGCACGTCCAGCAGGGGACCCGGTCCCGGCTCACCACCGACGCCGTGGTCCTCGCGACCGGCTACCGGGAGCGCCCGGTCGACTCCATGCTGGCCGGCCTGGACCCGTACCTGCGGCACGACGCGGCGGGCCGGGCGCGGATCGACGAGCGGTACCGGCTGGTCCTCGACCCCTCGGTGACCGGCTCGGTGTACGTGCAGAACGCGGAGCGCCACACCCACGGCGTGGGCGCCCCCGACCTGGGCCTGGCGGCCTGGCGCAGCGCGGTCATCCTCAACGCGGTCACGGGCAAGGAGCCGTACCCGCTGCCGCGCCGGACCGCCTTCACCAGCTTCGGCCTGGACGCGCGAGAGGCGCCGAGCATCCCGTCCCAGGACCGGAAGCTGACGCCCCTCGTGCAGAGCTGAGGCTAGAAGACGGGCACGCCGTCCCGGGTCAGCCTCCAGTCCACCGACGCGAACCGCGCCGGGTCGACCGTCCCCTTGGCCCGCACCCACTGGATGATCGTGTTGCGGATCTCGTCCGAGTTCGCCCACAGCTGCTCGGCCTTGGCGACGTGCGGGAAGGCGCCGCCGCCGCTGGCGCGGTAGTTGTTGACGGCGAGCACGAACCGCGCGGCCGGGTCGAGCGGCGCGCCCTCGAAGGAGAGGTTCACGATCCGCTGCCCGGCCGGCCTGGCGATGTCGATGTCGTACGTCAGCCCGGAGACGGCGTCGTAGTTGTAGTCCGGGGTGCCGTCCGCGTTGGTGAGCTTCGCGGTGTCGACGGGGGCGCCGGCCGGGGTCTGGACGTAGTACTTCGCCGAGTACTCCAGGTACTCCCGGAGCTGGGCGCCCGTCATCAGACGGGCCTCCAGGGTGTTCTCGAAGGGGTAGAGCCCGGCGGCGTCCTTGATGGTGATCTCGCCGGCCGGGATGCGGGCCGTGCGGGAGAAGCAGGACGCCTGCGAGAGCACCGGCAGGCCGGCGTACGCGCCGCCGGCCAGGGCCGCCTTCACGGTCTCGGCCTGGACGACGTTGATCAGGTCGATGATCGGCTCGTCCTTCCACGGCGCGTCGGCCGTGGTCATGGCGGCGGTGGAGGTGCCGATGACCGTGTTGACGTAGGCCACGACCTTCTTGTGCTCGTCGGCGAGCAGGCCGGTGATCTCCGGGTCCTCCTCGACGGTGTTGGAGTTGAGGACCTGGGCGGCGACCTTCTCCACCGTCCAGCGGCCCTTCTCCCACACGAGGTCGAAGTCGAAGAGGGTGAGGCGCTGGCCCCACTTCAGCGGCTCGGAGAGGACGACCTCCTTGCCGGTCTCCTTGTTGGCGATCCGGTACTCGGGGATCTCGGTGTGGGCGTGACCGACCAGGATCGCGTCGATGCCGGGGACCTGCTCGGCGACGAGTCCGGCGGCGTTCTCGACGTGGGGGAGCTGGTCACCGTACGAGGAGGTGCCGCTGGAGCCGGAGTGCGCGGAGACGACCACGACGTCGGCGCCCATCGAGCGCAGCTTCGGCACCCACTTCGCGGCCTGCTCCTCGAGGCCGGGGAAGACCATCCGGCCGCTGACGTTGGCCTTGTCCCAGATGGCGATGCCGGGGTTGGTCAGGCCGAGCACCGCGACCTTGACGTCCTTGCCGTGCGGGGTGCGCAGCCGGTGGAAGCTGTACGGCGGGAAGGCCGGGCGCAGCGTCTTCGCGTCGAGCGCGTTGGCGCCCAGCAGCGGGAAGTCGCACTGCTCCTCGAACTTCCGGAGCACCGGGATGCCGTAGTTGAACTCGTGGTTGCCGAGCGCGGCGGCGTCGTAGCCGATGGCGTTCATGGCCTGGGCCATCGGGTGGACCGGGCCGCCGGCCTTCGTGATCGGGTCGATCTTCGCGTAGTAGTACGAGAGCTGGGTGCCCTGGATGGTGTCGCCGGCGTCGATGAGGAGGGTGTTGCGGCGGCCCTTGGCGGCGCGGACCTGCTCGACGAGGGTGGAGATCTTGGCGAGGCCGACGTCGTTGTGGGCCTTGTCGTCGAACTCCTTGTCCGTGAAGTAGTCCCAGTTGAGGACGTTCCCGTGCAGGTCGGTGGTGCCCATGACGGTGAAGGAGTACCGCTTGGCCGGCTTGGGGCGGGCTCCGTGGGCCTCGGCGGGGGCGGCGACCCCGGCGGTGAGGGCGGCCCCGGCTCCGATGGCGGCGGAGCTCTCCAGGAAGGTCCGGCGGTTCAGCGGCATGTGTGTGACTCCTCGGTGTTCGTGGCGCTGTCTCAGGTGCACAACGCGCGTAGATTCTGGCTCAGACGCCTCCTCCGCAACAGCCCTTTCGGGTTACGGAGTGGGAAAGTGTTCGTATGCCACCGATCCCCGGTTCCGAGGAGCACGCCGTGTCGCATCCCCACCCCACCCCCCAGGCGCCCCAGGTGACGGTCCTCGGCGAGGGCCGTCTGGAGGTCGACCCGGAGCTGGCCCGGATCCTGCTGACCGTCTCCGCGCGCGGCACCGACCGGACGGCCGTGCTGGCGGACCTCACCCGCCGCAACACCGAGGTGCTCGACCTGCTCCGGGCGCGCGGGTCCGCGGTGGCGAAGCTGGAGACCGGCAGCTTCTCGATCGTCCCGGAGCAGTCCCGGCGACAGCGGGGCGAGCACGTGCGGACCTACCGCGGACACGTGCGGATCGCCGCCGAGCTGACCGACTTCACGGCCCTCGGCGAGCTGGTGCCCGAGCTCGCCGACCGGGAGCTGACCGAGGTCGACGGGCCGTGGTGGGAGCTGCGCCCGGACTCGGAGGCGTACGCGGAGGCGCGCCGGCTCGCGGTGGCGGAGGCGGTGCGGCGGGCGCGCGCCTACGCGGAGGCGCTGGGCACCTCGCTGGGCTCACTCCTCGAACTGTCGGACGCCGGACTGCCGGAACCGGGCGTGCGGCACGGGGGCGGCTTCTCCCCGATGCGCGCGGCGTTCGCCCAGGAGGGCGACGGCGGAGCCCCCTCCCTCGACCTCGAACCGCAGCGCCGGACGGTGACCGCCGAGGTCGTCGCGCGCTTCACGATGCTGCCGCCCGCACTCTGAGACGAAGGGCCCGGGGGCGCGAAAAACGCTCATCGGAGCACTCCGGCGCACAGATTCAAGTCTTGTCAACAACGTTTCACGGAAAGGTTGTTGAGTAGTCATGCGGGACCCACCGGCTACTGATGGGTAAGGCCCTAGGCTCGCCTCATGCGCCGAGCGAAAATCGTTTGTACCCTTGGGCCCGCCACCGAAACATACGACCAGATCAAGGCATTGATCGAGGCCGGAATGGATGTGGCCCGCCTCAACCTCAGCCACGGCACCTACGTCGAGCACGAGGAGCGTTACCAGCGGGTCCGCAAGGCGGCCGAGGAGACCGGTCGCAGCGTCGGGGTCCTCGCCGACCTTCAAGGCCCGAAGATCCGGCTCGGCCGCTTCCGCGAGGGTCCCGTACTCCTTGAACGCGGCGACGACTTCACCATCACCGTCGAGCCGACGGAGGGCGACCGCCACTGCTGCGGCACCACCTACCCGGGCCTCGCGGCCGACGTCACCTCCGGCGAGCGGATCCTCGTCGACGACGGCCGGGTCACCCTGGAGGTCACCTCCGTCGACGGGCCCCGGGTGCACACCCGGGTCGTCGAGGGCGGCATGGTCTCCGACCACAAGGGCCTCAACCTGCCGGGCGTCGCGGTCTCCGTCCCCGCGCTCTCCGAGAAGGACGTCGAGGACCTCCGCTGGGCGCTGCGCACCGGTGCCGACGTCATCGCCCTCTCCTTCGTCCGCTCCGCGCGGGACATCGAGGACGTCCACCGGATCATGGACGAGGAGGGCCGCCGCCTCCCGGTCATCGCCAAGATCGAGAAGCCCCAGGCGGTCGAGAACATCGAGGAGATCGTCGCCGCCTTCGACGGCATCATGGTCGCCCGCGGCGACCTCGGCGTCGAGATGCCGCTGGAGCAGGTGCCGATCGTCCAGAAGCGCGCGGTCAAGCTCGCCAAGCGGAACGCCAAGCCGGTCATCGTCGCCACCCAGATGCTCGACTCGATGATCGACAACTCCCGGCCCACCCGCGCCGAGGCGTCCGACGTGGCCAACGCCGTCATCGACGGCACCGACGCCGTGATGCTCTCCGGCGAGACCAGCGTGGGCCGCCACCCGGTCGAGACGGTCCGCACCATGAGCCGGATCGTCGAGGCCGCCGAGGAGGACGTCCTCGCCAAGGGCCTGCCGCCGCTGACCGAGCGGAACAAGCCGCGCACCCAGGGCGGCGCGGTGGCCCGCGCGGCCGCCGAGATGGGCGACTTCCTCGGCGCGAAGTTCCTGGTGGCCTTCACCCAGTCCGGCGACACCGTGCGGCGGCTCTCGCGCTACCGCTCGCCGATCCCGCTGCTCGCCTTCACGCCGGACCCGGCGACCCGCTCCCAGCTCAACCTCACCTGGGGCGTCGAGACCTTCCTCGGCCCGCACGTCGACTCCACGGACGCCATGGTCGCGCAGGTCGACGAGGAACTGCTGCGCATCGGCCGCTGCGCCAAGGGCGACGTCGTGGTGATCACGGCCGGCTCCCCGCCCGGCGTCTCGGGCTCCACCAACCTGGTCCGCGTCCACCACATCGGAGACCCGCTCTCCTAGCCCGCGGACACCCGCACGCGACGGCATGCGAAAGAACCCCGCTCCCAAGGACTGGGCGGCGGGGTTCGGGTGCTTCCGGGCGGAGGGGACGTCCTGGGCGGGCCGGTCGCCGGTCCCCTCACCGGAACGCCTGAGGATCTCATTCCTAGGAATCGAAGGTAATGTGCCCCGGGTGGGATTCGAACCCACGCTGGATGGTGTTTGAGACCACTGCCTCTACCGCTGGGCTACCGGGGCTTCCTTCGAAACAAAGGCCGATGATCACCCGCCGTGCCCCTACCTTACAGGAGGTGGGTAGGCTCATGGAGAGCTGTATCCGCCTCGGAACGAGGCCATCGAACGAGGAGCCCGCGTGACTGCCCCCGAGTCGCCCCAGCCCGCCGACGACGCCGAAGCGTCCCACGTCCCGCCGCTGACCACCCGTGTCGTCATCGCCGAGGACGAGGCCCTGATCCGCCTCGATCTCAAGGAGATGCTGGAGGAGGAGGGCTACACGGTCGTCGGCGAGGCGGGCGACGGAGCCACCGCCGTCGAGCTGGCCCGCGAGCACCGCCCCGACCTGGTGATCCTGGACGTGAAGATGCCCGTCCTCGACGGCATCTCGGCCGCCGAGAAGATCGCCGGCGAGTCCATCGCCCCGGTCCTCATGCTCACCGCCTTCTCCCAGCGCGACCTCGTCGAGCGCGCCCGCGACGCCGGCGCCATGGCCTACCTGGTCAAGCCCTTCAGCAAGAGCGACGTGGTGCCGGCCATCGAGATGGCCGTCTCCCGCTTCGCCGAGCTGCGCGCCCTGGAGCAGGAGGTCGCCGACCTCAGCCAGCGCCTGGAGACCCGCAAGCTGGTCGACCGCGCCAAGTCGGTCCTCCAGACCCAGTACGGCCTCTCCGAGCCGGCCGCCTTCCGCTGGATCCAGAAGACCTCCATGGACCGCCGCATGTCCATGCAGCAGGTCGCCGAGGCCGTCATCGAGGACGCCGAGGAGAAGAAGGCCGCGAAGGGGCAGTAGCCCACCGCCCGCCGCGTACGACGAGGAGGCCCGCCCCGCGCGACGCGGGGCGGGCCTCCTCGTTGCCGTACGGGACGTCAGTCCTCGCCGAGGTACGCCTTGCGCACCGACTCGTCGTGCAGGAGGTCGCCGCCCGTGCCCGAGAGCACGATCTTGCCGATCTCCATCACGTGACCGTGGTCCGCCAGCGCGAGCGCGGCCTGGGCGTTCTGCTCGACGAGCAGGATCGTGGTGCCCTGGGCCTTCAGCTCGGCGATGGTCGCCATGATCTTCTGCATCATGATCGGCGAGAGACCCATGGAGGGCTCGTCGAGCATCAGCAGCTTGGGCTGGGACATCAGCGCCCGGCCCATGGCGAGCATCTGCTGCTCACCGCCGGAGAGCGTGCCGGCCGCCTGCTTGCGACGCTCGCCCAGGATCGGGAAGAGGTCGTAGGCGCGCTGGACGTCCTTGGCGATCCCGGCGCTGTCCTTCCGGAGGAAGGCGCCGAGGAGCAGGTTCTCCTCGATGGTCATGCGCGGGAAGATGTGCCGGCCCTCGGGGGAGTGGGCCAGACCCAGCGAGACGATCTTGTGCGCGGGGATCTTGCGGAGGGACTTGCCCTCGAACTTGATCTGCCCGCCGACCGGCTTGAGGAGCCCGGAGAGGGTCCGCAGGGTGGTGGTCTTCCCGGCGCCGTTGGTGCCGATGAGGGTGACGACCTCGCCCGCCTCCACGGAGAAGGAGATGCCCTTGACGGCCTCAATCTTTCCGTAGGCGACGCGCAGGTCCTCGACTTCGAGCAGTGCGGTCATGCGTCGTTCTCCTTGCCCGGAGCGGCGTCCTTCGCGGCGTCCGCCGCGTCCGCCGGGGTGTCGTCCTCGGCCGGGGTCCCGTCGGCGGCCGGAGCCTCGTCGGGCGCCTCGTCGTCCGCCGGCGCCTCGGCCTCGTCGGCCTCGTCCGCCGGCGCCTCGGCCTCGGGGGCCTCGTCCGCGTCGGTCTCCGCCGCCGGAGCCTCGGCCTCGGGGGTCTCCGCCGCCAGGGCCTCCGCCTTCGGGGTCTCGTCGATCGGCTCGCCGAGGTACGCGGCGATGACCCGCTCGTCGCCCTGGACGGTCTGGCTGTCGCCCTCGATCAGCTTCTGGCCCTGCACGAGCACGGCGACCCGGTCGCACAGGTTGAAGATGAAGCGCATGTCGTGCTCGATGACGAGCACGGCGATGCCCATGTCCCGGATGGCGAAGATGAGTTCCTCGGCCGCACGGGTCTCCTGCGGGTTCATGCCGGCGGTCGGCTCGTCCAGCAGGATCAGGCCCGGGTCGCTCGCGAGCGCGCGGGCGATCTCCAGCTTGCGCTGCTCGCCGTACGGCAGGTTCTTGGAGAGGTGCTGCGCCTTCTCCGCGAGCCCGACGAACTCCAGGAGCTCCATCGCGCGCTTCTCGGAGGCCGCCTCGGCCCGCTTGAAGCCCGGGCCGCGCAGCAGGGCGGACCAGAGGCCCTCCTTGGTGCGGGTGTGCCGGCCGACGAGCACGTTCTCCAGGACCGTCATGTTGTTGAAGAGACGGATGTTCTGGAAGGTACGGGCGATGCCGGCCGCGGTGACCTTGAAGGACTTCGGCGGCAGGACCTGGCCCTTGTAGCGGACCTCGCCCTCGGTGGGCACGTACAGACCGGTCAGGCAGTTGAAGAAGGTGGTCTTGCCGGCGCCGTTCGGGCCGATCAGACCGACGATCTCGCCGCTGTTGACGGTGAGGTTCACGTCGCGCACGGCGGTCAGGCCGCCGAAGCGCATGGTGACCCCGCGCGCGTCCAGCACGGTCTCGCGGGCGGCCGGCTCCGCGCCGGCCTCGGCCTTGGTGGTGGTCGTCGTCATGGTTCAGGCACCTGCCTTGGCGGGCGTCGCGGCGGGCGCCGGCTGCTCGTCGTGCTCGTGGAACTCCAGCTGACGGCGCTTGTCGGCGACGATGCCCTCCGGACGGAAGC
Organism: Streptomyces hydrogenans; assembly: GCF_014656075.1. GTDB lineage: Bacteria > Actinomycetota > Actinomycetes > Streptomycetales > Streptomycetaceae > Streptomyces > Streptomyces hydrogenans. The sequence goes on from NZ_BNBS01000014.1 coordinate 52,460, forward strand.
GCATGATCAGCACGAGCGCGACACCGAAGGCGAAGAGCTGGTACTCGCCCATGAACTGGAGCTTGTTCGGGATGAGGAACAGCAGCGCCGCGCCGACCAGCGGACCGCTCATCGTGCCCATGCCGCCGAGGACGACGGCCGCGAGCAGGAAGGCGGAGTTGGGCGGGATGGGACCGGCGAAGAGGTACTGCTCCGGGGTCACCGTGTAGGTGACGTGGGCCTGCACCGTACCGGCCAGACCGGCCAGACCGGCGCCGAGCGCGAAGGCGATCAGCTTCACGCGGAAGCCGTTGATGCCCATCGCGAGCGCGGCGGTCTCGTCCTCGCGGATCGCCACCCACGCGCGGCCGATGCGGGAGTCGCCGGAGCGCCGGAAGACCAGCACGACGACCGCCGTGATCAGCAGCATCAGGAAGAAGTAGTTGGCGAAGCGGCCGATGGTGAAGCCGGCGATGGTGTGCGCCTGCCCGAAGTCGAACCCGAAGAGGTTCAGGTTCGGGATGGACGCGATGCCGTTGGAGCCGTTGGTGATGTCCGGACCCGAGGTGCCGTCCGTGTTCATCACCGTGATGCGGAAGATCTCACCGAAGCCGAGCGTCACGATGGCGAGGTAGTCGCCGCGCAGCCGCAGGGTCGGCGCGCCGATCAGGACGCCGAAGACCACGGAGGCCGCGGCGCCGACGAGGATCGCCGCCCAGAAGGGGAAGTGCACGCCGAAGGGCGAGGTCGGGGCGCCCGAGACGAGGGCCGCCGCGTAGGCGCCGACGCCGAGGAAGGCGACGTAACCGAGGTCGAGCAGACCGGCCAGGCCGACGACGATGTTCAGGCCCAGGGCGACCGTGGCGAAGATCAGGATGTAGACGCCGAGCGTCGCGTACTGGTCGTCGGTCTGGGTGAAGGGGAACAGCGCCGCGGCGATGAACGCGCCCGCGATCGTCAGGTTCTGGTGCTTCGCGGTGAGCTGCGTGACCTGCTTGAGCAGACCCGAGGCGCCGATCGCGGCGAAGCCGAGGCCGGCGGTGATCAGGAAGCCGAGGAACAGCTCGTCGTACTCGGTGCCGATGCCGTAGGTGAAGACGCTCAGCGCCAGGCCGAGGACGACCGCGATGATCAGGATCTCGACGGCGGTCGGCAGCGGGCGGAGCTTCTTCACTGGGCGGGGGGCGGAGAAGGTGGCCTTGAAGGAGGCCCAGCCGTTGCCGGCCCGGTGCTTGAACTGGTCCCAGCCGGTGTCCTCCGGGTCGACCGGCAGCACGGTCGGACGCTTGAAGGGCAGGTCCAGGGCGGCCAGCAGGGTGACCAGGGTGGCCACCGCGAGGACGAAGCCGCCGGGCTCCAGGTTGACGAGCCCGCCGAGTTCGACGCTGATCGCGATGACGGTGAACCAGGCGGTGCCGAAGGAGGCGAGGGCGCCGAACTTGACCGCGCCGTCGGCGCCGGCCGGCGTCAGCCAGCCGAGGCCCTTGACCCCGTACGAGGAGAGGGCGAAGAGGACGGTCAGGACACCGAGCAGCAGGACCTGCAGCTGGAGTCCGGCCGGGTAGCCGTACACGGTGAGGTCGCCCGGGAAGTCGGGGTCCCAGGTCCAGGAGAGGAAACAGCTCGCGACGGTCAGGGCGGCGCCGCCGAGGGTGACGGCGCGGGCGGTGCGCTCGGGCAGGAGGCCGATCAGGCCGCGGTCCGCGGTCTTCGCGGACTCCGCCGTGGCGGGCGCCTGGGGGTTCTCGGAGATGGTGGTCATGGTGCTCACGCCCTGTCCGCGACGCGCTCGCCGAGCAGACCCTGGGGCCTGGCGAGGAGGACGACGATGAGGAGTACGAAGGCCCAGACGTTGGCCCAGGACTGGCCGCCGAGCTGCTCCATACCGGGGATCTGGTCGACGTAGGCGGTCGCCATGGTCTCGGCGACACCGAGGACGAGGCCGCCGATCATGGCGCCGTAGATGTTGCCGATGCCACCGAGGACGGCGGCGGTGAACGCCTTCAGTCCGAGGAGGAAGCCCATCTTGTAGTCGACGACGCCGTACTTGAGGCCGTAGGCGACGGCGCCGACGGCGGCGAAGATGGCGCCGAGGGCGAACGCGATCACGATGATGCGGTCGGTGTTGACGCCCATGAGCTTCGCGGTGTCCGGGTCCTGCGCCGTGGCCTGCATGCCGCGCCCGGTCCGGGTGCGCATGACGAAGAAGGCGAGGAAGGCCATGCAGACGGGGGCCGCGATCACCAGGAAGACGTCACCGGTCTGGATGGTGACCGGCCCGAGCTCGATCGGGCCGCCGGGGATCTGCGGGAAGGTGCGCGCGGACTTCGCCTCCGGGTACCAGACCCAGACGGCGTACTGCAGGGCGAGCGAGAGGCCGATGGCCGTGATGAGCGGGGCGAGGCGCGGACCGCCGCGGAGCGGACGATAGGCGAAACGTTCCGCTCCGACGGCTATGGTCGTCGCGACGATCACGGCACCGATGATCATGAGGGGCAGAGCCACCCACATGCTGGTGCCGCCGGGCAGGATGAGCCAGACCGTCAGGGCCCCGAAGCCGCCGGTCATGAAGATCTCGCCATGGGCGAAGTTGATGAGCTGGACGATGCCGTAGACCATCGTGTAGCCGACGGCGACCAGCCCGTACATGGATCCCAGTAGCAGGCCGTTGACCAGCTGCTGCGGCAGTTCGTTCACCGCATTGTCCTCCGAGACTTTCGACGGATATGACACCGCGCGGGGTGCCGGTTGTGTGCGGCCCCCCGCGCGGTGAAAGGTGGTGCTGAGTTGGGGTGGAGCTGAGGATCAGCCGCCGAAGAGCGTGGTCACTCGCCGAAGGAGTCGGACTTGACCGGCGCGAAGGCGCCGTTCTTGACCTGGTAGACGGTGAGCTGCTTGTTGGTGGTGTCACCGAACTCGTCGAAGGCGACCGAACCGGTCACGCCCTCGAAGGAGACACCCTGCAGGGCCTCGACGACCTTGGCGCGGGCGTCGTCGGGCAGCTTGCCGCCGTTGCCGTCGACGACCTTCTTGACGGCCTCGATGATCGACCAGGTCGAGTCGTAGGAGTAGCCGCCGTAGGCCTCGAAGGCCTCCTTGTAGTTCTCGGCCTTGTAGTTGGCCAGGAACTCCTTGGCGGAGGCCAGGGTCTCGATCGGGGCGCCGACGGAGGTGGCGAAGTCGCCCTCGGCCGCGGTGGCACCGGCCAGCTTGACGTACTCGGGGCTGAAGAGCGCGTCACCGCCGACGACGGTGACCTTGGCGCCGGCCTCCTTGATCTGCTTGGCCAGCGGGCCGGCGGCCGGGTACTCGCCACCGTAGTAGACGACGTCCGCGCCGGAGTTCTTGACCTGGGTGGCGACCGCGGAGAAGTCCTTGGTGTCGGGGTCGATGTGCTGGGTGCCGACGGTCTTGCCGCCGAGCTTCTCCCACTCGCCCTTGAAGGTGCCCGCGAGGCCGGCGCCGTAGGTCTTCTTGTCGTCGATGATGAACGCCTTGGTCTTCTTGGCGTCATTGAAGACGTACTGGGCCGCGAACGGGCCCTGGATCGCGTCCGTGGTGGCGGTGCGGAAGTACGACTTGTAGCCGCGCTTCTTGTCGCCGGAGGCCCAGTTCGGGCCCTGGGACAGCGCCGGGTTGGTGTTGGCCGGGGAGACCTGCACCAGCTTCGCGTCGTCGAAGACCTTCTGCATGGACTCGGCGACGCCGGAGTTCAGCGGGCCGACCACGCCGAGGACGGTCTTGTCGGCGACCAGCTTGGTGGCGTTCTGCTGGCCGGCCGACGGCTGGGCCTGGTCGTCCAGGGTCTCCAGCTTGAAGGTGACGCCCTTGACGTACTGCTTCTTGTTGGCCGTCTTGACCGCGAGGTCGGCGGAGTTCTTGATGCCGAGGCCGAGGGCCGAGAGCTCACCGGTGAGCGGGGCGTCCAGACCGATGGTGACGGTGACGCCACCGCCCTCGCCCGAGCTGTCGCCGCCCTTGTCGTCGCGCGAACCGCAGGCGGTGAGAGTGAGTGCTCCCGCGGTGACCGCGGTGGTGAGTATGAGCAACGAACGGTTTCGCACGAAGGGTCCTTTCCCTGGCGCGGCCCCCTCTGCCGAGGCGGTGCCGTGGAGCTGCGGAGCAAGAGGTGCCGTTGGTGAATGCCGGGCCGTACTGAGCGCTGATACGAGGCCGTGCAGTAGGTCGCGCCGAGTGGCGCGGTGACTGGCGGTGACTCTAAGCGCAGGTGGGGAGGGTCGGGGAGCGCCGAGGGAAGGATGTGACTGTCTTGTTATGCCGACGGCTCGAGCCGGGCTGAGAGGTCCGGGTAAATCCGGTCATAGCGCCCTGTAACACGGTGTTCACATAGTGAGAACGCGCAGTTCCGCTAAGGGGCTTGAGGGAATCTTGGTACTGACGGGGAACTTTGAGCACTCTCCGGATATCGGACAGGGCGCCCGAACTGAGCGGACGGATGTCAAGCCTCGGCCCCCGGCCGGCACCCCCGGGCGTCCATTACGGAGCGTGACGAATTCCGCCCGCAGGGGACCCTCGGAGGGGCTCTCGCGGACGGCTGGAATCCACCACTTTCGAACGTACCTCCGAGGCCCGGGAGTTGGGAGGGGCTGGCGTGAAAACGACATACGGGGGCGGCAGTTGGGGCGCGCACGGTGACCACGGTCACGACGGACACCGCGGGCGGCCGTCGGCCCCGGCCCGGAAAACGCCGAAGGGGGCGGTACGCCACCGCGTACCGCCCCCTTCGGGAGAACGGCCGAACGCCCCCCGGATCAGGCGCCGTCGATCCGCCCCGCCTCCGGCATCTCCACCGCCGCGAGGGGGCCGACCTCCCGCAGCATGCAGGTCAGCCGTGCCGAGCAGACCCGGCGCCCCTCCTCGTCGCTGATGACGATCTCGTACGTCGCCGTGGACCGGCCCCGGTGCACCGGGGTCGCCACGCCGGTCACCAGACCGCTGCGCGCCCCCCGGTGATGGGTGCAGTTCAGGTCCACGCCCACGGCGATCTTCGAGGAGCCGCCGTGCAGCATCGAGCCCACCGAGCCCAGGGTCTCCGCCAGCACCGCCGAGGCGCCGCCGTGCAGCAGCCCGTACGGCTGGGTGTTGCCCTCCACCGGCATGGTGCCGACGACCCGCTCGGCCGACGCCTCCAGGATCTGGACGCCCATCCGGTTCCCCAGGTGGCCGGCCGAGAAGAGGGCCGGCAGATCCACGCCGAGCGCGGCGTACTCGTCGATGACCTCCTGCGGGAACTTCACGTGCTGCTGCTCACCCATGGCCCGGCTCCGTTCGTCTTCGTACGGTTGATCGTCCCGCCGCCCGGCTTGCTGAGCAAGCGCTTAGGCGGACGGCTGCGGCGATTCTTCCAGACGCACGACGACGGACTTGCTCGCGGGGGTGTTGCTGATGTCGGCCGTCGACTCCAGCGGGACCAGCACGTTCGTCTCCGGGTAGTAGGCCGCCGCGCAGCCCCGGGCCGTCGGGTAGTGCACCACCCGGAAACCGGGCGCCCGCCGCTCGCTGCCGTCCGTCCACTCGCTCACCAGGTCCGCGTAGGACCCGTCGGCGAGCCCCAGCTCCGCCGCGTCCTCCGGGTGCACCATGACCACCCGGCGGCCGCCCCGGATGCCCCGGTAGCGGTCGTCCAGACCGTAGATCGTGGTGTTGTACTGGTCGTGCGAGCGCAGCGTCTGGAGGAGCAGCCGCCCCTTTGGCACCCGCGGGTACTCCACCGGCGCCGCCGTGAAGTTGGCCTTCCCGGTCTTCGTCGGGAAGCGGCGCTCGTCCCGCGGCGCGTGCGGCAGCGCGAAGCCCGCCGGGTCCGCCGCCAGCCGCGCGTTGAAGTCCTCGAAGCCGGGCACCACACGGGCGATCCGGTCCCGCACCGCCGCGTAGTCCGCCTCGAAGTCCTCCCACGGCGTGGCCGACCCGGCGCCCAGCACCGCCCGCGCCATCCGGGCCACGATCGCCGGCTCCGACAGCAGGTGCGGGCTCGCCGGCGGCAGGTTGCCCCGCGAGGCGTGCACCTGGCCCATCGAGTCCTCGACCGTCACGAACTGCCGTCCGCTCCGCTGCACGTCCTTGTCCGTGCGGCCCAGCGTCGGCAGGATCAGCGCCCGGGTGCCCGTCACCGCGTGCGAGCGGTTCAGCTTCGTCGACACGTGCACGGTCAGCCGCGCCCTGCGCATCGCCGCCTCGGTGACCTCGGTGTCCGGGGTCGCCCCGACGAAGTTCCCGCCCATCGCGAAGAAGACCTTCGCCTCGCCGTCCCGCAGCGCCTGGATGGAGCGCACCACGTCGAAGCCGTGGTGGCGCGGCGAGACGATCCCGAACTCCTTGTCCAGCGCGTCCAGGAAGGCCGGGGCCGGGCGCTCGAAGATGCCCATCGTCCGGTCGCCCTGCACGTTCGAATGCCCGCGCACCGGGCAGACGCCCGCACCCGGCCGCCCGATGTTCCCCCGCAGCAGCAGCAGGTTGACCACCTCGCGGATGGTCGGCACCGAGTGCTTGTGCTGGGTCAGGCCCATCGCCCAGCAGACGATCGTCCGCTCCGAGGCCAGCACCATCTCCAGGGCCCGCTCGATCTCCGCCCGGGAGAGCCCGGTCGCCGCGAGGGTCTCCTCCCAGTCGGCCTCGGCGGCCGCCGCCCGGAACTCCTCGAAACCGTGGGTGTGCTCCCGCACGAACTCCTCGTCGACCGCCCCCGGCGCGTCGAGGACCAGCTTGTTCAGCAGCCGGAAGAGGGCCTGGTCGCCGCCGATCCGGATCTGGAGGAAGAGGTCGGTGAGCGCCGCGCCCCGGAGCATGCCCCGCGGGGTCTGCGGGTTCTTGAACCGTTCCAGACCCGCCTCCGGCAGCGGGTTCACCGAGATGATCCGCGCCCCGGCCGCCTTCGCCCTCTCCAGCGCCGACAGCATCCGCGGATGGTTCGTGCCCGGGTTCTGCCCCGCCACGATGATCAGGTCCGCCCGGTGCAGGTCCTCCAGGGAGACGCTGCCCTTGCCGATGCCGATCGTCTCGGTCAGCGCCGAGCCCGAGGACTCGTGGCACATGTTCGAGCAGTCCGGCAGGTTGTTGGTGCCGAACTCGCGCGCGAAGAGCTGGAGCAGGAACGCGGCCTCGTTGCTGGTCCGGCCCGAGGTGTAGAAGAGCGCCTCGTCGGGGGAGTCCAGCGCGGTCAGCTCCTCCGCGAGGATCGCGAAGGCCCGCTCCCAGGTCACCGGCTCGTAGCGGTCCGCGCCCTCCGGCAGGTACACGGGCTCGGTGATCCGGCCCTGCTGCCCCAGCCAGTACCCGCTCCGCTCCGCCAGCTCCGCCACCGGGTGCGCGGCGAAGAACTCCGGCGTCACCCGCCGCAGCGTCGCCTCCTCGGCGACCGCCTTCGCGCCGTTCTCGCAGAACTCCGCGAGGTGCCGCTTGTCGCCCTCCGGCCAGGCGCAGCCGGGACAGTCGAAGCCGTCCTTCTGGTTGACCTTGAGCAGCGTCCGCGCGGTGCGCACGGTCCCCATCTGCTCCCGGGCGATCCGCAGGGTGTGCCCGATCGCGGGCAGTCCGGCGGCGGCGTGCTGCGGCGGCGTGACCTGCGGCGCGTCCTGGACCGGGTCGCCTGCCGGCGGCTTGCTGACCATCGCGCTCTCCCTTGAGCGATCGACCTGTGGCGTACGTCTCCGATCCTGTCACGCACCCCCGACGGCCCGGCACCCCGGCCGGTGTGGAGGGGATTGTCGGCGGTCCGTGGCAGGATCGTCCCGTGGCCGAGACAGCATCGAAGAACCCCGCAGACACCCGCCCCCGCCTGCTCCTCATGGACGGGCACTCGCTCGCGTACCGGGCGTTCTTCGCACTGCCCGCGGAGAACTTCACCACCGTGACCGGGCAGCCGACGAACGCGATCTACGGCTTCGCGTCGATGCTGGCGAACACCCTGCGCGACGAGGCGCCCACGCACTTCGCCGTCGCCTTCGACGTGTCCCGCAAGACCTGGCGCTCGCAGGAGTTCCCCGAGTACAAGGCGAACCGTTCCAAGACCCCCGACGAGTTCAAGGGCCAGGTCGAGCTGATCGGCGAGCTCCTCGACGCCATGCACGCGCCGCGGTTCGCCGTCGACGGCTTCGAGGCCGACGACATCATCGCCACCCTGGCCACCCAGGCCGAGGCCGCGGGCTTCGAGGTCCTCATCGTCACCGGCGACCGGGACTCCTTCCAGCTGGTGTCCGAGCACACCACGGTGCTCTACCCCACCAAGGGCGTCTCCGAGCTGACCCGCTTCACCCCGGAGAAGGTCCAGGAGAAGTACGGCCTCACGCCCAACCAGTACCCCGACTTCGCCGCCCTGCGCGGCGACCCGTCCGACAACCTCCCGGGGATCCCCGGCGTCGGCGAGAAGACCGCCGCCAAGTGGATCAACCAGTTCGGCTCCTTCGCCGAGCTGGTCGAGCGCGCCGACGAGGTCAAGGGCAAGGCCGGGCAGAACTTCCGGGACCACCTGGAGTCCGTCAAGCTCAACCGCGTCCTCACCGAGATGGTCCGGGACGTCGAGCTGCCGAGGACCGTCGCCGACCTGGCCCGCGAGCCGTACGACCGCAAGGCCGTCGCCCTGCTCCTCGACACCCTGGAGATCCGCAACCCCTCGCTGCGCGAGCGGCTCCTCGCCGTCGACCCCGGCTCCGCCGAGGAGGCCGAGCCGGCCCCCGCCCCCGGCGTCGAGCTCGACTTCACCGTCCTCGGCGCCGGCGAGCTCGCCCCCTGGCTGGCCGAGCACGGCACCGGGACCCTCGGCGTCGCCACCGTCGACAGCTGGGGCCTCGGCACCGGCAGCGTCTCCGAGATCGCCCTGGCCAGCCCCGGCGGCGAGGCCGCCTGGTTCGACCCCAGCGAGCTGGACGCGGCCGACGAGCAGGCGTGGGCCGCCTGGATCGCCGACCCGGAGCGCCCCAAGGTCCTGCACAACGCCAAGGGCGCGATGCGGGTCTTCCCCGAGCACGGCTGGAGCGTCGCCGGCGTCGCCATGGACACCGCGCTCGCCGCCTACCTGGTCAAGCCCGGCCGCCGCTCCTTCGCCCTGGACGCGCTCTCCCTGGAGTACCTCGGCCGCGAGCTGGCGCCCGCCGCCGCCACCGAGGGCCAGCTCGCCTTCGGCGCCGAGGACCACGCCGAGGCCGAGGCCCTGATGACCCAGGCCCGCGCCGTCCTCGACCTCGGGGCCGCCTTCGAGTCCAAGCTCGACGAGGTCGGCGCCCGCGGCCTGCTGTACGACGTGGAGCTGCCCACCTCCGTCCTCCTGGCCCGCCTGGAGCGGCACGGCATCGCCGCCGACCGCGACCACCTGGAGGCGATGGAGCAGCAGTTCGCCGGGGCGGTGCAGCAGGCCGTCAAGGAGGCCCACGCCTCCGTCGGCCACGAGTTCAACCTCGGCTCGCCCAAGCAGCTCCAGGAGGTCTTCTTCGGCGAGCTGAACCTCCCGAAGACCAAGAAGACCAAGACCGGCTACACGACGGACGCCGACGCGCTCGCCTGGCTGGCCGGCCAGACCGAGCACGAGCTCCCGGTGATCATGCTCCGCCACCGCGAGCAGGCCCGGCTGCGCTCCACCGTCGAGGGCCTGATCAAGACCGTCGCCGCCGACGGCCGGATCCACACCACCTTCAGCCAGACCGTCGCCGCCACCGGCCGCCTCTCCTCCACCGACCCCAACCTGCAGAACGTGCCGGTGCGGACGGACGAGGGCCGCGCCATCCGGCACGGCTTCGTCGTCGGCGAGGGCTTCGAGTCCCTCATGACCGCCGACTACAGCCAGATCGAGCTGCGGGTCATGGCCCACCTCTCCGAGGACGCGGGCCTCATCGAGGCGTTCACCTCCGGCGAGGACCTGCACACCACCGTCGCCTCCCAGGTCTTCGGCGTCGAGCGGTCCGCCGTCGACGCCGAGATGCGCCGCAAGATCAAGGCCATGTCGTACGGCCTCGCCTACGGCCTCTCCGCCTTCGGCCTCTCCCAGCAGCTGAACATCGACCCGGGCGAGGCCCGCGGCCTGATGGACACCTACTTCGAGCGCTTCGGCGGGGTGCGGGACTACCTGCGCCGGGTCGTCGACGAGGCCCGCGCCACCGGCTACACCGAGACCATGCTCGGCCGCCGCCGCTACCTGCCGGACCTCAACAGCGACAACCGCCAGCGCCGCGAGGCCGCCGAGCGGATGGCGCTCAACGCCCCGATCCAGGGCACCGCCGCCGACATCGTCAAGGTCGCGATGCTCAACGTCGACCAGGCCCTCACCGAGGCCGGCCTCGCCTCCCGGATGCTCCTCCAGGTCCACGACGAAATCGTCCTGGAGATCGCCCCCGGCGAGCGCGAGCGGGTCGAGGCCCTGGTCCGCGCGCAGATGTCGGCCGCCGCCGACCTCCGCGCCCCGCTCGACGTCTCCGTCGGCGTCGGCCCGGACTGGGACTCGGCCGCGCACTGACCCGGCACCGCCCACCGGTGGCCGCACCCCCGCCCGGGGGTGCGGCCACCGGCGTGTGCGCCAAGTGGCGCACTCCCGGGGGCTGCGCGGCGGGAGCGCTCCCGGGACCGGGGGCGTGATCACGACCCGCCGCTCCCGGCCGCGCGTCCGGGTGCTGCTCGACGTCCTGCTCGGCGCGCCCACCGTCCAGCCCGCCGAGACCCGACGGGCGCCCGCCCCCTGCGCCTCGCCCCGGGAGCCCTCTCTCGCCGCCGCCCTCTCCCGGGACCTCGCCGCCGCGCTCGACGGACGGGAGAGCACGGTCGCCGTCGCCGTCCGCCACCCCGTTCGGGGCCTGCGCTGCGAGCTGGACGACAGCCGCCTCTACGGCTCCGCCGCCGCGCTCTGGCAGGGCCTCTCCCGCGACCGCCTCGACCGCGTGCTGCGCGAGGCCGGCTCGCCCTGCTCGCCGCCGTCTCCCGCCGCCCCCGGGCCCTCGCCCTGATGGGCCGGGTCGTCGCGAGCCAGGCGTGGGGCGTCACCGCCGGCGCGCCCCGCACGGTGGGGGTCCGCCTCGAGAACGGCCGGCTGCCCCGCGCCACCCACGGCCGCCGCGGGCACAGCGTCGGCATCGTCCGCGGTACGGGCTCCGCCGCCGTGGCCACCGACTTCCGGATGGCGCTGCTCAGCCACGACAACACCTCCATGGGCTACGGGGGCGACACCCTGGAGGGCGTCGACCTCGCCGTCCACCGCCGTCTCTCCGGAGCGCCCCCGCCCGAGGCCGGACCCCGGCGGCGGAGATCAGCGAACGCCCGGACGGGAGCGCGCCGCACGGCCGTCCGCCCCCTCCTCCGCCGCCTCCGGAGCGGGGACCGGCTCCAGGGACCGGCTCCGCCCCCGGCCCCCTTCCCGCTCTCGCAGCCGCGCGGCCGTCCCGTACAGCAGCAGCCCCACGACGAGCCCCGCGCCCGCCCCGAAACAGGCGGTCGGGATGATGTCGAGCGGGGTCTCGATCCGGTCCCAGCCCCAGTACGCCGCCCAGCGCAGCACCCGGTGCGCGACCCCCGCCACCACGCACGCCCCGATCAGCGCCGCCGGCGCCCGCCGCTCCCGCCGCCCCGGCACCCGCACCGAGCCCGGCGTCCCGGACCCGGCCGGCACCGACCGCAGGGCCCGGGCCGCGAACCAGCCGAGCAGCCCGAGGGCCAGCGCCGAACCGCCGTACTGCGCGTACAGGTAGACCGGGAAGCCGCCCACCACCTCCGCCAGGAACGGCACGGCCCGCGTCCCCCACCGGTCCAGGTGCGTGAAGGCGTCCCAGACGACGTGGGTGGTCGCGCCGATCACCGCGGAGACGACGAACCACGCCACGAGCCCGGCCGGCCGCCGCTCCCGCCACGGGCGGCCGCGCACCACCCCGTACACCCGGCCGCGCCACCGCCCGGGCAGCAGCCCGACCAGCGGCTCGCGCACCGTCAGCCACGACCCCACCAGGACGGCGGTGATGAGCACGTCGACGGTGACGAGCCCGACGGGGGAGTGGGTCACCTCCCCGAACTCCATCGCCCCGGGCACCGCCGTCGCCGCGAAGTAGGTGAGGTCGGGGGAGAAGCTGCCGGCGACGAGGGCCGAGGCGACGAGCGGGCCGCGCGCGGTGCCGTCCCACCGCAGCCCCGGCAGGACCGCGGCGGCGTGACTCAGGGTGAAGGGCACGGAAGGAACCTCCCGGTCGTACGGATGATCGGCCCGAGTGCAAGAGGTACCGCACCGCCGGGACGGTTCCCGGGAACGCTCCCGGGTCCGGAGTGCGGACCTCCGTGTCCGGCCGCCGGGAGGCCAAGGGGTGACGAAAGCGTGAAACACGGTCAGCTCGTGGTGTCCTGTGATACGGACATCGCATAGGGTCGCCTGAGGCCACGCGCGGGGAGCGTGCGGCCGCAGTCGAATGGGGAGGGAGCACCGGTATGGCAGCGCAATTCGGCCGCCGTCTGCGCAGGGGAGCCACGAGCGGCGCGATCGTGGCCGCCGCGGTCGCGGCGCTGGCCGCCTCGCAGGGCCCGGGGGCGCTCCCGCCGCCGACCGACAACCTCAGCGGCGACAGCGCCATCGGCGCCGGCGACGCCACCACCCCGCCCGGTGGCGGGGACGGCGGATCGGCGACCGGCGACTCGCCGTACTACACCGACCTGCCGCCGCTGAACACCCCGAACCGCCCCGGGGTGGCACCCACCGCGCCCACGGTGCCGATCGTCACCGGCCCCGCCGAGGCCGGCATACCCGCGACCGTCCTCGCCGCCTACCGGCGCGCCGAGGCGTCGGTCCGCGCCTCCGACCCCTCCTGCAACCTGCCGTGGCAACTCCTCGCCGGCATAGGCAAGGTCGAGTCCGGGCAGGCCCGCGGCGGCCGTGTCGACGGCAACGGCACCACCCTCTCCCCGATCCTCGGCCCGGCCCTCGACGGCAACGGCTTCGCCCTCATCCAGGACACCGACCGCGGTGCCTTCGACGGCGACACCACCCACGACCGCGCCGTCGGCCCCATGCAGTTCATCCCGTCCACCTGGGCCGTCTGGGGCCAGGACGCCAACGGCGACGGGAAGAAGGACCCCAACAACATCTACGACGCCGCCCAGGCCGCGGGCATGTACCTGTGCGCCGGCGGCCGGAACCTGGCGATCAAGGCCGACCTCGACCGGGCGATCCTCAGCTACAACCGCTCCACCGAGTACCTCACCACCGTCCTCACCTGGTTCGAGTACTACGGCCGCGGCACCCACACCGTCCCCGACGGCACGGGCCAGCTGCCGGTCGACCGCAGCGACCGGTTCGGCCCCGACCGGCCGCTGCGCCCGACGGCGCCCACCTCTCCGTCGCCGAGCACCACCCCGACGCCGGACCGGCCTTCGCCGAAGCCCACGAACCCGGCCCCGACCACGCCGCCGAAGCCGACCGAGCCGACGAAGCCGCCGACCACCGAGCCGACCCGGCCGCCCGTCGGCACGCCCGTCGAGATCCCGCCGACCCTCCGGGTCGCCCGCCTCAAGCCCGGCACGGCGGCACTGACCGCGGTCACCGAGAGCACCTTCGCGCAGGCCGCGACCGTCACCGCCGTGGACGCCGCCGGCCGCCCGGTCGCCGGCGTCAGCGTCCGCTTCGAGCTCCCGGCCACCACCGACGCCCGCTTCCCCGCCGGCGCCACCACGGTCACCGTCACCTCGGACGCCCGGGGCGTCGCCAAGGCCCCCGCCCTGCGCGCCGGCGAGAAGGCCGAACCCTTCACGATCCGCGCCTCCGTCCCCGGCCGCTCCCTGACCGCCGAACTGAAGGCCACCGTCGAGGTCCGCAAGGCCGACGCCCTCGCCCGGGTCGGCGACGCCGCCCTGACCGCCACCACCGGCGGCGACTACGCCGAGGTCACCGTGGAGGGCCGCCTCGACGGCGCGCTCGCCCCCGGCGTGACCGTCACCGCGGTCGTCACCGACTCGGCGGACTCCGCCCAGCAGAGCGCCGACGGCCCGTCCTTCGGCAAGGACGCGGCGGGCAACTCGATCCGCACCAAGGTCCTGAAGACCGACGCGAACGGCCGTCTGTCGATCAAGGGCCTCGTCGCGGGCGAGAAGGCGGGCTCCTACGTCCTGCTGCTCACCGCGCCCGGCGGCGGCACCGCCAAGCTGACGCTCACCGTCACCGAGCCGGCCACCACGCCGCCCGCCTCCCCGGACCCGACCACCGACCCGGCGCCGACCGCGTCCGAGTCCCCGTCGGCCCCGGCGTCCCCGTCCGGCTCCGCCTCGGCCTCGCCGTCCGCGAGCACGTCGCCCACCGCCTGACCCGCACCTCCTTCCTCCGCGCCGCCCCCGCCGTCCCTCCCGGGACGCCGGGGGCGGCGCGCGTTTCGGTTCGCCCCGCCACGAGCTGTTCTCATCTCACCGCCGCGTTGCTACGGTGCCCCCGCCCTGACGACCCATCAGATCACCTGCCGGGAGGCCGACCATGCGCGCCCTCGTCGCCGCCGCGATCGGACTTGTGCCCGTCCTGCTCTTCGTCCTGCTCGTCTCCCTGGTCGATCTGCCGCCCGACGGCCCCACCTCGCCCAGACCCCTGCTCACCGCCGACCCCGGCCCCAAGAAGTAGGGAGCCCCCCCGTGCGCCGCCGAGCCAGCCTCGTCCTCCTCTCCTTCGCCGTCTTCTTCGCCGCCATGGCCCCCACCCTGCGCTGGTACGCCTTCCCCCGGCTGGCCAAGATCCCGCCGAACCAGTACCAGGAGGTGGTCCTGGAGGCCCGCCCCGCGACCCTCCTCGACTACGGCACCCTCAAGTCCCGCGAGGTCGAGAAGATCACCATCGTCCAGACCCTCAAGGGCAACGTGGAGGAGTCGAAGCGGATCGAGGCCGGCACCGACCGCGACGTCGTCGTCTGGGACGGCCTCTCCTACGTCATGGGACCCGACGGCAAGATGGTGTCCAAGATCCCCGAGCGGTACGTCTTCGACGCCCACACCCAGGACCCCGTGAACGTGCCCGGAGAGATGGTCGACGGCGACCCGGTCAAGCGCGAGGGCATCGAGTTCAAATGGCCCTTCCTCACCGAGAAGCGCGACTACCTCTACTTCGACGCCCAGACCCGCACCTCGGCCCCCATCCACTACGCGGGCACCCGCACCTTCCGCGGCCTGGAGGTCTACTACTACGAGCAGACCATCCCCTGGACCCAGGTCCCCATGCCCAAGGCCATGCCCGTCGAGGGCATCACCCCCGAGGTCATCGCCAGCACCGGCCTCACCCGCTGGTACACCACGAAGCGGATGTTCTGGGTCGAGCCCGTCACCGGAGCCCCCGTCAACGGCGAGGAGATCCACAAGGAGGAGCTCCGCGGCGCCAAGGCCCTGATGGGCACCGACACCCTCACCGTCTTCTCCGGCCACGTGAAGATGCGCGAGGACTACGTCGCCGACACCGTCGAGCTGGTCTCCGCCAACCGCACCACCGTCCTCCTCCTCGTCTCCCGGCTGCCCTGGACCTTCACCCTCCTCGCCCTGCTCCTGCTCGCCCTCGCGCTCTGGCTGGAGCACCGCTCCCGCCGCCCCGCCCCCGCCGCCGCCCCGAAGGCCGTCCCCGAGCCGGTCACCCCTCCCGTCTGAGCCGCGCGCTCGTGTGCCGGGTCGGCGCCGCGCCCGAGGGGTCCTCCGGCCACGGGTGCTTCGGGTACCGCCCCCGCAGCTCCGCCCGCACCGCCCGGTAGCCGTCCCGCCAGAACGACGCCAGGTCGGCGGTCACCGCCGCCGGCCGCCCGGCGGGGGAGAGCAGGTGCACCAGCACCGGCACCCCCGCCACCCGCGGCGTCTCGGCGAGACCGAACATCTCCTGGAGCTTCACCGCCAGCACCGGCCGCCCCTCGCCGTACGCCACCCGGATCCGCGATCCGCTCGGCACCTCGATCCGCTCCGGCGCCAGCTCGTCCAGCCGCCCCGCCTCACCCGTGGCCCACGGCAGCAGCCGCCGCAGCGCCTCCCCGGCGTCGATCCGCCCCAGGTCCGCCCGCCGCGCCGCCCGCGACAGCTCCGGCTCCAGCCACTCCCCGGCCCGCTCCACCAGAGCCTCCTCCGTCACGTCCGGCCAGGCCCCGCCGACCGCCCCGTGCAGGAACGCCAGCCGCTCCCGCAGCTCCACCGCCTCCCGCCCCCACCGCAGCAGCCCCGTCCCCTCTCTCCGCAGCCCGTCGAGCAGCGCCTCCCGCACCAGCGCCGGCTCGGCCCCCGCACCCAGCGGGCGGACGGTCAGCTCCACCGCCCCCAGCCGCTCCACGGACCGCGCGACCACGTCGCCGTCCTCCCAGCGCACCTCCTCACCCGCCCGGAACAGGTGCCCCGCCGCCTTCCGCGCCACGGCCTCGTCCACCACCGCCGCCAGCCGCACCCGCGCCGTGGCGTCCCGGGCCGTCCGGTCCGCCACCGCCACCGCCAGCCACGGCGCCGACCGCAGCCCCGAACCCTCCGCGAGCCGCGCCCCGCCACCGGACACCATCAGGTGCCCGCCCTGCTCCCGCGCCCGCGCCACCCGCTCCGGGAACGCCAGCGCCGTCACCACCCCCGCCACCGCGTCGTCCCCGGCCCGGCCCCCCGACCCGCGGCCCGCACCGTCGTCCTCCCCGTCCGAGGCGGCCGCCCGCTCCAGCCGCCGCACCTCCGCCTTCCACCGCGCCCCGTACGCGTCCCCGCCCCGGCGGGCCTCCCGCCAGGCCACCGCCAGATCGTCCCCGTACTCCCGGGGCGGCTCCTCGCTCAGCAGTGCCACCACCTCGGCCGCCCGCCGCGCGCCCACCTCCGCAGCCCCGTCGAGCAGCGCCCGCCCCAGCCGCGGATGCACCCCGAGCCGAGCCATCCGCACCCCGCGCCCGGTCGCCTTCCCGGACCCGTCCACCGCCCCGATCGCCGCCAGCACCGCGCGGGCCGCCGACAGCGCCCCGGCCGGCGGCGCGTCGAGCAGCGCCAGCCCCTCCGCCGTCGGATCGCCCCAGCAGGCGGCCCGCAGCGCGAAGCCGGCCAGGTCCGCGATCCGGATCTCCGGCGCCGGGAACCGCGCCCGCCCGCTCTCCTCCGCCTCCGCCCAGCACCGGTACACCGTCCCCGGCGCCTCACGCCCCGAGCGCCCCGCCCGCTGCGTCGCCGCCGCGGCCGACACCGGCACCGTCGCCAGCGAGCCCAGCCCCCGGGCGTGGTCCATCCGCGGCTCCCGGGCCAGCCCCGCGTCCACCACCACCCGCACCCCCGGCACCGTGAGGCTCGACTCCGCCACCGACGTCGACAGCACCACCCGCCGCCGTCCGTCCGGCCCCGCACCCCGCAGCACCGCGTCCTGCACCGCCGCCGGAGCCCGCCCGTGCAGCTGGAGCACCTCGGCGTCCACCCCGGCCAGGAGCCCCGCCGTCCGCGCGATCTCCCCGGTGCCGGGCAGGAAGCACAGGACGTCGCCCTCGTGCCGCGCCAGCGCCTCCCGGACCGTCGCCGCCACGTGCCGCAGCAGCGCCGGATCCACCCAGGTGCCGTGCGCCGGCCGGATCCCCGACGGCGGCGGCACGTGGACCACCGCGAAACCGTGCCCCTCGCCCTCGCTGCGCACCACCGGCGCCGGCCCGCCGCCCTCCTGCACGGTCAGCAGCCGCGCCCACGCCTCCGCGTCGCTGGTCGCCGAGGCCGCGACGACCCCCAGCTCCGGCCGCAGCGCGGCCCGCACGTCCACCAGGAACGCCAGGGCCGTGTCGGCGTCCAGGTGTCGCTCGTGACACTCGTCGAGCAGCACCACGTCCACCCCCGCCAGCTCCGGGTCCCGCTGGAGCCGCTGGAGGAGGAGGCCCGTCGTCACCACCTCGACCCGCGTCGAGGGACCGGCCCGCCGCTCCCCGCGCACCGCGAAGCCGACCGTCCGCCCGACCTCCTCGCCCAGCAGCCACGCCATCCGCCCGGCCGCCGCCCGCACCGCCATCCGACGCGGCTCCGCCACCAGCACCCGCCGCTCCGGCCCGTCCCCTATGAGACCCGCGAGGGCCAGCGGCACGAGCGTGGTCTTGCCGGTGCCGGGCGGCGCGTGCAGCACCGCCGTGCCGCGCCCGTCGAGCGCGGCCAGCAGCTCGGGAACGGCATGCCGGACGGGAAGCAGATCGAGTACGTCGTTTCGGATCACGCACTCAGTCTCGTACGCGAAAGAAAAAAGGCGGGCCCGGTTATCCACAGGCCCGCCCATAAGTACGACTGTCCGACCGATCGACCGTGACGGGTCAGTCCTCGCGCTCGCACACGAAGATCGCCGTGCCCGGGATCAGGTTGCCCCGCAGCGGGGACCAGCCGCCCCACTCCTGGCCGTTCCACGCCGGCCACTCGGGCTCGACCAGGTCCAGCAGTCGGAAGCCGCCCGCCACCACGTCCCGCACCCGGTCGCCCAGTGTGCGGTGGTGCTCCACGTACACCGCCCGCCCCGCCGCGTCCTGCTCGACGTACGGCGTGCGGTCGAAATAGGAGGCGGAGACCGACAGGCCCTCCGGCCCGGGCTCGTCCGGGAACGCCCAGCGGATCGGGTGCGTCACCGAGAACACCCAGCGTCCGCCGGGCCGCAGCACCCGGCGCACCTCGCGGAAGACCCGCACCGGATCGGCCACGAACGGCACCGCGCCGTAGGCCGAGCACGCCAGGTCGAAGGAGCCGTCGCGGAACGGCAGCGCCCCCGCGTCCGCCTCGACCAGCGGCACCTCCCCGCCGATCCGCAGGGCGTGCTGGAGCTGCCGGTGCGACAGGTCGAGCGCCACCGGCCGGGCGCCCCGCGCCGCCAGCCAGCGCGAGCACTGCGCGGCGCCCGCCCCGATCTCCAGGACGTCGAGCCCCTTCAGTTCCTCCGCCGGCCCGAGCAGCCCGGCCTCGGCCTCGTCCAGGCCCTCCGGACCCCACACGAACCGGTCGTCGCCGAGGAAGGCGCCGTGGTCGTTCTGGTACTCGTCGGCGTTCCGGTCCCACCAGCCGCGGCTGGCCCGGCTGCTCTCCGCGTCGCCCGCGTCACGCCGGGTCGCCTCCGCCTCGTCCTCGTCCGTCTCGAAGCGGTCGTCCTGTTCGTACTCTTGGTTCATCTCGCCCGTCGATGTAGTTTGCGCTCAGTGCCGTGGAACGGCGGAGGCCCGCCGATGGCCTGCGGGCGGACACGAGTTGTGCCGGGTTCATGCGGTTCTGCCCCGGGTGCGCGCTTCGCGCATTGACCCTGTCCGGCCGTCCCCGTATGCTAAAGGTTGCGCTGCGGGCCTGCGCGCCTCAGACGGAGCAGGCCGCGCTCGCACCTGTTGCAGTCCCCTCGGTTCACGAGGCGCCTCCGTTCTCCGGAAGGCGCTTCATCGGCTGTCTGGCTTCTTCAGTGCGATACGGGCTCTCGGCGTAGCAGTACCTACGACTTTCTGTCCGTAACCGGAGCCCTTTCCCACATGACGAGCAGCACCGAGACCACCGCCACCAGCACCACCCCGCAGGTTGCGGTCAACGACATCGGTAACGAGGAAGCCTTCCTCGCCGCGATCGACGAGACGATCAAGTACTTCAACGACGGCGACATCGTCGACGGCGTCATCGTGAAGGTCGACCGGGACGAGGTCCTGCTCGACATCGGTTACAAGACCGAAGGTGTCATCCCGAGCCGCGAGCTCTCGATCAAGCACGATGTCGACCCCAACGAGGTCGTCAAGGTCGGCGACGAGATCGAGGCCCTGGTTCTCCAGAAGGAGGACAAGGAAGGCCGCCTGATCCTCTCGAAGAAGCGCGCCCAGTACGAGCGCGCCTGGGGCACCATCGAGAAGATCAAGGAAGAGGACGGCATCGTCACCGGTACCGTCATCGAGGTCGTCAAGGGTGGTCTCATCCTCGACATCGGCCTCCGCGGCTTCCTCCCGGCCTCCCTGGTCGAGATGCGTCGCGTCCGCGACCTCCAGCCCTACGTGGGCAAGGAGCTCGAGGCGAAGATCATCGAGCTGGACAAGAACCGCAACAACGTGGTCCTGTCCCGCCGCGCCTGGCTCGAGCAGACCCAGTCCGAGGTCCGCCAGACCTTCCTCACGACCCTCCAGAAGGGTCAGGTCCGCTCCGGCGTCGTGTCCTCGATCGTCAACTTCGGTGCCTTCGTGGACCTGGGTGGCGTCGACGGCCTCGTGCACGTCTCCGAGCTGTCCTGGAAGCACATCGACCACCCGTCCGAGGTTGTCGAGGTCGGCCAGGAGGTCACCGTCGAGGTTCTCGACGTGGACATGGACCGCGAGCGTGTCTCCCTGTCGCTGAAGGCGACGCAGGAGGACCCGTGGCAGCAGTTCGCCCGCACCCACCAGATCGGCCAGGTCGTCCCCGGCAAGGTCACCAAGCTGGTTCCGTTCGGTGCGTTCGTCCGCGTCGACGAGGGCATCGAGGGTCTGGTCCACATCTCCGAGCTGGCCGAGCGCCACGTGGAGATCCCGGAGCAGGTCGTCCAGGTCAACGACGAGATCTTCGTCAAGGTCATCGACATCGACCTCGAGCGTCGCCGGATCTCGCTGTCCCTGAAGCAGGCCAACGAGTCCTTCGGTGCCGACCCGGCGTCGGTCGAGTTCGACCCGACCCTGTACGGCATGGCCGCGTCCTACGACGACCAGGGCAACTACATCTACCCCGAGGGCTTCGACCCCGAGACCAACGACTGGCTCGAGGGCTACGAGACCCAGCGCGAGGCGTGGGAGGCCCAGTACGCCGAGGCGCAGGCTCGCTTCGAGCAGCACCAGGCGCAGGTCATCAAGTCCCGCGAGGCCGACGAGGCCGCCGCTGCCGAGGGCGCTGCCGCCCCGGCCGCCGGCAACGCCGGTGCGGGCATCTCGGGTGGCTCCTACTCCTCGGAGTCGGACGACAACGCCGGCGCCCTGGCGTCGGACGAGGCCCTCGCCGCCCTGCGCGAGAAGCTGGCCGGCGGCCAGAGCTGAACAGGCTCACCGCTGAGCAGCGCTAGTCGCTAGCACAACCGGGGCCCGCTCCCTCCCGGGGGAGCGGGCCCCGGTCGCGTTCTCCGGCGAGGACCGGAGCCCGGCCGGGAATGACCTTGCGCCCCGGGACGTTCTTCCATGAGACGCGAGGAGGAGCGGTAACCGTGCTTGATCCCCAGGATTTGTACGAGTGGGACGCCAAGGGCCTGGCCGTGGTGGACCTGGCCCTGGCACAGGAGTCGACCGGGCTGGTCATGCTCTACCACTTCGACGGCTACATCGACGCGGGAGAGACCGGCGAGCAGATCGTCGAGCGCGTGCTCGACACCCTGCCGAACCAGGTGGTCGCCCGCTTCGACCACGACCGACTGGTGGACTACCGGGCCCGCCGCCCGCTGCTGACCTTCCGGCGCGACCGCTGGACCGAGTACGAGACGCCCGCCCTGGAGGTCCGGCTCGTCCAGGACGCCACCGGCGCCCCCTTCCTCGTGCTGACCGGCCCCGAGCCGGACGTCGAGTGGGAGCGCTTCGCCGCCGCCGTCGGCCAGATCGTCGAACGGCTCGGCGTACGGCTCGCGGTCAACTTCCACGGCATCCCCATGGGCGTGCCGCACACCCGGCCCGTCGGCCTCACCCCGCACGGCAACCGCACCGACCTCATGCCCGGCCACCGCAGCCCCTTCGACGAGGCCCAGGTGCCCGGCAGCGCCGAGTCCCTCATCGAGTTCCGCCTCACCGAGGCCGGCTTCGACACCCTCGGCGTGGCCGCCCACGTGCCGCACTACGTCGCCCGGTCCCCCTACCCGGACGCGGCGCTCACCGCCCTGGAGGCCGTCACCGCCGCCACCGGACTGGTCCTCCCCGGCGTCGCCCACGCGCTGCGCACCGAGGCCCGCCGCACCCAGACGGAGATCGACCGCCAGATCGGCGAGGGTGACGAGGAGCTGGTCACCCTGGTCCAGGGCCTTGAGCACCAGTACGACGCGATGGCCGGCGCGGAGACCCGCGGCAGCCTGGTCGCCGAGCCCGTCGACCTGCCCTCGGCCGACGAGCTGGGCCGCGAGTTCGAGCGCTTCCTCGCCGAACGGGAGGGCGACGCCTGACCCGGCGGAGCCAGGGCCTAAGCTGCCGCCCATGCTGAAGGTGGGCCTGACCGGCGGAATCGGCGCCGGCAAGAGTGAGGTGTCGCGGCTGCTCGTCTCCTACGGGGCCGTGCTGATCGACGCGGACCGGATCGCCCGCGAGGTCGTCGAACCGGGCACCCCGGGCCTCGCGGCGGTCGTGGCCGCCTTCGGGGACGGCGTCCTGACCGGCGACGGCACCCTGGACCGGCCGAAGCTGGGCTCCATCGTCTTCGCCGACCCGGAGCGGCTGGCCACGCTGAACGCGATCGTCCACCCGCTCGTCGGCGCCCGGTCGGCCGAGCTGGAGAGCGCCGCGGGCCCCGGGGACGTGGTGATCCACGACGTGCCCCTGCTGACCGAGAACGGCCTCGCGTCCCTCTACGACCTCGTGGTCGTCGTCGACGCCTCGCCCGAGACCCAGCTCGACCGGCTGGTCCGGCTCCGGGGCATGGCCGAAGCGGAGGCTAAGGCCCGCATGGCCGCGCAGGCCACCCGCGCGGACCGGCTGGAGATCGCCGACCTCGTGATCGACAACGACGGCCCGCTGGACGCCCTGGAACCCCAGGTGCGCGAGGTCTGGGACGAGCTGACGCGGCGGACGGCCGACCGCGCCTGAACCCCGGCACACCCCGTTCGGTGTTCCGGGACCGGATCGTGGGAAGGATGCAGTTCATGGCCGAGAGAAATCCGGAGACGCACGTCATCGACTTCCGAGCCGCCGAGCAGCTGCTGGCCGCGCGGGATCCGCGTGGTGCCGTGAAACTGCTGGACTCGGTCATCGCCGAGCACCCGGAGAACACCGCGGCCCGCCTGCTGCGGGCGCGGGCCTTCTTCGCCGCCGCCCAGCTGCGGCCCGCGCAGCTGGAGTTCGAGCTGGTGCTGGAGCGCGAGCCGGACAACGCCTTCGCGCACTTCGCCCTCGCCCGCACCCTCCAGCGCTCCGGGCAGGACGCGCAGGCCACCCGGCACTTCCGCCTGGCCGCGGCGCTCGACCCCCGGCCCGAGTACGTACGGGCCGCCGGTTTCGGCACCGAGGACTGACCGCGACACGGCGGGGGCTCAGGGCTCCCGGCCGTCGGGGTCCCGGGTGCCGCGACCCCGGGGGGCCCGGTCGCCGTGGTCCGGCTCGTACGGGGGGATGTCGCGGCCCGGCTGCCAGTGCGGGCCCTGCCGCAGATGGCGCAGGACCATCGACATGTCGACCGCGACCACCAGGAACAGCACCCCGCAGGCCACCGCCCAGCCGGGGCGGCCCACCAGTACGAAGACCACCGTGCCGAAGACCGCCCACACCATTCCCCAGGCACTCAGCCAGAACCGCAGCCGCAGTGCGCTGCGCGCGGTGGCCGGTTCGCTACCGGTACGCATGACGGCGCCTTCTCCCGTCGGATCCCACCTGTCGGGCACTTCCAGCATGTACCCGCCCGGGGGCGAAGGGAACGGCGCGGTGCCGCCGCGGCTCAGTGCACGATGGTGTAGCTGTGCCAGGCCAGGGTGCCCGGCGCGATCGAGTCGGTGCTGTTGGTGGGCAGGTAGATCGTGTCCTCGCCCCGGCAGTGCGGGGTCCGGTAGAGGATCAGGTCCACCAGGGTGCCGTTCTCGACCCGCGTCGCACCGAGCGGGAGCCGGTGGCAGCCCTGCACCGGCGGGCTCATCACCCGCACGACCTTCGCCCCGCGCGCCTCGTAGGTGACGGGGCCGACGGCGGTGCGGCCGAGGCCCGAGCAGCCCGCGACCGTGAGCGTGAGCAGCACGGCCCCGGTGGCGGTCGTGAGACGCCGGCGAACGGACATGGCGGATCCCCTTCGGTCGGGCTAGCGAGGCGGTCGGCGGCAGCCCCGAGGGCGAAAGCCCTGGTCGACGCCACTTTCCCGCCCCCGGGGGCCGCTGTCATCCGGGGTTGGGCCGGTCGGGGGACGCGCGTCCGCGACCGTTGTCAGACCCCGCCCGTAAGGTCTGGGGTACCGACGTGGAAGCTCCGCGCCGGATCGGTGGACCCCGGGGGAGGAGGGCGGCACGTGACGGAGCGCTGGACGGCCCGTGCCGCCGTCTTCCTGCCGGCCGCGCTGCCCCGCGACGGCCGGATCGCCCTCTGGGCACCCGACGGGACGGCCCTGGCCGCGCCCGACGGCCTCGCCGGGGCGGAGTCCACCCGGATCACCGTCGTCCGCAGGCACGGCACCGGCGCCCGCGGCCGGGAGGTGCCCGCCGTCACCCTGCCCGTCGCCACCGCGCTTCCCCTGCTGGTCGCCGCCCGGCACCGCCCCGCCGCCCACCCCGCCGCCGCCCGCTGGGGCGCGGCCGCCCTGCACGCCCTGCACCTCGTCGCCCGGGGCCGGCTGCTGCCCGGGCTCACCGCCGACGACCTCGACGCCTGGCGGGCCGGTCCGCTCGACGCCGAGGACATCGCCCATCTGCGGGCCGTCGCCGCCGCCATGCCGTACGAGGCGCACGCGGTGCCCGTCGCCGGGTCGGGCCCGCTCGGGCTGCCCGACCCGGAGGCCCTGGTGCGGGCCTTCCTGGACGCGGTCGCCGACACCCTGCCCCGTACCCCCGCCGCCGTGCACGCGGTGGGCGCGCCTTTCGCCGCCGCGGCGCCGCAGCACCTGCCGGGGGCCCGGGCCTGGGCCGCCGAGGCCGCCGCCGGCATGGACGCCGGGGTGCGGATCTCGCTCCGCCTCGACCTCTCCGCCGCCGAGCTCTTCGACACCGCCGAGGACGCCGAGGGCGGCCCCGAGCGGCAGGCCGCGGCCGCCGTCCTCCAGGTGCACAGCCTCGCCGACCCGACCCTCGTCATCGACGCCGCCGCCCTCTGGGCCGGGGAGGGCGAGCACTTCGGCCCCCGCGCCCGGATCGACGCCCTCCTCGCCCTGCGTCGCGCCGCCCGGATCTGGCCCCCGCTCGGCCGGCTCCTGGAGCGGGACGCGCCGGACGTCCTCGCCGTCACCGAGGCCGAGCTGTACGAGCTGCTGGGCCCCGCCGCGGCCCGGCTCGCCGACGCGGGGGTCGCCCTGCACTGGCCGCGCGACCTGGCCCGCTCGCTCAGCGCCTCGGCCGTCGTCCGCCCCGCCCGCTCCGCGCCCGGTTCCGCCACCGACGGCACCAGCTTCTTCGACTCCACCGAACTGCTCCGCTTCGACTGGCAGCTCGCCCTCGACGGCGATCCGCTCACCCAGGGCGAGATGGACGTCCTCGCCGAGGCCCACCGCCCCGTCGTACGGCTCCGCGACCGCTGGGTCGTCGTCGACCCCGATCTCGTCCGCAAGGCCCGCAAGCGCGAACTGGGCCTGCTGGAACCGGTCGACGCCCTCGCCGCCGCCCTCACCGGCAGCGCCGAGGTCGACGGCGAGACGGTCCCCGCCGTGCCCGTCGGCGCGCTCGCGGTCCTCCGCGACCGGCTGCTCGCCGGCCCCGAGGCGGCCGCGCCGCCGCCCGGACTCACCGCCACCCTGCGGGACTACCAGCTCCGCGGCCTCGCCTGGCTCGACCTGATGACCTCGCTGGGCCTCGGCGGCTGCCTCGCCGACGACATGGGCCTCGGCAAGACGGTCACCCTCCTCGCCCTCCACCTGCGCCGGGCCCGCCGCGAGCCCACCCTCGTCGTCTGCCCGGCCTCCCTCCTCGGCAACTGGCAGCGGGAGGCGGCCCGGTTCGCCCCCGGCGTGCCGGTCCGCCGCTTCCACGGCACCGCGCGCGAGCTCGGCGACCTCGACGGCGGGATCGTCCTCACCACCTACGGCACCCTGCGCACCCGCGCCGCCCAGCTCGCCGAGCGGCCCTGGGGGATGATCGTCGCCGACGAGGCCCAGCACGTGAAGAACCCCTTCTCCGCCACCGCCAAGGCGCTGCGGACCCTGCCCGCGCCCGCGCGGGTCGCCCTCACCGGCACGCCCGTGGAGAACAACCTCTCCGAGCTGTGGGCCCTCCTCGACTGGACCACCCCCGGACTCCTCGGCCCCCTCAAGGCCTTCCGGGCCCGGCACGCCCGCGCCGCGGAGAACCACGAGGAGCTGGAGAACGAGGAGGCGGTGGAGCGGCTAGCCCGCCTCGTCCGCCCCTTCCTGCTGCGCCGCCGCAAGTCCGACCCCGGCATCGTGCCCGAGCTGCCGCCCAAGACCGAGTCCGACCACCCGGTGCCGCTCACCCGTGAACAGGCGTCGCTGTACGAGGCGGTGGTCCGCGAGACGCTGGGCCGGATCGAGGAGGCCGAGGGGATGGCCCGGCGCGGACTGGTGATGAAGCTGCTGACCTCTCTCAAGCAGATCTGCAACCACCCCGCCCAGTACCTCAAGGAGGATGCCCCGCGCGGCGGCACCGCCCGCCTCGCCGGCCGCTCCGGCAAGCTGGCCCTCCTCGACGAACTGCTCGACACCATCCTCGCCGAGGGCGGCTCCGTCCTGGTCTTCACCCAGTACGTGTCGATGGCCCGGCTCCTCGCCGACCACCTCACCGCCCGCGGGATCGGCAGCCAACTCCTCCACGGAGGCACCCCCGTGGCGGAGCGGGAGCGGATGGTCGACCGCTTCCAGGCCGGCGAGGTCCCCGTCTTCCTGCTCTCCCTCAAGGCCGCCGGCACCGGCCTCAACCTCACCCGCGCCGGCCACGTCGTGCACTACGACCGCTGGTGGAACCCGGCGGTCGAGGACCAGGCCACCGACCGCGCCTACCGGATCGGGCAGACCCAGCCCGTGCAGGTCCACCGGCTCGTCACCGAGGGCACCGTCGAGGACCGCATCGCCGAACTGCTCCGCGCCAAGAAGGCCCTGGCCGACGCCGTCCTGGGCTCCGGCGAGGCCGCCTTCACCGAGCTCACCGACCGAGAGCTGGCCGATCTGGTCTCCCTGAGGAGGTCCGCGTGAACCGCCCCGGAGCCCGGGCCGCCCGCCCCGCGCCGGGGGCCGGTCCCCGCCACGACGACCGCCGTCGCACCTTCCCGGCCGTGCCGCCCCGCGAGACCGCCGACGGCCGCTTCGCCGCCACCTGGTGGGGCAACGCCTGGGTGGCCGCCCTGGAGCGCACCGCCCTCGACCAGGCCCGCCTCGGCCGGGGCCGGGCCTACGCGGAGCGCGGCCACGTCGACGCGATCACCGTCACCCCCGGCCGGGTCGTCGCCTATGTGCACGGCAGCCGGATCCGCCCGTACCGCACCGAGATCCGGATGCGGACCCTCGGCGACGACGGCTGGGAGCTGTTCCTCGACGAGGCCGCGGGCCGCCCCGAGCACATGGCCGCCCTCCTCGACAAGGAGGTCCCGCACGCCCTGGAGGCGGTCGAGGGGCTGCTGCCCGCCCCCGGCGACCTGCTGCCCGACTGCTCCTGCCCCGACGACGGCTTCCCCTGCAAGCACGCCGCCGCCCTCTGCTACCAGGCCGCCCGCCTCCTCGACGAGGACCCCTTCGTCCTCTTCCTGATGCGCGGACGGGGCGAGGGGGAGCTCCTCGCCGAGCTCTCCCGGCGCAACGCGGTCCGGTCCGCCGCCGAGAGCGCCGCCACCGCGCCCGTCCTGCCCGCCGTGCCCGCCCGCGAGGTGCTCACCGCCGGGCCCCCGCTGCCGCTGCCCCCGCCGTTGCCCCTCCCGGACCGGCCCGGGCGTCCCGCCGTCTTCCCGCCGGACCCGCACGCCCCCGACCCCCTCGCGCTCGACCTGCTGGCCGGCGAGGCCGCCGCCCGCGCCCACGCCTTCCTCGCCACCGGGCAGGATCCGGTCGCCGCCCTCACCCCCTGGCAGGACGCGGTCCGGCTGGCCGCCGCCCACCCCGGCTCCGGGCTCACCGCCTCGACCCGGGCGCTCTACCGGGACCTCGCGGACGCCCTCGACCGGACCCCCACCGATCTGGCCCGGGCCGTCGCCGCCTGGCGCCAGGGCGGAGCGGAGGGCCTCGCGGTCCTGGAGGAGCCCTGGGACCCGCCGGCCGGTCCGTTCGACCGCGCGAGACCCGCCCTCCTCGCCGCCGACTTCCCGGCCTTCCGGCCCTGGCGCAACCGGCTCTCCACCGGCTCGCTCCAACTCCGGCTGGGCAAGGACGGCCTGTGGTACCCGTACGAGTCGGACCGCGGCCGCGAGGACTGGTGGCCGCGCGGCACGCCCGACCCCGACCCGGTCGGAGCGCTCACCGAACTCCTCGGCCGGTAGCACCGTCCGAGGGAACACCCGCCTCGTCACTCGAACGGAAACTCCCTCGAAGGAGTGAAACCCGCCGACGGCCGGATCCGGCAGACGCGTTCGTCGCGTTTATTCCGGTACGGGCACTTGCCCGTGCAACTCCGGAAGGCAGGAAGCCATGAGGCAGATGCGCCGAAGTGGTCTGGCCACACTGTTGGTCACGGGTGGTGCGCTCGCGCTGTCGGCGGGCGCCGCCCACGCGGACTCGGGTGCCGAGGGCGCCGCGGTCGGCTCGCCGGGAGTCGGCTCCGGCAACACGCTCCAGCTGCCGGTCCACGTACCGGTCAACCTCTGCGGGAACACGGTCAACGTGGTCGGGCTGCTCAACCCGGCCATGGGCAACTCGTGCGCCAACACCTCGGCCCCGGCCGGGGAGGACCGGGACGGCGGCCCCGGCCGCACCCACAAGGACGAGGCCGTGACCCCGCGCGGCGGCGAGCAGACCGACAGCCGCGGCGGCTCCTCCGATGGCGGCGCGGTCAACGGCGGCGGATCCACCGCCGAGAGCCACGCCGAGGGCTCCCCGGGCGTGCTGTCCGGGAACGGCCTCCAGCTCCCGATCGACCTGCCGGTCAACGTCGTCGGCAACTCGGTCAACGTTGTGGGCGTCGGCAACCCGGCCGTGGGCAACACCGGGGTCAACGCCCCGAGCACCCCCGAGGAGCCGCAGGTCGAGATCCCGACCCCGCGCCCGCAGACCCCGGTGCGCAACCTGCCCCCGAAGCCGGTCGCCGAGCAGGAGAAGCCCTCCGTGCCCGCCCCGGCCCCGGCCCCGCAGGGCGAGAGCAGCACCCAGTCGCTCGCCGCGACCGGCAGCGAGCCCGTCGGCTACGCCGCCGCGGGCAGCGCCGCGCTCCTCCTCGGCGGCGCGCTGATGTACCGCCGCGCCCGCCGCGCGGCCGACCAGGTCTGACCCCCGGACCTCCCACGCCGGGGTCCGGCCCCGCCGACGCCCGAGCCGTCAGCGTCCGGCCCGGCGTCCCTCCGCGCCCGTCGTGCCCGTCACGCCGGGCGCGTCCCCGTGTCCGGAGGCGTCCCCCGGTCCGAGCCGAACGGCCCCGCGCGCCAGGCCCGCAGCACGGTCTCGATGGTGGGGGAGACCCGGGTGCGGGCCTGGTGCCGGGGGACGCCGCGCATCAGCAGCGCGTCGTACGGCGTGTCCACGTGCCGTACCGAGGCGCGCACCGCGGCCGTCACGGCGCCCCGGTCGAGGGCGCGTCCGGCGGCCGTCCTGCCCACCCGGCCGCTGCCCTTCGCCGAGGCGTGGACGGCGATCTCGGTCGCGCGCTCCGACGGCATCGCGGGGAACAGCCGCAGGATCTCCGCCCGCAGGGCCTCGGTGACCCCGGCGTCCCGCACCGCGCGCCGCTCCGCGTCCCGGGCCCGGCGCCTGGCCCGGGCCTCGGTGTCGGCGAGGCAGGCCGCCTCCGCCCGGGCGAGGGCCGCCTCCTCGACCAGCAGCCCCTGGCGTTCGTACCGGGTGCGGCGCCGGTTGTGGCGCACCACCACGGCCCACAGGGCGCTCTGTTCCCGGGCGCGCCGGGTGAGCGCGGTGTCGCCGCGGCGCAGGAAGACGAGGTGGCCGAGGTCGGCGCAGTCCAGGCAGACGGGACGGCCGTACTCGACGATCATGCGCTCCAGCGGGCCCCGGTGGCACTCCGAGCAGCGGCGGCGACGCAGCGGTTCGACGACGACGGGGGCGACGAGGTCCATGGCCGTGCCCCCTCAGCGGAGTCCGGGCGCGGCGGCGGCGATGAACCGGCCGAGGGCGTCCTTGGCCCGGTCGGACCGGCGTGCCCGGTCCGCCGTGCCCACCGCCTCGTGCATGCAGTGGGTCTCGTCGAACGCGGCCTCGGCGAGCCGCCGTAGGTCCGGGTCGTCGCAGACCAGCTGGACGCGGAAGAGGGCCTGGCGGGCCGCGGTCCGCTGCCGGTAGGAGGCGTGCCGGGACTCCTCGGCCTCCTCCGAGCCGGGCTCCTCGACGGCCCGGAACCAGCGGTCGTTCTGGCTGTGCCGGTACTCGACGACGGCGCCGGCGAACGCGCTGTAGGTGGTGATCCGCTCCTGGCGGAGCTGTTCGTGCCGGGTGAGCGCGGCCGTGCGCAGCGTCGCCCGGCCCTGGAACCAGTGGGTGGCGATCACGCCGAGGAGCGTGCCCGCCACCGCTATGAGCGCCACGTCCATGCCCGGTCGTCCTCCCCGTACCGCCGTCCCGCCCGCCCGAAGATCCATCGGACCGTCAGATCATGACAGCCGTACGGCGGTCGCGTCACCGGTGCGCGTCGGACCGGGCGTCGAGCGCCGCCGCGAGCCGGTCCCGGGCCGCGGTCTGCGCGGCGATCCGGGCGTCGAGCACCGCGAGCCGTTCGCGGGCGATCTCCAGGCCGCGGGCGGAGGGGCGCACCGACGGCAGGTCCCCGTCGAGGCAGGAGCGGAAGGCGGCGACGTCGTCCAGGGTGAGCCCGGCGTCGAGGAGGTACCGGATGTTGGTGACGCGGACGACCGCGGTCTCCTCGTACACCCGGTAGCCGTTGGCCGCGCGGACCGAGGAGACGAGTCCCGCCTGCTCGTAGTGGCGCAGGGACCGCGCCGACACGCCCGTCCTGCGGGCCAGTTCACCGATGCGCATCCGCGCAGTCGTATCACGTGACGAGTGCGCCCCCGTCGACCGGGAGCACGGTCCCGGTGAGGAAGGCGGCCTCGGGAGCGGCGAGCGCGGTGACCGCCCAGGCGACCTCCTCGGGCCGGCCGACCCGGCCGAGCGGGGTGTGCGCGAGCTGCCAGGCCCGCACCGCGCGGCGCTGCTCCGGTGTGAGGCCGCTGTGGTCGGCGATCGGGGTGTCGATCGCTCCGGGGGCGACGGCCACCACCCGGACGCCGGCGGGCGCGAGTTCGACGGCCCAGCAGCGCGTGAGGGTCTCCAGGGCGCTCTTGGTCGCGGGGTAGACCGAGTTGCCGGGCCAGCCGCGCTGTCCGATCGTCGTCGTCACGTTCACGACGACGCCTCCGGAGGCGCGCAGCGCGGGGACGGCGGCCTGGGTGAGCAGGACGGGCGCGAGGAGGTTGGTCTCCAGGAGGGGAGCGATCACCGCCCGGTCGAGGGTGCCCAGGGGGCCGCCCGCGGCGATGCCGGCGTTGTTGACCAGGACGTCGAGGCGGCCGTGGTCGGCGAGCACCCGGCGTACGAGCTCCTCGGGCGCGCCCTCGGCGGTGATGTCGGCGGGGTGCGGGTGGATCGCGGCGGGGGCCTCGGCCGCGGTCTCGCGCAGCGGTCCGGGCCTGCGGCCCACGGCGACGACGGTCGCGCCCTGCCGGGCGAAGGCCCGGGCGGTGGCCCGGCCGATGCCGGTGCCCGCGCCGGTGACGAGGACGACCCGGGGGGAGGAGGTGCCGGTGGCGGGTGTGGTGGTGGTGTCCATGAATCCGATGGTGGAACCGTGACGCCAGTGGCAAGGTCAAGTCCATGGCGCACGACGACCGTTCCCTTCCTCCCCACGAGCTGTGGGCGGCCCTGTCGTGGGAGGCGCGGGAGCGGGTGGACGCCCACGTGGTGCGGCGGGCCCGGCTGCGGGCGACCCGGGAGGTCCTCGACGCCGGGGTGCTTCCGCGCCCGGGGCTGTACGCGTGCCTCGAACTGGTCCACGTGCGGGAGGAGATCCTCGCCGACCGGCTCGTCCCGCCGCCGCCCCGCGACGCGGACACGCTGACGGCGGGGGCGCGGGCGCTCGGCCGGCCGGTCGTCGCCCTGGAGCTGGAGTGGGACTGGGACAGCTGGGGCACGGTCCTGGTGCTGTCCGCCGTGGACGGGGCGGGGGAGCGGACGTGTCTCGCCCAGTGGCAGGGGGTCCCGTGGGACGGGCCGCTCGCGGTCGCGGCGGACGTCGCCGGGCGGCTCGGGGCGGAGCTGCGCGGGCCGGGTGCGGACGGGCCCTGAGCGGCGGGCGCAGGGCAGAATGGGCGGGATGCGATACGAGGCGATCACCTGGGGCCGGATGGCCGGGCGGCTGGCGAAGCACGTGGACCGGCTCGCGCCCGGCGACGGCGGCGCGTGGCTGAAGGTCGCCGTCGACGGTGCGCCCGACGCCGGGGGCGAGGAGCTGGCCGGGCTGCTCGCGGAGCAGTTCCAGGACCGCGGGCGACCCGTGCGCGTCATCGGGACCCGGGGGTTCCTGCGGCCCGCGTCGCTGCGGTACGAGCACGGGCGCCAGGACCCCGACGCGTACTACGGCGGCTGGACCGACACCGGCGCCCTGTGGCGCGAGGTGTTCACCCCGCTGGAGCCCGGCGGCGACGGGCGGCTCCTGCCCGACCTGTGGGACCCGGTGAGGGACCGGGCGACCCGCAGCCCGTACGTGACGCTGCCGCCCGGCGGTGTCCTGGTGCTGCACGGGCCCTTCCTCCTCGGGCACTGGTTCCCCTTCGACCTGACCGTCCACCTGCGCCTTTCGCCCGCCGCCCTCGCCCGGCGCGTGGGGGAGCCCTGGACGCTGCCCGCCTTCGCCCGCTACGAGACGGAGGTCGACCCCGTCGGGACCGCCGACGTCGTCGTGCGCGCCGACGATCTCCGTCACCCGGCGTGGACCGGGATCGGGGCGCTCGGCTCAGACTGACGGCGGCCGGCCGCCCACCACGGTCACCGCCTCGGCGCCCGCCGCGCACCCCGCCCCGGCCGCCTCCGCCGGGTCCGCGCCCGCGAGCCGGGCCGCGAGGAAGGCCCCGGTGAACGCGTCGCCCGCGCCCGTGGAGTCCACCCGCCGCTCCGGCGGCACGGCGGGGGCGGCCACCCGGGCGGTGACCGTCCCGGCCTCGGCGACCAGCGCCCCGGCCGCGCCCAGCGTCACCGCGACCAGCGGCACCCGCCGGCTCAGCTCCCGGGCCGCCGCCTCCGCGTCCGGTGCGCCGGTGAGCAGCCGGGCCTCGTCCGCGTTGGGCAGCAGGAGTGACGCGCCCGCGACCGCTTCGAGGAACCGCCCGGGGCCCAGTTCGGCGAGGAAGGCGGCCGACGCCGGGTCGACGCTCACCGGTATCCCGGCCGCCCGGGCGTCCCGCAGGGCCAGGAGGGCCGCCGCCCGGCTCGGCGCGGCGAAGAACAGGTAGCCGGAGAGGTGGAGGGCGGCCACGCCGTCGAGCAGCCCGGCCGACCAGTCGGCGGGGCAGAGGCGCAGGACGGCGCCGCCGTCCGTCAGGAAGGTCCGCTCGGCCGCCGCGTCCACCAGGGCGATCACGGTGGCCGTCGGGGCCTCCGGGTCGGGCACCAGCAGCGGGCGGACGCCCGCGCCGGTCAGCGCCCGCTCGTGCCAGCCGGCCGACTCGGTGCCGACCCGGCCGAGCAGCCGTACGTCCGGGTGGCCGGAACGGGCTGCCCAGCAGGCGGCGTTGGCCCCCGCGCCGCCCGGCAGGGTGCGGATCGCGGCCGCCGTGTCCGTCGCGGGCGCGAGCGGGGTCCGGTGCCGGGCCACCACGTCCGTGACGACGTCTCCGACGACCAGCAGCGCGCCGCCCGGCGTCCGCCTTCCGGCGTCCGTCACCGCTCGCCCGCGGCGTAGGCCCCGGCGATCTCCGCCGCGAGCCGGACGTTGCCCCGCACCGCCGCCAGGTTGGCCTCCAGGGAGGCGCCGTCCGTGTGCGTCGTCAGGTACTCCAGGAGGAAGGGGGTCACCGCCTGTCCGCTGATCCCCTTCTCCCGCAGCTCGGCGAGGCCCCGTGCGAGCACCTGGTCGTGCAGCGCCGGGTCCAGCTGCTCCGCCTCCGGGACGGGATTGGCCACGACCAGCGCCGACCAGGGGCGGCCGAGGGACTCCCGGGCGCGTATGACCGCGGCGACCTCGGCCGGGCTCCGCAGCGTCCAGTCGACCGGCTCACCGGAGGAGGAGAGGTAGAAGCCGGGGAAGGTCTCCGTGCCGTACCCGGCGACCGTCACACCGAGCGTCTCCAGGCGCTGGAGCGTCGCCGGCACGTCGAGGATGGACTTGACGCCCGCGCAGACCACGGTGACGCCCACCTCGGCGAGCAGGCGCAGGTCGGCGGACTCGTCCTGCGTCTCGCGCCATTCGCGGTGCACCCCGCCGAGGCCGCCGGTGGCGAAGACCCGTATGCCCGCGGCGTCGGCGAGCCGGGCCGTCGCCGAGACCGTGGTCGCCCCGGTCGCGCCGGTGGCGAGCGCCGGTGCCAGGTCGCGGTGGCCGAGCTTGCGCACCGAGGGGTCCTCGGCGATCCGGGTCAGCCCCGCCCGGTCGAGGCCGATCCGCGCCACCCCGTCGAGCACGGCGATGGTGGCGGGCACGGCGCCCCGGGCCCGGACCGACTCCTCCAGCTCCTCGGCCACCGCCAGGTTCCGCGGGCGCGGGAGGCCGTGGGCGATGATCGTCGATTCGAGGGCGACGACGGGCCGGCCCTCGTGGAGCGCCTCCCGTACCTCTTCGGACACCAGTGTGGTCGTGGTCATGGTCCATTTCTGGCGCGACCGCCCGTCCCGCAAACACCTCTGGCGATCTCCCGCCACCCCCCTTTCGCACGGGGGTGCGAGTGGGGTACGGATTCGGTTCCCGGGCACCCGGCGCGGCGGGGGCGATCGGCGCGGGACCCGCGGCGGAGGCGGGCAGGGGACCGGTGCGGAATCCGTCGCCCTCCGGCCCGACTCGTAACGTGCCTGGTCAGAGCGGTGAACGGAGGGATTCGTTCCGCGATCCCGGTGTCACGTGCCACCCGGGAACCCCGCTACAGTCACCGCCCATGACGACTCACGACCTCCCCTCCTTCGCCGTCCACATCCCCGACGCGGAGCTGGAAGCCGACCCGCTCGACCCCGGCCAGATCGTGTCCGGCACCCCCGAGGTGTCCGGCAAGGTGCTGTGGGAGTCCGCCGACGGCAAGCAGCTGCGGGGCATCTGGCAGATCACCCCCGGCGTCGTCACCGACACCGAGGCGAACGAGCTCTTCGTGGTCGTCAGCGGCCGGGCCACCGTCGCCGTCGAGGGCGGCGCCACGATGGAGGTCGGGCCCGGCGACGCCTGCGTCCTGCGCGAGGGCGACCGGACCACCTGGACCGTCCACGAGACGCTGCGCAAGGCGTACCACATCACCCTGCCCTGACCCGGGCGCGGTCAGGCCCTGCGGAGCACGCCCCGCAGGGTCAGGGCCGCCATCGGCAGCAGCAGGCAGGCCGCGAGGGCGTTGAGCGGGCCGTAGCCCGCCTGGGAGACGATCACGCCGGCCACCAGGCCGCCGATGCCCGCAGCCGCGTTCATCACGGTGTCCGACAGGCCCTGGACCGCCGCCCGCGCCGCCTGCGGCACCGAGTCCGTCAGCAGCGCCGAGCCCGACACCAGACCGGCCGACCAGCCGAGCCCCAGGACGAACAGACCGGCCGCGACCTGGGGGTGGCTCGCCCCCGCGGTGCCCGCGAGCAGCGCCGCGAGGCCCAGGAGCCCGACCGCGAGGCCGATCACCGCGAGCCGTCCGAGCCGGTCCGCGAGCCAGCCCATGACCGGCGAGAAGGCGTACATGCCCGCGATGTGCACGCTGATGACGAGCCCGATCAGCTCGATGCCGGCCCCGTGATGGGTGAGCGCCACCGGCGTCATCGACATGATCGACACCATCACCGTCTGCGAGGCGGCCACCGTCACCAGGGCGATCCGCGCCTGCGGCGACTCGCGGACCGCCCGCAGCCCGGCCCGCAGTGACTGGCCCTCGGGCCGCTCCGCCGTCCCGTCGCCGTCCGCGGCGGCCAGCGCCCGCGCCGTCAGCAGCGGGTCGGGCCGCAGCAGCAGCGCGACCACCAGCGCCGACACCACGAACACCACCGCGGCCCACAAGAACGGCCCGGCCGCCACGGGTATCCCGAGGCCCGCGACGCTCCGGCCGGCCGGCGCCGCGATGTTCGGGCCGAGGACGGCGCCGATCGTGGTCGCCCACACCACCGTCGAGATGGCGCGCGCCCGGCGGTCCGGCTCCGCCAGGTCGGCGGCGGCGAACCGGGCCGCCAGATTGGCCGAGGACCCCGCCCCGAAGCCCACCAGGCCGACCAGCAGCACCGGGAAGCTGCCGAGGACCGCGCCGAGCACGGCGACCCCGGCGCCGAGCGCGCCCAGCAGGTAGGCCAGGACCAGACCGGCCCGCCGCCCCCGCCGTGACATCAGCGCCG
This sequence comes from Streptomyces hydrogenans, assembly GCF_014656075.1. GTDB lineage: Bacteria > Actinomycetota > Actinomycetes > Streptomycetales > Streptomycetaceae > Streptomyces > Streptomyces hydrogenans. Next base: position 88,787 of record NZ_BNBS01000014.1, read on the forward strand.
CCAGCGGCATGGCGAGCAGCGCCGGACCGGCGACCGTCGCCGTGGAGGCGAGCCCGGCCAGCGCGTCCGTACCGCTCACCTCGGTGGCGAGGACGGCGGCGAGCGCGACGCCGGTGGCGATCCCGAGGCCGCCGAGGATCTGGGTGGCGACGAGCACGGCCTGGACCCGTCGGCGCAGCTCCGGCAGGGCGGCGGGGGAGAGCGGGACAGCCGTCTCCCGGGAGGCGGCGGTGTCAGGGGCGTCGGGCGTTTTGGTCACTACCGGAGTGTGCCAGCCACCCGGTCCGATGGGAACGCCGCCTGTCCGGGGTCCCCAGGTGAGCCCCGCAGGCCCGGGCCACCGGCCCCGTACCGGATCGCCGGCCCCTACCTGAACCGCCGGCCTCGGGTTCGCACCGCTGGCCCCGGCCCGGTCCGCTGCCTCCGGGCCTGGCCCTCCCGGAACGCGCGCACGCGTGGGACCCCCGCCCCCGCGTCCCCCGGCGGGTGCCTCAGAACAGCGGTTCCGGCAGGACGCCCTCCAGGGCGAGCAGTCTTCGTTTCGTCTCCAGCCCGCCGCCGAAGCCGCCGAGGCCGCCGTCGCTCTCCACCACGCGGTGGCAGGGCACCACCACCGGCAGCGGATTGGCGCCCATCGCCGCCCCCACCGCCTGCGCGGCCCCCGGTTGGCCGACGCGCCGCGCCAGCTCCCCGTACCCGACCACCGCGCCGTACGGCACGCCGGCGGCCAGCTCCCGCAGCACCTGGCGGTTGAAGCCGGTCGTCAGCGACCAGTCCAGCGGCAGGTCGAAGGCGCGCAGCGCGCCCGCGAAGTACCGCTCCAGCTGCCGCACCGGCTCGGCGAGCAGCCCCGTGGAGCACGCGACGGCGGTGGCGCCCAGCTGCTCGGCGAGCAGCTCCGGCATCCGCGCGCCCCGCGCCCCGCCCGCGTGGAACTCGACCCGCACCAGCCCCCGGTCGGTGGCCGCCAGGAAGAGCGGGCCGATGCCGCTGCCCACGACCGCCCACTCGGCGGTCACGCCCCCGGGCGCGCGGCGTCCGTCCTCGATGTCCATGCCCTCACCGTACGACCCGGCACCGACAGCCCGGCCCCGCCGAGGGCGACCGCAGCCTCCCGGCCACCACCCCCGCGGCGACGCCCATCGGCCAAAACGGGCTTTCGGCGGCGATCCGGCGGCGCGGCCCCCCTCCGAGGTCACGGACCGGTCTCGCTCCGGTCTCACGACCGGAAAATCCCCGGTCAGGTGCCCGCGGGGCCTCCGGCGGGCCATAATCTCGCCCCGGTAGTACTACCCAGCGGTACCGACTGTTTTCGGACGTCATGCGCCAGGGGTGGGAGGGCTCACGCTCATGCAGGGCACGGTCGACGGATTCAGCTACGGGCTCGTCACACCGGTGGCGGCCTTTCTCATGGCCTGCCTCGGCGGCGCCCTGGGGCTGAGATGCACGACCCGCTCGCTGCGCCACCGGGACTCCTTCAAGGCCGGCTGGCTCGCGCTCGGTTCCACGTCCATCGGCACCGGCATCTGGACCATGCACTTCATCGCGATGATGGGCTTCTCGGTCCAGCAGGCGCCGATCGACTACGACCGGCCGATCACCTTCGCCAGCCTCGCCGTCGCCGTCGTCATGGTCGGCATCGGCATCTTCATCGTCGGCTACCGGGGCGCCACCGCGCTGACCCTCGTCACCGGCGGCACCATCACCGGCCTCGGCGTCGCCACCATGCACTACCTGGGCATGGCCGGCATGCGCCTGCCGGGGCGGATCGAGTACGACACCCTCACCGTCGCCCTCTCCGTGGTCATCGCCGTCGTCGCCGCCACCACCGCCCTGTGGGCGGCGGTCTCCGTGCACGGCTTCCTCGCCAGCCTCGGGGCCAGCCTCGTGATGGGCGTCGCCGTCAGCGGCATGCACTACACCGCCATGGCGGCCGTCAGCGTCCACCTGCACGCCGCCCCGGCCGCGGGCACCGCCGCCAACGCCGGATCGCTGCTGCTGCCCATGCTGATCGGCCCCGCCGTCTTCCTCATCCTGGCCGCCGTCGTCGTCATGTTCGACCCGCTGCTCGTCATGGGCGACCCCGACTGGCAGCGGACCCCGGCCCGCTCCCCGCACCGCCCCGGCGTCCCCGCCCCCCGGCACGTCCCGAGCTACGGCGAGCCCGCGAACTGGACCGCCCGCCCGGCCGGACGCGGTTCCCGCCGCTCCGCACCGCGCGGCGGACACCGCTCCCAGGACTGGTGACACCCGCGCCGCGCGCCGGCCGCGCGGCGATCACCCCCCGACTGTCGGTGGCGGGTCGTACGGTGGTGGCATGCGGCCCGTTTCCAAGATCGAACGTTCGGTGGCGCCCTTCGAGGTCGTCTCCTCCTACCAGCCGAGCGGCGACCAGCCGACGGCCATCGCCGAGCTGGACCGGCGCATCCGCGCCGGCGAGAAGGACGTCGTCCTGCTCGGCGCCACCGGCACCGGCAAGTCGGCCACCACGGCCTGGATGATCGAGAAGCTCCAGCGCCCCACCCTGGTGATGGCGCCGAACAAGACCCTGGCCGCCCAGCTGGCGAACGAGTTCCGCGAGCTCCTGCCGAACAACGCCGTCGAGTACTTCGTCTCGTACTACGACTACTACCAGCCCGAGGCGTACGTCCCGCAGTCGGACACCTACATCGAGAAGGACTCCTCGATCAACGAGGAGGTCGAGCGCCTGCGCCACTCCGCGACCAACTCGCTGCTCACCCGCAGGGACGTGGTCGTGGTCGCCTCCGTCTCCTGCATCTACGGCCTCGGCACCCCGCAGGAGTACGTGGACCGCATGGTCCAGCTCAAGGTCGGCGACGAGATCGACCGCGACCAGCTGCTCCGCCGCTTCGTCGACATCCAGTACACGCGCAACGACCTCGCCTTCACCCGCGGCACCTTCCGGGTCCGCGGCGACACCATCGAGATCTTCCCCGTGTACGAGGAGCTCGCCGTCCGCATCGAGATGTTCGGCGACGAGATCGAGGCGCTCTCCACCCTCCACCCGCTCACCGGCGAGATCATCAGCGACGACCGGCAGCTGTACGTCTTCCCCGCCAGCCACTACGTCGCCGGCCCCGAGCGCATGGAGCGGGCCGTCAACGACATCGAGCGCGAGCTCGACGGGCGCCTGAAGGAGCTGGAGAAGCAGGGCAAGATGCTGGAGGCCCAGCGGCTCCGCATGCGCACCACCTACGACATCGAGATGATGCGCCAGATCGGCTCCTGCTCCGGCATCGAGAACTACTCGATGCACTTCGACGGCCGCGAGCCCGGCTCCCCGCCGAACACCCTCCTCGACTACTTCCCCGAGGACTTCCTCCTCGTCATCGACGAGTCGCACGTCACCGTGCCGCAGATCGGCGCCATGTACGAGGGCGACGCCTCCCGCAAGCGGACCCTCGTCGACCACGGCTTCCGGCTCCCCTCCGCCCTCGACAACCGCCCGCTGAAGTGGGAGGAGTTCCAGGAGCGGATCGGCCAGACCGTCTACCTCTCCGCCACCCCCGGCACCTACGAACTCTCCCGGGGCGACGGCTTCGTCGAACAGATCATCCGCCCCACCGGCCTGGTCGACCCCGAGGTCGTCGTCAAGCCCACCGAGGGCCAGATCGACGACCTGGTCCACGAGATCAGGCTGCGCACCGAGCGCGACGAGCGGGTCCTCGTCACCACCCTCACCAAGAAGATGGCGGAGGACCTCACCGACTACTTCCTGGAGCTCGGCATCCAGGTCCGCTACCTCCACAGCGACGTGGACACCCTGCGCCGCATCGAGCTGCTGCGCGAGCTGCGCTCCGGCGAGTACGACGTCCTCGTCGGCATCAACCTGCTCCGCGAGGGCCTCGACCTCCCCGAGGTCTCCCTGGTCGCCATCCTCGACGCCGACAAGCAGGGCTTCCTGCGCTCCGGGACCTCCCTGATCCAGACCATCGGCCGCGCCGCGCGCAACGTCTCCGGCCAGGTCCACATGTACGCCGACACCGTCACCCCCGCCATGGCGCAGGCCATCGACGAGACCAACCGGCGCCGCGAGAAGCAGGTCGCCTACAACAAGGAGCACGGGATCGACCCCCAGCCGCTCCGCAAGAAGATCAACGACATCGTCGCCACCATCGCGCGCGAGGAGGTCGACACCGAGCAGCTGCTCGGCACCGGCTACCGCCAGGGCAAGGACGGCAAGGGCGCCAAGTCCCCGGTGCCCTCGCTCGCCGCGCACGCCCCGAAGCCCGGCAAGGGCGCCAGGGCGGGTGGCAAGGCCGGCTCGACGCTGGAGCTCGGCGACCGCCCCGCCGCCGAACTGGCCTCGGTCATCGAGGAGATGACCGAGCGCATGCGTGCCGCCGCCGCCGAGCTGCAGTTCGAGGTGGCCGCCAGGCTGCGGGACGAGGTCTCCGAGCTGAAGAAGGAGCTGCGCCAGATGAAGGAGGCGGGAATGGCGTGACCGGAGGGGCCCGGTGTGTTGCAAGACCGACACAAAACCGGGCCTGGCCCGGCACGTTGTCAGTGGGCCTGCGTAGGGTGCTGCCACAACGACGAGAGGGGCAGCGCGTGACGGTCAACATGACCAAGGGGCAGGCCATCAGCCTGGAGAAGCAGGGCGGGGGCAGCCTCACCCAGGTGCGGATGGGGCTCGGCTGGCAGGCGGCGCCGCGCCGGGGGCTCTTCGGCTCGCGCACCCGCGAGATCGACCTGGACGCCTCCGCGGTGCTGTTCGCCGAGAAGCAGCCCGTGGACGTGGTCTTCTTCCGTCACCTGGTCAGCGACGACGGCTCCGTCCGCCACACCGGTGACAACCTGGTGGGCGGCGTGGGCCAGGGCGGCGACGACGAGGCCATCCTCGTCGACCTCCAGCGGGTGCCCGTCCACATCGACCAGATCGTCTTCACGGTGAACTCCTTCACCGGGCAGACCTTCCAGGAGGTGCAGAACGCCTTCTGCCGGATCGTCGACGAGACGAACGGCCAGGAGCTCGCGCGCTACACCCTGGACGGCGGCGGCCAGTACACCGCGCAGATCATGGCGAAGGTGCACCGGGTCGGCTCCGGCTGGCAGATGACCGCCCTGGGCAACCCGGCCAACGGCCGCACCTTCCAGGACCTGATGCCGGCGATCCTGCCGCACCTGTAGCCGGACCCGCGGGACCGTTCCACGGCCCCGCCGCCGCACCGCAGCTCCCGACGGGCACCGGCCCGCCGGGAGCTGTCCCGCATGACCGAACGAAGCGCCGAGGGGAAACAGAGTCCAGATGACGGCCGAGCTGGTCCGGGGGCAGAACCACCCCCTGCCCGACACCCGACTCGAACTCCGGGTCTCCGCCGGGCACCCGGTCGTCGCCGGGGCCACCCTCGGCGACGAGCGGGGCCTCGTCGCCGGCGCCGAGTGGATCGCCCACCCTGGCGCGCCCGTGCGCCCCGGGGTCGAGGTGCCCGCCGCGCCCGCGGCCGAGCACCGCGTCGCCGTGGACCTCGCGGCCCTCCCGGAGACCGTGCACCGGCTCTCCCTGCTGCTCGCCCTGCCGCCCGGCGCCGGCGGCCCGGCCCGCTTCGGCACCGCCGCCGCCCCCTTCGTGACCGTCGCCGACCCGACGGGCGCGGCCGTCGCCACGTACACCATCACCGGCCTCGACCGGGAGTCCGCCGTCGTCGCCCTGGAGCTCTACCGCCGCCAGGGCGCCTGGAAGGTCCGCGCCGTCGGCCAGGGGTACGAGGGCGGGCTCGCCGAGCTCCTCGCCGACCAGGTCGCCTCGGCCGCCGCCGAACTCGCCGCCGGCCGCCTCGACGCGCCCGCCGCGGCCAGCGTCCCGTCCCCGCCGCCGCTGGTCCCCGAGACCGCCCCGGCCGACTCCGCCTCGTCCACCACCACCATCAGCTACGCCCACCCGAGCCGCCGCCCGGCCGCGCGGCCCGCCGCGCCCGCGCCCGGGCCGGACACCGCAGGGACCGGAGCCGTACCGTCCCCGCCGGCCGGGGCGGCCGTCCCGCCGCAGGAGTCCCGCCCGGCGCCCGTCGCCGGGGACGCCACCGGCTGGACCATGGACGAGCGGCTCTACAACCAGGTGTGGGGGATGTTCGAGGACCTGGCCCGGTCCGTGGCCGCCTACCGCAGCGCCCGCGACTTCGCCGACCACCGCCTCGACCGGGCGGTCGACCAGGTGCTCGCCGACCCGAGCACCCGCGTCGGAGGCGCCGGCGACGCCGCCAGGGCCGCCGCCCGGGCCACGCACGAGGAGCTGATGGGCCGGGCCCAGGAGGTCCTCGACCGGGACCTCGCGCAGCTCGCCGCCGAGTCCGAGGTCGTCGAACCCGCCCTGCCCGTCGCCTACGCCCGCTGGGACAACCCCGCCTGGCACGCCTACCGGGCCCCCGAGGAGCCCCCGATGGCGGTCCGCCTCGGCGACCTCCACCTCCCGGAGCGCGGCGACCTCAGGATCCCCTTCCTCGTCCGGCTGCCGCTGGAGCGCGGGCTCTGGGTGGACTCGGGGCCGGGCCGGACCTCGGCCGCCGGTCTGCTCGACGAGACCGAGCTGCGCCGGCTCGCCCTGGACAGCGCCGTCGCGCACACCGCCCGGCTGCTCGCCGCCCACCCCGCCGGGGCCCTCACGGTCCATGTGCTCGACCCGGCCGGCGGCGGGGCCGCCGCCTTCGCGCCGCTCGTCGAGACCGGGGTCCTGGCCGCCCCGCCGGCCCGCGGCGCGGCCGGGGTCACCGCCGTCCTCGCCCAGCTCACCGAGCGGGTCGACCTGCTCCAGATGGCGGTGCGCGGCGACGCCTCCGAGGACCTGCCGCCCGGCTTCGACCCGGCGCGCCAACTGCTCGTCGTCCACGACTTCCCGCACGGCTTCGACGACCGCGCCGTCACCCGGCTCCGCTACCTGGCCGACGAGGGCCCCTCCGTCGGGGTCCACCTGCTGATGGTCGCGGACCGGGCGGACGCCTCCGCGTACGGCCCGGTGCTCGACCCGCTGTGGCGCTCGCTGCTCCGGCTCACGCCGGTGCCCGACGACCACCTCGCCGACCCCTGGGTCGGCCACGCCTGGACCTATGAGCCGCCGACGGTCCCGCCGGGCAGCGCGGTGCTCTGGCAGGTCCTCGGACAGGTCGCGGAGGCGCGTCGGCGAAACCACGGCTGACCTGGCCTTTTGGGCCCTCTTTACCCTTCTCTTTACCTTCTCTTGGTTCTTCGGGTACTCTTTTCCCAGCGGAGGGGAGTACTCCCCATGCGCGGCGTACCCGTCAATACGGACGGATCACGGACATCCGGTCCCGGGGCGTCGGCCCGACGGTCGTGTGCGCACGACCTCGGGTGGAAGAGACCTCCGGCAGCGACGACGCTGATCAGTAGCCGTACGAAGCCGGAGGCGCAGTGGACGTTTCGATGACCATCTGGGTGCTGACCATTCTCGGTCTGTGCGCCCTCATCGCGGTCGACTTCTTCATCGGGCGCAAGCCCCATGACGTGTCGGTCAAGGAAGCCGGAATCTGGACCGTGGTCTGGATCGTGCTCGCCGTGCTCTTCGGCATCGGAGTCTCGATCTGGGGCGGCGGCCAGGCGGGCGGCGAGTTCTTCGCGGGCTTCATCACGGAGAAGTCGCTCAGCGTCGACAACCTCTTCGTCTTCATCCTCATCATGGCGAAGTTCTCCGTGCCGTCCCATCTGCAGCAGCGGGTGCTGCTGTTCGGCGTGCTCATCGCGCTCGTCCTGCGGGCGATCTTCATCGCGGCCGGCGCCGCGATCATCGCCAGCTTCTCGTGGGTCTTCTACCTCTTCGGCGCCTTCCTCATCTACACCGCCTGGAAGCTCGTCAAGGAGGCCATGGCGGACGAGGAGGAGGACGACTGGGACGAGAACCGCCTGCTGAAGTCCATCGAGAAGAAGTTCGGCGTCGCGGACCGCTACCACGGCACCAAGCTCTTCATCGTGGAGTCCGGTAAGAAGGTCATGACGCCGCTCCTGGTCGTCATGCTCGCCATCGGCATGACCGACGTGCTGTTCGCGATGGACTCGATCCCCGCGATCTTCGGCCTCACCCAGGACCCGTACATCGTCTTCACGGCCAACGCCTTCGCCCTGATGGGCCTGCGCCAGCTGTACTTCCTCATCGGCGGCCTGCTCAAGAAGCTGGTCCACCTCAGCTACGGCCTGTCGGTGATCCTCGGCTTCATCGGCGTGAAGCTGGTCCTGCACGCGCTCCACGAGTCCGGCGTGCACGTCCCGGAGATCTCCATCCCGGTCTCCCTCGCCGTCATCGGCGGCGTCCTGGTCATCACCACGATCACCAGCCTGATCGCCTCCAAGAAGCAGTCCGAGAAGGCCGCCCTGGAGGCCGCCGAGAAGGACGCGGAGCAGCACGACGCGGAGAAGCCCGGCGTCGAGGCCTGACCCGCCTCCTCCGGCACACGACGGCGACGGCCGGCCCGGGCATCCCGCCCGGGCCGGC
>NZ_BNBS01000015.1:0-87000 GCF_014656075.1 Streptomyces hydrogenans
GGGCGACGACCGGGCCGCGGCGGCCGGGTCGGCCGCGGCCGAGGCCGCCGCCCACGCGCGGCCCACCCGGGTCGCGGCCCTGCTCCAGGACGTCCTGACCCGCCCGAGCGGGGTGAAGGTCTCCGTACGGAAGGCCGCCGCGCGGCTCGCCGCCCGCCATCTGCCCCCGGCGGACGCCACCGCGCTCCTGACCGCCGTGGGCCGGACGCCGGGCGTCCACCCCGACGTGCGCGCCGCCGTCGTCGGCCTGGCCGCGGTCCTGCCGCTCACCGAGGAGCTGTGGACGCTGCTGGAGTCGACGGTGGCCGAGGGTCCCGAACCCGCCCGCGTCGCCCTCCTGGACGTGCGGCCGGCGGATCTGGCGGCGGCGCACCGGGGTCGGTTCGGGGAGCTGGTGGCCCGGCTGCCGTTCGTCGCCCAGGAGGAGACGGCGTACCGCGCCCTGTCCGAACTCGCCCTCTGGGCGCGGTACGCGCCCGCGGCGGGCACCGCCCTCGTGGACGCCTACACGGACCTCACCAGGCCGGGGAACGTGTGGCAGGTGAGCAGCGGCCTGACCGAACTGGCCGGGTCGGAGCTGCCGCACCCCCTCGGGGGCGCGGAGCCCGGCAGCCTGCTGCACGAGGTCGTGGCGCGGCTCCTGGCGCTCGTCGCGGCCGGGGAACCGGAGGGCGGCGGGCGCGGCGGAGACCTGCCGGCCCTGCGCCGCCTGCGGTCCCTCCTCGACACGCGGCGCCTGGACCACCGGACCTGCGCGCGCCTGGCCCGGCAGCTGGCGGACGAACCGCTGGTCACGGGTGCCCGCGTCGGCCTCCTCGCCCGCGCTGTCGACCTGACGGCGCCGGAGGCGGAACTGGATGCTGCCGTGGCCGAGTTGTCCGCCGTGATCGAGGGCCGTCCGGTGCTCGCGGTCCTGGCCGCCGAGGACCTGGACGAGGCCCACCGCTACGGCGCGCCCCTCGGCGACCCGACCGCCGCCCTCGCCGTCGCGCGGACCCTCGGCGAGGACGGCGGCCTCGTCCCCGGCCTGCTCGCCGTCGCCCTCGCCAACGCCCTCGGGCTCCGGCAGGGCTGGCCGGACGCCTGCCGGACCGCGCTGATCGCGCTGCGCCGCCACCCGGAGGCGGACGTCCGCGAGCAGGCCCACGAGACGGACCTGAGCGACCGGCACTGACGTGCCGGGGACGCGGGGGTCAGAGGGGCAGTCGCCCCGGGAACGCCCCGTGGCCGACGCCCGGCGCGGTCAGGGCCAGCCAGCCGTGGCCGCGCGCCTCGGTGCCGGGCCCGACCGCGTTCGGGTCGACGGAGAGGTGGGCGCAGGCGGAACGGGCTCCGGCCGTACCCGCGTTGGGCGGGGCGTCGTCGTACTCGGGGTCGAAGTCGGGGTCGTCGACCGCGAGGGTCTCCCAGGGCAGCGGGTCGCCCTCCCACTCGGGCTCGCTCTCGGCGGCGAACTGGCGAATCACCCGGCCGTCCTCGGCGACGAGCCACACGTCGGAGCCGCCCGCGTCGTCCAGGAAGAAGAACTGGGCCTGACCGCAGTGCGCGCTGACGCGTTCGACCGTCTCGACCATGCCGTCCCAGAAGTCGCCGACGAGGAGGTCGAAGGGGCCGAAGACCAGGCGCCAGCCGTCCAGTTCCGGGGTGATGAAGACCCGCCCCACGGACCGCGTCCCGCCGGTCTCCCCGCCGTCGGGCACCTGGAGCTCGCGCCCCTCGACCGCCGCCTCGCCCGCGGCGCACGTCACGGGGCGGGGGTCGTGGAGGTCCAGGGCCGTGAAGAGCCCCTCGTACGACGTCGCCGGCACGGCCATCCACCAGCCGCTGAGCTCGTTCGAGGGGGCGGCCGGCGTCTCGTGCGGGATCTTCACCCGGATCAGCCGCTCGATCGCGGCGCGGTCCCGCTCGTCGAGCGCGTCGGCGCCGCCCCCCGCGACGAGGGCGGCCATCGCACCCCGCCGGGTCCGCGGCGACTCCGCCGGGTCGCGGCGCAGGGCGCGCAGCCGGGGCCGGAAGGAGGCGTGCGTCCGGCGGGCGTAGTCGTCCGCCTTGTACGGGGCGACCCGGCCGCGCGCGTAGCACTCCACGAGGGCCCGCAGGCCGGCCTCCGACTCCGTCGTCAGGCGCAGGAGGCCGGAGAAGCCGTTGCCCGACGTGCTGTAGTCGGGGTCGGACGCCAGGGCCGCGTACCGGTCGGCGCAGCGCTCGTCGAACGCCGTGAGCAACCGCCCCAGCAGCCAGCCCGCCACCTCCTCGCGCCGCCCGGCCTCCACCAGCGCGTCGAAGGCGGGCGGTCCGATCAGCCCGAGGGCCCGCGTGTACGGCTTCAGCCCGGCCGATCCCCGTACGGCGGCGACCTCCGCCAGCAACTCCGTCACCACGGACCCGCCTTCAGCCGTGAGCCACGCGGCGGCGGCCTCGGCCCGCGCCGGATCGGCGCCGTCCAGATCCTCAAGCAGAGATTCGATCTTCATACGGCAGCACCCTAGGCCCCGGGCCTCGTCCGGGCCGAAGCGGACCGGACCGGGGCCGGCCCCGGGACTCACCGGCGGCCGGTCCGGGGCCGGTCCGCGGTGTGCGAGGATGCCGCCGTGATCGATGTGCGAAGGGCCCGTGCCGCGTAGAACTCCCTCTTCGCTCCGGCCGCGTGGCCGTGCCGGGCGCGGCCCCTGGCTGCGCTATCGCGATGTGCCCGGTCTGTCGGGGGCGGCGAACGCGGCCGTCCGCGTGCTGGAGCGGGACCGGATGACACCGGGCGTGGTGTGCGTCGCGCTGAGCGTCTGGTCGGTTCGCGTCCACGGCACGGTGCGCCGGTGGCGCCCGTGGGAGGCCGAGTTCACCTGCCCGTGCTGCGGCGGGGGCTGGGCCCGCGACCGGCTCCAGGAGGCCCTGGCGCGACTGCCGCCGAGGGCCGCCGCCGAACTGCGGGTGCGGGTCGAGCGCCTGGACGACGTACTGCTCCGACGGACGCACCACGAGCCCGCCTCGGACCCGGAGTCGGCGTGGTGGCACCGCAGGTGCTGACGGGGGCGCGCGTTAGCGGGGCGTCAGCGAGACGGCAGGGGCGGCGTCGAAGCTGGAGGGGACCACACCAGGAGGCATCATGCGACGACGTACGTTTCTCAAGGGGACGCTGATGGGCTCGGCCGCGGCGGCCGTGCCCCTGTCAGGGCTGGCGCAGGGAACGGCCGCGGCGGCCGGGACCGTGAACGTCGGCAGCATCGCCGCGTTGCAGGGGGCGATCGACGCGGCCGGGCCCGGGGACCGGATCGTGCTCGCCGACGGCGCCTACACCGTCCCCTCGGCCGGCATCCGGATCACGGGGAAGCACGGGACCACGGACGCGCCCATCACCATCGTGTCCGCCGGCCGTGGCGGTGCCGTGCTCAACGGAAGCGCCGGTTTCGTGCTGTCGGCGTCGAGCAACATCACGCTCAGCGGCTTCGCCTTCCGGCAGACGACCACGCTGGCCGTCCCGGCGGACTGCTCCCGCATCCGGCTGACGCGCAACGACTTCAAGCTCGCCGACAGCGCCGGGCTCGACTGGGTGACCGTCCGCGGCGACGACGTGAAGGTCGACCGGAACTACTTCCACCACCGGACGTCGCAGGGCATCTTCCTCGTCATCGACGGGCCGGGGACCACCGCCATGGCCCAGCGCACCCACGTCTTCCGCAACTACTTCGCCGACCACTCCTACACCGGCGCCAACGGCGGCGAGGCGATCCGCCTGGGCGTCAGCCACCGCGCCCTGTCCGTCGCCGACGCCCTCGTGGAGTACAACCTCTTCGAGCGGTGCGACGGCGACCCCGAGGCGATCTCGGTCAAGTCCTCCGGCAACACCATCCGCTACAACACGCTCCGCGACAGCAAGGGCGGCATCGTCCTGCGGCACGGCAACGTCACCACCGTCGCGGGCAACCACATCCTGGGCGGCGAGAACGGCGTGCGCCTGTACGGCAACGACCACCTCGTGGTGAACAACCACATCGCCGGTACGACCTCCCGGGGCATCGTCATCGGCAGCGGCACCACTCGCGACCACCACGAGGGCGAGACCACCGAGGAGCGGCGCGGCAACGACGCCTGCGACCGGGCCGTCATCGCGCACAACACGCTCGTCGGCAACGCGGCGACGCTCTCGGGCGAGAGCCGGACCCACGAGCCGCGCGACGTCGTCGTCGCGGACAACATCCTCGTGGCCTCCGGCGGCACGCTCGTCAACCTCGGCACGACCAGCGGCTTCACCTGGCAGGGCAACATCCTGTGGGGCACCGCCGCCAACGGCACGATCCCGGCCGGCGGCTTCCGCCGCGTCGACCCGCTGCTCCGGAAGGACGCCGACGGGATCAGCCGGCTCACCGCCGGCAGCCCGGCCGTCGACGCCGCCACCCTCACCTCGCTGTCCGTCCCCGAGGACGCCGACGGCCACGCGCGCGGCACCGCCCGCGACGTCGGCGCCGACGAGTACTCGACCCTGGCACCGGTCCGCCGTCCCCTGACGACGACCGACGTCGGCCCGAACGCGGCCTGAGGCCCCCGCGGCCGGCCCCGCAGCCACGGGGCCGGCCGCGACGCCCGGAAACGCGGGCGGAGCCACCCGCCACCGGCCGCGGCCCCAGGGCGCGTCTACGCTGGCCGGATGCGGCGCAGTGACCTCACCGGGGACGACGGTACGTGGCAGGGCCTGGCCCTGGAGGTGGGCGACCGCCCGCGGCCGGGGCTGTGCGTCTTCGGCGCGGGGCGGCGGCTGCTGCTCGCCCAGGGCTCCCGGCCGGTGCTGTTCGCCGTCGTCGACGCGTACCTCCAGGACGTGGACTTCCGGCGGACCGACGCGTACCGCTCCTTCGTCCCGCCCCCGCGCGCCGACGAGGCCCGGGCCCTGGCCGGCAGCCCCGAGCGGTGGGCGCACCGCTTCGCGGGTCTCCTGGCCGGCACCCCGGAGGGCCCCCTGCACGACGGCCGCTGGCTGCTGAGGCCCGCGCCCCGCCTCCTGAGCTGGCGGCACCCGCGGACCTCGCAGGCCGAGCACTGGGACACGATGCTCGTCGAGGGACATCCGGACGGCCTCGTCGACTGGTTCCACCACAACAGCGGGTGGGAGGTGCTGCCCCTGCGCCCGATGCCGGACGCGGGGGACGGCCGGGTCAAGGCGTACCGCAAGCAGGCACGCGACGGCGTTCTGCCGCCGGTCCTGCTCTGGTGGGTCAGCGGCCTGGACTGCCACCTGATCCTGGACGGGCACGCCCGCCTCGCCGCGGCGATCGCCGAGTCCGTCGAGCCCCCGCTCCTGGAACTGCACCGCGCCCTGCCGGCCGACGACCTGGCCGCCCGCACCCGGGACGCCGTGACCGCCTACGAGCACGAGCTGGCCCGCTTCGCCGGGCTGCGTGCCCTCCACGGCCCCACCGTCCCCGACGGCACCGCCGAGGCCGGTCCCGAACTGTCCCGCCGCCTGCGCGACCTCAACACCGGGCAACAGCCCACCTGGTGCTGGCCGCTGACCGGCGGAGAGCCCCGGTGGCACCGCCTCGCCCAGGAGGCCGGCTTCACCCGCGCCTGAGGCGCGCCCGCCGCCTCCCGGTCACTTCACCGCGCGGAAGCCGGTGCAGCCGAAGCGCTTCCAGCGGGTCCTGTCGTCGTTCTCGGCGTCGTAGACGACCACCGTCCAGTCGCCGGTCCTCGCGGTCACGGGCGGGGCGCCGGGGAAGTCCCGGGGGTAGGTGAGGGACTTCTCGGCGGTGCCGAGGCGGACCGGCCGGGAGGTGTGGCCGAAGCCCCGGGTTCCGGGGGGTTTCACCCCGACCACGAGGCGGTAGCGGTGGTCGCCCTGGAACGCGAAGCTCACGTCGATCGACGCCGCGCCCGAGGCGTACGTGACCGAGGTCGAGGACGTGCTGCCGGACGGGCCCGCCTCCGGGGGGCGGTCGCACGCGCCGGCCCCGAGTCTCGCCTGCTTCGGGTCCTTCGAGAGCGACCAGCGGACGTCCGAGGCGGACACGGCCTCGACGGGCCGGGGGGAGGGGGCCGACTGCTCCGTGTCCGGCTTCTCCGTGTCCGGCCGGGTCGGGTCCGGTGTGACCGGCCCGCCCCGGGCTCCGCTCGCACCGGTGTCGGGGGCGGCGCTTCCCCAGCCCTGCTGCCACGCCGCCGTGCCCGCGGCGCCCGTCAGCAGCAGGACCAGGGCCACCGTGCCCCAGCCGGAGCGCCGGACGCGGGCCGGGGCGACGGTCCCGGCCGCGGGCGGGGCGGGGTCGAGGCGCGTGGGCGGCAGGGCCGTGGGCGGCAGGGCCTCGTCGGCGGGCGCGGCGCAGCGCGCGATCACCTCCGCCGTGCCGGGCCGTTCCCCGGGGTCCTTGGCCACGCAGGCGCGGATCAGTGCCCGCAGGTCGTCGGAGCCGTCCGTGCCGTCCGGCAGGTCGATGTCCTCGTGCACCGCGCGGTACGAGACGGCTTCGGCGGGGCCGTCGCCGAAGGGGGGCCGGCCGGTCGTCGCGTACGCCATGGTCGCGCCGAGCGCGAAGACGTCGGCGGCCGGGGACGTCTCGTTGCGCAGGAGGACCTCGGGCGCGGTGAAGCCCGGGGTTCCCGGTACGGCGCCGGTGCGGGTCAGGGCCGTGTCGTCCGGGCCGCGCGCGATCCCGAAGTCGATGAGCCGGGGGCCTTCGGCGGCCAGGATGACGTTCTGCGGTTTCAGGTCCCGGTGGGTGACGCCGTAGGCGTGGACGCTCTCCAGCGCCCGCGCGAGCTGGGCGAAGAGCGTGCGGCCCGCTTCCGCACCCAAGGGCCCCTGTGCGGCGATCGCCTGACGGAGCGTCGGTCCGGGGACGTACTCGGTGGCGAGCCAGTAGGGGGCCTCGTCCAGCGACGCGTCGACCAGCCGGGCCGTGTGCGGGCCGCGGACGGTGCGGACCGTCGCGACCTCCCGGCGGAAGCGGGCCAGCACCTCCGGGTGTTCGGTGATCTCCTCCCGGATCACCTTGAGCGCGACCGTCCCGCCGTCCGGTGTGCGCGCCAGGTACACCTGGCCCATGCCGCCCGCACCGAGCCGGCCGAGCAGGATGTGGTCGCCTATGCGCGCGGGGTCCTGGCCTGGTCTCAGTGGGTCCACGCCGCCGACTGTAGTGCGGCCGCCGCCGCGTCCACGGGCGGATGGTGGATCTTGCCGGGCCGGGAGGCGGCCCGTGCGTCGCGCGGCGGGCCCCGGTGTCGTTCGGCGGGTGTGAACTCGGCTCGTTCCGGCGGGCCCTGGGGTAGGTTGCGCGTCATGACTGAACTCGGACCTGACTCCTGGCCGCCCGCCCCGATACGGACCGAACGGCTCGTGCTGCGCGAGTCCGGGACCCCGGACCGGTCGGCGTTCGTCGAGCTGTTCGCCTCGCCGGAGGTGGGGACGTACGTGGGGGGCGCGCGACCACGCGACGAGCTCGACCGCGCGATGCCCGAGGTGCCCGGGCGGCGCCCCGGCCTCTTCGTGGTCGAGCGCGACGGGGCGATGATCGGCATCATCACGCTCGACCGGCGGGGCGCGGACCGCCCCGGACACGTCCGTCCGGAGGGCGGGGAGGCCGAGCTCGGCTACCTCTTCCTGCCCCACGCCTGGGGGCACGGGTACGCCGCCGAGGCGTGCGCGGCGGCCCTCGACTGGTTCGCCGCGACGCTGCCCGGCGAGCCCGTGGTGCTCACCACCCGGACCGACAACGACCGCGCCGTGCGCCTGGCCGCGAAGCTGGGCTTCACGGAGCTGGAACGCTTCGAGGAGTACGGGGCCGAGCAGTGGTTCGGCGTGCGGGACGCGGTGCCTTCGGCCCGCTGAGCGACGCCGCCCGGGCTCGGGGCGGTGGGGGAAGGTGGCCGGCGAAGGACGGGAAGGCGTCGGGGGCGTGACCGGAAGCGGCGCTTCGGGCCGCGGTCGTCGAAGTGACGTGAAGATCGCTCCGGCCGTACAACCCTATGGGTGGGCTGTGAGTCTCCGTTGGTGATCACGTCGTGATCGGACCCTCGAGGAGACCATCATCAGCGCCATACGCAAGACCCTCACCGCCACCGCCGTCGTCGGCGCCGTCCTGGCGGGTTCGGCCGCCTGCGGGACGGTCGAGCAGCTGTCCGCCGGGAAGAAGCTGGACCAGGCCTTCGAGAAGCTCGGCAAGGAGACCTCGCTCTCCTTCGAGCTGGACCTCGACGTCGACGCCCAGACGCTCAAGGAGCTGGACGCCGGGACGGACCCGGAGCCCGGCGAGGAGATCCCGGACGAGGCCGCCGAGCTGATCAGCGGCGCCAAGATCAGCGTCACGATGGAGTCGAAGAAGCCGATCCACGAGTCCGAGGAGGACGACTTCGTCGGGATGGCGATGAAGTTCAGCACCCCCGACGGCGACCTGCTCGAGTACCGCCTCATCGGCGACTACGCCTACGTCCGGGCCGACGTCGAGAAGCTCGGCGAGGCCATGGGCAGCCCCATGCCGCCCGCCGACGAGCTTCCCGAGGAGGCCGGCGCCTTCAAGAAGGTGCTGGAGGGCGAGTGGGTCAAGTTCGACTACAAGGAGCTGGAGAAGGCCGGCCAGGAGCAGCTGGGCGAGGACGCCGACGCCAAGGCGTCGCCCGAGCCGTCGCTGGACCCCAAGACGCAGAAGAAGCTGCTGGCGGCCCTGCGCGAGGTCGTCGCCCGTGACGTCGAGTTCACGACCGCCGGCGGCGAGGACGGCACCGAGCACATCTCGGCGACCGCGCCGTTCCGCACGCTGATCACGGACCTCCTCGGGGAGATCCGTCCGCTCGCCAAGGAGCTCCCGCCCGGCGTGGAGCTGCCGACGGGGGCGGACCTGAAGGACGCCCCGGACACCAAGGTCACGGCCGACTTCACGCTCAAGAACGGCGAGCTGACCGAGGTGTACGTCGACCTCGCCAAGCTGACCGAGAACGCGAAGGTGAAGAAGTTCGGCCTCGGGCTCAAGCTGAGCGGCGGCACCAAGCCGACCGCCCCCGCCGGAGCCACCGAGCTGAAGCCGGAGGATCTGATGGGCGCCTTCTCCGGCGCCATGATGCCGGGCGACGAGGAGTTCCCCGAGGGCGAGTTCCCGGAGGACGGCGAGTTCCCCGTCGAGGGCGGCGCGTAGGACCGAAAACGCGGATGCGGGCGTCCCGTCGTCCCGCTACCGTCTCCCGCATGAAGCATGCCGCTGAGACGACGACGCCGGAGAGTGTCCCGGCGCGCTGACCGTTGTCTCAGTCCGAAGCCCCGGGGCGAGTGCCCCGGGGCTTCGTGCCGTGGTCGCCCGCCCCTCGACCGCGAGGAGACCACCGTGCACGACCACCGCAGACTCGGCCGCGAGCTCGGCCTGTTCGACACCGACCCGCTGATCGGCGCGGGACTCCCGTACTGGCTGCCCGACGGCGCCGCCGTACGGCACGCCCTGGAGGAGTACGTCCGGGAGGCCGAGCGGCGGGCCGGGTACCAGCACGTGTACTCGCCCGTGCTGGGCAAACGGGAGCTGTACGAGATCTCGGGCCACTGGGCGCACTACAGCGACGACATGTTCCCGCCCATGGACCTCGGCGGGGAGCAGGTGGTGCTGCGGCCGAGCCTGTGCCCGCACCACGCGCTGATCTTCCGGTCCCGCTCCCGCAGCCACCGCGAGCTGCCCCTGCGGATGGCCGAGCTCGGCGGCATGTACCGCTCCGAACCGTCGGGGGTCCTGGGCGGGCTGACCCGGGTGCGGGCCATCCAGCTCAACGACGCCCACGTCTTCTGCGCCCTGGAGCAGGTCGCCGAGGAGGCCCGGGCGGCGCTGGGCATGATCCGGAGCGCGTACGAGGCACTGGGCATCGTCCCCGGTCGGTACCGGCTCTCGCTGCCCGGACCCGGCGGCAAGTACGTGGACGCGCCCGACCTGTGGCGGCGGTCCACCGCCCTGCTGACCGAGGCGCTCGACGCCTCGGGGCTGCCGTACGAGGCGGAGGAGGGGGAGGCGGCGTTCTACGGCCCGAAGATCGACGTCCAGGTCACCGACGCCGCCGGCCGGGAGTCCACCCTCTCCACCGTCCAGGTCGACTTCCACCAGCCCGAACGCTTCGACCTGCGCTACGTCGGCGCGGACGGGGCCCGGCACCGCCCGGTCATGGTCCACCGCAGCATCGTCGGCAGCGTCGAGCGGGCCGTGGCCCACCTCGTCGAGCGGCACGGCGGCGCCTTCCCCGCCTGGCTGGCCCCCACCCAGCTGGCGATCCTCCCGGTCTCCGACGCCGAACTCCCCCACGCCACCGCCCTCGCGCACCGGTGCGTCTCCCTGGGCCTGCGCGCCGACGTGGCCGGCCCCGACCGCGGCACCCTCGCCGCCCGCGTCCGCGCGGCCCGCCTCGTCCCGTACCAGGCCGTCATCGGCGCCAGGGAGGCCGCCGCCGGCCTGGTGTCCGTCCGCCTCCGGGACGGCCGGCGGCCGGCGGCCCTCCCGGCGGACGACCTGCTCACCCGGATCGGCGCCCTCGTGGCGTCCCACAGCACCGGACTGTGGGACGGCCCCGAGCCGCCGGAACGGGCGGAGGACCCCGACCGGCTCGACCCGCCCTCCCGGCCCCCGACCGCTTGACGGGGCTCGGGAAGGGGAAGCGGGATCATGGTGTGCGGGGAACGCACGTGTCGAGGAAGGGATCAGGGGTGCGGAAGGTAGCGCTGTTCGGGCCACCGGCGAGCGGGAAGTCCACGATGGCGCGGGCGCTGTCGTCCTCCCTCGGGCTCCCGCACACCGACCTGGACGACATCCTGTTCGCCGGCGCCGAGCCGCTGCCCCTCGACGCGTTCCGCGCCGCGGCGGAGCGCGTCACGCGGGAGGACGCGTGGGTGGTCGAGGGGAACTACTCGAAGCTCGCCGACGTCGTCTGGCACCGGGCCGACGTGCTGGTCTGGCTCGACCTCCCGCTCCCCCTGGTCGTGCGCAGGATCGTGTCCCGGAGCCTGTGCCAGCTCACGGGCCGGGAGACCAGCGCGCAAGCACGCCGCCTCACCTGGAACAGGGCCTTCTTCGGACGCCGGTCGCTGCTGCGCACCGCGATCCGCAAACACCGCCACAACCGCCCCCGTTACGCCCGTCAGATCGCCGGAACGGCCGCGCTCGGCGTCCACGTCGTCCGGCTGCGCAGCGGCCGGGAGGCCCGTACGTGGCTGGCACGGGAGCTGGAGCGCGGGTGAGGGGGCTGGAGGGTGCGCTGCGCAGCCCACTATTCGGGTGCGCGGCCGCGTCCCCTCCGGCGAGGATCCGGGGATGGAGAGAGTGATCGACCTCGACGAGGCCGCTGCCGTTCTGGCCGGGCGGCGCGGCGGGTGGCAGGCGGCCGGGCTCGACGTGGGGCGGTTGACGTGGCGGGACGCGGAGGCGCCGTGGCCGCAGCCGCTGGAGACCGACCGGGCCCGGGCACTCGACCCCGACTCGGTGGGGATCGTCGTGTCCGGTGCGGGGGACGCGGTGTTGTCCGTGGTGCTGTTCCGAGGCGGCTGGGCCGACGTGGACTTCCTCGACGGAGCCGACGGCGGGGGAGCCCTCCCCGCCTCGGACATCACGTCGGCCACGGGCTTCGGCGCGCGCCTGGACCGCTGGATCGCGCGTGCCTTCGGGAGCGCCGAGAGGGCGGGGTAGCGACGGCCTGGGCTCTCGCACGTCCGGCCGCGCCCGGTGGAACCTGTCGGCCCGGGGCGGCCGGAGCACCTCCGCGCCCGGGCCACCGCGTACGGGGGCTCCGGCCCGAGCGGCGGCATCGACGGGGGGCGGGAGCGGGCCGGAACGGCGGCATCAGCGGGGGCGGGAGCGGCCCGGAACGGGGGCATCAGCGGGGGCGGGAGCGGCCCGGAACGGGGGTGGCCCTCGTTCCGGCGCTGGGTAGGGTCGCCGGATGACCTCGCCTCTGGATCCGCTGTCGCGCGCCCTGGACGGTCCGAGCGACCCGCCGTTGCGGGCGCTGCCGCCCGAGGTGGCGGCGCTGTTGCGGGAGTTGGGGGCGCCGCCGCGGCTGGCCGCGCATCTGCGGGCGGTTCACGACGTCGCGGTCGAGCTGGTCGAGTGGGTGCGGGGGCGTTGTCCGGACCTGGTGTTCGACCGGGACGCCGTGCTCTTCGGCGCGGCCACCCACGACGTGGGGAAGGTGCTGCACCCGGGAGAACTCGTGGGCGGCGGCTCCGCGCACGAGGCCGCCGGGCGGGAGCTGTTGCTCCGGCACGGGGTCGCGGCCGCGCGGGCCCGGTTCGCGGCCACCCACGCCTCCTGGGACGACCCGGCCGCCACCGTCGAGGACCTGCTCGTCAGCACCGCCGACAAGGTGTGGAAGGACAAGCGCGTCACCGACCTGGAGGACCGGCTCGTCCGGGCCCTCGCCGAGGCGACCGGCCGCGAACCCTGGGAGGAGTTCCTCGCCGTCGACGACGTCCTGGCCCGTCTCGGGGCGGACGCGGGGCGCCGGCTGGCCTTCCAGGCGGCCTTCTCCACCGAGGCCGCGCCCCCTCGCTGAGCCGCCGAGGGCCCCGCCACGGCCGCTCCCGTGACGGGGCCGCTCCTACCCGTAGTACGCGGGGCTCCACCAGGACGACATCACCGAGGCGGTCAGCACGAGGCCGGTCGCCGCCATGAGGCGGGCGGCCCTCGGGCGCCGGCGCGGGTCCGCCGCCGCCGCGAGGACCAGCAGCGGCACGGAGGGGAAGAAGACGAACATCCCGACCAAGGAGGCGAAGACCGACCACGGCAGGAGCAGCGCCGCGAGGGCTGCGGCGACCCCGGGGAAGATGTCGGGGCGGGCGTGGAGGAGCAGCGGGACGACGAGGAGCGCGGTGGTCGCGGCCACGAAGGGCAGGACGAAGGAACCGCCCCGCTCGATGACGACCGGCGGCAGGGGCACGACCACCGCGCAGACGGCGAGCGCGAACTGCCACGGGTGGACGTACTCGCGCGTGGTGACACGTGTGGTTGTCATGGTCGCCCCCAGGAACCGACGGACTTGAACGTGTTCAATGTACCGCGCCGACGAGGCTTCCGGGCGATCGGCCGGTGGGGTTCGCGGGCCGCTCGGCCAGGGCGGCGGGGGCGTTCCCGGGCTCGGGCCGATTGTCAGTGCCGGGTGAAACAGTAGGGATATCAAGTCGGCAGAGACGGGGAGTTGGCCATGTCCGGAAACCAGAACTACATCAATCACGTCGCACTCGTGCTGGACGCCAGTTCGTCCATGTCGCACCTGCGGGGCAAGGTCGTCGAGGTGGCCGATCAGCAGATCGCGTACCTCGCGCGCCGGTCGCGGGAGCTGGACCAGGAGACCCGGGTCACGGTGTACGTGTTCGCGGACGACGTGAAGTGCGTCATCTACGACAAGGACGTGCTCCGGATGCCGTCCCTGAAGGAGATGTACCGGGTCGGGGGCATGACGGCGCTGCTCGCGGCCGCGCTGAAGTCGCAGCGGGAGCTGGCGCAGACCGCGCAGCTGTACGGCGACCACAGCTTCCTGACGTTCGTGCTGACCGACGGGCAGGAGAACGCCAGCCACCGCAGCCCCGACTCGCCCAGCCGGACGCCGCGCGTCCTGGTGTCGGCCGTGGCCGAGATGATCGAGCGGCAGGCCGACAACTGGACGCTGGCCGTGCTCGTGCCGGACCAGATGGGCAAGCGCGAGGCCATGAAGTGCGGCTTCCCGAAGGACAACGTCGCCATCTGGGACGCCACCAGCACCCGGGGCCTGGAGGAGGCCGGGCAGGTCATCCAGCAGGCCACGGAGAAGTTCATGGTGGGCCGCACCAAGGGTATCCGGGGTTCGCGCGCGGTGTTCTCCGTGGGCGCGGAGGCGGTCAACAAGGAGACCATCGAGGCGGCCGGCCTCACCCCGGTCGACGCGTCCGCGTACCAGCTGATCCCGGTGGCGCGTGACGCGGCGATCCGCGAGTGGGTCACCGAGTCCGGTCACACGTACAAGACCGGCTGCGCCTACTACCAGCTGAGCAAGTCCGAGAAGATCCAGGCGCGGAAGCGGATCGCGGTGCTGGAGCGGAAGACCGACCGCGTGTTCACGGGACCGGAGGCCCGGGCCCTGCTGGGCCTCCCCGACGAGGAGGTGCGCGTCAAGCCCGACCACAACGCCGACTTCACCATCTTCGTGCAGAGCACCAGCGTCAACCGGAAGCTGGCGCCCCAGACCCGTCTGCTGCTGATGCACTGACCGTCCCGCACGCACCGGCCCCCGTCCCGCCCGGTCAGCGCCCCGCACCTCGGGCGCCGACCGGGCGCGGCGCGCCGAGGGCGTACTCCGGCAGGGCGATGTCGCCGGCCTTCGCGAACTGCGCGGCCATGAGCGACCGCATCGGCCAGCGGGTCATCGAGCGCATCGACAGGTCGCGCATCCGGATGCCGAGGCGGCCCGTGGGGGCGAAGCCGGCCGCGCCGCCGGGCGGGAGCTCCTGGGCCTGGGTCACGTACGGGCGCATCACCGTGTCGTAGCGGCGGAAGGCGGCGTCATGGACGCCCTCCGCGGCCGCCAGCTCACCGGCGAGGACGTACGCGCCGACCAGGGCGAGGCTGGTGCCGAGGCCGGTGAGCGGAGTGGCGCAGTAGCCGGCGTCGCCGAGCAGCGCCACCCGGCCGCGCGACCAACTGTCGAGTCGCACCTGTGCCATGGAGTCGAGGAAGAAGTCGGGGGCGGTGCGCATCGCCCGCAGCAGGCGCGGGGTCTCCCAGCCGACCCCGGCGAAGCGCCGGGCCACGATCTCCTTCTGGGCCTCGACGTCCCGGCGGTCGTAGGCGAGCGGCGGGGAGCGGAAGCTGAAGCCGGCCTTGATCTCGCCGGGCAGCCGGCCGGGGCGCGCGGAGGCGACGAGGCCGCCGGGCGCGTTGTGCATCAGGTACCAGCTGTCGAGGTCCAGGTCGTCGTGGGCGGTGAACCACGCCGTGTAGAGGTCGAGGGGTCGGGCGAACTCCTCTTCCGGACCGAAGGCGAGCGCGCGGACGACGGAGTGCGTGCCGTCGGCCCCGACGACGAGGGAGAAGCGGCGCGGGGCCGCCTTCTCGAAGGTGACGGTGACGGCGTCCGGGTCCGTGTCCTGGTCGATGCCCGTGATGGTGTCGTCGAAGAGGTACTCGGTGTCCGGCAGCGTCGCCTCGTGGAGCAGGTGCGCGAGGTCGCCGCGGAGGATCTCGATCTCGGAGACGATCCCTTCGCCGCCGAAGCTGTCGGCGGGCACCCGCGCGGTGACCTTGCCCTTCCCGTCGACGAGGGCCAGGCCCCGCTGGTCGACGGTGATCGCCTTGGCCCGGTCCATCAGGCCCATCCGCTCGATGACGGTCCGTCCGGCGCCCCGCAGGTCCACCGTCTGCCCGCCCGGCCGGGGCTCGGGCGCCCGCTCCACGACCGTGACCGCGAAGCCCGCCTTGCGTAGCCAGTACGCCAGCGCCGTTCCCGCGATGCCGGCGCCGCTGATGAGGATCTCGTTCTTCGTCATGCAGCGAATGTACGCCGTACGCAGACTAGTGCGCAAGCGCCAATCCACCGGGAATGAAGGGCGATTACACTGCTACGCACTAGTGCACCAGGACTGACGCGGGGTGACACACGGGACCCCCGGCCGCTGAGGGCTAGGATGGACCGCATCCAGGTGCACTAGTGCGGAGGAGTATCGGTGGGCGGCGGATCAGCGGTACCGCGCTACAGCCAGATCGTCGGCGAGCTGCGGCGACGGATCGAGGCGGGGGAACTGGCACCGGGCGACCGGGTGCCCTCCACCCGGGAGATCACCCGACAGTGGGGCGTAGCCATGGCGACGGCCACCAAGGTGCTGACCGAGCTCCGCCGCGAGGGCGTCGTCCACGCCGTCCCGGGCGTCGGGACGGTCGTCACGGCCGTGCCGACGAACCAGGCCGCGGCGACGCCCGCATCCACCCCAGCGCATTCCCCTGCCCATGCCCCCGCCTCCCCCGTCGGCCGCGCGGCGCGCCCCGCCCGCTCCGCCGCCCCCGCCCGCCCGGGCGCACCGTCCGACGCGACGGCCGGTGGCCAGACGGGGCTCACGCTCGCGCGGATCGTGCGCGCCGCCGTCCTCGTCGCCGACGCGGAGGGGCTGGCGGCGGTCTCCATGCGCCGGGTCGCGGCCGAGCTCGGCGTGGCAACCATGTCGCTGTACCGGCACGTCACCGACAAGGACGACCTGCTGGTGCGGATGATGGACGCCGCCATCGCCGAGCGCCCCCTCCCCACCGAACCGCCGCCGGGCTGGCGGGAGGCCCTGGAGGTGGCGGCCCGACAGCTCTGGGGCCTGTTCCGGATCCACCCCTGGCTGGCACCGGCCCTGTCCCTCACCCGGCCGCAGCTCATCACCTCGGCGCTGGCGTACAGCGAATGGGTCCTGGAGGCCCTGCACGCCCGCGGACTCGACGACCAGACGGCCTTCACCGCACACCTGACGCTGCTCAACTACATCCGCGGCCTCGCCCAGAACCTGGAGACGGAGCGGGAGGCGGAGGCGCAGAGCGGCCTCGACAGCGAGGAGTGGATGGACACCCAGGAGTCCGCCTTCCAGTCGACCCTGGACGGCGGCCGCTACCCCGGCCTCGCCCGCCTCGCGAAGTCCGGATACGACCTGGACCTCGACGGGCTCTTCGAGTTCGGCCTCCAGCGCCTCCTCGACGGGCTCGCCGTCCTCCTGGGGGAGGGCGACACGTCCGGCGGCTGAGCCGGTCACGGGGCTGCCGGCGGGTCTGGGTGTGGGGTGGGGCCGGGGGTGGGTGTGAGGCCAGGTCCGGGTCCGGTTGACCACTGGCGGCGCCTTCGATCCGGATCGACCGCTGCCTCGGTCCCGGTCCCGATCTCCGCCTCAGTCTCGGTCCCGATCTCGGTGTCGGTGTCGGTGTCGGTCTCGGTCGGGAGGTGACCGCCGCAGCCGAACCCTCCTCGGACACCGCCCCCGCACCCCTCAGTCGGGAGCGACCTGAAGGGCCACGACGAAGTGCTCGCCGTCGGTCCCGGCGACGACGCTGTCGAGGAACGGGGAGACGCCGTTCACGGCGCCGCACGCCTCGTCGTGGTTGGTCCACCAACTGCCGTCCGGGCCGAGGAGAGAGACCGCCCGTTCCGCAGCGCGCGCGGCGACCTCGGCGGACAGGTGCCGGTGGCTCGGCCAGTACAGGTCGACGGTCGCGAGCCGGACCAGGAAGGGAGCGGCCTCGCGCGTCTCCAACGGTTCCAGCGCGGCGCAGAGTTCCGGGACGGGCGGCGGCACGTACCCGGGGGCGAAGCGCCGCCACGCCTCGTCCGCCGCCATTTCGGCCAGCAGGAGACCGATCCGCCCGGCCAGCTCCGGCAGATCGGGCTCCGACTCGGTGAACCGGCCGGCCGCCACGTACACGCGCGCCGGCGTGGCCAGTTCGGCCATCGCCGCACGCAGCCCCCCGACCACGCCCCCGGTGGACGTCATGCCGTGCTGCCGCCGGACATCCCGGGGCCGCGCGCCCCGTCGGCTTCGGCGGCCACGCCGAGCCGCCGGAGTACCCGCTCGCGCAGGAGCGTGTACTCGTCGTGGAGCCTGCGCCACTCCGCGAACGGCGGGCGCGGGATCACCGTGCCGGCGGTGACGGTCTCCTCGGGGCCGAACTGCTCGCGGGTGAGGTCGACCTCGACGCCCTCCCCGAGGCGGTTCCACCAGTGATAGTCCACGCGCGCGCCGTCGACGTGCACCTCACCGCGGAGCAGTTCGCCGCCCAGCAGGTCGTTGACCACCATCGCGGTCACCCCGCACTGGTCGCGGGCCGGATTGTCCTCGGTCCAGCGGGACCGGAACTCGGGCGTGCACGTCTCGGCGCTCCAGCTGTCGCGGACGGCTCGTTCGATGTCGGAGAGAAGCAAGGGCGTCATGCCGGCGATCTTGTCAGGCGGCACTGACACCCGACGCCGAGGCGCATCGTCCAGAGACCGGCAAGGGGCCCGAGGCGCGGGTCGGGGCCGGGGCACGGGTGAAGGGGTGGGGGTACGGGCTCCGGGGACGAAGTACGGGTGAGGTGGCCGAGGTACGGGTGAAGGAGCGAGGTACGGGTGAAGGAGCGAGGTACGGAGACCGGGGGACGCGCGCGACGGCCGAGGTGCAGGAGGAGGGGCGAGAGACGGTGGCCGAGAGACGGGCGCGGCGGCCGAGGCACGGGCGGGCGGCCCGGAACCCCTCCGTCCCGGACCGCCCGGTCCTCGGTGCGCTCCACCGTCGACGGGCCGCCCGCCGAGCTCCCCCGCCCGCGCGGGGACAACCCGTCATGACCCACCTGCCGGTGAGGTCTCCGGCGGAGCGGACGGGGTTCCCTGGGGCGCCCCGTCCTGTGGTCACCATCGTGCCGACGGGCATCAACAGATCACTAACACGACCTCTCGTCGAGCCGGAGGAACGAGGGCGGACGCACGTCGGCGGATGCGGCAAGGACGTGCGAGGATCCCGGTGCGGACGGATCACGGAGCGGGCCGATCCGCCGTTCTCTACCGGAGGGGAGCACGGGCACCGTGGATGACGACGAGATGCGCAGGCGGTTCGACGGCGCCGCCCGTGTCCAGCTGATGTTCCGGCGCGGCTACACGTCGGCGAGCAAGCAGCGGGCCGAGGCGATCGGGCACGCGCTCGGCTACCGGCCGGTCATCGCGGAGAGCGCCGGCTGGCGCGGCATCCGGCTGACCTTCGCCCGCGACGAGGCCCCGGACGCGCGCCGCCGCCGCGAACTCACCATCGCCCGGCTCCGTTCCGGCGGCCCTGTCCTCCCACCCACGGAGACACCGCCGCCACCGGCACCGCTCCCCCCGCCACCGGCCGCACCGCCGACGCGAACCGCTCGCCCCCGCGCAGGCGGCCCGCCCTCGGCGCCTCCCCCACCGCCCCCGCCACCCGCGGCCCTGCCGCCGAACCGCCCCCGCATCCCCCCGAAGCCGACCGTGCCACCACCTCCGCCACCGCCTCCATCGGGTTCCTGACGAACGGCGGTGGCCCCGGCCCCACCAGGCCGGGACCAACCACTCCCCTGTCCCGTGCACCACGTGTCGAGGGCGCGGGTGAGCCACTTCCAGGTGGCCCACCCTGCGCCGGCAAACGACGCCCGTGTCCATGCGGGCGCTTGCCTCGCCGGTGCGCTCCAGCCCGCTGCCCTCGACAGGAGCGGCCACGCGGACGGCTTGGGCGCGCGGGAGTTCACCCGCCCCTACCCACCTCGCGGGCGGCCATCGCGGACTCCGCCCACGGCAGGGCCTTCCCGTGCGGGCAGCATCCGTCAGGACGGACGCGGCGGTAGTCGACCTCGCCGCGCTCGTATCGGAAGGCGATGCCGTCGCCCACGGGCGGCAGGACGGCGAGGACCCCGTCCACGCGGGAGGGCACCCTCTGCGAGGTGATCGACTTCGGCGATCTGTGCGCGGGTGATCCGCCCTGCGCGCAGGCGGTCGCCTCCCCGTGCATTCGCCTCCCTGACGGCTCCGTCGACCGCGTCCACCCCGCCCACGGACCGGCCGTAGGCCCAGCATGGCTCCGCCGCGCCCAGGGCTGGACGGCCCACCGCGCCTTGGGCGGCCCACTCATCGGCGAGGCCGGCGTCCACGGGGCGCCGGCGGCAACCCACCTGGTGACCGCCCGCCGCCTCCTCCCCGGCCCGTCGTCGGGCCCCGGCCGGACGACCCGGTGATACCTTGACGCGGATCACGGCAGGGGCGGCGCACGACGGGGTGGACCCATCAACAATGACCTGCGGCTTTCGGCCGTCATGACGCTCGGCGCACTGGCGCGGAGCGAGGACTGGCGCGACCGGGCGGATGCCGGTCACGGACTCGCGGCGTTCGCCGAGACCCCGGAAGCCGTGGAGCCACTGCTGGCGCTGGTGCTCGACCCCGGCGACACGTACGTCACCCGGCGGACCGCGGAGAGCCTGCTCCGCCGGAAGGACCGGGCCGGACTGACGATCGTCGCGTCCGCGCTGGCCGTCGCCCAGGACAACCACGCGGACTGGATCCACACCGCCGTCGTCGACGTCTTCAGCATCTTCGCGGACGACCTGGACGAGGCCGTGCGCCTGACCGAGGAACTGTCGACCACCCCCGATACCCGCACCGCCCGTGGCGCTCGACGCCTCCACTCCACCCTGACGACGATCGACCCTGTGCTCCGCCCGGTACCCCGCGAGGATTCCTGACCAGCGAGTCCTCCGCGCCCCGGGCACCCCGTACGGATCACCGGCAAAGCAAACGCTCTTGGGCTCCTCGGCGGGCCGTGCTGTCTGCGGGGCAGTCTCAAGGGCTGTCCCGCAAGTACGGGTCGCTCTCGACGAGGATGTCTTGATCGACATCAGCCGAAAAGGAGGGCGACGTCCTTCTCAAGGCAGAGCTTCATCACGACGATCAGCCGACGGACCTCGCCGGCGTGCTTGCGGGCGATCGGATCGCTGTCGTCCTGTTGGTTGATGATCGCTTCCAGGCGGGGCAGCATGGCCGCGCATTGGGCTGGCGTGAGGTCGGGTCCGGCATCGTCCGGGTGGTCAAGCAGCGGCTCCAACGTGGTGGAGACGCTGCTCCACGGGCGCTCGCCACCGAAGCCGCACATGTCTGAGAGGGCGAAGCCCTCGGCCTGGGACAGCCACGTGCGGAATGCGGAGAAGCCGCTGTAGGACCAGTCGATGTCCGGACTGCTCACGTCACCATCTCCGGGAAACAGTACGAGTCCCATCCCGCCCCTCCTTGCTCGTCAGGCGGCAAGGATCGGCCGCGGGCAGAGGGTCCGGCAACTGAAATGATCGACGCAGGGCTGATGTGATCACGGCGTCCGAGCCGTCTTGGATAGCCCCGTTCACCGGGCTGAGCCCACGCGCTTTCGGCAAGTTGGTGGCGCAGTTGCGCCGAGAGGGCGCCGATGCCGCAGGTCGCATACTGCGGACTAACGAGCTCGTTTCACAATGAGGGTGACGAGGAGTTTGCTGTCGAGCTCGACCTCGTCCGTAAGATCGCTCCATGCCTGCTGACAAGCGTGTAACTCGGTCCATGTGTCGCGTCCAGCCGATATCAGATCCTCGGCCGATGTCGGAGCTGCCTCAGCGGATCTGGTCAGATGAGGACTGGGAGCGAATCCAGCATGGCTACGGGGCAAAGGACATGGACGAGAAGTGGGACGTCTTTACAGAGGGTGAGGTCGTCTTCTTCCATCGAAGCTGGACCGGTTACGGAGTCTTCGCGGCGACCTTCGCACCGGTTGATAGTGGTGGATGGCGGATCGCGAGTGCCGTGGTTGAGCGTGATGGCGAACGCTACGGAGGCACGGACGACGCCTATGACTGCGTCATGCTTGAGCTGGTGATCACTGCCATTGTGCTTGGCGAACCAGCGCCGGAGCTCCGATCGAGGCTGGTGGAGTTGGCCCGTCGAAAGTCACGCTCTGCTGATGCCCCGGCCGGCGTGATTCAGCACAGCGCCTTGGGACTGCGCTCAGACTCCAACTGATCGTTCCAGGGTGAGTTCAGCGTCGGGGCTTGGCGGTCGGGGCTGGTGGCGGCAGAGTGGTGCGGGTGTCAGATGATCTTGTGCCTGATGAGCTGTGGGAACGCGTCGCCCCACTGCTGCCACCCCGTCCGCCGCGGCAACACGGTATCCCGGACGCCTGCCCGCGGACGACCGTGCCGCCTTGCGAGGCATCGTTTACGTGCTGCGCAAGAATGTGAGCTGGAGGGACGTGCCGGCCGAGCGGACCGGCTGCAGTGGGGTGACGGCCTGGCGGCGGCTGCGGGACTGGACCGAGGCCGGCGTCTGGCCCCGACTGCACGAGGTTCTTCTGGCCGAGCTGCGCAGGGCGGGTCTGTTGGACATGGACGACTGCGCGATCGACGGCTCGCACGTCCGGGCCCTGAAAGGGGGGCTCACACCGGACCTTCGCCGGTCGACCGTGCGCGGCCGGGCAGCAAGCACCATCTGATCATCGACCGGCACGGCGCCCCTCTTGCCGTCTCGCTGACCGACGGAAACCGGCACGACGTCACCCAGCTGACGCCCCTGCTGGACGCGATCCCCCGCATCCGCGGAGTCCGGGGGCGGCCTCGCCACCGGCCGGGTCGGCTGTTCGCCGACCGCGGCTACGACTACGACAAGTACCGGCGCATCCTCAGAGCCCGCGGCATCACACCGAAGATCGCCCGACGCGGCGTCTCGGACGGCTCCGGACTGGGCAAGACACGGTGGGTCGTCGAACGGACCTTCGCCTGGCTCCACCAGTTCAAACGCCTCCGCATCCGCTACGAGATACGCGCCTACCTCCACCTCGGGCTGCTTCAACTCGCCTGCAGCATCATTTGCTTGCGACGCCTATGAACCTCATTCTGAAACGATCAGTTAGCCTGATCATGCGCCAACCGGCCCTGCTGTTCGGGGTATCGAAGTCACAGCTCGACCCCGGCCCCAATTCGCCGAAGTCGCCGTGCTGCTTGAGCGGTGGTGCGACCTCACCGAGGGCGAGGAGGACTCCTCGCCCTGGTCCACCGGACTGTTGATCGGCGAGGCCAGGGGGCCGCTGATCAACTTCCCCATGCGGTGGAGGACGGCCGAGGAGGCGTCTGCCTTTGCAGCAGCCGCTGCGTAGTCCATGAGGCTGGTCTGCTTCGACGTACAGCAGAACCGGCTCAGGCCTTGAGCAGAGGCGCCAGCCGGTGGTAGCCATTATGGACTGCGGCTATAACGACGAAGGCTAAGCAGTACGAAGCTTGCCTAAGGGCTGTCCCTTAAATGATCTTCCGACTGGACGCGACGTGCTCGTCCCTGGGCGGTCTCGCCTATCCGGCGATGGTGAGGTTGTGCAGGCGGGCTATGCCGAGCATGGCGTGGTGGACGCCGTCACCGCGTAGGCGGCAGTCACGCAGGATCTTGTAGGTCTTCATGCGGGCGAAGCAGTGTTCAACGCGGGCTCGGACCTGTTTGTGGGACTTGTTGTGGGTCTGCTTCCACGCAGGTAGTTCCTCGCCCCTTCGGCGGCGGTGCGGCATCACCAGCCCCGTGCCGGGATATCCGCCGTCAGCGATCGTCGTGGCGTTGCCGACCGCGGCCTTCGCACCGGATTCCGCCCAGGCCCGACAGTCGTTGCGGTTGCCCGGCAGCGGCCGGCCGACCGCCACGACCAGGCGGCTGTCGGCGTCGATGACCACCTGGTGATTGGTGGAGTAGCGGTAGTTCTTCGACTGCTCGGCCACCTCGTGATCGCGGGTGGGGACCAGCGTGCCGTCCACG
Source organism: Streptomyces hydrogenans (assembly GCF_014656075.1). GTDB lineage: Bacteria > Actinomycetota > Actinomycetes > Streptomycetales > Streptomycetaceae > Streptomyces > Streptomyces hydrogenans. Next base: position 23,230 of record NZ_BNBS01000015.1, read on the forward strand.
ATCAGCACGGTGTCCGTGGCGAACCGCCGGCGGGGCTGTAGGGCGAGCTTCGGCCCGAGGTCATCGATCACCCGGTCAGCAGCCGATTTCGACACCCCGAACAGTGGGGCCAGCTGCCGCATGGTCAGGTTCGTCCGCCAGTACGCGGTGACCAGCAGCACCCGGTCCTCCAGCGACAGCTTCCACGGCCGACCCCGCCCACCGGCGTCGACACCCTCGCGGCGCAACTGGGTTAGCAACTTGCCGAACTTCCGCGGGCTCAACCCGCTGAACGGGGCTATCCAGACACCTCAGGGTCCGAACTCGTCAAGCTGCGCTCTTCAGCCCGCTGTGTAGCCTGTCGATCTGTTCGAACGGGATTGAGGGTGGGACGTGGAGAAGCTGGTGGAGGGGGCCGTCGCGGAGGCACTTTATGACGGGGGCGGCGAGGCGATCCGCCTGTATGTCGCCGCCTGCGCCGAACGCATGGCGCCACTGTTCGTGGGCCTGAGGGCCGGCGAGCCGGGGCGCGAAGCCGACCTGGACTTCTATGCGGAGTCTGTTCGCGATCTCTGGCATGCCGACCGGCCGCTCGCCGACGCGGCGAACGGCGTGCGCCAGTTGGAGCGGTTCCCGGAGCTTCAGCCGAACGAGGAGGGGATCACCGATGTCGCCGACATCTACGCCTTCTTCGCTGCGCTCTGCTTGCGGTATGCCATGTTGGCCCACAGCTCGGGAAACGCTGACGACGCGGTGTCCTGCGGCCATGCGGTGCTCACCGCAATGGGCATGCTCGACCAGAACGTGCCAGGGGCCCGCTTCCTCGCCGAGGAACGACGGCTCCAGACCCTCTCGCTGCGCGGTGACGCCTCAGGTCTGTGGGACGCGAGCGTCGCTGCAGGGCGGGAGAGGTTCCGTGCCGTGTTGGGCCGCCTGACCCGCTAGGCATGCTCCTTACCTGTGCCGGTGAGATCCGACCTCTGGTTAGGCGGGCGCTGTGCCCACCTCGTCGGGCGGAGATGGGAAAGCAAGTGCCTCGTCAAAGCGCTCGTCTTGCTGGAGGCAGTGATAGAGCTGGCCGATCATGCGGTTGAAGCAATGCCACGAAGTTAGCGCCGCGGCCGCCGCGTCAAGGGCGGTGTCTGTCGGTAGGCGAACGCTGAGACGGTAGGCAGTCGGAGGCGATCTTGTAGGTCGCGTTCGAGACCTTCTCGAGAAGACCTTCCCTTGTCCAGCGACCCAGCTGGACGCAGAAGCTGTCGTAGTGGGGGAAGCCAAGGGCCGTGGCCAGCTCGCGCGCATGCCAAGACCTGTGGGGTTCGGTTCGCATGTGCTGGAGGACTTGATTGCGTTGCCCGCTCCGTCCGGGTGCTGCGGATGACGGGGGCTGGGCGTGGATCTCGACGGCAAGCATGGTGATGTTTTGGCTGGTCAGGGGGTGCTCACTGGTCGGATTCGCCGGATAGCGGGAGGTCGGGCACTTGACCTTCCGGGCGCTGGTGCGTGACCGCCTGGGCGGCAGCAGCGCGGACAAGACGGCAGTGGAAATGCCGCTTGCGGCGTGGTCCGACGAGGCCGGCAGGACGTGGTCGGCGCGGATCACCTGGTCGCGGGCGGCTTGAAGGGCGACGGTGAAGCTTGCCCGGTCCGGGTCGGCCCCGGGCACGGCCTCGACGGCCTCGACCATCGCCATGCGGAGCGCCTGATAGAGAGTGAGCAGAGCCCATACTTCCTGCTCGAGTCCGCGCGGTTCTTGGGAACGCAGGACCCGTCCGGTCAGCAGGGTGTGTCGCAGTGAGTAGAAGGCCGACTCGATCTCCCAGCGCTCGTGGTAGAGACGGACCAGAACCTCGGCGGGGTCGTGGCGGTGGTCCAAGAGCGTCGTCGCGAGCCGGTAGCGGCCGGTGATGCGCTGTCCGCTGCTGGTGGTGAGGGTGATGTCGGCGTCGATGACGCGGACACGCAAACCGTGGAAACGGGTTAGGTAGGACCCATCGGGAAGAACCGCCAGAACCGCAGGGCGTCGATGGGCACACAGTCTGACCAGGAACTGAGAGCCGGTGCCGGCGACGGCGCGCAGGAAGTCGTCTCCGTCAAAGGCCCGGTCTGCAAGGAGGAGCATCTGCGGGGTCAGCCTGGGCAGCAGCTGGGTTGCCTGGACGGTTTCTCCGCTCTCGGACGGGCCGAAGACCGCACCGAGCAGCCCACGGGTCCCGGTTTCGCACAGGACGGTCAGCCTCAAGGACGGGTAGCCGGACATGCCCCAGTGGTGGCGGACCTTGCCCAGCAGAGCCCGGATGCGTGGCAGGTCGGGAGCCTTGAGGGAACTGCAGCCGTCGAACGCTACTGTCCGCCAGCGCCGATAGCTGACGCCGGGCGTTGAGGGTCGAGCCAGCGGCACCGCCAGAACGTCGAACAGAGCCCTCATCGGCTCTGGCCCCAGACGTCGGCGCAGCTGTCGCAGGGCGGCTTCCGAGGGAGTGCAGAGGTCCAGGTCCGACAGGCCGGCCACGAGCTTGTCCCACACCCGCCGGTATCCGAGCGTGGGGAACAGTCCCATGGCCAGGATGAAGTAGATGCCGACCCGCGACGGAAGCGTACGGACACGTACCTGAACGGTTCTGGTCTGTTCGAGGACGTCGTCAACGAGCTCGAACGGTATGTGCTGAGTCAGCCCGCCAAGGTGTCCCGGCGCGAAGGCGCCTGCGGCAACTGTCGCAGAACGCGTCATGGTGAACGTGGAGGACTGACTCGACAACGGATCCCCTGTTCAGGAACGTCTTGATCGACTTCCTCCTACCCGGGGATCACGCTCTGCACTGCCAGAGCCACCCATCTTGGACCCGCCCTTGACGCGGCGGCCGCGGCGCTAACTTCGTGGCATTGGCGGTTGAAGAGGTTGCGCTGGGCGGCGGCGTGCCAGTCTGCGTGGTTGTCGCGTCGTCGCCGGTAGTGGGCTTTGGCACCCGGCGAGGCGGTGATCGCGGAGAACGCCCAGAGGTATCCGGCATGGTTGAGACGGTCGTTCTTCACCCAGCGTCGGGTGACGCTGGACTTCTTGCCAGACGCCCGGGTGATAGGCGAGGCGCCGGCGTAGGCCTTCAGACCGCGGGCGTCGGCGAACCGCTGTCGGTCGTCCCCGATCTCGGCAAGCACCCGGGCGCCGAGCTGGGCACCGAGGCCGGGGAAGCTGAGGATGATCTCAGCGTCCGGGTGTTGCGGGAATGCCTCTTCGACCGCCTCGGCAAGGTTGTCGGCTGCGGTGCAGGCCGCCTCCAGCTGAATCAGGAGGGCAAGCATCTGCTTGCCGAGGGCGTCCTCGACCAACGGCGGCTGGTGGGCCCACTCGGTTCGGAAGACCTCAAGCAGCCGCTCGGCGTCGGCGGCGATGCCCCGCTGACGACCGGCCCGCTTGAGCGCGGCCTGTAACTGTGTGCGCGTGAGCCGAGCAGCCTTGGCCGGCGTCGGGGCCAGCCTGAGGAGCTGGTGGGCCTCGGATCGGCAAAGCCCGTTCTTCCAGGATTCGACGGCCGCGAGAGCGGCCGGGTAGTACTCGCGCAGCAGGGAGCGGAGCTGGTTGGCGATCTGCTGGCGGTTCCAGGTCGCGTCCTGCTGGGCGCGGGCGAGGACGGCGACGGAGCGGGCGAGATCGCTGTCCTGGGGAAGCGGCCGGTGAGCATGCATGTCGGTCCGCAGCACGTTGGCCAGGACCAGGGCGTCGCCCGGATCGGACTTCTTGCGCGAGACGGAGTGACGGTCTCGGTAGCGGGCCGCGGCCATCGGGTTGATCACGAACACGTGTCGTTTGCTAGTCCGCAGCACCGCGACCAGCAGGCCCCGGGATGTCTCGATCGCGACCGGAATCGGGGCCTCCTCCGTGTCGCCGTACTCAGCGAGCAGATCCAGCAGGATCTTGTAGCCAGCGACGTCATCGGTGATATGCCGCTTGGCCACCAACTGGCCGCTGTCGTCGACCAGGGCGACGTCGTGCGTCTTCTCCGCCCAGTCGATGCCGCAGTAAAACAAGATCTTTCCCCTCCCCGTGCTCGGGTTCTCGTGCTGGTCACGAGCTCATGCGGAACCACGCAGCGACCTAATCCAAGGACTCGACACGAAGCCGGTCCGCCACCTCAGTAGCTGTTCGTGGCACCAGCTCACCGCACGGGCCCCGGTCTGCGTTGGAGCTAAAACGGCTCGGGCATTACGAGGGGTCACCATGCAGCGGGCTCGCACCACAGACACCAACGAGTGATCAAGCGGGCAGTGTTGACGATGGTGACGGTCACGAGAGCGTCGGGCATCACCGCTCGGGATATAGGGATCAAGTCCCCGGACGACTCAAGGCGTCAGCCCGGCACTCACGTGACCGCCATCACGGCCAACCTCTGCTGCTCGAACAGGCCGGGCGTACGTCTCTCAGAGCTGCCGCTATCACCGGATTAGGACGGCTCGGACGCCGTGATCACACCAGACACGACCTGATCATTCCAGGCAATGCCCGACGTGATCGGGCGGCTCTTCGTGCGGACCTACTCTTCGTCCCTCGGTCGGGCCGTCAGGGTGTCAGGGCGGCGGCGACTCGGGCCAGACGCGTGGCCGGCCAGGCAAAGTGATTAGCAGGGTTGCGGAAGGAGTAGTCACCGTCGTTGATCGGGTAGCTTCCCTCGGCCGAAGTCCAGTGCGCGGGACCACATGGCCCCTGATCCTCCAGGAGCACCGCGGCAAGTTGCTCGGGCGCCTCGACTCGGGTGCGGGCGCGCAACGCCGCGCCCAGGCGCTCGACGGCGCTGCCCGGCACGGCATCATCGCCGAACGCCGGCATCAGAAGTAGCAGTCGGGCGTGGGGGTCGGTGGTGCTGCCGCCCGGCAGGCCGTTGTCCGCTGCGGCGATCAGCTCGGACCAGGACAGGCCGGGTCCCATGAAGTGCCCTTCGTCCTGGGCGAGGCGCTCGGCAGCATCCCAGCTCGGGTGGTGCAGCAGGTAGTCGATGCCCTCGTCCTCCGCGAAGGCGCGATACACCACATACAGGCGATGGTCGCCGGCGAGCGGCACCATGAAGGTGGGCCAGGTGTTGCCTCCCAGTAGGCGCGATTGCAAGGCGCCAGCCTCCTGTTCGTCCGCATCGCCGACGAACTCCTCAGCCTCTTCGCTCTCGGAGTAGTAGCTGTGCAGGTGGCCCAGCCAGAACAGGTGCTCACCCAGGAGGTCGGGCTGGTGGTGGAGGGGACCGCCGTCATAGCCCGGGATCCGGGTCGGAGGTGCCTGCGAGCTGTACATCACGAGGTCATCATGTCCCCTGCCGCCTCACAAGTAGCAGCCGGGACACCCGAAGCGTTACGGGACAGCCCTTAGCGGCGGGGGAACTTCGGCAACCGGCCGGCCCGGAGGGCACGGTTCTCACGACCACCCACCGGTGCCGACCCAGCCAATGTGAGGACTCAACGCCCTTGCGGACGACGCGGGGCGGATGCTGCAGCGCTCGCCCAAGCAAGTGGCCACGGCCCGGGAACCCGGTGCCCCTCACTGCAGAGCTCCCGCGCGGCGGCCCTCGGTGAGCAGCGCTTCCACCAGTCATGATTTCACGCCGGGTGCCAGGAACGTGAGGGGTTTGGCGGACTGGTTCCGGTGGATCTCCATGCGATGCGCTCCCATGTAGAGTTCCACGACCGTTGTCTGCTGAATACCGGTCACGTCGCTCCAGGCCACGGAATCGGTCACCCGGCCGAAGCGGTTGGTCACGGCCACCCCCTCCATCAGGAGGTAACACCGGTTCATGCCGAGCCGGGCGGTCAGCCCAAGCCATCCAAACCTCACGGCGTAGACCGTGATCACCACCGTAGTCGTCCAGGCGAGGTTCCCGTCGACCTGGTCGGGGGTGAACACGGTGAAACCGGCCATGACGACCCAGGCGATCAGCAGGAATCCCCGGAGTATCTGCAGCAGGGTGCCCGCGAACAAGGTCATGAGGGCGTAGTCCCCTCGGATCGGACCGAAGCCCAGTCCGGACACGCGAGTGCGCACGGTTCCCCCATCAGCCAGATCCGGTCCGGTCCGCGCCCTGACGTATGGTCGGCAGAGCAGGGCATACCCCTGCGCACGAGAATCGAACAGGCTTGGCCTGGATCGTGCCGGCAGGCCCCGCGCAGGGGTATGGAGGCGGGACTGGCCGACGTGGTCGTCGCGGGCATCACCGTGTCGTCCCGCTCACGCCCGGTGGCGTCAGCGAAGCCGAACAGATGGCCCGCTGAACCGTGGCCCACCGGCTCGCCGCGTACAGGTCCTTCCCCACACGGTCCGGGTCCCGGCGGCCGCAGCACCGGAACCAACGACGCGGGACGAAACGCGAGCCGGGCCGGGCCGGGTCGGGCCGAGCCGAGCCGGGTCGGGCCGAGCCGGGTCGGCCCACTTCCGTCAGGGTGCGGGCGCAGTCACGGGCTGTCGGGCGATCGTTCTGCTCCAGGACCGTCATGTCCCGGAAGGAGGAGTCCGCAAGCGTGGAGCCGCGGTCACTCGCCGACCGTGTCGAGGAGGATCTGCGCCAGTTCGCGCGGCTGGGAGAACATCGGCCAGTGGCCGGTGTCCATCTCGACGAGCCGCCAGTCCTCGCCGCCCAGGAGCTTTGCCACGTCGTCGCTCGGCTCGGGGTCACCGAGCGTGCACTTGATGTACGTCGCCGGGAGGTGATCGAGCGGCCGTTCCAGCACGGCGGGTTCGGTCAGCGTGGCGCCCGGGTGCGGCGTCGAGCCGCGAACGATCCGTGCGATCTGCTCATCGGTGAGACCGTGGTCCTCGAAGTGCGTCGCCGGTGCGACCGGCCAGAATCCCCCGTTGTCGGCGAGCGACGCCCTCAGCATCGCCCCGCCGTCCGGCCAGGAGGAGGCGAACGCTTCGCCATCGGCCGGAACACTGGAGTCGACGAAGACCACGCCTGCCAGCCGGTCGCCGACCCGCTCGGCGGCCTGACCGACCGGGATACCCGAGTAACTGTGACCCACCAGGACGACCTCGCGCAGATCCAGACGCTCGACCTCGTCGACGATGTCCTGCACGTGGGTCTGCTGCCCGGCCGGCACGCCTTGCTTCTCGGCGAGACCGGACAGCGTCAGCGGGTAGACGCCGTGGCCGGCCGCTCCCAGATACGGCACCACCTCGTCCCACGCCCACGATCCGAGCCGCGCACCTGCAACCAGCACGTAGTTCACCATGGCCGCACCCTAGCGAAGCGACCAAACAGTCGCTCCGGAAATACTTTCGGCACTCACTCTGCGGCGCTTTGCGGAGCAGGCGTTGCGTCCTGGCAGGTCAGGGTCGGTTTAGAGGCGGGTTCGACTATGAGGAGAGACCTTGGTCGCGCCTGTGGTCGACAGCTTGGACCGTGTGGCGGAGGCCGTCACGGGTGTCGTGCCCGGCGTCGAGGACGACCCGCACGTGCGCCGAAGACCGGTAGTTGCGTGAGGACGCGCCGGCCCACCCGGCACCAGCCGCTCCTCGCCGTCCGCCAGGCTCAACAGGCCCCGAGCCAAAGGAGATAGCCCGATCGAAGAATCTTGAATGATCTAATGATCCGCGGCCCGCCGCAGGCGTGGATCGTCATCTTCCCCACGACTGTGGCGGGATGAACGATCCGGCCGGACGGGACTCCCTCCCCACGCACCCCGCCGAGGGGTGCGTTTCTTTCTCTCGTTCTACGGCAAGGGATGTGAAGAGCTGGATGAGGAGACCTTCCATAGCAGCGGGCGCGGCCGCGCTGTGCTTAGCTCTGTTCGGCCTGTCCACGGGCGCCGGTAGCGCGACCGCCACGCCTGAGCAACCGGCGGGGACGGCCGCGGCATTCGACGGCCCGGCGGAAGCGCCGGCCGTTGCGGTGGCCGGGCCGGGGACCGGCGTCCGGTCGGCCGGCACCGGTGCCCGTCACGACTACAACCGGGACGGCCGCAGCGATCTGGCCGCCTGGTACGACTACGCGGACGGGCACGACGCCGTACGCACCTTCCTCGCGGGCTCGAACGGCGCTTTCGCCGCGCCCGGGGTGGGCTGGGAGACGCCCGCGGGCAACTACTGGGTCGAGAACATGAAGCGCCTCACCGGCGACTTCAACGGAGACGGTATCGGCGACCTCGCGGCCTTCTACGGTTACGAGGACGGCCGGGTCACCCTGCTGACCTGGCTCGGCCGTGGAGACGGCACATTCGGGAATGCTCTCCATTCCTGGACCGCGGCGCCGGGCAACTGGTACTTCGACGCCATGACCGTGCAGGCCGGCGACTTCAACGGGGACGGCCGCGACGACGTCGCCGTGTGGTACGCCTACGGAAACGGCAACGACAGACTCTTCACGATGCTCGCTCGCACGGACGGTGGTTTCGGCCCGCACACCTCCTCCTTCGAGCGGGTCGCCGCCGACGGCTGGTACGTCAACCGCATGAAGTTCGCCACCGGTGACTTCAACGGGGACGGCCGCGACGATCTCGCGGCGCTGTACGGGTACCGGGACGGCAGCGTGAAGCTGATGTACTGGGCCGGAAGGACCGACGGCGGGTTCGCCGAGCCCGTACACGGCTATGAGTCCACGGGCTGGACGTTCCGGCAGGCGAGTCTGCACGCGGGTGACTTCGACGGTGACGGCCGTGACGATCTGGCCGCGTGGTACGACTACGCGGACGGACACGACGCGGTGATCGGCTTCCGTCTCGGCACGGACGGAAAGTTCGGCGCCCGACGGGAGATGCTGACCCGCCCGGCGGGCTCGTACGATCGTTCGCGGATGAAGATCCTCACCGGTGACTACAACGGGGACGGCCGCGACGACCTGGCCACTCTCTACGGCTACGCCGACGGACGGGTGAAGACGATCACCTTCACCGCCGATTCCGACGGTAACCTCGACGATCCCCTGCACAGTTGGGAGTCCGAGCCCGGCAACTGGACCTTCAGTCAGGTGCACATGATGGAGGGGTACACCAGCCCCACCCCGCTGCCCTACTGTCCCGCGGTGTTCGGGCACGGCGGGTGGCCCACCGAGGCGGATGGCTGGCAGGAAGACCAGATCCGTGCGGCGAACCACCCCAGGGGCCTCGCCCAGGAGAAGAGCTGGGGTGCGGCCGGGGTGGAGGCCGATCTGCGGCTGACCAAGAACGGCACCAAGGCCGTGATGTGGCACAACAGAACCACCTACGGGCTCACCGGATCGTCCGCCCCCATCTCGGAGCTGACGTGGGCGAGCGGGTCGAACCCGCTCAACGGACGCACCATCACGCGCGGCCCCTACGCGGGCGAGACCGTGTACACGTTCCGCGAGTGGCTCGACAGCGCCAAAGCCCTCGGCATGGTCGTGCTGGTGGAGGTGAAGCCGGAAACGAAGGAGATTCTCCGCAGCAGCGACCCGTCGGTCCGGGAGACGGCCTGGAGCGAGGTGCTCGACCCGATCAAGGAACGCATCGCGTCCCAGGAAATCATGATCTACACGCATGACGCGGACCTGGAGCTGGACCTCAAGGACCGGATCGCCGCCGCAGGTCTCTCCAAGGCCCTCACCGGCCACCCCGCCTGGTACGACGCCATCGGCTGGCAGGAGCCGCCGCCGCCGGCCTCCGGCAACTACGCCGCCTGGCAGCGGGCGCTGGACGCCGACGTGACCCGTCTGGCCACCTCGTGGACACCGGGCCTCACCAACTGGATGGACGGACGCTGCGTCTGAGGTTCCCACCGGGCCGCGGGGGCGATGCGACTCGTCTCCCCCGCGGCCCGACGCCTTCCGCGTGCCGCTCTCCTCGCTGCCGAGGCAGGAACCTCAGAGCCGGCCTCGGCGGCAAGGCCGGTCGTGTCGTGGACGGGGACGGCGTGGGGGGGGCGGCGCAGCCGGTGGCGAAAACGGCGACCGTAGTGGCGCGATGGCTCATGACGGCGACCTGACCAGCTAAGACGCTTTGCTCATGAGGGCGAGGGCGGCCCATCATGCGCGCATGAGACCCGAAGTGCAGACGTTCGTCACCGACGGCCCGCTCCCCGACTGGGACGCGAGCGAAGAAGAGATCGAAAGGCGCGTGGAACAGCTCGAAGCGATTCAGAAGCCGGTCACAGAAGAGGAAGCACGTGCGCTCGTCGCCTGCTTCGGCCCGGACGACTGCTACGGCGTCGCCTGGACGCTCCTCCATCTCATCGAGACCGGCCCGAACCCCGTCCTGACCACCACCCCAGGACCGGAAGCCAACGAGTGGCACCAGCGCCTCCACAACCGAGCCGTGAACGAAGGACTCCTCCCGTGAACGTGCCGGCATGGCGACGCGATGGCTTCGTGGCAGGGCCAAGGGCGTGCCAACCGCGTCAGGAAGGGCAAGCGGCAGCTCTCTACGGCCGTGCCGGATTCGAGCTCCCATGCAGACTGATCCTGCGCGAGTAGCGCTCCACGACGTCATCTCATTTGGCGTGTCTGTGCGACGATTTCGTCGGCCGGTGGGAAGTCATGAGCGGGGGCGAAGGTCGATGGAGTACGTCAATCTCGATGCGCAGATCGGCGACCTGTCAGGGGTCTTGGACCCGGCTCGCTACCTGAGCCACCTGCCTTCGATCTCCGGTGACCTGCCGCCAGGCGCCCGGGCCTTCGCCACGGACCCGGACCACTACGACTTCAGCAGCAGGCGATGCGTGAAGGACCTGACGCTCCGGGCTGTCCGGGGCGTCGGCGGTGAGGAGATGGAGGTCGAGTTCCAGCACAACTGCTGGAAGCACGACCAGGACCTGCTGATCCGCTACGCAGGGGTATCCAGCTTCATCATCGATCCCGTTGACGAGGATCGGGGAGCGGACCTCGGGACGGTGATCCTCGACGAGATCCTGCCGCACAGGGACGGCTGCAGCCACAAGATCGCCTGCTGGGACGGCACCCTCACCCTTGTCTGCCGTGACCTCCAGGCGACCTGGACCGAGACCATCTGCTCCAGCGAGGCGTAGGCGCGACAGATCGTGGGGATTGTGGAGCGGCTGGTGCCGGATGAGCTGTGGGAGCTGTTCCAGCGGGTGATGCCGGAGGCGCCGTCGCGGCCTCAGGGCGGTGGCCGGCGTCGGCATGGTGACCGGGAGGTGCTGGCCGCGATCGTGTTCGTGGCCACGTCGGACTGCACATGGCAGCAGCTTCCGACAGCGTCGTTCGGGCTGTCAGGGGCAACAGCCCATCGACGGTTCAGCGAATGGTCGAAGGCCCGGGTGTAGGCCAAGCTCCACCGCGTGGTGCTCGGCGCCCGGGGCGAGCTGGACTGGACCCGCTGCGCGATCGACTCGGTGAACATACGGGCCTTGAAAACGGGGACTTGACAGGTCCGAATCCTATGGACCGGGGCAAGTACGGCTCGGCGATGGTTACGTCAGCATGGCATCACCCACCGCATCGCCCGCAAGGGTGTCGAGTCCTCGAAGCCGCTGGGCCGCCACCGCTGGACCATCGAGCGAACCATGGCCCGGCTCGCCGGCTGCCGACGCATCCACCGGCGCTACGAACGCAAAGCCGACCATTTCCTCGCCTTCACCAGCATCGCCTGCACCCTTATCCGCTATCGCAGGATCGCCAAATGAGATGACGTTCTAGGTGATCGCGCGCGGGTTGGACGGGCGGAGCCGGACTCGGGGGGTCAGGAGGAGGAGGAGGAGTGTGCAGGAGGTTGTGGTCAGGAGACCGCCGGTGAGGAAGGTGGTGCGGAGGTCGGCGAGGGTCACGGTGGCTGATCCCAGGGCGGCGCCTGCGGCGATGCCGGCGTTGTAGGCGCCGGAGTTCGCGGCGAGGGCTAGGTCCGTGCGGCCGGGGGCGCAGTGGAGCATCGCGTTCTGGGTGGCCATGAAGACGGGGCCGAGCGCGGCGCCCATCAGGATGAGGAAGGCCACCGCCGCGCCCTGGTGCGGGCCGGTGGCGTAGAGGCCGAGCATGCCGGTCGCCTGGACGGTCACGGCGGTGGTGAGCGCCTGGCGGGGGAAGCGGTCCAGCAGTGCGCCGGTGACGCCGACGCCGGCCAGGCAGGCGACGCCGAGGAGGACGAGGAGGGTGTCGGTCGCGCCCGGGGAGAATCCGCTCACGTCGCCGAGGTACGTCACGAGGTACGTGAATCCGGCGAACGCGCCCGCGGAGGAGAGGAATCCGGCCGCCAGGACGGTTCTGAACGCGCGGCGGTCGGGGTTCGTCCCGTAGGCCGCCGCCTCCTCCTCCGGCCGTGCGGTCGGGAGGAGGGCGGCGACCGTCACCAGGGAGACGAGTCCCAGGAGCGCGAGCGCGGCGACGGGCACCTGCCAGGTGGTGGTGCGGCCGAGCAGGCTCCCGGCGGGGACGCCGAGCACGAGGGCGAGTGAGCCGGCCAGGGAGAGCGCCGCCACGACGCGCCCGCGGGCCCCGGGGGCGAACAGGCCGACCGCTACGGGACCCATCACGGCCCAGAAGAGCGCCTGGGCGAGCGCGGTGAGTAGCCGGGCCGCGAGGAGCTGCCCGTACGAGGCGGCCAGCGCGGCGCCCGCGCTGGAGACGACGAGCGCGGCCAGGACGCCCGAGAGGACGTGGCGGCGCGGCACCTTCCGCACGAGGTGGGCGAGGGGCACGGAGGCGACCGCGACCGTCAGGCCGTAACCGGTGACCAGCAGTCCGACGGTCGGGAGCGGCACATCGAGGCTCTCGGAGACGCGTTCCAGGAGGCCGACCGGCAGGTTCTCGGCGGTGTTGAAGGTGAAGGCGGCCAGCATGAGGGCGAGGAGCACGGCGGTGCTTCGCCACGGCGCTGCCGAGGGTGCCGCGTCCCCGGACGCGCGGAGTGCTCGCCGTGACCGTCGCGTGTCCTCCGTGGCACCGTCCATGGGTTCAGCTCACCGGGCCCGGCGTTTGCGCCGCAACCGGTTTACGCCGCGTCGAGGCCTCCGGGTGCGCGTTCAGGGGCGCAGGACGGGGAAGTCGGTCGTGGCCCAGAGGGCGCGGTCGGGGACGGGGCGGCGGTCCGCCGCCGGCTGGTCCGCGGGCGCCCAGACGTGGGCGGTCCGCGTCGTGGTGCCGGCGACGGGGGCCCAGCCCGGGTCGCCGGTCGCGGCGAAGCCGGACCAGGCGCGGACCATGCGGTGGGCCAGTTCGTGGTCCTCGGGGCCGGGGGCGCCTCCGATGAGGAAGGAGAGGCGGTCGTCGTCGAGGTTGCCGAAGGCGAAGGGGATGTCCGCGCAGTGCCAGGCCCGGACGGGCGTACGGTCCGCTCCCCCGCGACGGCGGTCGAACACGGAGAGGTGGGCGCGCCCGCCGCCGGCGGCATGGGCCTCGGCGAGGCGGTGGGTGAACTCGCCGAAGAGCAGATCGCCGAAGAGGGCGAGGTGGACGTCGCGGACGGGGGCGCCGGGCCGTGCGGAACGGTAGCCCTCGACCACGTCCCCGGCGAGCCCGAAGTCCTCGGCGAAGCGGTCGATGCGCGCGTGCGTGGTGAGCTTCGCGCAGCTGCCGACGGCGTCGAGGAGCCAGTACTCCTCCGTGGTGTGGCAGAGCAGCAGGTCCACGTCCCGGGCCGCTCCCGCCGCGAGGGCGGTGAGGGGGTCGACGGGCAGGGTCGCGCCGCCGAGGACCGGGGCGAAGAGGGAGGGGTCGTAGTGCCGGGAGCCGGAGGAGGGGTCGTGCCGGTACGCGTCGACCACCTGGTCCGAGGCCGCGACCAGGGCCTGTGGCGTCGCCGACGCGAGGCCGGCCGGAGTGGCTTCGCAGCCTGCCGCCGCGGCGATCTCGCGGGTGGTCGAGGCGGCGATCTCCCGCGTGTGGAAGGGGCTGGCGGGGCTGTGCGCGATCGCGCGGCGGAACAGGCCGCGGGCTTGCTCCATCACCATCAGGCAGGCCACCGCGGTGGCGCCGGAGGACTGGCCGGCGAGGGTGACGTTCCCCGGGTCGCCGCCGAACGCCCCGATGTCGTCGCGGACCCAGCGCAGGGCGGCGACCAGGTCGAGCAGCCCCCGGTTGTCGGGCGGGGCGGTGCCGTCGGATTCCGCGTCGGCGTCCGCCTCGAAGTCGGCGTCCGCTTCGGAGTCCGTGGACACGTGCGCGTCGGAGTCCGCGGACACGGGCGCGTCGGGGCCGGAGCCGAAGCCGGATCGGGAGGCCGTGGGGACGTGCCCGAAGCCCTCGAAGCCGAGCCGGTAGTTCAGCGTGACGACGACGAGGCCGGTGCGGGCGAGCGCTGTGCCGTCGAAGTCGGGCTGGGCGGAGGAGCCGAAGGTGTAGGCGCCCCCGTGGATCCAGACCAGGACGGGCAGGGGGTCGGTGGTGGGTGTCGGGGTCCAGACGTTGACGGTGAGGACGTCCTCGTCGCCGGGCCTCCAGGAGGGCGCGCCGGGAAGCTCCGCCGACTGCGGGGCGACCGGCCCGAAGGCCGTGCCGTCCCGGACTCCGCGCCACGGCGGGGCCGGGCGCGGCGCGCGGAACCGGGCGGCGCCGAACGGGGGTGCCGCGTACGGGATGCCGAGCGCGGCGACGACGTCCTCCGCGGGCCGGAATCCCCGGACCGCACCGTTCGTCGTCTCGAAAACGTCGTCCATGGGACGGCCTCGTTTCACGGGTGGGGAGGTGGGGTGACGAAGATCAGCTTCGCGTCCCGGCTCCCGCCCCGTCCAACACCGGGACGACCGCGATCCACGCACTGGTGTTGTCAATGCGCCCCGGACGGACGTCGCCCACCGGCCCGTCGGGGCCCGCTGCTAGATTCGTCGGCCATGCGATCACGTGACTTCGACCTCGACTTCCGCGACCGTGCCCGACGAACGAGCCAGTGGGGTCTGGGGCTGCTGGGCGTGGCCGCGCTCCTGTGGGCCTGGTGCGCGGTGCTGCTGCTCACGTCGTACGAGGTCGACCGGAAGCCCGACGACAAGCACCCCGCCCAGTGCGAGTCGCGCCTGCTGACCGACCGCTCCACCGCCAACCAGGGCGTCGCCCGCGGCAGTTGGTGCCAGTCCGAGCGCGACTGGCCGGAGGCGCTCGCCGTCCTCGGGCTGTCCCTCCCGGTCTCGATCGCCGGCGTGGCCCTGTTCACGACCGGCATCGTCAGCCGCCGGATGAGCGCGCACTCCCAGGCGATGCGCGAACTGGACCGGCTCGCGGAGCCCGCCGACGCGTGACCTCCGTCCGCGCCCCGGCGGCGCGGCGCTTCACCGCGCGCTCTTCCGCCCGATCAGCTGGAGGAGACGCGCGGTGTGCATGTGGGGGTGGCGGCCGGTGAGGGCGAGTTCGAGGCGCTCCAGGTCGGCGTAGAACGCGGGATCGTACTTGCGGGCGTCGTCGGTGATGTGGTCGCAGACGTTGCGGATGCCGTAGTGGCGCACCTCCTCGCACCCCAGGTCCGTGAGGTGACCGGTGAGTTCCTCGGCCGTGTGCAGGGCCAGCGACGAGCCGAACATCCGGGTCCCGGCCCGGTCGGATTCGAGTGCGGCCAGCGCCGCGGGCAGGTCGAGTTCGCGTACGGCGAGGGTCAGCGGCTGCGAGTGACGGTTGATCGCCATCAGCGAGAAGAGGCCGCCCGGCCGCAGCGGGGCCAGGGACGCGGCGAGGGTGTGGCGGGCATCGTCCGTGTAGGCGAGGAGGTTGTGGCACAGCACCACGTCGAAGCCGCCGCCGGCGAGGTCGTCGGGCAGCCGGTGCACATCGCCCTCGACGCAGGTGACGCGCTCCGTCAGCCCGGCCGCCGCCGCCCGTTCGGCCGCGGCGGCGAGCATCGCGGGGGCGTGGTCGACGATCGTCACGTGGTGCCCGCGCGCCGCGAGCCGTACGGCGTCCCCGCCGTCACCGCCCGCCAGGTCGAGCACGCGCGACGGGCCGCCCCCGAGCACCTCGACGTGCCGCACGAGGTTCGCCTCGGCGGTCGCGTAACGCAGCCGCCCCCACGGGGCCTCCTGCCACTCCTGCCACACGGCCATGGCACGGTCGAACGTCTCGGGGACCGCGGGTACTTCGGGTACTTCGGGTGCTTCGGGTGCTTCGGGTGCTTCGGACATCCGACGACCCTACCGTCGGCCGGTGTGACGCCGACGGTTCCGGGAGGGGAGGCGGGGGGGTGGGCGGGCCGGCGAGCCGACCGCCCTCTCGGACCCGTCAGAGGCTCGGACCGGCCGTCGTGGTCGGGCGGGGTTCCGGATCGGGCCGCGGCCCCGGGCCGGGTCGTCCGACCGGTGTAGGACCAGCGCCCGATGGGCGAGCCGTCGGCGGCTCGCTACGCTCGGTGACGCCCGCCGGTTCGCCTGAGCCGCGCCTTACCAGGAGGTCTCCGTGCCCGCCGACGCCACGGCCCACATCCGCATCGCACGCCCGTCCCGCGACCTGGAGGCGGCGGAACGTTTCTGGGTGTCGGGGCTCGGGCTGGACGTCCAGTACCGGCACGTGGCCGACGGCACGCCCGGCGTGCACGACCTGCTCATGGTCGGCTGGCCCGGCGGCGCTTGGCACCTCGAACTCGTCCGCGACCCGGCCGACCCGATGGAGCCCCGGCCGACCCCCGAGGACCTGCTCGTGGTGTACCTCGGCGAGGAGGTCCCCGACGCGCTGGTGCGCCGGATCGAGGAGCACGGCGGCAAGCGCGTCCCGGCCCACAATCCGTACTGGGACACGTGGGGTGTGACGCTCCAGGACCCGGACGGCTATCTGCTCGTGCTCTCCACCCGGGACTGGTCCACCACCTGAGGCGGTCCCGCCCGGTCCCGTCGGCGATCCGGCCGCCCCCGCACGAGGGCCGGGCCCGTGCGGGGGCGGCCGCCCCGAGACTGCCACCGGGTGCGCCTCGGGGCCACGGTCCGGCTGGGCGGCGCCCCGGCCCGGTAGGCGCCGGCGTCCGGTCGCCACCTCCACCCGCCCGGCCCCGGCGCCCGTCGCAAGGAAAGCGGGCGGCTCGTTCCGTACGCTGGCGGCATGCGTATGCGGCCGACTTTGAGCTGGACACCGACCGGGGACCTGCCGCCGGGGACGACGGACCTGGAGCCGGTGGTCGACGTGGTGCGGGGCGGCGGGGTGCTGGTGCTCAGCGGGGCCGGGATCTCCACGGAGTCGGGGATCCCGGACTACCGGGGCGAGGGCGGCAGCCTGGCCCGGCACACGCCGATGACGTACCAGGACTTCACCGGTGGCGAGCGGGCGCGGCGGCGGTACTGGGCTCGCAGCCACCTCGGGTGGCGGACCTTCGGGCGGGCGCGGCCCAACGACGGGCACCGGGCCGTGGCCGCCTTCGGGCGGGCCGGGCTGCTGACCGGGGTCATCACGCAGAACGTCGACGGGCTGCACCGGGCCGCCGGGAGCGACGGGGTCGTGGAGCTGCACGGCGGTCTCGACCGGGTCGTGTGCCTGTCCTGCGGGGACGTGAGCGCGCGGCGGGAGCTCGCGCGGCGCCTGGAGGAGGCCAATCCGGGGTTCGATCCGGTGCCCGCCGCGGTCAATCCCGACGGGGACGCCGACCTCACGGACGAGCAGGTCGCGGACTTCCACGTGGTGCCGTGCGTGGTGTGCGGCGGGGTGCTCAAGCCCGACGTGGTGTTCTTCGGCGAGACCGTGCCCGCGGAGCGGGTGGAGCGCTGCCGGGAGCTGGTGCGGGGCGCCGCGTCGGTGCTGGTG
This sequence comes from Streptomyces hydrogenans, assembly GCF_014656075.1. Lineage (GTDB taxonomy): Bacteria > Actinomycetota > Actinomycetes > Streptomycetales > Streptomycetaceae > Streptomyces > Streptomyces hydrogenans. Next base: position 40,794 of record NZ_BNBS01000015.1, read on the forward strand.
CTGGGTTCGTCGCTGACGGTGATGTCGGGGCTGCGGTTCGTCCGGCAGGCGGCTCAGGCCGGTACGCCCGTGGTGATCGTCAACAGGGACGCGACGCGGGGGGACACGCTCGCCGCGGCCCGGGTCGCCCTGCCGCTCGGGAAGGCGCTCACCTCGGTCGCCGAGCGGCTGGGCATCGCCGTGGAGCGCTCGGAGGGGTGACCGTCGGCTCTCCCGGCGTCACGGGGCCTTCAGATGAGGGCCTGGACGGCGTAGAGGGCGCCGACGGTGGTGGCGAGCGTCGCCAGGAGCAGGCGGAGGGCGCGTTCGGGGAGGCGGGGCTGGAGGCGGGCGCCGAGGTAGCCGCCGACGAGACCGCCCAGTCCGCAGGCCAGGCCGAGCCACCAGTCGGGGGCGATGTCGCCCGAGCCGGTGAGGGACAGGACGGCGTACGCGGCGGCGCCGACCACCGAGGTGACGAAGGTCGTCGCGAGCGCCGCCGGGGCCACCCGGGAGACGGGCAGTCCCCGGGCGACGAGGACCGGGCCGATGAGGGATCCGCCACCGATGCCGTAGATCCCGCCCACCACGCCGACGGCCAGGGCGAGGGCCGTCAGACCGCCCGGGGAGGGTTCCCGGGCCGCGCCGGTCCGGTGGCGGGCCGGGCGGAGGGTACGCACGAAGAGCCAGGCGCCCAGCGGGAGGAGGAGCGCGGCGATCAGGAGCCGGAAGACGGTCGGGCCCGGGAGGACGTACACGCGGATCACCGCACCGGCGACCACCCCCGGCAGGGTGCCGGCGACGAGCCGCCGGGCCAGCGGGCCGCGCAGGGCGCCGTCACGGCGGTAGCGCCAGAGGGCGCCGGGGCCGGCCACCACGTTGAAGAGCAGGTTCGTCGGGGTGACCGCCGGGTTCGGCACGCCGAAGACGCTGAGGTGGACCGGCAGGAGGAAGACCGCGCCGGACACCCCCACGGGGGCGGTCACGACCGAGATCAGGAGGCCCGCCGCCAGGCCCGCCCAGACCGTCCACTCCACGTCCCCTCCGCCTCCTCGCCGCTCCCCGCGGCCGCTCGCCGTTCCCCGCTGTTCCCCGCCGCTGCTCGCCGGTACCCGCCGCTCCCCGCCGCTGCTCGATGCTCCCGGCAGCTTCCTCGCTTTTCCCTCCGCCGCTTCCCGCCGCCGCTCGCCGGTCCCCGCCGCTCCCGCCCTCCGCGGCCGCTCAGTGCGGCGAGGTGATCCCCCACGCCGCCGCCTGCGCGGCTGCCGCGGCCCGGTTGGGGAGGTCGAGCTTGGCGAGGATGTGCTCGATGTGGGTCCCGACGGTACGCGGGGTGATGTACAGCAGGGCGGCGATCTGGCGGTTGGTGCGCCCTTCGGTCAGCTCGGCCAGCACTTCCAGCTCGCGCGGCGACAGGCCGCCGGGCCGTCGCGGACCCGGTCCCGTCCCCGCGGGCGCGGGTGCCTCGCGGGAGTCCACGGCGGCGGCGAGCGACTCGGTGAGCAGGGTGACCACGGCGCGGGCCGGGTCGGGGGTGGCGCGCGGCCTGCGGATGCTGACGTTCAGCATGCCGACGTACCGGCCGTCGGCGGCGAAGAGGCACTGGGCGACGCCGTCCTCGATGCCGAGGGGGGCGAGCACGTCCTGGAAGCCCGGCGAGGCGGCCAGGAGCGGCTCGGGGACGTCGCCGAGCCACAGGCCGCCCCGTGCCGGGCTGCGCAGCACGGGGAAGACCGGGTCGCGGTGGAGGCGGGTCTCGATGTACGCCGTGGCGTCGGCCGGATAGCTCCCGGCCAGCGTGGTGTGGCGGCCCAGCGCCGGGTCCCAGCGGGTGAGGGAGGCGTGGTCGTGCTCGACCACCTCCGACAGCGCCGCCAGGACCGTGTCGACGCCGGTGGCGCCGGCGGTGGCGCTCCTGGCGGCTTCGCGGACGTGGACGGCGGCGTCCAGGATGTCCGCTGTGCTGTGCCGTGCTGCCATCCCCCCAGGATGATCATCTGTTCGGGTGACGTCAATCGCGGGGCCTGTCGGGCCGGGCTGCGTACAGGTCCGGGCTAGGAGGCGGCGGGCCGGGCCTCGTACACCACCCGTCCGTCGAGGACCGTGAGGACGACGGGCATGTCGGGGATGGTGTGGGGGTCGGCGCCGAGCAGGTCGCCCTCGACGACGCACAGGTCGGCGACCTTGCCGGTCTCCAGGGAGCCTTTCCAGTCGTCGGCGAAGTCCTGCCAGGCCGCGTCGATCGTGTACGTGCGGATCGCCTCGGCCAGCGCGATGCGCTGCTCCGGACCGCTGACCCGGCCGGCGGCCTTGGACTCGCGCAGCACCATCGTGGCGACGCCCTGGCGCCAGTCCGGGTGGGTGACGGGGGCGTCGGAGCCGCTGGCGACGCGGACGCCGGCGTCGAGGGCGTCGCGGTAGGGCCAGGCGTAGGCGGCCCGGCCGGCGCCGACGAACTCCTCCTCCATGTCGGCGACGGTCCACTTGATGGTGGGGTTCATGTTGACGCCGTAGTCGTGGGCGGCGAGCACCTTCATGGCGTGCGGGGTGAGGAAGTCGCCGTGGATGACGTAGTGGCGGGCGTCGTCGCGCGGGTGCGCGGCCGCGGCGGCGGCGAAGGCGTCCGTGACGGTGTCGATGGCCCGGTCGCCGGTGGCGTGGACGCCGAGCTGGTGTCCCGCTGCGTGGGCGTGCCGGATCATCGCGCCGATCTCCGCGATCCGGTCGTCGTCGAGGTCGCCGCCGACGCAGAGGGAGCCGCAGCCGCCGCCGACGTACGGCTCGTGCATCCAGGCCGTCTTGTTGGGGACGATGCCGTCGGCGAAGACCTTCACGCCGTGGATCGCGAGGCGGCGCGGGTCGTCCTCCCCCGCGACGTCGAGGGCGTCGAGGGTGCGGGCGAACTCCTCGGCGGTGCCGGCCATGCCGGTGGGCAGGAGCAGGACGCCGACGCGGGCGGTCAGTTCGCCGTCGGCGAGGAGCCGACGGTAGACCTCCAGGGTCTCCGTGCCGAGGGCGCCGCGCATGATGCCGTCGCCGCCGGGGCCGAGGCCGGGCTCGGTGTAGCTGGTGACGCCGAGCCGGGCGAGCGTGGCGAGGGCGGACTTGATCGCGTCGGTCCGTTCCTGGCGGTCGAGCGGCGGCAGGGCGTTCTGCACGAGGGCCTGCGCGCCCTCGTGGAGCAGGCCGGTCGGTTCCCCTGCTTCGTCCGTGACGACGGCCCCGCCGGGCGGCGCGACGGTGTGCCGGTCGATGCCGATCAGCTCCAGGGCCTTGGAGTTGACCCAGGTGGCGTGGCCGGAGAAGGAGTACAGGACGACGGGGTGGTCGGGGCTGACGGCGTCGAGGTCGCCGCGCGCGGGGTGCCGGGACGGGTCGGCGACGCACTCGGCGAGATAGCCGGTGTCCCAGCCGTGTCCGGTGATCCACTGCCCCGCGGAGGCCCGTCCGACGGCCTCGCGCACCGCCCCGGCGACCTCGGCGAGCGAGGAGACGGCGGAGTGGCCGACCTCCACCGAGAGCGGCGGGCTCGCCATGCCGAAGGCGCAGCCGTGCAGGTGGGAGTCGTTGATGCCGGGCAGCAGCGTCGCGCCCTCCAGGTCGACGACCCGGGTGTCGGGGCCGATGAGCGCGGCGACGTCCTCCCGGGTGCCCACGGCGCTGATGACCGAGCCGGTCACCGCCAGCGCCTCGACCACCGAGAACTCCGCGTCGACGGTGACCACCCGTCCGCCGACGAAGACCAGATCCGCATACGTACCCACAGCAGGGTCCTTTCGAAGACCGGGCGCCCCCTGGGCACCCGTGAACGATCTCCGAGGACTCTCTCCGGGCGGGCCTCCGCCGCACATCGGTCATTCCACCGATACGGGTGCCCCGGCCGGGCTCCGTGCACCTGTCCTCGGCAGGGCGTCCGCACCCGGGACCGCCCGGTGCGACCGGGCCTGCCGGTTCCGCCGGACGCCGGACGCGGCCGGGGCTATCGGCCGGTTTCCGGCTCGTCGGTTCCCGGCTCGTCGGTGTCCGGCTCGTCGGTGTCCGGCTCGTCGGTTTCCGGCTCGTCGGTTTCCGGGGAGGGGCGGTGGGTGGTGTGGCGGAGGGCGAGGAGGGTGACGTCGTCGGAGCGGTGGGGGCCGTCGAGGCGGGCCACCAAGGCGTCGGCGTACGCCTGGAGGCCGGCGTGGTCGCGGAGGGCGGGGCGGGTGCGCAGGAGGTCTCCGGCGGCGTCGAGGAGACGGGTGGTGTCCTCGTCGGGGTCGGTGGCGCGGCGTTCGATCAGGCCGTCGGAGTAGAGCAGGACGACGTCGTCCTCGGCCAGCGGGGTCTCCGAGGCGGAGTAGGGCTGGTCGGGGAGGACGCCGAGGGTGAGTCCGGGGCCTCCGGGCGGGGCGGGCAGGAGGGTGGCGCGGCCGTCCCTGAGGAGGACGGGGAGGGGGTGGCCCGCGCAGGTCCAGCGGAGCAGGCCGCGCTCGGGGTGGTAGCGGGCGATGACGGCGGTGGCGGTGGATTCGACGCCGTCGTCGCAGGCCATGTCGTTGAGCCAGTGGGTGAGTTGTTCGACGGGGGCGTCGGTGTAGACGAGTCCGGCCAGGGCGTAGCGGAGCTTGGCCATGAGGGTGACCGCGTCCAGTCCGTGGCCCCGGGCGTCGCCGAGGGCCAGCAGGAGTCGGCCGTCGGGAAGTTTGCGGGCCTTGTACCAGTCGCCGCCGACGCCCGAGCCGGTGGAGTCGGGCCGGTAGACGACGGCGGTGTCGATGCCGGAGGAGGCGAGTCCGCCCGGGGAGCGGGGCAGGACGGCCTCGCGGAGGGAGTCGGCGACCTCGGCGAGGGCCTCGGCGCGGGCGCGCTGGCGGCGGGCCTCCGTGCCGGCGGCTTCGGCGAGGGCGCGGCGGCGGGTGTCGTCGGTGATGTCGACGAGGACGGCGCGGACGGCCCAGACCGGTCCGCCGCGGGGCCGTGCCGGTTCGGCGACGACCCGGATGACGCGCTCGTAGCCGCCTTTCAGGCGCAGGGCGCACTCGGAGCGGCGCTTGCGGAGGAAGACGTCGTAGAGGAGGCGGTAGAGCTCGGGGAGGCTCGCGGGGACGGCGAGGTCGGCGAGGGCGAGGAGGTCGGCGGGGACGGGGACGCCGGGGGCGAGGCCGAGGACGTGGCCGAAGCCGAGGGAGGGGGCGACGGTGCCGTCGGCGACGTTCCACTCCGCCCAGCAGGTGCGGACGAGCTTCTGCGCGGCGACGGCCATCCGGACGCGGTGGCCGGGCTCCCAGGTGACGAGCAGGTGGTCGCCGCAGGGTGCGACGACGACGTCGTTGCTGAGCCGGGCCGGGGGGCCTTCGGCCCGGGGGATGAACCACTCCACGATCTCGGGGCCCTGGGGCGCGCGTTCGTGGTGGGCGTCGGCGAGCATGCGGGGCAGGCCGGTGTCCTCCAGGACGGGGAAGCGGTCGAAGAGGCGGACCGGGCCGGACCAGTGGGACACCGACGCGGCGGGGACGTGGGTGCGGGAGTAGGCGACGGCGCGGGTGTTCTGGGTGAGGTAGAGGAAGTCGGTGATCCGGCCGTCGGCGCCGAGGAGGGGGGCGACGAGGAGCGCGGCCGCCGGGAAGGCGTCGAGGAGTTCCTGCACGGGGGCGGGGACGGGTGGGGGCGGATCGGCGGACGGGTCGGCGGGGGCGTGCGGCCTGGAGGGGCGGGTCCGGGCGTAGACCCCGATGCGGTCGCGCTGGGCGTCGAGGAGGGCGCGGAGGGCCTGGCGGTCCAGGGCCGATCGGGGGTCCTGGCCGGTGGGGACGGGCTCCATGGGGCAGGACCTTTCCGTGGGCCGCCGAGGGGACGGGGCTCGGTCGCCGTCTCGTCGCCCGGGGTCGGAGGGCCGCGCCGGTCAGGGCCTTCGTCCCGGTGGAGAGATCGACCTCACACTGTAATGTGCACCATATGCCCGAAATGTTCGATTCTTCGGATGTGACTGGTCTGAGCGGCGCCGGGCCCTCCCCTCTCGCCGGAACGCACATCCTCCTCGGCGAACGGAACGCGGAGACCGCCGCGCGCTTCACCCGGACCCTGCGCGAGCACGGCGCCGCCTCGGTGCACACCGTCGGCTCGCCGGAGGAGTTCCTGCGGGCCGGCGGTGCCCCGCCCGCCCCCGTACGGTTCTGGGACGCGGCCGTCTGGCACACCGGATTCGGCGGGGACGACGGCTCGCTGGGGCGGTTCCTGGAGGACTGGCGGGCCCAGCATCCCGGGATCCCCGTGATCGTCACCGACGACGCCCCCAGCGCCCGGCTGGCGGTCGCCGCCCTGCGCGGCCGCGCCGCCGACCTGGTCGAACGCTCCGACCCGGAGGGACTGGCGGTGGCCGTCGCCCGGGCCGTCGCGGAACGGGCGGACCCGCTCGGCGTCGAGGGCTCCGGACAGGGGCAACTGCGGATGCTGGTGGTCGGCGCCCATCCGGACGACGTCGAGATCGGCATGGGCGGCACCATCCACCGCCGCGCGCACAGCGGCTGGGACGTCACCGTCCTCACCATGTCCGGCGGCGGAAACGGGGGCGATCCCGCCCGGCGCCGGAAGGAGGCGCACCGCGCCGCCGAGACGCTGGGCGCCCGGCTCCGCATGGAGGACCTCCCCGACGGCTCCATGGTGGACGACCGGTCCACCGTGGAGGCGGTCGAGCGCGCGGTCGCCGACGTCTCCCCGGACGTCGTCGTCGTGCATTCCGAGAGCGACACCCACCAGGACCACCGTGCCGTGCACCGGGCCACCCTCGTGGCCTGCCGCAAGGTGGCCCGGCTCGCCTGTTACCAGTCGCCGTCGGCCACCGTGTCCTACCGGCCGAACCGCTTCATCGAACTGAGCGAGGTCGACGTCGCGGCCAAGCTCGCCGCGATCGCGGCGCACGACTCGCAGGCGTCCAGCCGCTGGTACCTCGACGAGGACCTGCTGCGCTCCACCGCCCGCTACTGGGGCCGCTTCTCCCAGACCCGCTACGCCGAACCCCTGGAGCTCGTCCATGAGCGCAACCCCGTCCTCCTCTGACCCCGCGCCCGCCCCGGTGCCCGACCTGACGCTGCCGCTGGGCAGACCGCCCCGGGTCCTGGTCACGGGGGCGGGCGGGCCGTCCGGCGTGTGCTTCCTGCGCGCCCTGGACGGCGCGGCCGAGCGGTACGCGGCGGACCTGGACCCCAACGGCGCGGGGCTGTACCTCGTCCCGCGCGCCTACCGGATGCTGGTGCCGCCCGGCGCCGCCCCCGGCTACGCCGAGGCGCTGCTGCGGCTGTGCGCGCGGCACGAGATCGACGTCCTGGTGCCGACCGTGGACGCCGAGCTGGTGGCGCTGGCCCACGCGGCCCGCGCCTTCGAAGCCGCGGGCGTGCGGGTGCTGGTCTCCTCCGCCGAGGCCCTGGAGACCTGCCTGGACAAGTGGCGGCTCGCCGAGGCGTGCCAGGGCGCGGTACGGCTGCCGGACACCCGGCTCGTCGGCGCGCCGGGCGCGGCGGAGCCCGCGGGAGGCTTCCCCGCGATCGCCAAGCCGCGCACCGGCTCCGGGTCGCGCGGGATCGTCCTCGTCCGCTCGGCCGGGGAGCTGGCCGGGCTGCCGCAGGACGGCTCGTACCTGCTCCAGGAGTTCCTGCCGGGCACCGAGTACTCGGTCGACGTGCTGACGGACGCGGCGGGGCGGGTGGTCGCGGCCGTGCCGCGCGCCCGGGACAAGACGGACTCGGGCATCGTCGTGGCCGGGCGCGTGCTGGACCTGCCGGAGCTGTCCGGGATCGCCGAGGACACGGTCCGCACCCTCGGGCTGCGCGGCGTCCTCAACGTCCAGGTCCGCGAGGACCGGGCCGGGAAGGCCGCCCTCCTGGAGGTCAACCCCCGCCCGCCCGGCGGCATGTCGCTGACCGTGGCCGCCGGAGTGGACATGCCGAAGTGGGCGGTCGCCTCGCTCCTCGGCATGGAGCTGCCGGACCGCGTCCTCCAGCGCGAGACCGCGGTCGTCCGCCACTGGCAGGACGTCGTCCTCGCCCCGCGCGAACTCGGCGACATGGGCGACGTCACCGAGTCCGCCCCGCCGGCCGTCGAAGGAGACCGGGAGGCGGCGGCGTGACCGGCCGGGCGGCTGCGGCGGAGGCCCCGCCGCGCACCGGCCTCCCCGCCCCCACCGACCACTCCGACGGGCACGGCTCCGTACGGGCCCCGCTCGACGAGGACGGCGTCGGCGCGGCTCCGCTCGCGCCCCTGGTCCGGGCCGGCGGCGGCGTCCACCGGGCGCGGGCCGCGGGCCGCTTCCCCTCGGGCCCGGAGGCGCTCGTACGGTCCACACCGGAGGAACGGTGCACACGCTGAGCCAGATCCTGCACGTCGTCACGACCGTCCTCGTCCTCCTCGGGGCGGTGCCGCTGGTGGTCGCCGTCGTCCAGTTCCTGCTGGTCGGTCTCCAGCGCTTCCGGCACCTGTACGAGGACCGGCCGCTCCACACGCCCCGTACCGCCGTCCTCATCCCGGCCTGGAACGAGGCCCCGGTGCTCACCTCCTCCGTCGAGGGGCTGCTCCGGATGCGCTACCCGCCGGACCGCGTCCGGGTGGTGGTCGTCGACGACGCCAGCACCGACGCGACCCCGGAGGTCATGCGGGAACTGATGGCCGGGCACCCCGGACAGGTGGTGCACCTGCGCCGGGAGAACGGCGGCCAGGGCAAGGCCCACACCCTGAACCACGGCCTCGCGCACGTCCTCGACGACGACTGGGCCGAGGCCGTCCTCGTGATGGACGCCGACGTCGTCTTCGACCGCGACGCCCTGCTGCGGATGACCCGCCACCTCGCCGACCCCGAGGTCGGCACCGTCACCGCGTACATCAAGGAGGGCAGCGGGAAGCAGGGCAACTACCTGACCCGCTACATCGCCTTCGAGTACATCACCGCCCAGGCCGCCGCCCGGCGCGCGCAGAACGTCCTCGGCGTCCTCGCCTGCCTGGCCGGCGGGGCGCAGCTGCACACCCGGGAGAGCCTGGAGGCGATCGGCGGCCGGATCGACACGTCCACGCTGGCCGAGGACACCGTCACCACCTTCGAGACCCAGCTGACCGGGCGGCGGGTCGTCTTCGACGGGTACGCCACCGTGCTGGCGGAGGAGCCGGGCGACCTGACCGGGCTGTGGAAGCAGCGGCTGCGCTGGGCCCGGGGCAACCTCCAGGTGACCCACCGCTACCGCCACCTGTGGTTCCGGCCGTGGAAGCGGCGGGAGGGGCACCGGCTCGGCTCGGTCCTCTTCGGACTGATCTGGTACTCGCTCCTCGCGACCCCGGTGCTCCTGACGGTCTGCTCGGCCTCGCTGCTCTACCTCTACTTCACCGACTCGGACCGCTCGTGGCAGCTCTTCCACTGGCTGTGGGTGATCAACCTCGTCTGCTACCTGCTGATCATCCTGATGGCGGCGGCCGTCGACCCGGGCACCTTCCGGCGGTGCTGGCGGGAGGCGCTGTTCTACCCCGGCGTCGTCTCCACCTGCATCCTCGTGATCACCGCGCTGCCCGCGGTCTTCCTGCCGCTCCTGGAGAAGGCCGGACTGTTCACGGACGACGGGTCGCCCCAGCTCCTGATGATCGTGGTCTATGCCTGGATGGGCCTCGCCCTGCCCCTCGCCTGGCTCGCGAAACTGCTCACCGGAACCCGGGCGCGGTTCCTCGCGCCGGTGCTGCTGCACCTGGTGGGGTACGGGTCGCTGCTCGCGGCCTGCCTGGTGGCGGCCTGGGTGCAGGAGCGGCGGAACGCGGAACTGAAGTGGGACAAGACCGAGAAGACCGGGAAGGTGGCGGCGGGACGATGACGGCGGCGGAACCCGGGAGGCCGGGGGCGGACGAGGATCTGGCGCGGCACGTGGCGGGGCTGACCGGCGAGGACCGGCGGCACGACCGGCGGCTCTTCTGGTGGGAGCTGCTGGCGGTGCTGCTCGTCGCCGCCCTGCTGACGGCCCGCGCCCTCTGGCTGACCTGACCCCGGATTCCCTCGGGTTCACTCCAGGAGGAACGGGTCGGCCCCCTGCGCGGCGAGCGCGAACCAGGCCGTGGTCCCGGTGTGGAGGCTGGCGTACAGCGTGTCGCCGTCACCGGTGCGCAGCCCGTCCGAGGAGGCGGCGACGATGCCGTGGCCGTCGGCGTTCGGGGCGTGGGCCTGGGCCGAGCGGAGGGTGGCGAGGAGGTCGCCGGCCCGCGCGGCGTCGCCTTCGCCGTCGCGGCGGCGGAGGGCGGCCGCCATGTGGGCGGTGCCCTCGAACCAGACCTTGGAGGTGTCGGCGTCGCTGACCGACACCCCGCTGAACCCGCCGTCCTCGGCGGCCAGATGGGTGAGGGCCCAGTCCAGGGACCCGGCGTGCCGGGCGTCGGCGGTCGCCAGGTAGGACCAGCTCTGCGGGTCCTCCGGAACGGGCGAGCGGTTGACGGTGGCGCCGTCGGTGCCGGTGCCGGTCCAGAAGGCGCCGGCGTCCGCGTCCCACAGGGCGTCGACGAAACCCGTCGCGACCGCCGACCGGTCGGCCCAGGCCCGGTCGCCGGTGACGTCCGCGAGACCGCGGAAGAAGGCGGCGACGTCGACGTTGTGCTCGGTGGACTTCCAGGTCAGGGGCGAACCGGAGGCGGGGACGCCACCGGTGTGGCCCGGGGTGCCGGTCGTGGAGGCCGTGTGGTCCTGGATCCACTCGGCGAGCCGCAGCGCGCCGGACCGGTACGCGGCGCCGTCCGTCGCCCGGTGGACGTGGAGGAGGGCCAGGCCGGTCCATGCCTGCGCGCCGGTGAAGGAGTCGGCGGCGGCGACGGCCGGCAGTCCGTCCGCCGCGGTGACCTTCCCCGAGACGTACGACTGGCGGACCCGGCCGTCACCGGCGGCATCACCCTCCTGGAGGGCGAGCAGGGTCCCGGCGAGGGCTCCGGCCCGCCTCAGGTCGGCGTCCGTCCCGCGCGCGCAGTAGGCGATCGCGGTGAGCGCGACGTCGTAGGTGAAGGCCACGGTGGAGTGGTGGGTCTCCATCCAGCCGCCGGTGTAACTGCGCGGCAGGCCCTGCCGGGTGCCGCCCGCCGCCTCCTCGACCCGACGGTCGAGGAAGGTGTACGCACGCGCCAGCGCCTCCTCCTCATCCACGCCGCCGCCCCCCGTCCCCGAAGGACTCGTCGGGCTCGACGGCCCCGTCGCACCCGACGAGCAGCCGCCGAGCAACAGCCCCGCCGTGCCCCCCATGACCGCCGCCGCGAACGCGCGACGGCTCACCGCTCCACACCGAATCTCCGAAGTACCCATAGATCACCACATAAGCCATCCTGCCTCTTCCCCGGCGCGGACACGCGGGACGGGCGGCGACTGTCCGACCGTCGCGGGGTGGGGCGGGGCCGGGTCGCGCGCGGAGTCGGACCGCGCTCGCACCAGGGCCGAAGCGTCGACCGGGTGGACGCCCCCTCTGCCCGGGCGAGTGCCGCACGGCTACGCTGGACGCCACCGTGCGGCCGACCGCCGCCGGGTCGGCCAGGGAGCCGCGCACCGGGAGCTGGGGGGCACACGGTGGAGTGGCTGCTGACCGACGGCGAAGGAATCCTGACCTTCTGGGTGCTGGTGTTCGGCGCCTGCAACGTCCTGCGCGGCGTCTACTGTCTCGCCCGTGACCGCAGAGCGCGGCGCAGGGTGCGTGCCATGACGGAACGGGGCGTGGATCCGGTCCGTGCGGCGTATCTGACCGGTGACGCGCGGGACGCGGCGGAGGCGGCGGTGTTCGTCCTGGCCGCCGACGGCTTCCTCGGGGTCGCGGACGACGGCGGCCTGCGGCTCGCCTCCCCGGGCAGGATGCCGCGCGACCCGCTGCTCACCGCGTTCGTCCAGGGGGCCGGGGGCGCCCCCGGTGTGAAGGTCCACGAGATCCCCGACCATCCCCGGTTCGAGGCGTTCCGCACGCTCCTGCGGGAACGGGAGCCGTATGCGGGGCTGTCGATGACGACCGGTCTCAGCAGGCCCCTGATCGCGGCCTTCGCCGCCCTGTCGGCCTTCTTCATGGGGCTGCACGTCGTGGTGACCGAGGCACCCGTGCCGTTCGACGAGGACGCGCGGCAGGCCGGGTGGCTGCTCGTGTGTCTGATCGTCTGGATGGCCCTGTCGGCGGTGACGGCGCTGTGGCCCGGGGACGACCGACGCCGATGGCCGTCGCTCGACGCGCACTGCCGGGCGCGGGTGGAGAGCGCGCGGGCCGCCGTTCCGGAGAGCACGCGCCGCGCGGTGCTCGCCTCGAAGCACCGGCCGCGCCCCGCGCCGCGGCCCCGCAGGACCGGCAGCCGGCCGGACGGCTCCTGGGTGGACGACGTCGTCGACTCCTGCGGAGGGTGCGGCGGCTGCGGGGGCGAATGACCGGCGCCCGCGCGCCCGAGCCACAGGCGAGCGGCTTCCCCCGAAGGTGTCACGAGCGATGCTCCGTTGACGGGCTCCCTCGAAGAGGTGCTTCGGTCCGACGGAGGGAAGCGGCCGAACCCTATGGTGCCGGCGTCGCGGCGCGAGGAGGTCGAGGAGACCGGACCGTCGCCGGCAGGCCCGTACCGTTCGGGCAGACCGGGCGGGCCGGGGCACGTGCCGCTCCTCTGCCGGGCGCGGGACCGGACCGTTCGGATGCGGCCACCGGGCTGGCGCGGCTTCGCGGGGTCCCGTGGTCCACGGCGTCGGATCGGGTCGGCCGTCACATAGCGTGAGCCACTCCGTCGGAGCGTGAGAGTCGCACCCCGGCGGACGCCCCTACGCCGCCCCGTTTCTCTGGAGCCGTCATGAGTTCCGACCGTTACCACTGGGATCGCTCGCACCCGGGCCTGACCTCGCTGCGCGAGGCGATCGAGCCCGTGCGCCGGGAGGTCGTCGGCCACCCCGTCTACCGGGAGCTGAACTCCCTTGAGCGGGTGCGGACGTTCCAGGAACGCCATGTGTTCGCGGTCTGGGACTTCATGTCGCTGCTCACGTCTCTGCAGCGGCGGCTGACCTGTGTGGACCTCCCGTGGCTGCCGAACGGGCCGACCGCGAGCCGTCGGCTCATCAACGAGATCGTCCTGGTCGAGGAGAGCGACGCGTTCGGCGACGGCTACACCAGCCACTTCGAGCTGTATCTCGACGGCATGGCCCGGAGCGGAGCCGACACCGGTCCGGTGAGCCGGTTCCTGCGGTCGCTCGGCACCGGGACCGGTGTCGCCGAGGCGGCGAAGTCGGCCGACGTCCCTTCCGCGGCCACCGATTTCATGGCCGTGACCTGGAGCATCATCGAGGACGAGCCCGTGCACTGCCAGGCCGCGGCCTTCGCGTTCGGCCGTGAGGACCTGATCCCCGAGATGTTCGGGCAGGTGGTCCGGATCGAGGACGCGAACGACCGACTCGCCCTGTTCAAGGACTACTTGGCCCGCCACATCGAGGTCGACGGCGAGCAGCACACGCCCATGGCCATGCAGATGCTGATCGATCTGTGCGGTGAGGACCCCGCGCGATGGGCCCAGTGCGCCGACACGGTCCGCCGCGCGCTCTCGGCCCGGGTCGCGCTCTGGGACGGGATCCTCGCGGACTGCGACAGCCGGCCCGCGTCCGCTCCCCCGCGGCCGGCCCCCGTTCCCTGACCTCCCGATCACCGGGTGCCGCGAGGCGTACACCGGTCGGGCGCGGGTAGCAGCGGGGCGCGGCGTACGGCGCGTACGCGCTACCGGGGGGCTGGAAACGGGGCCCGCGTGAGGTTCGTGCGGCGCCCGCGAGGAAGGACGGACCATGGCCGGCGAGGGCGCGTTCGAGCGTGACCGGACCTATCTCACCAGCCGCGTCACGGCGGACGGGCGCGACGGGTGGCCCGTGGAGCCCGGGCGCTACCGGCTGGTCATCGCCCGGGCCTGCCCGTGGGCGAACCGGGCCGCGATCGTCCGGCGGCTGATGGGCCTGGAGGGCGTGCTGTCGCTGGGGGTGGCGGGGCCGCTGCACGACGAGCGCAGCTGGTCCTTCCACCTGGACCCGGGCGGCCGGGACCCGGTCCTCGGCATCGAGCGGCTGCGGGAGGCCTTCGAGCGGCGCGAGCCGGGGTACCCGAACGGCGTCACCGTGCCGACGATCGTCGACGTACCGAGCGGCCAGGCGGTCACCAACGACTTCGAGCGGATCACGCTCGACCTGGGCAGCCAGTGGCGGGCCCACCAGCGGGAGGGCGCGCCGGACCTGTATCCGGAGCGGTGGCGCGACGAGATCGACGAGGTCGCCGACTCCGTGTACCGGGACGTCAACGACGGGGTGTACCAGTGCGGGTTCGCCCGGGGGCAGGACGCGTACGACGAGGCGTACGCGCGACTGTGGGGGCGGCTGGACCGTCTGGAGGAGCGGCTCCGGGGGCGGCGCTATCTGGTCGGCGACCGCATCACCGAGGCCGACGTCCGGCTCTTCCCCACGCTCGTGCGCTTCGACGCCGTCTACCACGGGCACTTCAAGTGCAACCGGCAGAAGCTGACCGAGCTGCCCGCGCTGTGGGGCTACGCGCGCGACCTGTTCCAGACGCCCGGCTTCGGCGACACCATCGACTTCGCGCAGATCAAGGCCCACTACTACGTCGTCCACCACGCCATCAACCCGACCGGGATCGTGCCGCGCGGCCCGGACCCGCGCGGCTGGCTCTCGCCGCACGGGCGGGAGGCGCTCGGCGGGCGGCCCTTCGGCGAGGGCACTCCGCCCAGACCTCCGCCCGTCTCCGAGGCGGTGCCGCCGCTCGTCTGACGGCTTGGCCGTCGGGCCGCCGGCGGGCCGTCGGTTCCGGGTGGGGGCACGTCAGAGCAGGTCCCGCCGATCGTCCTCGGTGACCGTGGGGGCGACGGGCGGGACGACCATCCGGCGGCGGCGCAGGATGCTGGTGTAGACGGCGGTTCCGACGATGCCGACGGCCATGAGGATCAGCCCGACCAGATCGACGTTCACCGACTCCGCCTGCCAGTCGGTCGCGAAGGTGAGGATGGCTCCGACCGCGATCAGGATGATGCATATGCCCAGACCCATGATGGTTCTCCTCCCGTGTGGGTTGGATGCGCTCCGCGTACCCCCGCGTCCCGCGATCAATCCGGCCGACCGGTCATCGGTGGTCGTCGCACGGTCCGTCACCGGTTTTTGTGAGAGGGCGTGTTCACGCCGTGGCCCGACAAGGGGCGCGCCCACGCCGGAGGTTCCGGCGTGGGCGCGTGGGAGACGTGCGGGTGGGAGCGGGCCGGTCAGAAGACGCTGACGCCGTAGGCGCTGAGGGCCTCGGTCACGGGCTGGAAGAAGGTGGTGCCGCCGGAGGAGCAGTTGCCGCTGCCGCCGGAGGTGAGGCCGAGGGCGGTCGTCCCGGAGAACATCGCACCGCCGCTGTCGCCGGGCTCGGCGCAGACGTTGGTCTGGATCAGGCCGTAGACGATGTCGCCGTTGCCGTAGTTGACGGTGGCGTTGAGGCCGGTGACGGTGCCGCCGCGCAGGCCCGTGGTGCTGCCGCTGCGCTGGACGGACTGGCCGACGTAGGCGTTTCCGGCGGCCGTGATGTCGCGGTAGCTGCCGTTGTAGAGGTAGACGCGCCCGTCGGCGGCGGAGGCGTTGGAGTGGCGGATGATGCCGTAGTCGTTGGTGGGGAAGCTGGTGCCGGCCCGGCTGCCGAGCAGCGCGGTGTTGGCGGAGTTGGTGTACCAGGTACTCCCGGACTCGGTGCAGTGGCCTGCCGTCAGGGCGTAGTAGGTGCTGCCGCTGCGGACGTTGAAGCCGAGGGAGCAGCGGCCGCCGCCCGCGTAGATGGCCTGGCCGCCCGCGATCAGCTTGTTGATCTTGCCTGCGGTGCGCTCGATCCTCAGGTGCGCGGCGTTCTCGCCCGCGGCCTTGCGGAGGGTGGCGATCTCGGCCGGCGAGACGGTCGTGTCGACGGTGACGACGACCTTGCCGGTGGCCTGGTCGGTGTACCAGGCGGTGCCGGGGACGTCCGCCCGGAGGACGGCGTCGCTGGTGACGGTGAGCGCGGCGGCGCGGGCGGTGTCGGCCGGCTGCGCCGAGGAGGTGGGGGCGGCCAGGGCGGTCGCGGCGACGAACGCGCCGAGGACGGCGAGCATGCGGGTGCCCTTGGCGAGGCGGCGGCCGCGGGTGGTGGACGAACGGTTCACAGAATCCTCCATGGGGGGTGAGCCGCTGGGTGGGTGGCTCACGGTGGAGTGCGATCGGCGGTGGGGCGACGGGGATGGTCGCCCCCGCCATGAACCTGACAAGTGCGTGCTACGAGGGGAATCCTCGGCTCCGCCAGGGGTTGCCACAAGGCGCGCTTTCGGCCGCTCTACGCGCGTCCACCCCTCAGGGCCGGGCGGCCCACCCGGTAACCGCCGCTTTCCGCCGCCCTCTTGAAGATCCGTCAGAAACTTTCCGAGAGGAGTTGCAGTTCACGGGCGGGAGCCCGCCGCTCCCGGACCGCACTCCCCCGGCGCCCCGTCCGTCACGGGCGCCGGGGTGACCCGCCCGCCGGGGCCGGAGCCGTACGGGGCAGTCGTCCGCCTTCGCGACGATCCGCCCCCTGGCCGGATCACGCCCCTACGGGGCCCGCGGAGGACGGCGTCCGTCCTCCGCCGGAGCCGCGTCAGGACAGGAACTCGCCGTCCCGCGCCACGATCACGCCGCCGTGGACGACGAAGTCCCGCTGCGGCATGTCGACCACGACCTGGGGCAGGCCCTGACCCTTGACGAGGACGAAGTCGGCGGGCGCGCCGGGCTTCAGGTCGGCGTGCGGCAGGCCCATCACGTCGGCGCCGCCGTGGGCGGCGGCCCGGTAGCAGTCGGCCAGCTCCTCGTCGAGGCGGACGTCGGTGACCCAGCCGAGGATGTGCGCGCGGTGGAGCATGTCGGCGTTGCCGAAGGGGCTCCAGGAGTCGCGGACGCCGTCGGAGCCGAGGCCGACGCGGACGCCGTGCTCGCGCAGGCGCGCGACCGGGAGGACGAGGTCCCGCGAGGGGGCGACCGTCGTGAGGGCGATGTCCTGTGCGGCGAGGTCGGTCGCGAGGGCGCCGAGGTCGCGCTCGGACAGGGCCGGCAGGCAGAAGACGTGGCTGATCGTCACCTTGCCGGTGAGGGACAGGGCCTTGGTCCGGTCGATGATGCCGCGGATGGCCCGGACGCCCTCGTCGCCCCCGTCGTGCAGGTGGATGTCGACGCCGACGCCGTGCCGGTCCGCGATGCCGAAGACGGTGTCCAGGTGCTCGTCGAGGGCGTGGTCGAAGCCGATGGGGTCGATGCCGCCGATCATGTCGACGACGCCCCGGCGGGCCCCCTCCTCCAGGAGCCGGGCCGTGCCGGGCGTCCGGATGACGCCGTGCTGCGGGAAGGCGACGATCTGCACGTCCAGGGCGTGGGCGAGGCGGCGGCGCGCCTCCGCCAGGCCCTCGACACCCGCCAGGCCGTACGCCGGTGCCACGTCGGCGTGGGCGCGCATCCCGCGGGTGCCGCGGCTGACGGCGTGGCTCATCAGGCCGTACGCGCGCTCCCCCACGGAGCGGGTCTGGGCCCGGAAGAGCTCCACGTCCTGCTCGACGAAGTCGGCGATCGTCTCGGCCGGCCGGCGCGAGACCCAGTCGCCACCCCACGTGGTCTTGTCGGGGTGGATGTGGGCGTCGACCAGCGACGGCAGCGCGATCCGGCCGCCGCCGTCGACGCTCTTCGCACCCCGCGGCGCCGGGCCGTCCGCGATCCGCCCGTCGACGACCACCAGGTCCGTGGCCGCCGCTCCGAACGGGCGGACGTTCCGGAAGACGACGGTCCGCGCCCCGCGCCCCGGCTTGCCGGATGCGGCGGGCGCCGAGGCGGTGGGCGCGGCGGAGGCGGGCGCGGCGGTGACGGCCGCCGAGGCCGTCGAGCCCGCGAGGGCCGCGGCACCGGCCAGCATCGTGCGGCGCGAGAGCGGGCCGGTGGGTGCCGAGGACTTCTGCATCGAGGACTCCATGAGAAGGAAGAGGAAAGAAGGGGGAACTGGAAGAACGGGGGGCGGGATCAGACCGGGATGCCCGCGCGGACCACGCGGACCGGGCTCCTGAGCAGCGAGAGGTCCGCGAGCGGGTCGCCCGCGAGGAGGATCGCGTCGCCCGCGTAGCCGCGGGCCAGGCGGCCGACCGTGCGGTCGAGGCCGAGGAGGCGGGCGGCGCCGGTGGTGGCGGTGCGCAGGGCTTCGAGGGCGGGGAGTCCGGCGGCGTGCATGAGTTCCACCTCGCCGCCGACCGGGTCGACCGTGCCCCCGGAGGAGTCGGTGCCCGCGGCCAGCGGGACGCCGAGCTCGTACGCGGCCCGCACGGCGCGCTGGAGGACGGGCAGGAAGGTGCGGCCGCGCTCGGCGAGGACCGGGTCCGGGCTCTCGGCCAGGCCGGCGATGGCCGTGAGGGTGGGGGTGAAGTAGGTGTCGCGGCGCCGCATCTCGCGCAGGGTGCGCTCGCCGACGAACACGCCGTGCTCCAGCGAGCGGATGCCGGCCGTGACGGCGTCGTGGCAGCCCCGCTCGCTGTAGCTGTGGCAGAGCACGCCCTTGCCGTGGCGGCGGGCCGCCGCGACGATCCAGGAGAGCTGCTCGTGGGAGTAGACCTGGGTGAGCGGGTCCTGGTCGGGCAGGCCGGCGCGTTCGTTGACCCTGGTCTTGATGACGTCCGCGCCGCGGGCGGCGTTGACGTCGACCACGCGGCGCAGCGCCTCGGCGGAGCGAACGCCGTCCCTGGACCGTGCGAGCGGGGTCAGGTCGGGGTCGGCCAGGACCGTGTCGCCGAGGGTGGGCGTGACGAAGACGCCGGCGGCCCGCAGACGCGGCGAGAGCGCGGGGCTGTGCTGGGCGAGTTCGCGCAGGGCGACGTCCTGGTAGAAGGAGGTCGAGCCGCTGCGCGCGCTCGTCACGCCGTGGCCGAGCGCCGCGCGGGCCTCGGTGGTGGTGCTGAGGTGGATGTGCGCGTCCGTGAGGCCCGGCAGCACCCAGTGGCCGTCCGCCTCCAGGACGGGCAGGCCGTCCGGGACCCGTACGGAGCCGGCCCGGCCGGCGGCGGTGACGGTCCCGCCCCGGATGACGACGACCGCGTCCTCGGTGACGTCTCCGGTCGCGGGGTCGAGCAGCGTGCCGCCCCGGATGACCAGGTCCCCGGTCCGCGCACGCGCGGCGGACGTCGACGCGGCGGGGGCGGGGGTGGCCGCGGCGGCCCGGGCGGTGCCGGTCGCGGCCACGATGCCGGCGAGGACGGCGGCGCCGGCGAGGACGGCGCGGCGGCGCACGGCGGCGGGGACCGGCTGGGTGGCGTCGACACACATGGGGACTCCTCGGGGGCGGGACGACCACGGGTCCACGTTTTGTATACCAATTCCGAGAGGGAGAACAAGGGGCTCCAGGCGATCACGCCACTGGAACCAGGGCATTTCGATGCCATGAGGCGCCGTGGTTTTCGCACTCCCCCGCGCGGGGATTGTTTGGTATACATAATGGATCTCGGGGTCACGCAGGACGGCAGGGTCACCGACCAAGTCGGCGCGCCCCGGGCGCGTTCCCGGTTCCTGAGGGGGCGGGTTGTTCGTGCGGCGGGCCGTGGTCGACGACGGACTCCGGGACGCCGATCTCGTGGTCGACGCCACCGGACGGTCCAGCCGACTGGGCGAGTGGCTGGGCCGGCACGACTGGAACGAGGCCCCCGTCGACCGGATGAGGATCGGCCTCGGGTACGCCACCGCCTCCTTCCACCGGGGCGACGAGTCGGCGGCACGGTCATCGCCCACTCCAGCCCCGGTCCCGCGAGCGACCACCAGCCGAAGGTGACGGAACCGGGGGCGCTCGCCGCCGTCGAGGGCGACCGCTGGTCGGTGGTCCTGGCCGGGTACGCCGAGCACCGCCCCGGCCCCGACCCGGAGGAGTTCCTCCGGAGATGGAGGCCCCTCCCACGGCCCTCACCGACCCCCTCCTCCTCGCCCGCGCCGCGCGGGGGCTGGCTCCGGGGCTGGCCGCGGGGCCCCTGCCCGGGGGTGCGGGGAAGCTTCGGCTGTTGTTCACGAGGGGAGCCTGGGGTGGAGGGCTGGAGTTCGGGTGCGGCCGCGAGCGTCGTGGCGCTCTGCCCCTCGAACTCCAGGACGGACTTCCGTGACCGTTTCGCGTGCACGCCGCCGGCGCCGTGATCTGACCCTCGCCCTCGCCGCCGTACCGGCGCTCGTCCTCGGCGCGTTGACCGCCGCGCCGGCGCACGCCGCCCCCGCCGACGACATCCGGGTGAACGAGGTCGTCACCACCGGGTCCGTCGAGGACTCGATCGAGCTGTACAACAAGGGCGCCTCGACGGTCGACGTCTCCGGCTGGATCCTCAAGGACGACAGCAACAGCTCGAAGTACACGATCGCCGCGGGCACCACGCTCGCCCCGGGCGCCTTCCGCGCCTTCGACGTGCACGGGAAGTTCGGCCTCGGCTCCAGCGACAAGGCACGGCTGTACCTGCCCGACGGCAGCACGCTCGTCGACAGCCACACGTGGAGCAGCCACTCCGCGCCGTCCTGGTCCCGCTGCCCCGACGGCACCGGGGCGTTCAAGGCGGCCGCCGTCACCCTCGGCACGGCCAACTCCTGCGGCGGAGGCGGCGGTACGGGCCCGGCGGCCTGGCCCGGCGGCAGCACGGTGACCACGGCCGACGCGGCGAACGTCTTCGGCGGCGACCTGAGCGGTCTGCACCAGGAGGGCGACGTGCTCTGGGCCGCGCAGAACAGCGGCAAGCTGTGGCGGCTGGTCCGGGACGGCTCCGGCGGCTGGACCCCCGACACGGCGAACGGCTGGACCTCCGGCAAGACCCTGCGCTTCCCCGGCGGTTCCGGCGCGCCCGACGGCGAGGGCGTCACGGTCACCGGCGCGGGCGCCGCGGCCGGCGTCTTCGTGGCGAGCGAGCGGAACGGCGACGCGTCCGGCACCAGCCGGCTGTCCGTGCTCCGGTACGACGTCTCCGGTACGGGCTCCACGCTCACCGCCGCCCGCGAGTGGAACCTGACCGCGGACCTTCCCGCGACGGGCTCCAACGCCGGCTTCGAGGCGATCACCTGGGTCCCCGACACCGCCCTCACCACCGCCGGCTTCAAGGACTCCTCGACCGGTGCCCCGTACGCCCCGGCCGGATACGGCGCCCACGGCGGCGGCGTGTTCTTCGTCGGCGTCGAGGGGACCGGTGCCGTCCACGGGTACGTCCTCCAGGACTCCGGGGCCTTCACCCGCGTCGCCTCCGTGAGCACCGGGATGGCGGGCGTGATGGAGGTCCAGTGGGAGCCCCAGGCGTCCCGGCTGTGGGCCGTGTGCGACGACACGTGCGGCGGGCAGCACCGCACGCTGAAGGTCGACGCCTCGGGCGCCTTCGCCGTCGCCGCCACGTACGCCCGGCCCGCCGGGATGCCCGACCTCAACAACGAGGGCTTCGCCCTCGCGGGCGCCGACGAGTGCGTGGCCGGCAGCAAGCCCGTCTACTGGTCGGACGACTCCAACACCGGCGGCCACGCCCTGCGCCGCTCCACCGTCACCTGCTGACCCGCGGACGGCCCGACGGCCGTCCCGGGAACCCCGGCCCCGGCCGAGCGGTCACGACCGCTTGGCCGGGGCCTTCTTGGCCGGAGCCTTCTTGGCAGGCGCCTTCTTGGCGGGCGCCTTCTTCGCGGGCGCCTTCTTCGCGGGCGCCTTCGCGTCGGACGTCTTCTTCACGGGCGCCTTCTTCGCCGGGGCCTTCTTCGTGGGCGCCTTCGCGTCGGGCGCCTTCTTCGCCGGGGCCTTCTTCGCGGGCGCCGGCTTGCCGGGCGCCTTCTCGGCCGACGCCTTCTTCGCGAGCGCCTTGTCGGCGGACGCCTTCTTGGCCAGGGCCTTCTTGGCGAGCGCCTTGTCGGCCGGCTTCGTCTTCGCCGGCGCCTTCTTCTCCGGCGCCTTCAGCGGCGCCTTCTTCACCGGCTCCTTCGCCGGTTCCTTCTTCGCGGAAGCCTTGTCGGCGGACGCCTTCTTGTCGGCGGGCTTATCGGACGCCTTCTTGTCGGCGACGACCTTCGCCTGCACCGGCTTCTTGGACACGGCCTTCTGGGTGCCGCGGATGGGCCACTTGAGTTCCACCTCGATCTCGATCTCGCCGTCCTCGACGGACAGCTCGATCTCGCCGCGGAGGTCGTCGGGGATCCGGAGGTTCAGGACGCCCCCGCCCAGTTCGAGTTCGGCCTCCCCGCCCTTCCGGAGCGCGTCGGCCAGGGCGGACAGCTGGTCGGCTGCGTCCGCGCGGGAGAGCGAGCGCTTCCGCTCGTACTTGAAGTCCTTCATGACGGCCTCCGGTCGTCGCGCTGGGTCGTACACGGCCACATACGGGCACATGGCCATATATTCCGGACCATACTATTGATCTTGGTTGGCCGCTGGGCGGGTGAAGCTCGGGCGGACGCGGTGCGGCGGCCGGGGGCGGGGCGCGCGGTGGTGGTAGCCGTCGGCCATGCAGCCGCAGTCAGCGGTGCCGCCCCAGGTGGCGCCCTTCCTCCGCACGGCCGCCGCGTACGCGTGGCGGCTGCTCGCCGTCGGTCTTCTCGTCTACGCCCTCTTCGCCCTGCTCGGGCGGTTCCACGAGATCGGGGTGGCCCTGTTCCTCGGGCTCGTGGTCACCGCCCTGCTGCGGCCGGTCGCGGACGTCGTCGCGCGCGGGCTGCCCCGGCCGCTCGCCGTGGCCCTCACGCTGCTCGGCGGGCTCGCGCTCGTCCTGGGCGTGCTCGCGCTGGTCGGCGAGGCGGTGGCGGGCGAGCGGACGACGCTGGTGCGGGAGTTCCGGGACGGCGTCGACCGTATCCAGCGGTGGCTGGAGGCGCCGCCGTTCCGCGTCCGTCCGGAGGCGCTGACGGATCTGGAGGCGCGGATCGGACAGTTCCTGTCCAGCCATCGTTCGACGCTGGTCGGCGAGGCGGTGAGCGGCGCGCACCACGTGGTGGCGGTGCTGACGACGCTCGCCCTGGCGGTGTTCGCCTCGGTGTTCTTCATCCACTCCGGTGACCGTCAGTGGGCGTGGTTCCAGGAGCAGCTGCCGGGTTCGGTGCGGGAGCGGGTGGCGGTCGGCGGCCGGGCGGCGTGGCGGACGTTCACCGGGTACACCCACGGGATCGTGCTGGTCGCGGCCGTGAACGCGGTCCTCGTCGGGGTGGCGCTGTGGCTGCTGGGGGTGCCGCTCGCGGTGCCGCTGGCGCTGCTGGAGTTCGCGGCGGCGTTCGTGCCGCTGATCGGTTCGCCGATCGCCCTGGCGGTGGCCGCCGTGGTGGCGCTGGCGGCGAAGGGTCCGCTGGTGGCGGGTCTGGTGGTGGCCCTGATCGTGGTCATCGGCCAGATCGAGGGCCACGTCCTGCATCCCCTGGTGATGAGCTGGGCGGTACGGCTCCACCCGCTGGTGGTGGCGATCTCGGTGGTGGCGGGGTCGATCGCCGCCGGGATCGTCGGGGCGGTGGTGGCGGTGCCACTGGTGTCGGTGGTGTGGTCGGTGCACTCGGCGCTGCGCGAGGCCCGACAGCGCAAGGACGCGGCCCCCGGGCGGGCGGAGGAGGTCGGGACGGCGGACTGACGTACCCGGGGGCCCGGACGGCGCCCTCCGCCCGCCCGGCCCTGCGGTCCGGGCGGGCGGTCCGGGCGGGCGTGGGTCAGGGCCGGCGTGGGTCAGGGCGCCGGGATCGCCGCCTCGACCGCCGCCTTGATGCGCCGTCCGAAGTCGGGGGCGTCCTTGCGGGCCGCGGCGAGGGCGAGGCCGACGAGGAGCTTGCCGATGCCGTGGCCCTCCAGGACGTTGTGGATGCGGACCCGGGTGCCGCCGCTCGGCAGCGGCTCCAGGTCGTAGCCGCCCCGGCTCGCGGTGACGAGGTTCTTGGACTCCTCGGCCCAGCGGAGGGTCCGGGGCGGTTCGAGGGCGGTGACGCGGAAGACGCGCGCGGTCTTCATCCCGGCGTCCTTGACGGTGCTGCGGAAGACGGTGCCGACGGCGGTGGGGCCCTCGGGGATCCGGTCGATCCGGAGCACCCGGGGGCTGAACTGGGGGTCGTTCCGCCCGTCGGCGAGGTAGGCGAACACCTCGTCGACGGGCCGGTCGACGTCGACCGTGGCCTCGAACTGGCCGGACATGGCAGCGCCTCCTGACGCGCGGGGAACCGGACGGACGGGCTCATCGTCACAGGTCGGCGCGGTTCGGGGCGGTCGACGCTCCGGGCGGCTCAGCCCGCGGCGTCCGGTCGGAGCGGCGGGAGGGGCTCGCGGGCCGCGTGCCAGGAGGCCGGGAGGGCGGTGACGCCCGTGCGGGCGGCGATCACCCCGCCGACGATGGCGCAGGTGGTGTCGATGTCGCCGCGTCCGGCGACGGTGGTCCACAGGCCCTCGTGCGGGTCGTCGAGGTGTCCGGCCGCGCACCACAGGGCGAAGGGGACGGTGTCGGGTCCGGACATGCGGTAGCCGGAGCCGAGGACCTCGGCGGCGTGCCGGACCGAGGTGCGGCCGGGCATGCGGGCGGCGGTCCGCAGGCCCGAGCGGACGTCGCCGTCGGGGAGGCGGTCGGCGAGGGCCCGGAGGAAGCCGGGGCGGTCGGGGGCGGGGGCGCCCCGGCCGCGGACCGCCAGGGCGGCGGCGACGGCGACGGCCGCCGCCCCGGTGACGGCCTCGGGGTGGTGGTGGGAGACGACGGCCTGCCGGGCGGCGAGCTCCGCCGCGGTGTCGAGGTCGTGGGCGTGCCAGGCGCCGAGCGGGGCGACGCGCATGGCCGCGCCGTTGCCCCAGGAGCCCTGGCCGCCGAACTGTCCGGAGACGACGTCCCGCCAGGGCTCGCCGGCGCCGATCCGGCGCAGGACGTCGTGCATGGAGGCGCCGTAGCCGCGGTGGGTGTCGTCGGCGTAGGCGGCGGCGAGGGCGCGGGCGAGGCGGTCCTGGTCGACGGCGCCGGCGTTCCGGGCGAGTTCGCGGACGAGGACGAGGGCCTGGGCGGTGTCGTCCGTCCAGTGCCAGGTCTCCTCGGCCGGCGGGGTCCGCGCCGCCAGGGGCGCCTCGCCGTCGCGGCGGAGGATGCCGAACCAGCGGTCGCCGAAGGCGTCCCCGAAGGCCAGCCCGTGCAGGGAGTCCCGTACGGCGGTCGGTATCGCGGTCATCGCCGGAGTATCGCAGCGTGACGGCGGGTCAGGCACCCGGTTTCACGGCGCGCGCGCCGTCGAGGACCAGGTCGACCAGACGGGTGGCGAAGACCTCGTCGAGGGGGGCGCCGCTGATCAGGGCGCGGGTGAAGAGGGGGCCGCTGACGGCCTCGATGACGAGGGCGGGGTCGGTGCCGGGAGGGAGTTCGCCGCGGTCGACGGCGCGGCGGACCATGACGGCGCCGCGGTCGAGCCGGTCGGTCCAGTAGGCGAGGCGGTGGTCCGGCAGGCCGGAGTCGCGTTCGGCGCTGAGGCGGAGCAGGGCCTCGCCCTGGGGGGTGGCGAGGAGGGAGGCGAGGGTGCCGAAGTAGCCGACGAGGTCGGACCGGAGGTCCCCGGTGTCCGGGAGGGGCACGGCCGTGTCGAGCTGTTCGGCGAGGGCCTCCAGGATCAGCTTCTCGCGGGTGCCCCAGCGGCGGTAGACGGAGGTCTCGTGGACGCCGGCGGCCCGGGCGACGGCGCCGACGGTGGTGCCGGCGAGCCCGTGCTCGGTGAGGACGTCGACGGTGGCGGCGAGGACGGCGCTGCGCATCCGCGCGCCGCGGCGCCGCAGGGGCGGGACGGACGGGTCGTCGGTGGGGGCCATGCCGGGATCCTAACGCAAGGTGACTTGCTTTACGCGGGGCGCGGACGTACGTTTCATCGCAAGGCGACTTGCGTTATGAGGGTTCCGGTCCCCGGGTCGCCGTCGTGTCGAGGAGGTCACGTGATGGAGCAGATGCTCGCCGCCCGGCTGCACGTCCCCAGCCGCACCCTGCGGATCGAGGAGGTGGCGAAGCCCGAGCCGGGGCCCGGCCAGGTGCTGGTGAAGGTGGAGGCCGCCGGCGTCTGCCTGTCGGACGTCCACCTGATCGACGGCACCCTCACCCCGCTGCTGCTGCCCGGCGACACCGTCACCCTCGGGCACGAGGTCTCCGGCACGATCGCGGAGACCGGGCCCGGCGTCACCCGCTGGACCCCGGGGCAGCGGGTCGTGCTGTACGCGGGCGAGGTCCGCGACGGCGTCACCCACACCCGGGGCGTCGACTACGACGGCGGCTGGGCCGAGTACGCGCTCTCCGCCGAGGACGCCCTCGTCGAACTGCCGGACACGATCCCCTTCGACCAGGGCGCGATCATCCCGGACGCGGTCTCCACCCCGTGGGGCGCGATCACGGCCACGGGCGCCGTCCGGCCGGCCGAGGCGGTCGGCGTCTGGGGCGCGGGCGGGCTCGGCGTGCACGCCGTACAGCTGCTGCGGGCCGTCGGGGCGTGCCCGATCGTCGCGGTCGACCCGAACCCCACCGCCCGTGAACGCGCCCTCGCCCGGGGCGCGGACCTGGCGCTCGACCCGGCCGACCCGGCGCTGCGCGAGCGGATCGGCGCGGCGACGGGCGGGGCCGGTCTCGCGGCGGCCTTCGACTTCGCCGGTGTCCCGGCCGTCCGGGCGCAGGCGCTGTCGGTCCTTGCCCCGAAGGGCAGGCTGGTCCTGGTGGGCCTGACCGACCAGCCCCTGACGGTCGCCGACGGCACCCGCTTCAGCTACCTCCAGCAGCAGATCCTTGGCCACTACGGCTCCGACATGCCGGTGGCGCTGCCCCAGCTGCTCGCGCTGGTGCGGGGCGGGCGGCTCGACTTCTCCGGTTCGATCAGCGGCGAACTCCCGCTCGCCCGGGCCGCCGAGGCGGTGGAGCGGCTGGAGAGCAAGGCCGGCGACCCGATCCGGCTGATCCTGCGCCCCTGACCGGTGCCCTGATCCGATCCGCCGAACCCGCGCCCCCTCGACCGGGCGCCCCCGATCCGGGCCCGTGCCGTCCCACCCCTGCGGCGCGGGCCCGTCCGCGTCCGCACGGCCGGACGGGACGCCTCAGAACGTCTCGCCGGGCGAGTCGGCGAGGCGGTGGCGGGCGGTGCGGACGGCGGGGGCCAGTGCGGCGAGGGCGCCGGTCGCGGTGGCGGCGAGCACCAGGGCGCCGAGGAACAGGGGGTCGGGGAGGCGGGCGACGCCCGCGCCGAGGCCGGTCGCGGCGGCCTCGGCGTCGACGAGACGGTGGCCGAGCGCCGCTCCGAGGGTCGTGCCCAGGACGGCGGCGGCCAGGGCGGTGAGGGCGGCGGCGGTGACGACGACGGCGCCGATCTGCCGGGGGGTCAGCCCGATGGCCCTCAGGGCGAGCAGGTCGCGCGCCCGGTCGCGCACCCCCGTGCCGATCAGGGTGAGCAGTTCGACGAGCGCGATGAGGGCGAGGGCGGCGGCGAGGGCGGCGGGGACGCCGCGCGGGGCGTCCTCGCCGCCCGCGGGGTCGGCCGTGGCACGGACCTCGGCGTCCCCGCCGGTCGCGGCGGCGACGGCGGCGGCGGTCCGCCGGGGGTCGGCTCCGGGGCGCAGGACGAGGGCGTGGAAGGCGGGGCGGAGGTCGGGGGCGCCGTCGCGGAGGGTGTCGAGGGTGGTGGAGACGACCCGGCCGCCGTGGTCGGGTTCGATGCTGCGGCCGACGAGGTGGAGGATCTGCGGGCGGCCGCCGACGGTCATCCGCACCCACTCCCCCACCCGGACGCCGAGGAGGTCCAGGAGGCCCTGCCCCGCGACGGCCTCGTCGGGTCCGGTGGGGGCGCGTCCCTCGGCGATCGCGTGGGGGTAGGGGTCGTCGGCGGTGCCGAGGCCGCGCAGGGTGATGGTGGCCGTCTGGCCGGGGACGAGGGCGGGGAACTCGGCGCCGGGGACGGCGTCGGCGACCCCGGGGACGGCTTCGAGGGCGGCGGCCGCCGCGGCCGCGGGGCGCGGTTCCGCGGTGCGGACGGTCAGGGCGGCGGCACGGCCCACGCGCGCCGGGTCGGTACGGAACTGGCCCAGGGTCGACCAGGCGACGAGGGCCACGGTCATCAGGGCGATCGGGAGTGCGAGCCGGGCCGTGGCACCGAGGACGCGGGCGCGGCCGGGCGCCGTGAAGGCGGAGCGCCAGCCGAGGACGAGGACCGGGGAGAGGCGCCTCGCGAGGGCGCGGCGGCCGAGCGGGGAGAGCCGGTCGAGGAGGGGATGGGCCTGGCGGGCGGCGGGGACCGGGGGGACGCGGCTGGCCCGCCAGGCGGCGAGCGCGGCGACGGCGGCGAGGAGGAGGACGGCGGCGACGGGCACGCCGGTCACGGCCAAGCGGTGACCGGGCAGCCGGGGCCAGAGGGCGACGGCGGCGCCGACGCGGCCGGGGATCCACCGGCCGCAGGCGAGGGTGGCGGCGGTGCCGAGTGCAGCGCCGGCGACGGCGAAGCCGAGGTGCTGGAGGAGGAAGCCGCGGATCACCTGGCCGGGGGTGAAGCCGACGGCCTTGAGGACGGCGATGTCGCCGGCCTGTCCCCGGATGCGGGCGCGGACCGCGCCGGCGACGGCGACGGCCGCGGCGAGGAGGGCGGCGAGGCCGAAGGCGGCGAAGATCTGGCCGAGGAGCCGGTCGTCGCCGCCGAGGTCTGCCTTGGCCCGCTGCCAGGTGGTGACCTGGTCGATCCGCTCGGCGCCCAGGAGGGTGACGGCGCGCTGGACGGCGTAGTCGGTGTCGTCGGCGTCCTTCAGGCGCAGTCCGACGCTCTGTCCGGTGGCGGCGGGGGCGAGGCGGTCCAGGGTCTCGGGGAGGAGCCAGCCGACGCCGTCGCCCTGGCCGGCGCGGTAGCGGGGCTCGGCGGTCTCGGCGACGCCGACGACGTGGAGGGTGCGGGTGGTGGGGCCGCGGCGGCCGGTGAGGGTCACGGTGACGGTCTCGCCGGGTTCGGCCCACAGGGTGCGGGCGAGCGTGCGTTCCAGCACGACCTGGTCCCGGGGGCCGTCGGTGGTGAGCCAGCGGCCCTCGGTGAGGAGGGGGCGGGCGGTGTCGGGCGGCCGGGCCCCGGTGGCGCGCAGGGCGACGCCGGCGCGGGTGCCGCCGGTCTCCAGGGTGGCGGCGGCCGTCCGGAAGGGGCCGGAGACGGCGGCGACCTCGTCGAGGGCGGCGAGCGGGGCGACGGCGGCCGCGTCGAAGCCCTCGCGTCCCTCGCGGCCGTGCAGCCAGACGTGACTGCCCTGGGACTGCTGGAAGACGCGCTGCCAGGGGCTGACCGCGTAGCCGAGCAGGGCGGCGGCGAGGAGGAGGGAGGCGATGACGCCGGCGCTGGCGAGCACGGCGAAGAGGGCCTCGCCCCGGTGGGTGCGGAGGTCGGAGTGGACCCACCGCCAGGTCGCCCGCATGCCGTCCGCCCTCCGTCTGCTCGGCCGCTCGGGACCGGCCCGTCCCGGTCCTCCGCGCTGGTCGGTGCTGGTCGGTTCCGGTCAGTCCTTCAGGTCGAGCACGCCGGTCACCCCCGGGCGGGCGGGGGCCGGTTCGCCGAGGGTGGCGTCGTCGGCGATCCGGCCGTCGAAGAAGCTGATGACGCGGTCGGCGGCGCTCGCCATCCGGGCGTCGTGGGTGACCATCAGGATGGTCTGGCCGCGGGCGTGGAAGCGGGCGAGGAGGCGCAGGACGTCTCGGGTGCCCTTGCTGTCGAGGCTGCCGGCGGGTTCGTCGGCGAGGAGGAGCGCGGGCCGGTTGACGAGGGCGCGGGCGAGGGCGACGCGCTGCTGCTCGCCACCGGAGAGGGCGCCGGGGAGGGCGTTCTCCCGTCCCTGGAGGCCGAGTTCGGCGAGGAGTTCGGCGCGGCTCGCGCGGGCGGCGCGGGGGGTGGCGCCGGCGAGGAGGGCGGGGAGCTCGACGTTGTCGGCGACGGTGAGGTGGGAGACGAGGTTGAAGAACTGGAAGACGATGCCGACGCTGCGGCGGCGCAGGACCGCCCAGCGGGCCTCGCCGTGGCCGTCGACGCGTTCGCCGCCGATCCAGAGGCGGCCGGCGTCGGGGCGCTCCAGGCCGCCGACCAGGTGGAGGAGGGTGGACTTGCCCGCTCCGGAGGGGCCGGTGATCGCGACGAACTCGCCCTCGCGGACGGTGAGGTCGACGTCCCGGACGGCGTGGACGGGGGCGCGGTCGCCGCGGTGGGTCTTGGCCAGGCCCTCGGCGTGCACGATCGCGCCCGGCGGGGGCGGGTTCCCCGGGGTGCCCGGCTCGGTCATTCGAGCTCCTCCTGACAGCGCTCCAGCCAGTCGAGGTCGGCCTGGAGGTGCAGCATGGCGCCCTCGATGAGGAGTTGCGCGATCTTGTTGTCGCGGTCCTCGCCCGCGGCGAGCCGGGAGAGGCTGCGCATGGTGTTGAGGTGCTGCCGCCGCTGCCGGTTGATCAGGGCGATCGGGTCGGCGAGTCCGGAGAGGGGGGCGAGGGCGAGCTTCATGAAGAACCCGTCGCGCACCCTGGGTTCGTCGGTGGTGTCCTCGAACCACGCGGCGACGGCCTCCCGTCCGGCGTCCGTCAGGCGGTAGATCCGCTTGTTGGGGCGGCCCGTCTGTTCGACGTCCTCGCCCTCGATGAGTCCGCTCTTCTCCAGTCGCCCGAGGGTCACGTAGACCTGGCCGACGTTGGGCTGAGGGTAGGCGGAGCCGAGGAGTTGTTCAAGGCCCTGCTTGAGCTCGTAGCCGTGGGCGGGGCCCCGGGTGAGGAGTGCCAGCAGCTGCTGCCGCACGCGCTCCCCCTTCTGTGTCGTGCGCCGTTCCCGGCCGGTGGTGGCGGCCCGGGGGCCGGTGGACCGGCGGTCGCCGGGTCCGCCGGACCAGTATCACCGATGCGGCTCGCGCCGGGTCCTGCCACGATGGACCGTCGCGCGGGACACCGCGTCCGGGAGGTGCGCATGGGATGGGTACGGTCCGTGGCGAGGGGCGCGCTGGTCGTGGCGGTCCTGCTGGCGGGGTGCGCCGGGAGCGTGCCGCCGGGCGGGGCGGCGGCCGGGGGCCGGGGAGCGCTGACGTTCGTGACGGCGGGGGACCTCACGGACTATCTGGCGCCGCTGGTGGAGGAGTGGAACGCCGCGCGGCCGGCGGAGCGGGTGTCGCTGGTCGAGCTGCCGGACGCGGCGGACGAGACGCGGGCGCAGATGCTGAGCGAACTGCGGTCCGGGAGCCGCCGGTTCGACGTGCTGAACATCGACGTGGCGTGGACGTCGGAGTTCGCGGCGGCGGGGCTGATCGCGCCGCTGGAGCGGGGGCGGTTCGATCTGGACGCCTTCCTGGCGCCGGTGGTGGACACGGCGACGTTCCGGGGGCGGTTGTACGCGGTGCCGTACGTGACCAACGCGGGGTTGCTGTACTACCGGAAGGACGTGCTGGACGCGGCGGGCGAGCGGCCGCCGCGGACCTGGGCCGAGCTGGCCCGGCTGGCCAGGACGCTGGCGCCGCGGCACGGACTCGGCGGTTACGCGGGCCAGTTCCTGCCGTACGAGGGGCTGACGGTGAACGTCACGGAGGCGATCCGGTCGGCGGGCGGGGCGGTGCCGCGCGAGGAGGGCGCGCGGGCGGGTGACGCGGAGGCGGCGCGGGAGGCGCTGTCGTTCCTGGCGGGCGGGGTGCGGGAGGGCTGGATCCCGGCGGAGGCGCTGCGGTTCAAGGAGGAGGAGTCGAAGCGGGCCTTCGAGGCGGGCCGGCTGCTCTTCCTGCGGAACTGGCCGTACGTGTACGCGGACGCGGCGCGGCCCGGCTCGAAGGTGGCGGGGCGGTTCGGGGCGGTGCCGCTGCCGGGTCCCGACGGGCCGGGCAGGAGCGTGCTCGGCGGCTCCAACCTGGCGGTGTCGGCCCGGTCCCGGCATCCGGCGACGGCCGCCGACTTCCTCGCGTACCTGACGAGCGAGCCGGTGCAGCGGAGGGTGCTGACGCGGGGTTCGCTGCCGCCGGTGCGGGCTTCGCTGTACGCGGATCCGGAGCTGGTGGCGGCCCATCCGTACCTTCCGATCCTGCGGGAGAGCGTGCTGGCGGCGGTGCCCCGGCCGAAGAGCGCGCGGTACGACCAGGTGAGCCTGGCGGTGCAGGCGGTGGCGCAGGACGTGCTGGCGCTGCGGACGTCGCCGGAGGAGGGGGTCCGGCGGCTGACGCGCGAGCTGGCGGCGATCCCGTCCCTTCCTTCCCGGAATTCTCTGCCTACCCGTTAGGTAACGCACCCCTCGGTCCTTCCTGACGCATGCCCAAATCCAGTTCGTGACAAGCCTGTTGGGTCCGCACCGTTGACATGCTTTCGCCTTCGCTACTTAACATGAATGCATCGAAGCGAAGGAAGGACGACCATGCGACGACCCTCCCTCACGACCCTCCGCGCCACCGGCGCGCTCACCGCGGCACTCGCCCTCGCGCTCACCGCCTGTGGCGGCGACGCGGATCCGAAGTCCGGCGGCGAACTCGCCGGCACGACCGTCACGGTCGCCGGCGTGTGGACCGGCGGCGAGCAGAAGAACTTCAAGAAGGTCCTCGACGCGTTCAGCGCGAAGACCGGCGCCAAGACCGTCTTCGTGCCCTCCGGCGACAACGTCTCCACCTTCGTGGGCAGCAAGATCGAGGGCGGCAACGCCCCCGAGGTCGTGCTCGTCCCGCAGGTCGGCGTCCTCCGGCAGTTCGCCGAGGCCGGCTGGCTCACGCCCCTCTCCGAGAAGACCGCCACGACCGCCGCAGGGAACCTGGCGCCGGTCTGGAAGGAGTACGGCACGGTCGACGGCGCCTACTACGGCCTGTACTTCAAGGCCGCGCACAAGTCGACGGTCTGGTACGCCCCCGACGCGCTGGAACAGGCCGGCGTCGCCGAGCCGAAGAGCTGGGACGAACTCCTCGCGTCGGGCCGCACCCTCGCCGACTCCGGCAGGCCCGCGTTCGCCGTGGCCGGCGAGGACGGCTGGACGCTCACCGACTGGTTCGAGAACGTCTACCTGTCGCAGGCCGGGCCGGAGAAGTACGACCTGCTCGCCCGCCACGAGCTGAAGTGGACCGACCCCAGCGTCGTCACCGCGCTCACCACCCTGGCGGAGGTGTTCGAGGACGAGCGGCTGGTCGCGGGCGGCGCCGCCGAGGCGCTGCGGACCGACTTCCCCGGCTCCGTGGAGAAGGTCTTCGGGCCCGAGCCCAAGGCGGCCCTCGTCTACGAGGGCGACTTCGTCGGCGGCGTCGCCCGGGACGAGTTCGGCAGGAAGCCGGGCGAGGACGCGAAGTTCTTCCCCTTCCCCCCGGTCGGCTCCGGGAAGGCGCCCGTGGTCAGCGGCGGCGACGCCGCCGTCGTCCTCAAGGACGCGAAGAACGCGGACGCCGGGATGCGGCTCCTGGAGTTCCTCGCCACCCCCGAGGCCGCCGAGGTGTGGGCCGGCGCCGGCGGCTTCCTCTCCCCCAACAAGGACGTGAAGCCGGAGGCGTACGCGGACGACACCGCCCGCGCGACGGCCGCCTCGCTCGTCGCCGCGGGCGACACCGTCCGCTTCGACATGTCCGACCAGGCACCCGCCGCGTTCGGCGGCACCAAGGGCGCCGGCGAGTGGAAGCTGCTCCAGGACTTCCTCCGCGACCCCTCGGACCCGAAGCGGACCGCGGCCGCCCTGGAGGCCGCGGCGGCCAAGGCGTACGGGAACTGAGGCCGGCCCGCCATGGACCGCAAGCCGACAGCGCGCGCCGCGGCGGACCCGCGGCGCCGCGCCCTGCGCAGGAGGCGGCTCCTCGGCGCCGCCTTCGCCCTGCCCGCCCTGCTGCTCCTCGGGGCGCTCGTCGCCTATCCGGTGGTCTTCTCCGTCGGCCGCAGCCTGTTCGACGCGAGCGGCGACCGGTTCGTCGGCGCGGACAACTACGTGGAGATGGTGCGGGACCCGGCCACGCTGAAGGCGCTGCGCAACAGCGCGCTCTGGGTGGTGGTCGCCCCCGCCCTGCTCACCGGGCTCGGCCTGCTCCTGGCCGTGCTCACGGAGCGGGTCCGCTGGGCGACGGCGTTCAAGCTGGTGCTCTTCCTGCCGATGGCCGTGTCGTTCCTCGCCGCGGGCATCGTCTTCCGGCTGGCGTACGAGCAGGATCCCGACCGGGGCGTCCTCAACGCGGTGGTGGTGGGCGTCCACGACGCCTTCGCCGAACCCTCGCCGTACCCGACCGCCCGCGCCCGGGACGGCCGGGGACTCGCGGGCGGCCCGGCCGACGGGTACACCAGCGGCGAGCTGCGGCCGGGCTCCGTCGCGGTGCTGCCCTTCGTGGGCGTCGCCCCCGGGGCCGTGCCGGCGGGCGCGGAGGCCGCGCGGGCCCCCGCGCCCGCGCCGGACGGCCTGGCCGGGACCGTGTACCTGGACTTCACGCCCGGCACCGGCGGCCGGCCCGGGGTCGTCGACGACCGCGAGAAGGGGCTGCCCGGGATGACCGTCGAGGCCGTCCGGGACGGGAGGGCCGTCGCCACCGCGCGGACGGCCGCCGACGGCAGCTTCCACTTCGACGGGCTCGGCGACGGGACGTACCGACTGCGGGTCCCGGCCGCCAACTTCGCCGCCGGGTACGGCGGGGTCGACTGGCTCGGTCCCGCCCTGGTCACCCCGGCGATCATCGGCGCCTACCTCTGGGTGTGGACCGGCTTCTCCATGGTGCTGATCGGGGCGGGGCTCGCCGCGCTGCCCCGCGACGTCCTGGAGGCGGCCCGGGTGGACGGCGCGAACGAGCGGCAGATCTTCCGCCGGATCACCGTGCCGCTGCTCGCCCCCGTCCTCACGGTCGTGTTCGTGACGCTGGTCATCAACGTGATGAAGGTCTTCGACCTCGTGTACGTCATCGCCCCGGGCCCGGTGCAGGAGGAGGCGAACGTCCTGGCCACCCGGATGTGGCTGGTCTCCTTCGGCGGCGGCAACGACCAGGGCCTCGGCAGCGCGCTGAGCGTGCTGCTGCTCCTGCTCGTCGTCCCGGCGATGGTCTTCAACATCCGGCGCTTCCGGAAGGGCGGCTCATGAGGAGGCCCACGCACGTCACCCGGTGGCTGGGGAGCACGGCGGTCCAGTGCCTGCTCGTCCTGGTCGCCCTCGTCTGGATCACCCCGCTGGCCGGGCTCCTGCTCTCCTCGCTGCGCTCGGAGCGGGACAACGCCTCGGAGGGCTGGTGGACGGCGTTCACCGACCCGGCGCAGCTGTCCTTCGAGAACTACCGCTCCCTGCTGGAGGACGCGGGGCTGGTCCAGGCGTTCTGGAACACCGTCCTCATCTCGGTGCCGACCACGCTGCTCGTGGTCGGGGTGGCGGCGCTCGCCGGATACGCCTTCGCCTGGATGGAGTTCCCCGGCAGGGACGCGCTCTTCCTCGTGGTGGTCGGCCTGTTGGTGGTGCCGGTCCAGATCGGCCTGCTGCCGGTGGCCAAACTCTTCGGCGCGGTGGGCCTGTTCGGGACGGTGGCCGGGGTCGTCCTCTTCCACGTGGCGTACGGTCTGCCGTTCGGCGTCTTCCTGCTGCGGAACTTCTTCGCGGAGATCCCCCGGGAGATGCTGGAGGCGGCCCGGCTCGACGGCGGCGGCGAGTGGCGGATCTTCCGGCGGCTGGTGCTGCCGCTGGGGCGGCCGGCGCTCGCGAGCCTGGCGATCTTCCAGTTCCTGTGGGTCTGGAACGACATGCTGGTGGCCCTGCTCTTCGCGGACGGCGAGTCCCAGCCGCTGACGGTGGCCCTCCAGTCGCAGATGCGGCAGTTCGGCAGCAACATCGGGGTCCTCGCGCCGGGCGCCTTCCTCTCCCTGGCCGTGCCGCTGGTGGTGTTCTTCGCCTTCCAGAAGCACTTCGTGCAGGGGGTGATGGCCGGCTCGGTGAAGTAGGACGCGGGTCGCCCCCGCCCGTGGGGAGGGGCGGGGGCGACGGGTGGGGGGGCGTCAGCAGGCGCCGAGGTCCTGCCAGACGCCCCACTGGCCGGTGGTGCCGGGCTCCTCGCCCAGCGTCCACCACTTGGCCTTCCAGGTGTGGCCCTGGTGGGAGACCTGCTGGCCGCCGGTGTAGGTGGTGGCCTTGGCCCACGGGGCGGCGGTGCACTGGGTGGTGCCGCCGGTGACGGTCAGGTCGTAGGTGGCGGTGTGCGCGGCGGCGGGACCGGCCGCGGTGACGGTGATCCGGTACGTCCCCGAGACGGCCGACGCGCCGGTGGCGAGCGTCAGGGTGGAGGAGCCGCCGGCGGTGACGGAGGCGGGGGCGAAGCTCGCGGTGACGCCGGCCGGGAGGCCGGAGGCGGTGAGGTTCAGGGACTGGGCGGAACCGGCGGTGACCGCTGTGCTGACGGTGGTGGTGGCGGAGGCGCCGGCCGTCACGGTGCCGCTCGTGGGGCCGGTGGTGACGGAGAAGTCGTCGGTGGGGGTGGTGGTGCCGCCGGTGAACGGGGCGAAGACGTGGCTGAAGTCCCAGGTGTTCTGGGCGATGCCGGAGCAGTGGTCGGCGGCGGCGCCGCCGGGGCAGGCGCCGTTGTCGCGCTGGAGCGCCCAGAAGGAGAGGGTGTTGATGCCCTTGCCGACGGCCCAGTCGTACACGGTGCGGGCGTTGGCGAGGGTGAAGGTCTCGGCGGGGCCGAAGTCGTCGACGCCGATCATCTCGGTGATGCCGATCATGCCCCAGAGCTGGGTGGCGGTCTTGGCGGGGTAGAGCTTGGCGAGCTGGTTGTAGAGGCCCTGGGCCGCGGTCTGGGTGTCCTTGGCCATGTCGTGGACGGCGTTGTCGTAGTAGTCGAAGGTCATCAGGTTGACGACGTCGACGCGGGCGCCGTTGGCGACGGCGTTCTTCAGGACGGCGAGGCCGCTCGACGCGAGGCCGCCGGTGGTGGTCGGCAGGGTGTAGGAGATCTCCAGGGTGCGGCCGGAGGCGGCGGCGCGGTCCTGGAGGACCTTGATGGCCTTGTTGCGGCGGTCGATGCCGGCGCTGTTGTCGAGGGAGTCGACCTCGATGTCCATGTCGAGCCGGGTGACGTCGTAGGTCGTGAGGACCTTCTCGTACGCGTCGGCGATCTGGTTGACGTCGGTGCAGCTGTCGGCGATCTCGGTGCCGGTCGTGTCGGCGGTGTAGCCGCCGAAGGACGGGATCACGTCGCCGCCGCGGGCCTGCATGGTCTTGATGTCGGCGCCGAAGGTGGCGGCGGCGATCGGCATGCTCGTGTCGCCGTTCCAGTAGGGCGTGCAGGAGCCCTTGGTGGCGGTCTGGAGGAACGCCATGGTGAGGTGCTTGGCGCCGGACTGGGCGGAGAGCGCGGCGGGGCTCTCGCCGGTCCACGCCTCGAAGTACGGGGCGAACACGCGGTTCGGCAGCGGCGTCGCGGCCTGGGCGGTGCCGCCGCCGAGCGCGGTCAGACCGGCGGCGGCCACGACCGTGGTGACGGCGGCCAGAAGGGCCCGCAGGGGGCGCGTGCTTCTCATATCGGTCATTCCCATGGGGTGTGAGGGGTGGTCGGGAGGCCCCCGCCGGGTGGGAGTCCGACGGGGTGCCGGGTACTGGGATAGGGCGCGGCGCGGAAGCGGGTCAACAGCCCGGACGGAGGCTGGACTAGACCTGTCGGGCGCCCCGTCGCGCGTTTCCCCTGCCCACCCGGAACAGGCTTGGACTAGACCAATTCCCGTGATTTTCCCTCCCCTTGACCAAGGGTCGGCACGGGCCGGGCGCCCCGGAGCCCGGCTCGGCGGCGGTCGCCGGCGGCCGGAGGTCACCCGGACGGCGGATGCCGGAACCGTGGCCGCGCGGCCGTGACGGAAAGTATGATCAGGCGATGTCTGACATGACTGAGACCACGCCCGGCTGGATGAGCTCGGACGAGCTGGAGACGGCCCGCGGCCGGATGCCGATCCTGTACGTCGACGCGGTTCCCGTACGGGTGGACGACAGCGGTGAGGTCACGAGCATCGGACTGCTGCTCCGCATCGGCGCCGACGGAACGATCAACCGCACCCTGGTGTCGGGCCGCGTGATGCACCACGAGCGCGTCCGGGACGCCCTGCTGCGGCACCTGGAGAAGGACCTCGGTCCGGTCGCCCTGCCGCGCGTGCCCGCCTCCCTCCAGCCCTTCACGGTCGCCGAGTACTTCCCGACCGCCGGCATCACGCCGTTCCACGACCCCCGCCAGCACGCCGTCTCGCTCGCCTACATCGTCCCGGTCAGCGGGGACTGCCGCCCCCGCCAGGACGCGCTCGACCTGGTCTGGTTCACCCCCCACGAGGCGGCCTCCCTCACGGTCCAGAGCGAGATGCCCGGGGGCCACGGCGTCCTCCTCAAGCAGGCGCTGGCGCACGTGGGCGTCACCTACTGAACCGCTCCCCCGCCCCGACGACACCGGCCCGGTCGCGCGCGTGCGCGGCCGGGCCGGTGCGATGCTCGCCGCCCCGGGGTCAGATCCCGCAGGAGGAGGCCGACCAGTAACGGCTCGGCCGGTGGTCGACGTGGGCGTGGTCGGAGTGACCGGGGTAGCCCGGGCCGAGGATGCCGTTGAAGCCGTGGTTACGGGCCTGCTGGGCCAGGCGGCAGAGCGAGTGCGGACCGGCGCCGAGATCGGCGGCGTCGCCGTAGAGGTGACGGCTGTCGGAGGCGCCGCCGACCGCCGCGTTGCAGGAGCTGCTGCGGAAGCCGCTGGTCACCCGGATGGACTGGTCCCCCAGCGCGTGCCGCAGGGCCTCCAGCTTCCACATGGTGCGCAGGGCGTTGGACTTGGCGGTGGCGGCGCTGACCGCCCCGCCGGCCCAGGTGCTGTTGCAGTTGTTCAGCTCGGCGTAGGTGAAGTGGATCGGGGTGCAGTCGTCGTCCTGGAGGGCGTACAGCTTGCTGAAGGTCGCGGGCCCGGCGACGCCGTCGGCGGCGAGGCCGTAGGCGGACTGGAAGCGGGTCACCGCGGCGGCGGTGGCCGGGCCGTAGGAGCCGTCGACGGCCAGGACCCCGCCGTAGCCGGGGTAGCCGGCGACGCGGATCTGGAGCTGGGTGACGTCGGCTCCGGTCGCGCCCTGGGAGAGGGTGCGCGACCAGGTGTAGCAGCCGTCGGCGCGGGCGGGACCCGCCCCGGCGACGACACCGGCTAGGCCGGCGACCAGCAGCGCGAGGGCGAGCAGGAGCCGGGTCACGGGGGACGCGGCGGATCTGACGGAAACGGGAGCGCGGGTGTGCAGGAGCATGGGGCGGACCTCCACTCGATGGGCGCGCGAACCGGGGCGCGGCAGGGCACGGCAGGGCACGGCACGGCGGCTCGCCGTGTCATGCATCTGTCAGGGAGCCTGTCGGGAGGAAGCCTGGCCCTTCGGGTCGACGCGCGTCAACCACGCCGGAACACGCCCGGACGGCCGAGGGGCGACGGGCCGAGAACCCCGCGCGCCGTGATGATGAAGGGGTGAAGGGCGACGGGACCACCGGAGGGCCGACCGGGCCCGACCCCGCCGTGCGCGGACCCGACCGGGCGGCCGGTACGGAACCGGGCGGGCCCCGGGGTGATGCCGGAGTCGGGCCCGGCACCGGTCCGGCGCCCGACACCTCCGGGAGCGGGGTCGGGGGGCCGCCGGTGAATCCCCGGATGTTCGACGGGGCCGTGGCCGCCGTCGCCGTGCTGGCCGGCGCCGAGGGGCGGCTGCTCTACACCAATTCCGCGTTCACCCGGCTGTTCGGGCCCCGGCCGATCGGGCGGCCGGCGCGCGAGGCGTTCCCGGACTCGGACGCGCACCGCTTCCTCGCGGTGGTCGACTCCGTACGGGTCACGGGCCGGGCCCGGCAGGTCGTCGGCGAGCGGCGGACCGACACCGGGGCACCCGGGCAGGCCCGGCACTTCGTCTACTCGTGCAGCCCGGTCACCACCGACCACGGCCCCGGGATCCTCGTCCTGGCCATGGACACCACGGCCGAGACCCTGACGCTCCAGCGCTACGAGGCGCTGGTCTCCGCCGTCTCCCAGATGGTGTGGGTGCTGGGCACCGACGGCTCCATGCACGAGATCGTCCCCGGCTGGGAACAGCTCACCGGGGAGCCCTGGCACCCGCGGGCCGACGCGGACTGGTACCGGCAGATCCACCCCCGCGACCGGGAGAAGCTGAGCGCGGCCTGGCAGCGGGCGGCGGGAGGCGACCGGCCCCGGGTCTTCGAGGCGACCTTCCGGGTGCGGGCGGCGGACGGCTCGTACCGGCACCTGACCACCCGGTCGGTGCCGGTCCTGCGGGACGGCAGCCTCGTCGAGTGGGTGTCGGCCACCGCCGACGTCGAGGACGCCTGGGGCACCCAGCTGCGCGAGCGGCTCCTGGGCCAGGTCGCGGCGGTGTCGGGCGTGAGCCTGCACGAGGCGTTCGCCGAGGTGGTGAAGGTGGTGGTGCCGGAGCTGACCGACGCCTGCCTGATCATGCTGCTCTCGCACGAGGAATGGCCGCTGCCGGACCACGCCGAGGTGACGGCCCGCCGGATCGCCTCGGCGACCCGGCCCGGCCTGCCCGCCCCGCCCGCGCTGCGCGGCCAGCGGGTGGCGGTGCCCCCGGCGGTGCGGGCGGTCCTGGACCGCCGGGAACCGGTCACCTTCCGGCTGGAGCCCGGCGCGCCGATGCCCTCGGGGCTCATCCCGACCGTCAGCGAGCGCTGGCTGCACGCCTCGGGGGCCACCAGCCTCACCCTGATCCCGCTCATCGTCGGCGACCTGGTGCTCGGCTACGCCGCCACCAGCAGCAACGGCGACACGCCCATCCCCGGACCGGCCGAGACGGAACTCCTGCGGGAGGTGCTGCACCACGCCCAGCACCCGATCCGGAAGGTCGTGGAGCTCCAGCAGGCGCGGCGCACCGCCCTCGGCCTCCAGCGGGCACACCTGACCCGGCCGCCGTCGGTGCGGGGCGGGACGCTGGCCGCGCGCTACCAGCCGGCCAGTCCCAGCGGGGAGATCGGCGGGGACTGGTACGACGCCTTCACCCACCCGGACGGCACGCTGGTCCTCGGCATCGGGGACGTGGCCGGCCACGACCTGACGGCGGCGACGGCCATGGGCCAGATGCGCAGCATGCTGCGGGCCCTGGCCTACGCGGGAGGCCCCGGCGCCCGGCCGGACGCGGTCCTGGCCCGGCTCGACCACGTCTCCGCGGGCCTGGGCACGGCCCCGCTGGCCACCGCCCTGCACGTAGTCCTGCGCCACCGCCCGGACGGCACGTGGCTGATGACCTGGTCCAGCGCGGGCCACCCGCCCCCGCTGGTCGTCCCGGACCGGGGCGACGCCGCCTACCTCCCCGGCGCGGCGGACCCGCCGCTCTGCGTCGCCTCGGACCTCCTGCGGACCACCCACACCCACGTCCTGGGCCCCGGCGACACCCTGCTCCTGTACACGGACGGCCTGATCGAGACCCCGTCCGCCCCCATCGACGAGGGCCAGCGCCGGCTGGCCGCCGAGGCGACCCTCTGCCGCCGCCAGGCCCTCCCCGACCTCCTGAGGATCCTCCAGGGCCTCTCCGACCACCGCGACGACACGGCGCTGCTCGCGTTCCGGGTGGACGAGGAGAGCTGACCGCCGACGGGGGCGCGGCGGTCAGCGGGGAGCGGTGGGGGCGCGCTCGTCCGTGCGTCCGGCGCGGCGCTCCGCGGCGCGCTCGGCGGCGCGGGCGATGTTGTCCGCCATGCTGCCGAAGACCGCCGTGTGGAAGGGGGAGATGGCCCGCCAGTAGAGGTGTCCGGCCAGACCGTGGGGGTGGAAGAGGGCCCGCTGCTGGTAGCGGGCCCGCCCGCCGGGCGCGGGGGTGACGCGCAGTTCGAGCCAGGCGAGGCCGGGGAGGCGCATCTCGGCGCGCAGCCGGAGCAGACGGCCCGGCTCGAACTCCTCGACGCGCCAGAAGTCGAGGGCGTCGCCGATCC
This sequence comes from Streptomyces hydrogenans, assembly GCF_014656075.1. Lineage (GTDB taxonomy): Bacteria > Actinomycetota > Actinomycetes > Streptomycetales > Streptomycetaceae > Streptomyces > Streptomyces hydrogenans. The sequence continues at coordinate 82,600 of NZ_BNBS01000015.1, forward strand.
GCAGCCGGTGGGCGTCGCGGCGGCCGCGGCGCAGCCCGACGCCGCCCGAGAGCCGGTCGAGACGCCCCCGGACGGACCAGGCGAGCGGGAAGGAGTACCAGCCGTGCTCGCCGCCGATGCCCTCGACGACGCGCCAGAGGTCGGCGGGGTCGGCGTTCACGTCGCGCTCGCGCTCGTCGGTGTAGAGGCTGCCGCCGGCCCAGTCGGGGTCGGTGGGCAGCGGGTCGCTGGGCGCGCCGGGGGGCGCCGCGGAGGACCAGCGGGTCGTCACGTCGGCCTCCTGGACCCGTTTCAGGGCCAGGGCGAGGGCGTCGTCGAAGGACACGGGGCCGCCGGGCGGGTCGGGGACGTACCGCTCGATGTCGTGGTCGGCGCGGACCACCTCGTGGCGGAGCGATTCGGCGAGGGGGCGGGCGAGCGCGGCCGGGACGGGGGTGACGAGCCCGATCCAGAGGCTGGACAGGCGCGGGGTGAGGACCGGGACGGGGAGGATGAGGCGGCGCGGGAGACCGGCGACGGCCGCGTACCGCTGCATCATCTCGCGGTACGTGAGGATGTCGGGGCCGCCGATGTCGAAGGCGCGGCTGACGTCGCCGGGCATGCGGGCGCTGCCGACGAGGACGCGCAGGACGTCACGGACGGCGATGGGCTGGACGCGGGTGCCGACCCAGCTGGGGGTCACCATCACCGGGAGGCGCTCGGTGAGGTACCGGAGCATCTCGAAGGACGCGGAGCCGGAGCCGATGACGACGGCGGCCCGCAGCACGGTGGTCGGCACGCCGGACTCCAGGAGGATGCGGCCGACCTCGGTGCGGGAGCGCAGGTGCGGGGAGAGCTGGTCCTCGGGCACGCCGCGGGGGGTGAGGCCGCCGAGGTACACGATCCGGCGCACCCCCGCGGCCCGGGCCTCGGCGGCGAAGGTGCGGGCGGCGCGCCGGTCGGTGGTCTCGAAGTCGGCGGTCGAGGTCATGGAGTGCACGAGGTAGTAGGCGACGTCGACGTCCCGCAGGGCCGCCCGCAGGCTCTCCGCGTCGGTGACGTCGCCGCGGACGATCTCCGTCCGCCCCGCCCAGGGGAAGTCCCGCAGGTGGGAGGGGGTGCGGGCGAGGCAGCGGACCCGGTATCCGTGGTCGAGCAGCTCCGGGACGAGCCGCCCGCCGATGTAGCCGCCGGCCCCGGTGACCAGACAGCGGGCTCCGGGCGGCGGCGGGTCGCCGGACTCGGGACCGGGCCGGGCATCGGGTGCGGACCGGGCCCCGGGCCGGGACGGGGACCGGGGCTCGGGCGTGGAGGGTGTGGCCATGGCTGTTCCGTTCCGTGGGGCGGTGCGAGCGGGGAGACTCGCCCTCGTCTCCTCCCTACCTTCTCCACCTTCCCGCTCACCCGCCCCTTCGGATGCGTCAAGGACGGTGACGCAGGCTTCCCGGCCACCAGACGCGGGCGCCCAGGTCCCGGACGAGGGCGGGCACCAGGAGGGAGCGGACCACCAGGGTGTCGAGGAGGACGCCGAAGGCGACGATGAAGGCGATCTGGACGAGGAAGGCGAGCGGGATGACGCCGAGGGCCGCGAAGGTGGCGGCGAGGACGACGCCGGCGGAGGTGATGACGCCGCCCGTCGCGACGAGCCCGCGGCGGATGCCTTCGCGCGTGCCGTGCAGGACGGTCTCCTCGCGGACCCGGGACATCAGGAAGATGTTGTAGTCGACGCCGAGGGCAACCAGGAAGACGAAGCCGTACAGGGGTACGGCGGCGTCGGTGCCGGTGAAGCCGAAGACGTGCTCGAAGACGAGCGCGGCGACGCCGAGCGTGGCGGCGAAGTTCAGGGCGACCGTGGCCACCAGGAGCAGCGGCAGCAGCAGCGAGCGGAGCAGCCCGACCAGGATCAGCAGGATGATCGCGAGGACCACCGGCACGATGAGGGCGCGGTCGCGCTCGGCGGTCAGCCGGGTGTCGTACTGCTGGGCGGTGGTGCCGCCGACGAGGGCGTCCGCCCCGGGCACGGCGTGCAGGGCGGTACGCAGCCGGGCGACGGTCTCCTTGGCCGCGTCGCTGTCGGCGGGGTCGTCCAGGGTGACGTCGACGCGGGCGCGCCCGTCGGCGACGAGCGGGGTGGTGGGGCCGGGGGGCGGGGTGGTGGCGACGGCGGCGGAGGCGACCCCGTCCACCTCCTCTGCGGCGGCCCGGACCCGCTCGGCGGAGTCCGCGTCGGCGATGACGACGGCGGGGTTGCCCGCGCCGCCGGGGAAGTGCGCGGTGAGCCGCTCCTGGGCGGCGACGGAGGGCGCGTCCTTGACGAAGATCTCGTCGAAGGGGACGCCCTTGGAGTCGAGCGTGAGGGAGAAGGCGGCGCAGGCGAGGAGCGCGGCGAGGCAGCCGGCCCAGAGGCGGCGCGGGGAGCGGTCGACGAAGTCCGCGATCCGGCGCCAGACCGGGTGGGCCTCGTCGGCCTTGGGCCGGGCCGGCCAGTAGGCGGCGCGGCCGAGGAGGACGAGGGCGGCGGGCAGGAAGGTGAGGGCGCTCAGGACGGCGCAGGCGATGCCGATGGCGCCGACGGGGCCGAGCGCCCGGTTGTTGGTGAGGTCGCTGAGGAGGAGGGCGAGCAGACCGAGGCCGACGGTGGCGGCGCTGGCGGTGACGGGTCCGGCGGACTGCCGGAGCGCGGCGCGCATGGCGGCCGTGCGGTCGGCTCCGCCGCGGGCGCCTAGCTCCTCGCGGTAGCGGGCGGCGAGCAGCAGGGCGTAGTCGGTGGCGGCGCCGATGACGAGGATGGAGAGGATGCCCTGCACCTGGCCGTCGACGCGGACGACGCCGTGGTCGGCGAGGACGTACACGACGGCGCAGGCCAGGCCGAGCGCGAAGACGGCGCCGATGATGATCACCAGCGGCAGCAGGACGCTGCGGTAGACCAGCAGCAGGATGACGAGGACCGTCACCAGGGCCACGGCGAGGAGGATGCCGTCGATCCCGGCGAAGGCGTCGGAGAGGTCCGCCTGGCTGGCGGCGGGTCCGGCGAGCCAGGTGTCGGTGCCGGCGACGGAGCCCGCCGCGGTGTCGATCCGGTCGAGCGCGGCGGGCAGTTCGTCGCCCAGGCCGGGACGGAGCGGCACCACGGCGCGCAGGGCCTCGCCGTCCTCGGAGGCCACGGCGGGCGAGGGAGCCCCCACCACGCCGGGTGCGCCCGCCAGAGCGGCCAGCGCCCGGTTCGCCTCCGACACGGTGCCGGGGGCGAGCGGTCCGCCGTCGGCGGAGGTCCAGACGACGATCGCGGGCAGGGTCTCCTCCTGGCGGAAGGACTCCTGGGCCTCCAGGACCCGGGTGGACTCCGCGCTGCGGGGCAGGAAGGCGGCCTGGTCGTTGGTGGCGACCTCGCCGAGGCGGCCCGCGAAGGGGCCGAGGGCGCCGCCGATGGCGAGCCAGACGACGAGGAGCAGCAGGGACAGCAGGGGCAGCGGTCGGCGCGGCTTGCGCGGGGCTGCGGCGGGCATGAGGGCTCCGGGGGGTGCGGGGGCTCGTTCCACGGTTCGTCCCTCGATATCTCGATCGAAAACAATCTCAATGATTGAGAGACTTCGGGGCACATTGAAGCACGCCGAGAACACGCGCGGGCCACGGGCCCGGACACGGGAAGCGGAAGGGGGTACGGGGGCGCTCTCAGCGCCGGGGCGCGCGCTGTCCCGCCAGCTCGTCGTTGAGGGCGTCCAGGAAGCGCAGCACCGTGGCGAGCTCGGTCTCGTCGAACCGCTCGCGGGCCCTCTCGGTCGCCTCGGCCAGCGGCCGGAAGTGGTCCCGGGCGACGGCCATGGCGCCGTCGGCGTACTCGACGTGCACGACCCGCCGGTCGGCGCTCTCCCGGGTCCGGCGGATGTGCCCCGCCTTCTCCAGCCGGTCGAGACAGGCGGTGACCGCGCCCGAGGTCAGCCCCAGGTGGCTGCGGAGCAGGCCGGGGGTGACGGGGCCCTCGTGGTCGAGGACGAACGACAGGGCGTGCACGTCGGTGGGATGCAGGCGCTGGTCGGAGGCGAAGTCGTGGGCGACCCGGTTGACCTCGCCGAGGGTGCGGCGCAGCGCGACGGCGAACCGGTGGAGCCCCACGTCCGCGCCGCCCTCCGCCGTGGACACCGCACCGCTCCTACCGCTCCGACCGTCCCGCACTTCGCGCTTCCCCTGTCCGCTGGCCACGTGACCAGCGTATACAGCGCGGGCGGCGGGCACAGCTGTCCGGCGGACGGGAACGGCGGCACGGGGGACGGGGAGTACGGGCGGGCCGGGGACGTACGAACGGGCGTCGGGGCACGGGAGGAGGCCGGGGGTGGCCGGGGGTGGCCGGGAGTGGCCGGGAGTGGCCAGGAGTGGCCAGGAGTGGCCAGGAGTGGCCAGGAGTGGCCAGGAGTGGCCAGGAGT
>NZ_BNBS01000015.1:87100-94864 GCF_014656075.1 Streptomyces hydrogenans
GGCCGGGAGTGGCCGGGGCCGGGACATGCCACGGGGCCGGGACGCCCGTCACGGGTGTCCCGGCCCCTCCGGGGTGCGATGGCCCCCTCAGTAGCGCAGCACGGCGGCGATGCGGCCCTGGCCGTCGAGGGTGCCGCCGGGGACGAAGCGCACCTCGGCGCCGGTGTCCAGGGCCCGCTCGACGATCTCGTCGACCATGTCGTCCCGGGCGCCCGCCTCCCCGGCCTCGGCCGGTTCCAGGTGGTCGCCCTCCTCGCGTACGACCGTCCGGTAGTCGTCCTCGACGGCGACGAGCCGGGCGCGGCCCTCCTTGGCGGCCCGCCAGACCTCGTCGATGCCGCCGGCGAACTCGCGCCGGCGGCGGGCCGCGTCGAGGTCGGCGGTGAGGGCCTCGACGGCGGCGGCCGCGCGGGCGGTCCGGGCGGGCTCGACGGCGGCGCGGAAGGCGGCGGCCGGCGCGTCGGCGAGACCGCCCTTCTGGACGGTGACCGTGTCGGGTCCGAGCGGGCCCAGCTCCTCCACCAGCCCCAGCGCCTCGGACGAGCCGAGGACGTACAGCGGGCGGGGCTCGGCGGCGAGGAGCACCCGCAGCTTCTCGTGCGCCTCGCGCAGGAACTGGCGGGTGGCCTCGTCCTGGAAGGTGCTGGGGACGTCGCCGATCCGCTCCTTCCGTTCGACGTCCGGGTCCTCCAGGCTGCGGGTCAGCGGGAAGCCGTCGCGGGCCGCCTCGACGGTCCGCTCGGCGTTGCCGCTCCACAGCGAGACCCGGTCGGCGGCGACGGCCACGGCCCAGTGGGGCTGCTCGGCGGCGCGGGCGGCGACCAGGTTACGGGTGAGGAAGGTGTCCGCGAGGACCACCCGCTCGGGCACCGTGCGGGGCAGCGACCACACCTGGTGCTCGCCCTGCGCGGCGAAGATGACCAGTCCGTCCTCCGCGTGCGCGAGGTCCACCTCGGCCGCCGCCCGGCTCAGCTGGTCGAGGATGTCGAGCCGCCGTTCGCGCGGCACGTCCGGGTCGCCGGTGAGCGTCTTCTCCGCCTCCGCGAGCAGATTGCGCAGGCGCACCGGGTCCTGCGTGTTGTCCGGTTCGCGGCGGTGGGTGGGCATCACCAGCGAGACGGCCGGGTACGGCCGGGGCTGACGCAGCTTCGCGAGCACCTCACTGCTGAGCACGGGGTCCATGGAGGGGGCCTTCCTGTGGGGTCGGGCGAGTGCCTGAACGGGGACTCGGGCGGGCGCCCGGGACGGGGGGTCGTACCGGGCCGGTGGCGTACCGGCCCCGGTCGCGAACGGGACGGTGGGGACGTGCGGAACGGTGGGGACGTGCGGGATGGCGGGGGCATCCGGGCCGGTGGGCCGTACGGGACCGGGCCTCCACGCGGGGTCCGCCGGGGCCGCGGGCCGTACGGGGCGGCCGGGTCACCCGGGCCCGGCCAGCTGTTCCGCGAGCTCCCTCTCGTCCGCGTCGCTGAGGGAGGTCTTCAGGACGGTGCCGCCGTGGTGCTGCATCGCCGCCGTGAACTTGTCCTCGGTGAGCTTCGAGGCCATGATCACGAGCGCCGCCGAACCGGGCCGCAGCAGGTCGCCGACCTGCTGCCGGAAGTTGTCGTCGACACCGGACTTGCTGAGCCGGCCGACGAGCCCGCCCAGCGCGGCGCCGGTGAGCGCGCCGACCGCCGGGGCGAGGAAGAGGATGCCGAAGATGGTGCCCCAGAGGGCACCCGTGGCGGCGGTGACCCCGACGACCCGGTTGGAGGTGTCGACGTGGGTGCGTCCCTCGGTGTCGACGGAGACGACGGCGAGGCCGTTGAGGCCGACGACCTGGTCGCGCTGCAGTTCCTGCACCGTGCCGAGGGCCTCCTCGGCGACCGCGCGGTCCGCGTAACCGATCACGATCAACTCGGACAATGCCGCCTCCTCGGACGCGCGCGGTCGAGGGGCCGGAGCCGTGCGACCGCGCGGGGGCGCCGTGGTTACGCCCCCTCTCTCGGCCCGATCCTGTCCCGATATGCCCGTTCCCGCGAATCGGCGGGCGCCTGGCCTCCGCCGGTCGGGAGCGGACGCATCGTTCGTGCGTCGCCGATCGTAGGCTGGAGCCATGTCCGAGAAGACCGCCCTCAGCCCGGGCCCCGCCTCCCGCGTCCCCACCGGGATAACCACCGGAGACCTCGCGCGGCGTCTGGGCGTCTCCCCGACGACCGTGCGCTCCTGGGACCGGAGGTACGGCATCGGCCCCGCCGTGCGCCTGGACGGCACGCACCGCCGCTGGGCACCCGGGGACGTGGCCGTCCTGGAGGAGATGTGCCGGCTGACGGCCGCCGGGACCCCGCCCGCCGAGGCGGCCAGGGCCGCCCGCGCCTCCGGCGGCACTCCCCCGCCCCGCCCGCCCGTCGCCGCGGCCGCCCCGGCCCCGGGGGACGTGCGCCGGGAGTACCGGGGCGTCGTCCACGCCGCCGCCCGCCTCGACGGGCCCGCCCTGGAGGCCCTGCTGGCCGGGGCGGTGGCCGCCTACGGGGCCGCGGCCGCCTGGGAGGACGTGATGGTCCCGGCGCTGCACGCCGTGGGCCGCACCTGGGAATCCTCCGGCGACCTGTGCGTCGAGGTCGAGCACCTGCTGTCGTGGCACGTGTCGACCGCGCTGCGGCGGGCACCCGGCTCGGAGCGCCGGGGGCCGGGGGCGCCGGTGCTGCTGGCCTGCGTCCCGGCGGAGCGGCACACGCTGCCGCTGGAGGCCCTCGCCGCGGGTCTCGCCGAGCGGGGCCTGCCGCTCCGGATGTTCGGCGCCGCCGTCCCGGCCGAGGCCCTGGACGCCGCCGTGCGCCGCACGGGACCGGCCGCCGTGACCCTCTGGTCCCAGACGCGCTCCACCGCCGACCACGCCCTGGCCGGCCACGTCGCCGCGACCGGCTTCGGTCTCCGGGGCGCCCGCACGGCCCCGCTGGTGCTGCTCGCGGGCCCCGGCTGGGCGGGCCGGAACCCTCCGCCGGGCGCGGTCCGTCCGGCGGGCCTGCGCGAGGCCCTGGAGCTGCTGACCCAGCGGTGCGGGGCACGCTCCGAGGACGCCTGAGGGGCGGTCAGGCCGGCGTGGTCGCCAGGGTCTCCAGGGCCAGTTCGGTGGCGCGCCGGTGCCAGAGGCGGGCGCCACGCAGCATGGCGTGGCCGCCGGCCGGCATCGGGATGCCGGTCGCGTCCGCGCCGGCCTCCCGCGCCCGGGTCACGAAGGCCCAGGAGTCCCGGGCCGCGGTGACCCGGTCCGCCTCGTCGTGGAGGAGGTGGAGGCGGCGGCCCGCGAGGTGGGCGACCGGCTCGTCCGGGGGGCACCAGGGCGCGAGGGCCACGACGCCCCGCACGGCCGGGTCCCCGGCGACGGCGAGCGCCGCCCGTCCGCCCATCGAGTGGCCGACGAGGACGACCGGGACGGGTCCGAAGCGCGCCCGCAGTCCGGCGAGCGCGGCCTCGGCGTCCCGGGCGGCGTCGGCGCGCGCGCCGTTCCAGCCCCGGTGGCGGTAGCGGGCCTCGGCGACCAGGACCGACCGGCCGCGCGCGGCCCGCCGCACGGCCTCGGCGAACGGCCGCATGCGCAGGGCCGGGAGGTTGAGCCACGGCGGGGCGCCGAGCCCGTCGGCCCGTCCGCCGTGCAGCAGCAGCACCGCGCCGGCCGGCGCCTCGGCCCCGTACCGCACGAGCGGGTCCCGGGCCGGCAGGGGCCGGGGACGTGCGGACATCGGACCTCCCGTGAGCCGTCCGGGTGACGGCCGAGTCCGCAGTCTGTCACGGGCCGGCGGCCGGGCCCCGGGGCGGGGATCCGCGCGGGTCACGGGCCGGACGGAGGGCGGGCGGGCGTCGGGCCCTCCGTCCGGGGTCTCCAGGGTCCGGCGGCGGGACCCCGTTCCTCCATCCGCATCGGTCGTGCGTCGGATCGGCGCCGCGCTCAATCCGCCGCGCGGGCGCTCCGGAAGCGCGCGAGGCCGTCGGCGAGCGCGACGACCGGGTCCGGGTAGTCGAAGCCCGCCCGGTCGAGGCCCGTCAGCCGCCACGGCTCGTGCACGGCGGCCCCTTCGAGGCCGGCCAGCTCCGGGACCCAGTGGCGCACGTACGTCCCTTCGGGGTCGTGGCTCTGGGCCTGGCGCACGGGGTTGAGGACGCGGTTCGGGCGGGTGTCCGTGCCGGTGCCGGCGACCCACTGCCAGTTCAGCTGGTTGTTGGCGACGTCGCCGTCGACCAGCAGGTCCAGGAAGTGCCGGGCCCCCTCGCGCCAGTCCACGTAGAGGGTCTTGGTGAGGAACGAGGCCGTCACGAGCCGCGCCCGGTTGTGCATCCAGCCCTCGTGGGCCAGCTGCCGCATGCCCGCGTCCACCAGCGGATAGCCGGTCCGGCCCTCCCGCCAGGCCGCCAGGTCCGCTTCCGCGTCCTTCCCCCGCCGCCAGTGGTCGTGGCGCGGCCGGTAGTCGTCCCGGGCGACGGCGGGCCGGGCGGCGAGGACCTGCCGGTGGAAGTCGCGCCAGCACAGCTGGCGGACGAAGGCGTCGGCGCCCGCCCCGGGGCCGTGGGCGCGGGCCCGGTGGACGGCCTCCGTCGGGGAGAGCGCGCCGAAGTGGAGGAAGGGCGAGAGCCGGGAGGTGCCGTCGCCCGCCCGGTCGTCCAGGACGTCGTGGCGGTCCTCGTAGGCGTCGAGGTGCCGCGACAGCCAGGACCGCAGGCGCCGCCGCGCCTCGCTCTCGCCCCCGGCCGCCAGCCCCGGGGACACCGCGGGCACGGCGGCGCGCGACGGCAGCGGCTCGGAGGCCACGTCCTCGGGGACGCGGACGGTGCGCGGGGCGGGCAGCGGAGCCCGTACCGGCTGGTCCGCCCAGCGGCGGAAGTACGGGCTGAAGACGGCGAAGTGGTCCGAGCCGTGCGGGACGACGTCGCCGGGCGGGACGACGGAGTCGACGCCGTCGTGCACGGTCAGCCGGCAGCCGTGCTCCTCCAGGGCCTGGCGCAGCCGGGCCTCGCGGGCCCGGGCGAAGGCGGTGCAGCCCGCCGCCGCGTGCACCTCGTCCGCGCCCGTCTCCCGCACCACCCGGCACACCTCGGCCACCGTGTCACCTGTGCGCAGGACCAGCCGGCCGCCCCTCTCGCGCAGCGCTCCGTCCAGGTCGGCGAGGCAGTCGGCGAGGAAGGCCAGCCGGTTGGGCGCGGCGAACCCGGCCCGGTCGACGGCCGGGTCCCGGACGAAGAGCGGCACGAGCGCGTCGGCGGACCGCCGGGCGGCGTGGAGCGGCGGGTGGTCGTGGACCCGGAGGTCGGCGGTGAAGAGCACGACGGCCGTGCGGGTGCCTCCGTCGGGGGCGGCGGAGGCACGGGAGGTGGCGGAGGTCCGGGAGGCGGAGCCGGACGACGCGGCCGAGGTACGGGACGCGGCGGGCGCGCGCGGGGTGGACGGGGTGCGCGGGGTGTCGTTCACGGGGGGCGTTTCGCTTCCGGACGGGCCCTGGGGCGGTGCTGGCGGTCGGGGCGGGGGCGGCGGCGTTCGCCGTCCCCGTATCTCCTTCGGCGGCGCGGCCGCCGCCGGATGCGCGCGGGACCGGTGATTGTGCCGATGACGGCGTACCGCGCCGCCCCCACAGTGGCGGGGCCACCCCACGGCAGCGGCCGCCCCTCCCCCCGGGACGGCCGTACCACGACACGAGAGGACGACTTCGTCGTGAAGCGATACCTTGCCGCGGCCACCGCCGTCGCCGCCGGCCTCGCACTGCTCCTCGCCCCGGGCGCGGGAGCGGCGGCCGGCAATCCGTACGAGCGCGGCCCCGCGCCCACCGAGGCGAGCGTGGAGGCGCTGCGCGGCCCGTACGCCGTCGCGCAGACCTCGGTCTCCTCGCTCGCCGCCACCGGTTTCGGCGGCGGCACCATCTACTACCCGACGAGCACGGCCGACGGGACCTTCGGCGCGGTGGCGATCTCGCCCGGCTTCACCGCCACGCAGTCCTCGGTCGCCTGGCTGGGGCCGCGGCTGGCCTCGCAGGGCTTCGTCGTCTTCGTCATCGACACGATCACCACGGTCGACCAGCCCGACAGCCGGGGCCGCCAGCTGCTCGCCGCGCTCGACCACCTCACCCAGCGGAGCTCGGTGCGGGACCGGGTCGACGCCTCCCGGCTCGGCGTGATGGGCCACTCGATGGGCGGCGGAGGCACCCTCGAAGCGGCGAAGAGCCGGCCGAGCCTCAAGGCGGCGGTGCCGCTCACCGGCTGGAACACGGACAAGACCTGGCCGGAGATCAGCACGCCGACCCTGGTCATCGGCGCGGACGGCGACACGATCGCGCCCGTCGCGACCCACTCGGAGCCGTTCTACGAGAGCCTCCCCTCCGGCCTGGACAAGGCGTACCTGGAGCTGAACGGCGCCACGCACTTCACGCCGAACACGTCGAACACGACGATCGCGAAGTACAGCCTGTCGTGGCTGAAGCGCTTCGTCGACGACGACACCCGCTACGAGCAGTTCCTCTGCCCGCTGCCGCGGCCGAGTCTGACGATCGACGAGTACCGGGGCACGTGTCCGCTGGGTTCCTGACGCCCTGTGCCCGGGCACAGCCCGGCGGACGGGGGCCTGGGCGCGGGCCCAGACCCCCGTTCCGCTCCGTTCCCGGCCCCGGCCGGGCCCGTTAGCGTGACGGGCGTGACCGTGACGGGCAGCATCGGGCAGCGCGTGACCGGGACCGACGACGGTTCGGGCGGCACCGGTGCCGTCGCCGCCGGGCCGCCCGTGCTGTACGGCCGGGAGGCCGAACTCGCCGCCGTCTCCCAGTTGTTGTGGCCGGCGCCGGAGGTCCCGGCGGACGGACGGGTGGTGTGCGTGGCGGGCGGCCCCGGCGAGGGGCGGTCCGCCCTGCTCACCCGGGCGGCCCCGGACTTCCCCGGCGAGGCGCACGTGGTCGGCGCGCCCGGCCGGCAGGTGCCGTGGAGCGGGGCACGGGCGCTGCTCGCCGCGCTGGCTCCGTCCGGGGCGGCGGGGAGCCGGGCGGCGCGGCTGGCCCGGGGTCCGGAGGGCATCGCGACGGCGCTGGCGTCGCTGGTGCCGGGCCGGGGCCCGGTCCTGCTGTGCCTGGACGACTTCCCGCTGTGGGACGCGCACTCGCGGGCCGCGTTCACCGCGCACTGGCGGAGCCCGGGCCCGCGCCGGGGGGCCCGGGCCGCCTGGCTGGTGGCGTCCGCGCCCGGCCGTCCGCTGCCCGTCGCGGGGGCCGCGCCGCTGGTCCGCCTGCCGCGCCTCACCCGGGCGGGCGCCCGCGCCCTGCTGGACGGGGCGAGCGGCGGCGGGACCTGCACCGCCGTCGCCGAACGGCTCCGCGACGAGGCGGCCGGACATCCGGGCGTGCTGGCCGAGGCCGTCCGCCGCCTGCCGCCGGAGATGCTCGACGGGACGGTTCCGGCGCCCGGACGGCTGGTGGACGACGGGGTCCTGGCGCGCGTGTACGCCGGGCTGCTCGGCGCCCTCCCGGCGGACGGGCGACGGCTGCTGCGCGTGGTGGCGGCCGTCTGCGCCCCGGCGGCCGGTGCGCCGTACCGTACGGAGGTCGGTACGGCGCTGGCCCGCGCCCGGGCCCAGCGGGTCCCCGTCGAGGCCTTGGACGGCCTGGTGGCGGCCGGTCTGCTCGACCGCCGGGGCGACGCGCTCGCCTTCACCGATCCGTTCCTGGCGCGGGCCGCGGGGGCCGCCCCGGCGGCGGGTCGCCCCTCCGGCGACGGCGGCCGCCCGCTCCGCGCGGACGGTGCCGCCGCCCC
>NZ_BNBS01000016.1:0-77899 GCF_014656075.1 Streptomyces hydrogenans
GGCGCGGCGGCGGCCGCGCCGGTCGCCCCGGCCGCCGCGCAGGACGCGCGGCAGACCGGCGTGGCGTTCCCGCGCGACGCGGACGTCGTCGGCGCGGGCCCGAGCGGCTTCCTGTCGAAGACCCGCGGCTCGGCACCGGTGTTCCGCTGGACCCGGTACGCGGACGGGACCTCGACCGTGCTGCCCGGGGCCTCCGCCGCCGGCGGCGGCACGGACCTCGTCGTCACCGGAGACCGGGCGATGCTCACCGTCAGCTCCGTGCTGACGGTCCGCGACATGGCGAAGCCGGACGCGGCGCCGGTCGCCCTCGACCTCGACGCGCTCGGCGACTACCTGTACACGGGGCTGGCCGGCGACACGCTGCTGCTCGGCCGCCACGAGGGCGAGGACGACGTGCAGTACGCCGTCACGCTCGACGCCGAGACGCTCGCCGGGGGCGCGCCGAAGCTCCGCAAGCTGGTCGGAGGGGCCGGGGTCAGCTGCCAGGGCGCCGACGGCGGCTGGACCGACACGGGCTCCGCGCTCTACGACTGCGCGATCGACACGGCCGGGACGAGCGCCAAAATTCTCGTCGATCCCGCCACCGGGAAGGACACCTGGTTCGTCCAGGGACCGGACGAACTGCCCTGGTGGGGGGCCGCCTCCGCCACGCACGCCGCCTGGCGCGAGTCGCGGCGCGGAGGCAGCGGGATCGTCGCCGTCCGCCGGGACGCGCCCACCCAGCAGGTGTGGATCCCGGACGCCGCCGCGTGGACCGACCCGCTGTACCTGGTCGGCGGCTGGCTGGCCTCCGGCGAGCGGGCCCGCATCGAGCAGTCCACGTACCTCCCCGGCACCGACAACCCGACGAAGCGGCCCTTCACCCTCCGGTCGGTCGCCAAGCCCGGCGAGACGTTCACCGCCCTCACCGCCTACTCCTCCGCCGTCGCCGGCCCCGGCGGCTCGCTGCTCGTCCGCGGCGGCACGCCCGAGCACGGCGAAGGGCTGTACCGGATCGCGCCGCGCGCCGACGGCGGCCGCCCCACGGTCGAACTCGTCGCGTCGACGGGGCAGTCGACCCTCGTCACCCTCCTCGGCTCCTCGACGCCGAACGAGATGACCGGCGAGCGGGTCGCGCGCGGCGTCGACCTCGCCTGGGACCTGTCCCGGGGGGACAGCCACGTGTGGCTGACCCTCACCCACCTGCCCAGCCGGACCACCGTGTACGGCGGTTGGGACCCCGATGACTCCTCCACCGGCGAGCCGCGCCGGATCACCTGGCACTGGGACGGCAAGGACCTGGAGTCCCGGGCCTGGGGCGCACCCGCCCGCAACGGCGCGTACGAGTGGAAGATCACCGCCCGCCCGGACGAGGGCATCGGGCCGGAGCTCGTCGCCACCGGCCGCTTCTACGTGACCCGCCCCGCCGCCGCGCACGACTACGACGACGACGGCACCGCCGACCTCCTCACCCGGGACCCCGAGGGCGTGCTGTGGCGCTACGGCACCCGGCCCGCCGCGACCGGCGGCTCCCTCACCGACACCGGCGGCACGCGGGTGGGCGGCGGCTGGAAGGCGTACGACCGGCTCGTCTCCGTCGGGAACGTGGCGGGCGGCTCCGCCCCCGACACAGTCGCCCGCGACCGCTCCGGCGTGCTGTGGCTGTACCAGGGCACCGGACTCAGGAACGCGCCGCTCGCCGCCCGGACGTCGATCGGCGGCGGCTGGCAGGCGTACGACCGGATCACCGGCGGCAGCGACGTGACGGGCGACGGCCGGCCCGACCTGCTCGCCGCCGACAAGTCCGGCGTGCTGTGGCTGTACCCGGGCACGGGCAACGCCAGGGCGCCGTTCGCCGCGCGCAAGCGGATCGGGGCCGGCTGGGGCGTCTACAACGAGCTGACGGCCGCCGGGAACCTCGGCGGCGCCAAGACCGGCGACCTCCTCGCCCGGGACCGCGCGGGCGTGCTCTGGCTGTACCTCGGCAAGGGCGACGGCACCTTCGCGGCCCGCAAGCAGGTCGGCGGCGGGTGGGGCGCCTTCAAGGGGCTCACCGCCGTCGGCGACGCCAACGGCGACGGCCGCGCCGACCTCGTCGCCTGGAACGGCGACGAGACCTTCTACGCCGGCACCGGCGACTGGGCGGCCCCCTTCAAGCGGGGTGCCAGGGCGAGCCTGACGCAGGACTCGACGTACGACTCCGCTTTCTGAGCCGTCACTCCGCCGGGGCCCAGGGAGCGGCCAGCAGCTCGTCGACGCCGCGCCGCTCCCGGGTCTCCGGCGGGGCGTCGGCCGCCCGCCCCAGCGCCACCATCGACACGACGGCCCAGCCCGGTGCGGGGTCCAGCTCCTTGGTGAGCCCCTCCAGGTCGAAGGCCCGGAACTGGTGGGCGGCCAGGCCCATCGCCTGCGCCTGCACCGTCATGTGGGCGACGGCCTGCCCGAGGTCGTAGTCCGCGAACTCGGAGTACAGCAGCTCCGTGGCGCCGACGTGCCGCCGCGCCAGGGTGACGACGAGCAGCCCCGCGTCCACCGCCCACCGCGCCGCACTGGGCGCGAGGTACGGCACCACCCGCGCGTGCCCCGGCTCCCCGGGCCGCCCGGTGAAGAACCCCCACGGCTGCGCGTTCCCCGCCGAAGGCGCCCACCGCGCCGCCTCCAGCAACAGCCGCAGCGCCTCGTCCCCGACGCCCCCCGCCGGATCGAACCGGTACGGGCTGAACCGCCCCGCCAGCAGGGGATGAAGACCGCCGAGCGGTTCCGGGCCACGTCGCATGTGACGGGGCAACTCCCCTCGTACCAGGGCTATTCCCGGTCCTCCCCCGACACCTCCTTCAGCACCGGGAAGCGGCGGGGGGCCAGGGTGAGGAGGGCCAGGAGGGCGAGGGCGGCCGCGGCGGCGGCGCCGAGGTAGACGTAGTCGACGGCGGCGGCCACCGCCCGGCGGAGGTGGTCGGCCGCCTCGGCCGTGAGGGTGGCGGGGGCCTCCAGGGCGCGGGCCACGGCGTCGAGGTCGCCGCCGCCGAGGCGGGCGGCGAGGACGGCGTTGGCCACGGCGCCGAAGAGGGCCGCGCCGGTGCTCTGGCCGACCTGGCGGCAGAAGAGGACGGAGGCGGTGGTGGTGCCGCGCTCCTCGTAGGGGACCGTCGACTGGACGCCGACCATCAGGGGGAGCTGGAAGAGGCCCAGGCAGGCGCCGAGGAGGAGCATCAGGAGGGCGGGCTGCCAGGCTTCGCCGGGGTAGGGGAGGAGCGGGAAGGCGAGGAGCAGGGCGAGGGCGCCGGAGATGCCGAGGACGGCCGTCAGGCGGAAGCCGATGCGGCTGTAGACGCGGTTGGAGAACGCGGCGCTGATCGGCCAGCTCAGCGTCCAGGAGGAGAGGACGAGGCCGGCGGCGATCGGGCCGAGGCCGAGGACCGACTGGGCGTAGGTCGGGAGGAAGACGGTCGGGGCGACCATGAGGAGGCCCAGCGCCCCGAGCGCGAGGTTCACGGCGGCGATGGTGCGCCGGCGCCAGACCCAGCCGGGGATCATCGGCTCCGCCGCCCGGCGCTCCACGACGACGGTGCCCGCGGCGAGGAGCGCCGCGCCGCCCAGCAGGCCCAGGGACGGCGCCGAGAGCCACGGCCAGGCCACCCCGCCCTGCACGAGCGCGGTCAGCAGCAGCGCGCCGGTCGCGAAGACGCCGAGCGCGCCCGCCCAGTCGATGCGGACCGGGGCCGTACGGGCGGGCCTGGCGGGCTCCTTGAGGTGCCGCAGGATCATCCAGAGGGCGAGGGCGCCGACCGGCAGGTTGATCAGGAAGATCCAGCGCCAGTCCGCGTACCCGGCGAGCAGGCCGCCGACCACCGGTCCGGCGATGGACGCCGTGGCCCACACGGAGGACAGCCGCGCCTGGATCCTGGGGCGCTCCTTGAGCGGGTACAGGTCGGCGGCGATCGTCTGGACGGTGCCCTGGAGGGCGCCGCCGCCCAGGCCCTGGACGACGCGGAAGGCGATGAGCGCGGCCATGTTCCACGCGGCGGCGCAGAGCAGCGAGCCGAGCAGGAAGAGGATCGTGCCGGCGACGAGGACCGGTTTGCGGCCGAAGGTGTCGCTGAGCTTGCCGTACACGGGGAGGGTGACGGTGACGGCGAGGAGGTAGCCGGAGAAGAGCCAGGAGAAGACGGAGAGCCCGCCGAGGTCGCCGACGATCTGGGGGACGGCGGTGGCGACGATGGTGCCGTCGAGGGCGGCGAGCGCCATGCAGAGCATGAGGGCGGCGACGACGGCGCCGCGGCGGCGGTCTGCGGGCGGGGCGTCGTGCGGGGCCCGCGGCGAGGCGGTTCTGCCGTCGGTCACTCTGCCGCCTTTCTCTTTCTTCGTACACCTAAATGTGCGCGGACAGAGTCTCACTCCGACCACGGGCTGAGGAACCCCTAGGGGGAGCTCCCCCATGCGAGCCAGGGGACGGTCGTCCCGGCGGAGGACGAGAAGCGGCTTCCCCGCTTCTTAACTTGAACTTACAAACCACCGCATCTGCGAGGAGAAGACCGTGACTTCGGCTGTGACCGTCCCCAGGCACGGGGGTACCGGAGGGAAGACGGCCGTCGCCGCGCGGGCGCGACAGGTCGTCAAGGCGTACGGCGCGGGGGAGACCGAGGTCCTCGCCCTCGACCACGTCGACGTGGACATCGCCCGCGGGCGCTTCACCGCGATCATGGGGCCCTCGGGGTCCGGCAAGTCGACCCTGATGCACTGCCTCGCCGGCCTCGACACCGTGACCGGCGGGCAGATCTACCTGGACGAGACCGAGATCACCGGGCTCAAGGACAAGAAGCTCACCCGGCTGCGCCGGGACCGGATCGGCTTCATCTTCCAGGCGTTCAACCTGCTGCCGACGCTGACCGCGCTGGAGAACATCACGCTGCCGATGGACATCGCGGGCCGCAAGCCCGACCGGGAGTGGCTGGACCGGGTCGTCGAGACCGTCGGCCTCGCCGGCCGCCTCAAGCACCGCCCGACGGAGCTGTCCGGCGGCCAGCAGCAGCGGGTGGCCGTCGCGCGGGCGCTCGCCGCCCGGCCGGAGATCATCTTCGGCGACGAGCCGACCGGAAACCTCGACTCGCGCGCCGGTGCCGAGGTCCTCGGCTTCCTGCGCCGGTCCGTGGACGAGCTGGGCCAGACGATCGTCATGGTCACCCACGACCCGGTCGCCGCCTCCTACGCGGACCGGGTGCTGTACCTCGCGGACGGGCGGATCGTGGACGAGATGGAGCGGCCGACCGCCGACGCCGTCCTCGACCGGATGAAGGACTTCGACGCGCGCGGGCGGACGTCATGACCGTCTTCAGAACCTCGTTGCGGAACCTCCTCGCGCACAAGGGGCGGATGGCGCTCTCCGCCGTCGCCGTGCTCCTGTCCGTCGCGTTCGTGTCCGGGACCCTGGTCTTCACCGACACGATGAACACCACCTTCGACAAGCTGTTCGCGGTCACCGCGTCCGACGTCACGGTCTCGCCGCGGGAGGCGGACCCGACGGACGAGAGCCCGGACACCGGCCGGCCCGAGTCCCTCCCCGCCTCCGTCGTCGCCGAGGTCCGCGGCGCGAAGGGCGTCGCCGACGCGCAGGGCTCCGTCAGCTCGATGGGCGTCACCGTCGTCGACCGGGACAACAAGAACGTCGGGCCCACCAGCGGCGCCCCGACGATCGCCGTCAACTGGAGCCCGTACGAGCTCCGCTCGGTGGAGCTGGTCGAGGGCCACGAACCGCGCGGCCCCACCGACGTCGTCGTCGACCGCGGCACCGCGGACAAGCACGGCCTCGAACTCGGCACCCCGCTCCGCACGATCTCCGCCGACGGCGACTTCACCGCCGCCGTCTCCGGCATCGTCGAGTTCAAGGTCACCAACCCGGGCGCCACCCTCGTCTACTTCGACACCGCCACCGCGCAGCGCCAACTGCTCGGCAAGGAGGGCCTGTTCACGCAGGTCATGGTGGACGGTGAGCCGGGCGTCGCCGACACCGCGCTCAAGGCGGACGTCGCCGCCGCGCTCGGCGACGGGTTCAAGGTCCAGACGGCGGCCGAGGTCGCCGACGAGGGCAGCGAGGACCTGGCCGGCTTCCTCGACGTCATGAAGTACGCGATGCTCGGCTTCGCCGGGATCGCCTTCCTCGTCGGCATCTTCCTCATCGTCAACACCTTCTCCATGCTGGTCGCCCAGCGCACCCGGGAGATCGGCCTGCTGCGGGCCATCGGCTCCAGCCGCCGGCAGATCAACCGCTCCGTCCTCGTCGAGGCCGTCCTGCTCGGCCTGATCGGCTCGGTCGCCGGCGTCGCCGCCGGCGTGGGCCTCGCCGTCGGCCTGATGAAGCTCATGTCGTCCATGGGCATGGAGCTGTCCACCCGCGACCTCACCGTCGCCTGGACGACGCCCGTCGTCGGCCTCGCCCTCGGCGTCCTCGTCACCGTCCTCGCCGCCTACGTCCCGGCCCGCCGGGCCGGCAAGATCTCCCCGATGGCCGCCCTCCGCGACGCCGGCACCCCCGCCGACGGCCGCGCCGGACGGGTCCGCGCCGTCATCGGCCTGCTCCTCACGCTCGCCGGCGGCGGCGCGCTGTGGGCCGCGACCCAGGCCGACAAGGCCGGGACGGGCTCGCTGTGGCTCGGCGCCGGGATCGTGCTGTCGCTGCTCGGCTTCGTCGTCATCGGCCCGGTCCTCGCGGGCGGCGTCGTCCGGGTCCTCGGCGTCGTCGTCCTGCGGGTCTTCGGCCCCGTCGGCCGGATGGCCGAGCGGAACGCGCTCCGCAACCCGCGCCGCACCGGCGCGACCGGCGCCGCCCTGATGATCGGGCTCGCGCTCGTCGCCTGCCTCTCCGTCGTCGGCTCCTCCATGGTCGCCTCGGCCACCGACGAGCTCGACCGGTCCGTCGGCGCCGACTACATCGTGCAGAACCAGATGGGCGCGCCGATCGTGCCGCAGGCGCAGGCCGCCGTGGAGAAGGTCGCGGGCCTCGACCACGTCACCGAGTACCGGCCGGTCGACGTCCGGATCACCGACCCGCGCGGCACCACCTCCAAGGAGTGGCTGGCCGCGACCGAGCCGTCCTACCCGGGCGACCTGCGGCGCGAGGTCACCTCCGGAGACCTGGCCGCCGCGTACGCCCCCGGCGCGATGTCCGTCGGCAGCGACTACGCCACCGGGCACGGCGTGAAGGTCGGCGACACCCTCACCGTCGCCTTCGCCCACGGCTCGACGGCCAGGCTCAAGGTCGCGGCGATCACGGCGGACACCGGCAACGTCGACAACGGCGCCATGTACACCAACGTCACCACCGCCGCCGCGCACCTGCCGGCCGAGCGGATGCCGGCCAGCGCGCTGCTCCTCGCGAGCGCGCGGGACGGGCAGGAGGAGGCGGCGTACGCCTCCCTGAAGGAGGCGCTGGCCCCGTATCCCCAGTACAAGGTCTCCAACCAGGCCGACTACAAGGAGGACCTGAAGGACCAGGTCGGCCAGCTCCTCAACATCGTCTACGGCCTGCTGGCGCTGGCGATCGTCGTCGCGATCCTCGGCGTGGTCAACACCCTGGCCCTGTCGGTGGTGGAGCGCACCCGCGAGATCGGCCTCATGCGGGCCATCGGCCTCTCCCGCCGCCAGCTGCGCAGGATGATCCGCCTGGAGTCGGTGGTCATCGCCCTCTTCGGCGCGCTGCTCGGCCTCGGCCTCGGCATGGGCTGGGGCACGGCCGCCCAGAAGCTCCTCGCGCTGGAGGGGCTCGGCGTCCTGGAGATCCCCTGGACGACGATCCTCACGGTCTTCGTCGGCTCCGCCTTCGTCGGCCTCTTCGCGGCGCTGGTCCCGGCCTTCCGGGCGGGCCGCATGAACGTCCTGAACGCGATCGCGAGCGAGTGACCTCGTGACGCACGCGGTACGGCCCCGGCGCGGACCCCGCACCGGGGCCGTACCGCGTGCGGAGGGGGAGGGGGACGGGTGGTGCGCGGGGCCCGGGCGGGCGGTGGGCGGGTGCGGCGGGGGATGCTCTCCGCGTCGCGGTCGGGTGGTGCGCGGGTTCGGCCGGAAGGCCGCCGTCGGGCGTCCGGCGGTGTGATCCCCCGCGTCGCGGCCGGGCGGTTCGTGGGTTCGACAGGAAGGCCGCCGTCGGGTGTCCGGCGGTGTGTTTCTCCGCGTCGCGGGCGGGCGGTTCGTGGGTTCGGCCGGAAGACGTCCGGCGGGTGTGATCCCCCGCGCCGCGGGCGGGCGGGCGTCGTAGGGTGGAGGCCCCCGGCCCGTGCGACGTGTCGGGCCGTTCGCGTTGTCCGCTCGCCCGGGTGTCCGCCTGTCCGTTCACCCTCGTACGTACCGGGATGGAAGCTCCATGAGCCTGCACGGTCTGCTCGACCTCGTCGTCAAGGACGCGGCCCTCGCGGAGGCGGTGACGGCCGCGTCGGACGGGAACCGTCCGCACGTGGACCTGGTCGGCCCCGCCGCCGCCCGCCCCTTCGCCGTGGCCGCGCTGGCCCGGGACTCGGGGCGCCCGGTGCTCGCCGTGACCGCGACCGGCCGGGAGGCCGAGGACCTGGCGGCGGCGCTGCGGTCCCTGCTCGATCCGGACTCCGTCGTCGAGTACCCCGCCTGGGAGACCCTGCCGCACGAGCGGCTCTCGCCCCGCTCCGACACCGTCGGCCGCCGGCTCGCCGTGCTGCGCCGCCTCGCCCACCCGAACCCGGACGACCCGGCGACGGGGCCGGTCAGCGTCGTCGTCGCGCCGATCCGTTCCGTGCTCCAGCCGCAGGTCAAGGGGCTGGGGGACCTGGAGCCGGTGGCGCTGCGCAGCGGGCGGACGGCCGACCTCGGGGAGGTCGTCGAGGGGCTCGCGGCCGCCGCGTACGCCCGGGTCGAGCTGGTCGAGAAGCGCGGCGAGTTCGCCGTGCGCGGCGGCATCCTGGACGTCTTCCCGCCGACCGAGGAGCACCCGCTCCGGGTCGAGTTCTGGGGCGACGACGTCGAGGAGATCCGTTACTTCAAGGTGGCGGACCAGCGCTCCCTGGAGGTCGCCGAGCACGGTCTGTGGGCGCCGCCCTGCCGCGAGCTGCTGCTGACGGACGAGGTGCGGGGGAGGGCCGCGGCCCTTGCAGAGGAGCACCCGGAGCTCGGCGAGATGCTGAACAAGATCGCCGAGGGCATCGCCGTCGAGGGCATGGAGTCGCTGGCTCCGGTCCTCGTGGACGACATGGAGCTGCTGCTCGACGTGCTGCCGGCCGGTGCGATGGCCGTCGTCTGCGACCCCGAGCGGGTGCGGACCCGGGCCGCCGACCTCGTCGCCACCAGCCAGGAGTTCCTCCAGGCGTCGTGGGCGGCGACGGCCGGCGGCGGCGAGGCGCCGATCGACGTCGGCGCGGCCTCCCTGTGGGGGATCGCGGACGTCCGGGACCGGGCGCGGGAGCTGGGGATGATGTGGTGGTCGGTGTCGCCGTTCGCCGCCGACGTGGACCGCGAGGCCGACACCCTCACGCTGGGCATGCACGCCCCGGAGTCGTACCGCGGCGACACGGCCCGCGCGCTCGCCGACACCAAGGGCTGGCTGGCCGACGGCTGGCGCACGGTGTACGTGACGGAGGCGCACGGCCCGGCCTCGCGGACCGTGGAGGTGCTGGGCGGCGAGGGCATCGCGGCCCGGCTGACGGCCGACCTGGCGGAGGTGGACCCGGCCGTCGTGCACGTGGCCTGCGGCTCGATCGACTTCGGCTTCGTGGACCCGGCGCTGAAGCTCGCCGTGCTGACCGAGACCGACCTGTCCGGCCAGAAGGCGGCGGGCAAGGACGGGCAGCGGATGCCGGCCAAGCGCCGCAAGACGATCGACCCGCTGACCCTGGAGGTCGGCGACTACATCGTGCACGAGCAGCACGGCGTCGGCCGCTACCTGGAGATGGTGCAGCGCACGGTGCAGGGCGCGACCCGCGAGTACCTGCTCGTCGAGTACGCCCCCGCCAAGCGCGGCCAGCCCGGCGACCGCCTCTACATCCCGACGGACCAGCTGGAGCAGGTCACCAAGTACGTCGGCGGCGAGGCGCCCACCCTGCACCGGCTCGGCGGCGCGGACTGGACGAAGACGAAGCAGCGGGCGAAGAAGGCGGTCAAGGAGATCGCCGCCGACCTGATCAGGCTGTACAGCGCCCGGATGGCGGCCCCCGGGCACGCCTTCGGCCCCGACACCCCGTGGCAGCGGGAGCTGGAGGACGCCTTCCCGTACGCGGAGACGCCCGACCAGCTCTCCACGATCGCCGAGGTGAAGGAGGACATGGAGAAGACGGTCCCGATGGACCGGCTGATCTGCGGCGACGTCGGCTACGGCAAGACGGAGATCGCGGTACGGGCCGCGTTCAAGGCGGTCCAGGACGGCAAGCAGGTCGCCGTCCTGGTGCCGACGACGCTGCTGGTGCAGCAGCACTTCGGCACCTTCAGCGAGCGGTACGGGCAGTTCCCGGTCAACGTCCGCGCGCTGTCCCGCTTCCAGACGGACACCGAGTCGAAGGCGACCCTGGAGGGCCTGAAGGAGGGCTCGGTCGACGTCGTCATCGGGACCCACCGCCTCTTCTCCTCCGAGACGAAGTTCAAGGACCTCGGCCTGGTCATCGTCGACGAGGAGCAGCGCTTCGGCGTCGAGCACAAGGAGCAGCTGAAGAAGCTCCGGGCCAACGTCGACGTCCTGACGATGTCCGCGACGCCGATCCCCCGGACGCTGGAGATGGCGGTGACGGGCATCCGCGAGATGTCCACGATCACCACCCCGCCGGAGGAGCG
Organism: Streptomyces hydrogenans; assembly: GCF_014656075.1. Lineage (GTDB taxonomy): Bacteria > Actinomycetota > Actinomycetes > Streptomycetales > Streptomycetaceae > Streptomyces > Streptomyces hydrogenans. Next base: position 10,762 of record NZ_BNBS01000016.1, read on the forward strand.
GCACCCGGTGCTCACCTTCGTCGGCCCGTACGAGGAGAAGCAGATCGGCGCGGCCATCCGCCGCGAACTGCTCCGCGAGGGGCAGGTGTTCTACATCCACAACCGGGTCGACTCCATCGACCGGGCGGCGGCCAGGCTCCGCGAGATCGTCCCGGAGGCGCGGATCGCGACGGCCCACGGCCAGATGTCGGAGTCGGCCCTGGAGCAGGTCGTCGTGGACTTCTGGGAGAAGAAGTTCGACGTGCTCGTCTCGACCACGATCGTCGAGTCCGGCATCGACATCTCCAACGCGAACACGCTGATCGTGGAGCGCGGCGACAACTTCGGCCTGAGCCAGCTCCACCAGCTGCGCGGCCGGGTCGGCCGGGGCCGCGAGCGCGGCTACGCCTACTTCCTCTACCCGCCGGAGAAGCCCCTCACGGAGACCGCGCACGAGCGGCTGGCGACCATCGCCCAGCACACCGAGATGGGCGCCGGCATGTACGTGGCGATGAAGGACCTGGAGATCCGCGGCGCGGGCAACCTCCTGGGCGGCGAGCAGTCCGGCCACATCGCGGGCGTCGGCTTCGACCTGTACGTCCGCATGGTCGGCGAGGCGGTCGCGGACTACCGCGCCTCGCTGGAGGGCGGTGTCGAGGAGGAGGCGCCGCTGGAGGTCAAGATCGAGCTGCCGGTCGACGCGCACGTCCCGCACGACTACGCGCCCGGCGAGCGGCTGCGCCTCCAGGCGTACCGGGCGATCGCCTCGGCGAACTCGGAGGAGGACGTGAAGGCCGTACGGGAGGAGCTGACCGACCGCTACGGCAAGCTCCCGGAGCCGGTCGAGAACCTCCTCCTGGTCGCCGGGCTGCGCATGCTGGCCCGCGCCTGCGGGGTCGGCGAGATCGTCCTCCAGGGCCCGAACATCCGCTTCGCCCCGGTGGAGCTGCGCGAGTCCCAGGAGCTGCGCCTCAAGCGCCTGCACCCGAAGTCGGTGATCAAGCCGGCCGTCCACCAGATCCTGGTGCCGCGCCCGGCGACCCGCCCGATCGGCGGCAAGCCGCTCGTCGGCCGCGAACTCCTCGCCTGGACCGGGGAGTTCCTGACGACGATCCTGGACTGAGGGGTCAGGTCCCCGGGGTCCCGTCCGCGCGGTCGGTGAGGAAGCCCGTCAGGAGGTCGAAGTAGTCCTCCGGCGGGAGCGGGCCCACGGCGTCCGTCACGTTGTGCGTCAGGTACAGGGTGGCGAAGCCGTGGGCGAGGGACCAGGCGGCGATGCCGGTGGTGCGGGCGTCGCGGCCGGGCAGGGTGGTGACGCCCGCGCGGAGTTCGGCGCCGGCGCGGGCGCGGGCGGCGGTGAGCTCGGGGTCGTCCGCGCGGAGCAGGTCGGGGGCGAACATGACCTGGAAGTGGGCCGGGTGGGCGGTCGCGAAGCGGACGTAGCGGCGGCCCCGGTCCGCGAGGCCGGTACCGCCCGCGAGGGTGTCCGCGAGCAGGCCGAAGCCCTGGGCGGCGATGGCGGTCAGGAGTCCGGTGCGGTCGCCGAAGTGGTGGGCGGGGGCGGCGTGGGAGACGCCGGCCCGGCGGGCGAGGTCCCGCAGGCTCAGGGCGGCGGGGCCGTCGGCCGCGATCACGTCGAGGGCGGCCGTGAGGACGGCCTGGCGTAGGTCGCCGTGGTGGTAGGTGCTCCGGTCCGTCTTCCCAGGTGTCATGGGAGCAGCCTAGCCCTCATCTAGTCATTGACAAGTTGTCCTCCCGGGCGCAGTCTTGTCAGTGGCTAGATTCGCGTCCGCCGCTCCGGAGGTTCCCCATGGACACCGCTCGCGTACGACAGATGTGGCACCTGCTCGAACCGCTGCACGCCCTGCACTACTACGCCCCCGAGGCGTTCGAGGAGGCCGCCGCGCTCGGCTACGACACCCGGGAGCGGTGGCCCTCCTACTTCGCCTGGCGGGCCGCGCCGCTCGGGGCCGTGGGGGCGGGGAGGGTCGCGTCCGCGTTCTACAGCTTCAGCCCGGCCATGGTCGCGCGGTACGTGCCCGGCGCCTGGGGCACGGCCGCGCCCGCGGAGGTGGTGGCCGCGCGACTGCGGGCGGTGGACCGGACGTACCGCGCGCTGTTCGACGTGACCGGGGTCGAGGAGGCCGCCGGCCGCGCCCGCCGGGCCGCCGAGGCCGCCGACCCGGCCGGGCGGCCGCTCGCCGCCGCCCACGCCGAGCTGCCCTGGGCCGGCGAACCGCACCTCGTGCTCTGGCAGGCCGCGACCCTGCTGCGCGAGCACCGGGGCGACGGCCACCTCGCGGCGCTGCTGGGCGCCGGGCTCGACCCCGTCGAGGCGCTGGTGTCCTTCGCCGCCGTCGGGGCCGCGCCCGAGGCCGTCTTCGCGAGCCGGGGGTGGAGCGCCGAGGAGTGGGCGGCCGCGCGGGAGCGGCTGGCCGGCCGGGGTCTCGTGGACGCCGACGGGGGCGCGACGCCGGCCGGGCGGGAGCTGCGGGCCGCGGTGGAGCGGCGCACGGACGAGCTGGCCGCGGCGCCCTGGGTGGCACTCGGTCCGGACGCCACCGGGCGGCTCGCGGAGCTGCTCGGCGGGCCCTGGCTCGCCGCGATCGGCTCGGGACTGCTGCCCGCCGACAACACGCTCGGGATCGGCAAGATCTGATGAAATGATCGCAATCGGCGCGTTCCCGCCTAGGATTCCCGAGTGCTGACACGTCGAAGGTTCCTCCCCGCCGCCGCGCTCTGCGGGCTCGTCGTCCTCTCCGGGTGCACGCTCCCCGTCGACGGCGGCCAGGAGTCGTCCGGCGGTTCCGCGCCCGGCGCCCGGGCCGCGAGCCCCTTCCGGAACCCGGACGGCACCGAGCCGGGACTCGCGCCGGTGACGGCGGAGGGCGAGCGGGCGCGGGCCCGCACCCTCATCGACGGGCTCGCCACCAAGGGCCGCGGCCCGCGCACCGGGTACGAGCGCGACGCCTTCGGGCACGCCTGGCTCGACAAGGCCGACGGCGTGCCCTTCGCCCGCAACGGCTGCGACACCCGCAACGACCTGCTCCGCCGCGACGGCCGGGAACTCCGCTTCCGGGACGGCTCGGACTGCGTGGTGGTGGCGATGACCCTGGACGACCCCTACACCGGCACCACCATCGACTGGCGCAAGCAGAAGGCCGCCGAGGTCCAGATCGACCACGTCGTGCCGCTCTCGTACGCCTGGCAGATGGGCGCCTCCCGCTGGTCCGACGCGAAGCGGAAGCGGCTCGCCAACGATCCGCTGAACCTGCTCCCGGTCCAGGGCCGGGCCAACTCCGCCAAGGGCGACTCCGGTCCGGCCTCCTGGCTGCCGCCGGCCAAGGGGATCCGCTGCGCCTACGCGGTCCGCTTCGCGCAGGTGGCGGAGAAGTACGAGCTGCCGGTGACCGCCCCGGACCGCACGGCGATGCTGGGGCAGTGCGGCGGCTGAGAGGCCGGGGTCGGGGGCGGGGCGGGGTGGCTCGGCGGGGGCGAGAACCGGGATCGAGACCGGGGAGCGTGGTCCGATAATCGGTTGGTCGGTGATCGAAAGGCTTCTAACCTGCGCGCATGGACCAGGAACTGACGATCACCACGCTCGCCGAGCGGCCCGAGCTCGAAGGGCCGATGTGGTCCATGAAGGACCTCTGGCCCGAGTTCATGATGTACGACCCGATCGGCTGGTCGCACATGGGCCGGATCGTGCGGGACTTCCCCGAGTACGTGCTCGTGGCCACCGACCCCTCCGGCGCGGTCGTCGCCCGCGGCTTCAGCGTGCCCTTCCGGCTCGACGCGGACGGCCGGCGGACGCTGCCCGACCGGGGCTGGGACGAGGTGCTGCTGTGGGCGTTCTCGGACCGGCGGCACGGCAGGACGCCCGACACGGTCAGCGCCATCGAGATCACCGTGGACACCGGCGCCCTCGGGCGCGGGATCTCGCACCGGATGCTCGCCGCGATGCGGGAGAACGCGCGCCGGCTCGGCTTCGGCGCACTCGTCGCGCCGGTCCGGCCCAACGGCAAGCACCTGGAGGCCGGCGCCTCCATCCACGAGTACGCCTTCCGCGTCCGGGAGTCCGACGGGCTGCCGCACGACCCGTGGCTGCGGGTGCACGTCCGCGCGGGCGGTCGGATCGAGGCGGTCGCACCCGCGTCGATGACCGTCTCCGGCTCCCTGGAGCAGTGGCGGGCGTGGACGGGTCTCGCCTTCGACACGGACGGACCGGTCGAGGTCCCGGGCGCGCTCGTGCCCGTCCACTGCGAGGCCGCGCGCGGCTACGCGGTCTACGTCGAGCCCAACGTGTGGGTCCGCCACACCGTCTCGGCCGGCTGACCCCCGGCTGACCCCGCGGCCGGGCCGGAGCCCGTGCCGCGTCGGGTGCCGCGGCGGCGTCAGGACGTCTTGGTCCAGTCGCCGCAGCCGACCGACTTGAAGTAGCCGTCCTTGGCGGTGATCTTGACGATCGCGGTGCCCGTCACGTTGTCGTTCGCGAGGATCGCGTCCATGCCGTGGCCCGCGTCCTTCGAGCGCTCCCAGTAGCAGCCCGCGTCCTTGTTGCCCGTCGACTTGTAGGTGCCCGGCGCCACGTCGACGCCGACCTTGAACATGCCGCCGTCGCCCTTGAGCGTGTCCTTCGGGGTGCCGGCGGCCTTGGCGTCCACGGCCTCCCACGTCTCGCAGCCGGTGGACTTGAAGAACTTGTCGCTCTTCTTGATCTCTACGTAGGCCGTGCCCGTCACGTTGTCGTTCGCGAGGATCGAGTCGAGCTCGCCGGTCGCGTCCTTCGAACGCTCCCAGTAGCACATGGCGTCCTCGTTGCCCGTCGTGCGGTAGAGGCCCGGCTTGAGGTCGGAGCCGACCTCGAAGTCGCCGTCCCCGTCGATCGTGACGGCCTTCTTCTCCTCCGGGGCCTTGGACTCCGGGGCCTTGGAGTCGGCGTCCGACCCCTTCCCGCCCGAGGTCGCCGGGGCCGAGGACTTCGCCTCGGGGGTGGTGCCCTCGTCCCCGCCCCCGCCCATCGCCGCGCCGATGGCGACGACGACCACGACCGCGCCGGCGGCGGTGAGGACCTTGTGGCGGGCGAACCAGCTGCGCTGCGTCTGAGACATGGCTGTGAACACCTTTCGGGTGTCGAGGGATTCCTGTGGACTCCGCGTTTCGATGTCGTAATCACAGCAGCTTCTGTGAACCGAGTCAACCACGTTCACGAGGTTCGACTCGGATCACGCCGTGAACCCCTTCGGTCGGTATGCTCGTCGTGCACAGGTCGTACGAGCGGGAGGACGGAGGGTCCAGGTGCCCGAGGACAGCGCCACAGAGGTCACCGCCGCCGGAATCGCCCGGCTCGCCGGCGTCGGCAGGGCCGCCGTCAGCAACTGGCGCCGCCGCCACGCGGACTTCCCCAAGCCCGTGGGCGGCACCGAGACCAGTCCCTCCTTCGCCCTCCCCGAGGTCGAGCGGTGGCTCCGCGCGCAGGGCAAGCTCGCCGAGGTCCCGCTCCGCGAGCGCGTCTGGCAGCAGCTCGCCGGCCACCCCGCCGGCACCCTCACCGGCCTCGTCCACACCGGAGCCGTCCTGCTGCTCCTGCGCGAGCGGCCCCCCGGCCTCGCCGCGCTCGCGGCCCTCCCCGACCCCCGCTTCACCGACGCCCTGCCCGGCGCCCTGGAAGAGGTCCTGACCGTCCGCTTCGGCGTCCCCAGGGCCGTGTCCACCCCCACCGCCGGCCAGCTCGCCCCCGCCGCCCCGCTGCTCCGCGCCGCCGTCGAGCTCGCGGCCGAACTGGGCGGCCCCCGCCAGGCGTTCGAGTTCCTGCTCGGCCGCCACCTGGACGCGAACCCCCGCCAGTACACGCTCACCCCGCCGCCGCTCGCCGAACTCATGGCCGCCCTCGCCGCGGCCGCGACCGCGAGCGCCGGGGACCCGCCCGCGACCGTCCTCCTCGACCCGGCCTCCGGCACCGGCGGCCTCCTGCGCGCCGCCGCCCACCCCGGCACCCTCGCCGTCCAGGACGCCGACCCCGAGCTGGCCGCCCTCTCCGCGCTCCGCCTCGCCCTCCACGGCGACGCGGACATCCGCTCCGCCGCGGGCGACACCCTCCGCGCCGACGCCTTCCCCGAGCTGCGCGCCGACACGGTCCTCACCCACCCGCCGTTCAACGAGCGCGCCTGGGGCCACGACGAGCTGGCCTACGACTCCCGCTGGGAGTACGGCTTCCCCGCCCGCACCGAGTCCGAGCTGGCCTGGGTCCAGCACGCCCTGGCCCGGCTCCGCGACGGCGGCACCGCCGTCCTCCTCATGCCCCCCGCCGTCGCCTCCCGCCGCTCCGGCCGCCGCATCCGCGCCGACCTCCTGCGCCGCGGCGCCCTGCGGGCCGTCATCGCCCTCCCGGCCGGCGCCGCGCCGCCGTACGGCATCCCGCTCCACCTCTGGGTCCTGGCCCGCCCCGCCGCCGACCGCCGCCCCCCGGCCGAGGCCCTCTTCGTCGACACCGCAGGGCTCGTGCCCGACGCCGGCCGCGACAAGCTCCCCTGGACCACCCTGCAGAACGCGGTGCTCGACGCCTGGGCCGGCCGCTCCGGCGACGACACCCTGGCCCGCGCGGTCCCCGTCATCGAACTCCTCGACGACGAGGTCGACCTCGCCCCCGCCCGCTACCTCACCGCGCCCGACGCGGGCGGCTCCGCCGCCGAACTCGCCGCCGTCCGCGAGCGCCTGGACGCCACCCTGCGCCGCACCCTCACCCTCGCCCCGGACCCCGAGCCCGCCCGCCCCGCGCCCCGCCCCCTCACCACCGTCGGCGAGCTGGCCCGCACCGGCGCCCTCCAGCTCCGCACCGGCGGCGCCGGCACCGCCCCCGCCGGCGGCGAGGTCCCCGTCCTCACCGAGCACGACGTGCTCACCGGCGCCGCCCCCTCCGGGACCCTCCCCGAGGCGCCCCAGGGCCAGGCCGAGGAGCCGGTCCTGGTCCGCGAGGGCGACGTGATCGTGCCCGTCCTCGGCGGCGGCCCCTCCGCCCGCGTCGTCGACGCCGCCACCGCGGGCGCGGCCCTCGGCCGCGGCCTCCAGCTGCTGCGCCCCGACCCCGACGCCCTCGACCCCTGGTTCCTCGCCGGCTTCCTGCGCGGCACCGCCAACAACCGGCAGGCCAGCAGCTTCGCCTCCACCGCCACCCGGCTCGACGTCCGCCGCCTCCAGCTGCCCCGGCTGCCGCTCGCCGACCAGCGCCGGCACGGCGAGCGCTACCGCACCCTCGCCGAGTTCGAGGAGGCCCTCCGGCTCACCGCCCGCCTGGGCGAACAACTGCTCCAGGGCCTCTACGACGGCCTCGCGGACGGAAGCGTTCAACCGGGCTGAGGACGGGGCTAATCTCGTAGCCTGAACAGCCGTCCCTGGGGGGAATTCGCATGTACGGACAGATGCCTGCCGCTCCCGCGCCGAGACCCGGTGGCGGTCCGTCCGCCGGGACCGTCGCCGTCCGCGTGCTCGTGACGGCCGCCGTGGTGCTCTCCCTCGGGCTGCTCGCCTGGGTGGCGATGCTCCGGCTCGCGATCATGCGCCGCACGATCCTCGACTGGGCCCTCTTCTGGCTCCAGCTGGCCGCCACCATCGGCTGCTTCGTGCTGCTCCAGGAGGAGGACCAGAACTCCTGGCAGATCAACGTCGGCGCCGGCCTGGTCATCGCCATGGCCACCGCCGTGACCGCGCACTACCTGGCGGCCGACATCAAGCACCACCGGGCGTCCGCGCCGGCGGCACCGGGGCCGTACCCGTCGCTCCCCCCGCACCCGCACGCGCCCGCGTACGGCTACCCGCCGGTGAACCCGGCCACGGCCGTCACCCTCCCCGGCGGCTACCCCCCGCAGGGCCAGACGCCCAACCCGTACGCGACCCCGACGCCCCACCCGACCCCCACGCCCCACCCGACCCAGGCGCCGACCCCGGCACCGGGCCCGGCCGCCCCCGCCCACTCCCCCCGCATCGACCAGGTCCGCGCCGAGCTGGACGAACTCAGCGACCTGCTCCGCAAGGACGGCGAGAAGTGAACGGACGGGTCGTCGGAGGGCGCTACGAGATCGCCACCGTCATCGGCCAGGGCGGCATGGGCCAGGTGTGGACCGCCTACGACACCCGCCTCGACCGCAGGGTCGCCGTGAAGCTCCTCAGCCCGACCGCCCTCACCGGCCCCGCCACCGCCGCCGACGAACTGCGCCGCCGCTTCGTCCGCGAGTGCCGGGTCACCGCCCACGTCGACCACCCCGGCCTCGTCACCGTCCACGACGCCGGCAGCGACGGCGACGACCTCTACCTGGTCATGCAGTACCTCGACGGCGCCGACCTCGCCGACCACCTCGCCGAACACGACCCGTACCCCTGGGAGTGGGCGGTCTGCGTCGCCGCCCAGCTGTGCGCGGTGCTCGCCGCCGTCCACGCGGTGCCGATCGTCCACCGCGACCTCAAACCGCGGAACGTGATGATCCGCCCCGACGGCACCGTCACCGTCCTCGACCTCGGCATCGCCGCCGTCCTCGACTCCGACACCACCCGCCTCACCCACACCGGCGAACCCATCGGCAGCCCCGCCTACATGGCGCCCGAGCAGGCGATGGGCGGCGCCGTCGGCCCGCAGACCGACCTCTACGCCCTCGGCGTCCTGCTCCACGAACTCCTCTCGGGGAACGTGCCGTTCGCCGGCTCCACCGCCCTCGGCGTCCTCCACCGCCACCTCTACGAGCCGCCCCTCCCGCTCCGCCAGGTCCGCCCCGAGGTCCCCGAGACCCTGGAGGCCCTCGTCCTGCGCCTCCTCGCCAAGGACCCCGCCGCCCGTCCCTCCGGAGCGCACGAGGTGTACGAGGCGCTGCTGCCGCTGCTCCCCGCGCGCGGCGCCCCGTCCGGCCCCCTCGACCCCACCCGCCCGTTCCTGCGCCCGCACGCGCCCTGGCCGGCCGCGCCCCGCCCGGCTCCCCCGCCCGCCGCCGACCCCCGGGTCGCCGTCCCCGCCCAGCCCGCCGCGCCGCCCGCGCCGCCGCTCCCCGGGCAGCCGCCGCGGGGCGCGGACGTGGCCGGAGCCGTCGAGCAGGTGAAGCGGCTCCTCGGCGAGGGCGCGCTCACCCAGGCCGTCGACGTGCTCGGCGGGATCCTCCCGGCCGCCGCCGCCGAGCACGGCGAGGGCTCGCCGGTGGTCCGCATCCTGCGCAAGCAGTACGCGTCCACGCTGATGGACGACGGGCAGTACCGGCGCGCCCTGCCGGAGCTGCGCCGGCTCGCCGCCGACGACCCGGGCAACGTCCAGTTCGGCCACGACATCGCGCTCTGCCTGGAACAGCTCGGCGAGACCGCCGAGGCCCTCGCCGCCTTCCGCGCGGTCCTCCCCGCCTTCGAGCGGGGACCCGCGCAGGACCCCGGCCGGGCCTTCGACATCCGGCGCCGCGCCGCCCTGCTGCTCGTCGCGACGGGGCAGCACGCGGAGGGCCGGGCCGAGCTGAGCCGGCTCCTGCTCGACGCCGAGCGCCTCTACGGCCCGTACCACCCGCTGGCCGACGAACTGCGCCGGGCGCTGGAGCACCAGCGCCAACTCGGCCGCAGGGGCTGACGCTCCCCGCGGTCCCGGACGGGTGGGCCGGCCGGGAACACCGGCCGCCCCACTTGATCGTTTTGGCCGGAATGCGATGGTCGGCGGCGTGAACGGTCCCGTACGGTCGGAGGCGTGACCCTTCCTTCCGTCCAGCTCAACCACACCGTCGTCTACTCCTCCGACCGCGCCGCCTCCGCCCACTTCCTCGCCGGGATCCTCGGCCTCCGCGTGGGCGCCCCCTTCGGCCCCTTCCTCCCCGTCGACCTCGCCAACGGCGTGACGCTCGACTTCTACCAGGCGCCCGAAGGGCCCATCCAGGACCAGCACTACGCGTTCCTCGTCGAGGACCAGGACTTCGACGCGATGATCGACCGCCTGGAGGCGGCCGGGGTCACCTATTACGCGGACCCGGCCCACCGGCAGCCGCGTCAGGTGAACACCCTCTTCGGCGGCCGCGGCGCGTACTTCGCCGACCCGGACGGCCACAACATGGAGATCATGACGGTCCCGTACGCGCGCCCCTGATCCCGGGCCGGCGGCCGGGCGGACACCCCGTCAGCATCACGACTCCACAACGTGAGGGGAAAGGGAAACCCCGTCATCACGATTGTCCGATTTGCGGGTTGTAATGTTCGCGTCTGATCACGTCCACGCCAATCAAGGACCCTTCATGACGACGCCGCCCACCCCCTCCGTGCCCCAGCCCGCTTCCTCGCCCGAAGCCCCCAAGAGCAAGAAGGCCCTGAAGAAGATCGGCGGCATCGTCGTGGCGATCGTCGTCGCCGTGGCCCTGAAGCTCGGCCTTCCGTACCTCACCGGCGACGCGCCGGTGCACGCCAAGGTCGGCGAGTGCGTGGTCGTGACCGGCGCGGAGAACGACCCGAAGGTCGACACGGCGGACTGCTCCTCCGGCAAGGCCGACCTGTACAAGGTCGAGAAGGTCTTCGAGGACACCTTCGACCTGGAGAAGTGCGGCGCGGAGCTCTCCGCGCTGGCGCAGCAGCTCGACTCGGACAAGTTCGTCCTGTGCCTGTCCGAGGTCAAGAAGTAGCCCCCGTCCCACCGGGTGCGGCGAACGGCCGGGAGCGCGAGCTCCCGGCCGTTCGCCGTTTCCGCGCGCGTGACCCGGGGGAGCCGTACGACCCGCACCCGGCGGATCCGTACAACCTTCCGGTGCTCGAAGGGGTCTTGGCAGCGGCGCACGGGCATACGGTTCCGTTCGCCGTCCCCGTCCCGCGGGACCAGAACGGGAGTCCGCCTCGTGAGCCGTACCGCCACCGACGCCCTGCGCGCAGCCGCCTTCGGCTGCGCCACCGTCGCCCTCGTCCTCCTCCTGGCGCACGACCGGGCCGACGGGCCCCGCCGGGACGTCCTGGCGGCGCTCCTCGCCGGCGCGGCGTGCGCCGGGGCGTGGGCGTGGGCGACCCGGCGGGAGCCCGCTCCCGTCCGCGGCCCCTTGCCGTGGCGGGGCCTGCCGTCCGTCCTGCCCCGGAACCCGGTGGACTGGTACACGGTCGCCGGCACGCTGCTCGTGGCCCTCGCGCCCTTCGCGGCGTTCCGGTTCGCCGCCCTCGGCGAGGTGCACGAGGTGACCCTGGTCCTCGGGTGCCTGCCGCTGTTCTTCTGGGGCCTGGCCGTCCTGCCGGTGCTGGGGACGCTGCTGGTCCGCCGGCTGTCCGAGCGCCACCGGCTGCTCGCCCGGGACGCGAAGGCGGGCCGGGTCCCCGCCGTCCGCTTCGAGCTGGAGGACGGCCAGTGGGTGCGGATCATCGACGAGGAGAACCGCAGGCTCGTCGACCCCCGGCCGGACGTCACGCAGATGCTGAAGCTCCGTGACGCGCGCGGCGACTACTACGGCGTCCAGCTCCTGCGTCCGGGCATCCTCGGCCCGAGCCCGGTCGGCCAGTTCTCCCGCTTCACCGCCGAGTTCAGGGGCGGACCCGTCTGGGTCATGTGGCCGGACCGCTGGGAGGCGGTCCTCGCGGTCGCCCGCCGGGGCGGCCCCCTCGCCTACCCCGTGGTCGTCGTCTCCGAGACGGGCGCCATGATCTGGGGCTACTCCGCGATCAGCTGGAGCGACCGCTACCTCACCGACCCGGCGAACCGGCTGGCGACCGTCCCCGGCCTGGCGGCCCGCCCGCTCCGGCCCCGACCCGCCTTCCACGCGCCCGTGCACGGCCGTCTGTTCGCGGGCCTGGGCATCGCCCTGGCGGCCCTGACGCCGCTCCTCCTGGACCTGGTCTCCGGCGCGGCGAGCGCCGCCCTGGGCGGGCTGGCCGCCGTGGCCGTCGCCGTCACCCCCCTCGTCGTCGCCCACGCGACCGGCCGCCACCCCGACACCACCCGCTGGGACGTCCCGCCGGTCCAGGACTTCCGCGTCCCGAGCGCCGGGTCCCCCTGAGGGCGCGGCCCCGCTACTGCATTCGACGGCGGGGCCGGGCGTGTCAGGGGAGGGCGGTGGCGGGCCCGGCGCAATCTGCTCGTATGACGAAGAAGCCGTACCCACTGCTCGGGATCGCCGCCTGCACCGTCGCCGCCACGCTGGCCACCGGCGCCCGCCCCGCCGTCGCCGCGACCGTCGACATCGGCAACCCCGTCGCCGGCGGCAACGGCTTCGGCGTCGTCGTCGAGACCGACGCGCTCCTCGGGTCGACCGAGTCCGAGGGGCCCGTCGCCCTCGGCGGCGACCTCGCGTACGGCGCGGGGTACAACGTGGCGCTCAACCACCCGGGCACGTTCACCGTCGGCGACGACCCCCGCCCGACCTCGCTGCTGGTGGGCGGCCGGATCGACTACGCGGGCAGCAGCCCCGTCGGCGTCCTCAAGGTCCTCCAGAACGGCTACCTGAAGATCGGCGACCTCACCGGCAGCGACGTCGTCACCCAGGACGCGAACCAGGCCACGGTCAAGACCCGGGTCGTCGCCACCGGCACCGGCCACGACTCCACCCCGCGCGTCGAACTCGGCGTCGAGCAGCCCGCGCTCTCCGTCGGCCCCCACCCCGGCCTCATGGACTTCACCGGCCTCTTCGCCACCTACCGCGACCGCGCCGACGCGCTGACGGGCTGCGCGGCGAACGTCGAGGTCCAGGACCCCGGCCGCATCACCCTGGACGGCACCCGCACCAACGTCCTGAGGCTCACCGGCCGGCAGCTCGACGACCTGTCCGAACTGACCTTCCTCGACGCGCCGACGAAGTCGGGCCCGCTCGTCATCGACGTGGACACCACCGCCACCGGGGGCGTCTTCACCTGGAACGTCCCGAACCTGGCGGGCGTCAGCGGCGAGGACGCCCCGTACATCCTGTGGAACTTCGCCGACGCGACCGCGATCACCCTCGCCACCGGCGACTCGGTCGAGGGGACGATCTACGCGCCGCGCGCCCACCTCACCGACCTCGACCCCTCCAACATCGAGGGCGACGTCGTCGTCAAGGCCCTCACGGCCGGGCCGCTGGAGGCCACGAGGGCCGCCGACGTCAACGCCGGCGAGATCCACTACTTCCCCTTCGCGGCCGAACTGAGCTGCGAGGACACCTCGCCGACCCCCTCCCCGAGCCCCTCCACGACGGAGCCGTCCCCGGACCCGTCGACGACCGAGCCGTCCCCGGACCCGTCGACCACCGAGCCGTCCCCCGAGCCGTCCACGACCGAGCCGACGACCCCCGCCCCGGAACCCTCCACCACCGAGCCCGGCGGCTACGGCGACGACGGTGACGAACTCGCCGACAGCGGTGCCGGCCCCGCCGTCTACACGGCCGCCGCCCTCGCCGCGCTCTGCGCCGTCGGCGGAGTGCTGCTGGTCCGGCGGTCCCGGCGCCGCTGAACCGTCGCCAGGCCCGCGAGGGCCGCCACCGAGGCGCCCGCGACCGCCAGGCCGGGCAGGAGGCCCGGAGGGCGGAAGGCACAGGTCACAGTGGTGGCACCGGCGAGCGGGACGGCCAGCAGGCCGCCATACGGCTCCGGCCGCCGACCCTGGCAGGTCCAGCCGGGGATCGCGGGGGCGGCGACGACCGCCGTGCCCGTGACGGGCCCCGGGAAGCGGGCCGTGAGGCCCGAAGCGGTCGGCTCCACCGTGACGGCGGCCCGGAGCCGCAGGGCCGCCACCGCCGCGCGCAGCCGGCCCCGGTCCAGACAGCCGAGCGCGGCCGGGCCCCTGCCGGGCGGGACGCCGGGACGGACGCCGGGGGCGGGCTGGACGCCCAGGGAGGTCATCGCGGCCCGCCGCCTGGGGCCGCCACCGAGGAGCCGGACGGGCGGGGCGGCGCCGAGGCGGGCCTCGCCGGTGCGCTCGGGGGCCCAGAGGAAGACCTCGGTGCCGACCGGGCAGGCGCCCGCCGTGGGGGCGGCGTACACCCGGGCGCCCAGGAGGAGTTCCTGGTTGCGGAAGGGCGACGGGCCGAAGGCGGGCGCGGGGCCCGGGGGCCGCACCGTCACCAGCGGCAGGGCCGCCTCCGTACGTACGACCCCGCCGTCCCGCCGACGGGCGCCGACGCCGAACAGGGCGTCCACCACCGGGTTGTCGAGGCTCTGGAGGTTGCGGCCGCGCGATGTCCAGCCGCCGCCGAGGGCGGTCAGCAGCTCGGTGAGGACGGCGGGGGTGTGGCTGCTGTAGTAGGCGGCGCCCTGGCCGCCGAGGAGCAGCGGATCGTTGCCGGCGACCCGGGGGAGACCGGAGTCGGTGCGGTACGCGGGCCAGCCGTCGGCCGCCGCGAGGGCCGCCGCCAGGCGCTCCTGCTCCGGGCCGTACGGCGGGTAGTCGTCGAGGTGGGCCAGGCGCCCGCGGTCCGCGTACGCCGTCGTCGCGGCGGCCTGGCCGAGGAGCGTGCCGGTGACCAGCAGCGCGGCGAGGACGGCGTGGCGGCGCCGGCGGGGGAGGACCAGGGCGCCCGCCGTCGCGGCCCGGCCGGCGAGGCCGAGGAGGACGGCGGCGCGGGTGGCGAGCGGCAGCGGGACGGCGGCCGCGGTGAGGGCGGGGACCACCGCGCCGCCGCCCGCGAGCGCCCGGCGGCCGGGCAGGCCGTGGACGAGGCCCGCGTGCGCGGCGATCACCAGCAGCCCGGCGAGGACGAAGGTCTGGCGGTACGGGCTGCCGTTCGGCGTGGCGAAGAGGTGCCACACCAGGTGCGTGGGGCCCCACTGGAGGGAGAGCCCCACGCCCAGGACGAGCCCGGTCCACACCCACCGCTCCCGCCCCGGCACGTCCCGCCGGAAGGCGAGCGAGGCAGCCAGCAGCAGCACCGGCGTGGCGACGAACGCGGCGGGCGTGACGAAGCCGTACGTCCCCGGCAGCAGCCGCGCCAGCACGTCCGTCGCGCCCGCCGCCTCGAAGTCCCGTACGACCCCCGGGTACGCCTGCCGCGTCGACAGGAGGACGGGCGCGAGGACCGGCGCGGCGAGCCCCACCCCCAGGGCCGTGGTGACGGCGGCCCGCGCCAGGACCCGGGGGCGCGGGCCGCCGGTGGTCGCGAGGCGGGCGAGGAGGAAGAGGGCCGCGCCGAGGGTCGCCATGTAGGCGGTGTAGAAGTTCGCCGCCCAGCAGACCGCCACCGTCAGGACGGCCGGGAGCGGGCGGCGGCCCTCGCGGGCCCACTCCGCGACCAGGCAGAGCAGCGGGAAGGCGATCAGGCCGTCCAGCCACATCGGGTTGTAGGCGCCCTCCGTCACCGACCAGCCGCACAGGGCGTAGCCGGCGCCCAGGAGGGCGGGCCACCACCAGGCCGGGGCGGTGGAGAGCCGGCGCAGCAGACACGCGGTCGCGGCGGCCGCCAGGGCCGTCTTCAGGACGGTCAGGGCGTACACGGCGTACTCGATGTCGGCGCGCGGGGCCAGGGCCACCAGGGGGGCCAGCGGGCTCGACAGGTAGGTGCCGTAGTCGGGGAGGAAGCTCGTGCCCCAGCCCGCCCGCCAGTCCAGCAGGAGGCCGCCGTCGGCGCGGCCGCGCAGCAGGTCCCACAGGTGGGCGTGGAAGGGGACGAACTGGTTCGCCAGGTCGTTCACGGAGCGGTGGCGCGGGCCGAAGGGGAAGATCCGGGCCGCCGCGTCCCCGGCGCAGACGGCGGCGACGGCCAGGAGCCCGGCCAGGGCGGAGGCGGCGGTGGTGGCGCGGCGCGGGGCGGCGGGGGTCCCGGGGGCCTCGGCGCGCGGGGCGGTTCGCAGGGCAGTTCGCATGGCGGGTCCGAATATCGCAGCGCCGGAGGGGCCGGAGGCGGCGGGCGCGGGGCAGTTCACGCAATGGTCGCCCCGTCGTCACCCCGGTGGGGCGGGCGGGTCACCGGCCTGCCCTTGGGTGTCGGATGTGCTGCTCTCTCTCGTCGTCCCCTGCTTCAACGAGGAGGACGTCCTCGCCCGCTTCCACACCCATGTGACGAAGGAACTCGACGCCCTGGAAGGCGACTTCGAGATCGTCTACGTGGACGACGGAAGCCGCGACCGGACCCTCCCGATCCTGCGGGACCTCGCCGCCGCCGACCCCGCGCGGGTCCGCTTCGTCTCCTTCAGCCGCAACTTCGGCAAGGAGGCCGCGATGCTCGCCGGGCTCCGGCACGCGGCCGGCGACGCCGTCGTCATCATGGACGCGGACCTCCAGCACCCGCCCGAGCTGGTGCACCGCATGGTCGCGCTGCACGCCGAGGGGTACGACCAGGTCGTGGCCCGCCGCACCCGCGAGGGCGACCGGGTCACCCGCACCCTCACCGCCCGCCTCTACTACCGGGCGATCAACCGGCTGGTCGACGTCGAACTCGTCGACGGCGTCGGCGACTTCCGGCTGCTGTCCCGGCGCACCGTCGACGCGGTCCTCGGGCTCGGCGAGTACAACCGCTTCTCCAAGGGGCTGTTCTCCTGGGTCGGTTTCCGGACGACGACCTTCGCCTACGAGAACGCGGTGCGCGAGGAGGGCCGGTCCAAGTGGACCTTCGGAAAGCTCCTCAACTACGGCCTCGACGGCCTGCTCTCCTTCAACAACAAACCGCTGCGCGCCGCCGTCTACCTCGGCCTCCTCCTCGTCTCCCTCGCCCTCGCCTACGCCGGCTGGATCGTCGTCGACGCCCTCGCCCACGGCGTCGACACGCCCGGCTACGTCACCCTCCTCGTCGCCGTCACCGCCCTCGCCGGCGTCCAGATGGTCATGGTGGGCCTGATCGGCGAGTACGTCGGCCGCATCTACTACGAGGTGAAGCGCAGGCCGCACTACCTGGTCGCCGAGACGCACACGGGCCGCGAGAAGGAGGGAGCCCGGGCCGACACCCGGGCGGCGGGTGCCTCGTTGTGGGAGACGGTCGTCCGGAAGTGACCTCCGTGACGCGGTGACGCCCAAGTTGTCTCCGCGAAGTAGTGGCTACGGTCCCGGCGACTCCCTAACATCGATCACCGCAAGGTCGTCCAACTGACGCACGACCAGCCCGGGAGGCTCCTTTGCACCGCCGCGACCGCCGCCACGACAGCCCCGCACGCCGCCGCACCGCGCTTGCCCTCTCCGCCGCGCTCCTCGCCGCGGCCCCGCTGCTCACCGCGTGCGGCGGCGAGGCCCATCCGGGGGCGGCCGCCGTCGTCGGCGGCGAGCGGATCGACGTCTCCACCCTCCAGGCCCAGGTGAAGGCGGCCCGGGACGCGCAGTCCGCGTCCCCGCAGTCCGCCCAGCTGATCGCCGCCACCGGCGACCTCGGCCGGCAGAAGCTCAACGGCCTGATCTTCGACCGGATCCTCGGCAAGGTCGCCGCCGACCAGGGCGTCACCGCCAGCCGCGCCGAACTCCAGCAGACCCGCCAGGCGTTCGTCCGCGAGAACGGCGGCGAGGAGGGCCTGGAGGCCGTCCTGCTCCAGCAGCAGGGCGTCGCCCCCGCCCAGGTCGACGACGTCGTCCGGCGCAACGTCCTGATGACGAAGATCATCGAGAAGCAGGGGATCACCGAGACCCCCGAGGGCCAGCAGAAGCTCCAGGACCTCTTCACCGCCGCGTCGAAGTCCCTCGACATCGACGTGAACCCGCGCTACGGCGCCTGGGACGACACCAGGGTCCAGCTCGACACCGACGCCGACACCGCCCCCTGGCTCCTCAAGGTCAGCAAGGACCCGGCCGCCGCCGGCCCGGAGCAGCTTCCGGGCTGACCCCGCGCCCGGGGTAGGTTCGGAGGGTGACTTCCGAGAACCCCGGCCGCGTCGTCCTGCTCACCGCCAGCCACCGGGTGGCGCCCGGACTGCTGTCCTGGCCCGCCTGGCAGGCGCTGCGGGACGCCGACCGGGTCCTGTGCCCCGACGAGGACCACCCCCAGCTGCCGTACCTGCGGGAGGCGGGCGTCGCCGTCGAGCACGTCCGCCCCACCGCCGAGGAGCTGGTCGCCGCCTGCGCCGGAGGCCGCACGGTCCTCGTGCTGCCCTCCGGCGAGGGCGACCGGGCCCTCACCGACGGGCTCGCCCGGCTCGCCGGCTCCGGCCGCCTGTCCATGCCCGACCTGGAACTGCTGCCCGGCTCGTACGACCTCCCCGGCGCCCGCCTCCTCGACCTCGTCCAGGTCATGGACGTCATCCGCCGCCGGTGCCCCTGGTCCTCGCTCCAGACCCACCAGGGCCTCGCGAAGTACGCCATCGAGGAGTCGTACGAACTCGTCGAGGCGATCGAGGCCGGCGACCGGCACGAGCTGCGCGAGGAGCTGGGGGACGTCCTCCTCCAGGTGGTCTTCCACGCGCGGATCGCCGAGGAGGACGCCGAGGAGCCGTTCTCCGTCGACGACGTGGCCGCCACGCTCATCGAGAAGCTGATCCAGCGCCACCCGCACATCTTCGGCGACGAGACCGCCGAGACCCCCGAGGACGTCCGCGCCCACTGGCTGCGCACCAAGGCCGCCGAGAAGCGCCGGGAGTCCGTCACCGACGGCGTGCCCGTCGGCCAGCCCGGCCTCGCCCTCGCCGCCAAGCTGGCGAGCCGCGTCCGCACCGCCGGCCTCGACGCCCCCCTGCCCCGGGGCGAGGGCATCGGCTACGAACTGCTCGCCCTCGCGGTCCGCGCCGAGGCCGAGGGAGTCGACCCGGAGGCGGCGCTGCGCGCGGCGGCCCGGGCCTACCGGGACGCGATCCGGGCTGCGGAGGGCGTCCAGGGCGGCTAGAACGCGCCGGGGGCCCTCGCCGCCGGGTCGTGCCAGTGCACGGCGGGGGGCTCCAGGAGCCATTCGGCGCGGGAGGCGGGGCGGGTGGTGAAGCGGCCCACCCGGGGGAGGACGTCGTGGCGGGTGCGGGCCGGGTCGGCGCCCAGCTCGGCCAGGACCTCGGAGACCTCGGTGAGGAAGCCGGGCGGACCGGCCAGGTGGACGTCGTGGTCGGGCCAGCGGCCGCAGGCCCGCAGCGCGGTGAGGAGGCGTTCGGTCGCCTGGTCGCGCGGGTGGCGGGGGGCCGAGGTGATGTAGGTGACGCTCAGACCGGGGAGCCGCGCGGCCAGCGCGTCCAGCTCCTCGCGTCCGTACAGGTACTCCCGGGAGCGGGCCACCGCGAAGATCCGGCCCTCGGCCTCCGGGTCGGCGCCGGCCGCCTCCTCCAGGAGCGCCTTGACCGGCGCCCAGCCCGTACCGGCGCATATATAGGTGCGGAGCCCGCCCGGGGCGGTGGCGGCGACCGCCGCGCCGCCGGCCGCGCTCAGCCGCAGCGTCTCGCCCGGCCGGACCCCGGCGACCAGGGCCGTGGACATGGCCCCGCCGCGGATCCGGCTGACGTGCAGTTCGAGCGTGCCGTCCTCGCGGGGCGCGTTGCCGAGCGAGTACGTGCGCCACACCCGCGGGACCCGGAGCGAGCTGACGCCGGCGTACTGGCCGGGGAGGAAGGGGTACGGCCGCCGGGGGCGGAGGGTCAGCACGGCCAGGTCGTCGCCGTGCCGCTCGTGGCCGACGACGTCCGCGTCCCACCAGGCGGGCTCCCCGGCGGCGGCGGACTCGTCCGCGCCCCGCAGCATCAGGTCGGCCACCAGGCCGTACGCCTCCGACCACGACTTCTCCGCCTCCACCGTCCACGTCGACCCGGCGGCGTGCGCGAAGGCGGCGAGCAGGCTCTCGCCGACCGCCGCGTAGAGGGCGGGGGTGGCGAGGAACTTGCGGTGGTCGCGGCCGAGCCGCTCCAGATAGCCGGGCAGCGCCGGGTCGTCGAGCCGGGTGACCACGTGGGTGAGCGCGGCGAACAGCCGGTCGCGCTGCGGGACCATGTTCTCGGGGAAGAGCTCACGCACGCCGGGGTTGCGCCAGAAGAGGTGCGAGTAGAAGTACGTGACGGCGTGTTCGGCCCGTCTCTCGACGACCGCGAACGTGCTTCTGAGCAAGGGGAGGTCCACGCCGGAAATGTAGGGCACGGGCCGTCACGGGGTGATCACCGGGCGGTGATCACGTCAGGTCGGCGGGAGGTCGGCGGAGTGCCGGACGGTACGGTCGGGACGTGAGTGAAGGATCCGCCCCGATGCCCCCCGCACCCGATGTGCCGGGAAAGTCCGATACACCCCCTGTCGCCCCGGCCTCCTGCCCCGCCTCCGGGACCGCGGACGGACGCGGCGACGGCTCCGGCGACCGTGCGGACGGACCCGGCGGCGGCCTCGTGCCCGAGCTGTTCAGCTGGGAGTTCGCGAGCGACCCCTACCCGGCGTACGCCTGGCTGCGGGAGCACGCGCCGGTGCGTCGGACCACCCTGCCCAGCGGCGTCGAGGCGTGGCTCGTCACGCGGTACGCGGACGCCCGGCAGGCCCTCGCCGACCAGCGGCTCTCCAAGAACCCGGCGCACCACGCCGAGCCGGGCAAGACCGGCATCCCGGGCGAGCGCAGCGCCGGGCTGATGACCCACCTCCTCAACATCGACCCGCCGGACCACACCCGGCTGCGGCGGCTGGTGTCGAAGGCGTTCACCCCGCGCCGCGTCGCCGCCTTCGCGCCGCGCGTGCAGGAGCTGACGGACCGGCTCATCGACTCCTTCGCCGAGCGGGGCAGCGCCGACCTCATCCACGAGTTCGCCTTCCCGCTGCCCATCTACGCCATCTGCGACATGCTCGGGGTGCCCGCCGAGGACCAGGACGACTTCCGCGACTGGGCCGGGATGATGATCCGGCACGGCGGGGGCCCGCGCGGCGGCGTGGCGCGGTCGGTCAAGAAGATCCGCGGATACCTGGCGGAGCTGATCCACCGGAAGCGGGAGAGCCTGGGCGATGACGGGACGGAGGACGACCTCATCTCCGGGCTCATCAGGGCCTCCGACCACGGCGACCACCTCACCGAGGCCGAGGCCGTCGCCATGTGCTTCGTGCTGCTCTTCGCCGGCTTCGAGACGACCATCAACCTGATCGGCAACGGCACCTACGCCCTGCTGCGCGACCCGGAGCAGCGCGCCCTCCTCCAGTCCTCGCTCGCCGCCGGCGAGACCGGCCTCCTGGAGACCGGCGTCGAGGAGCTGCTCCGCTACGACGGGCCGGTCGAGCTGGCGACCTGGCGGTACGCGACGACCGGACTGACCATCGGCGGGCAGGTGATCCCGGCCGGCGACCCGGTCCTCGTGGTGCTCGCGGCGGCCGACCGCGACCCCGACCGCTTCGACGCCCCGGACACCCTCGACCTCGCCCGCGCGGACAACCAGCACCTCGGGTACGGCCACGGCATCCACTACTGCCTGGGCGCGCCGCTCGCCCGCCTGGAGGCGCAGACGGCGATCGCCACCCTGCTGACCCGCCTGCCCGACCTGCGACTTGGCGTCGATCCGGGCGAACTGCGGTGGCGCGGCGGGCTCATCATGAGGGGATTGCGCATGCTTCCGGTGGAGTTCACCCCTTCCGCACCCCCGCAGGACAGGTGACGACGGGTCAGAAATGTGATCTTCGCGTGATCGCGAAGCCATCGACTTGTGACGGACGTTCGAATGCGGCTAGTTTCGCGCCAACGTTCGGCCCCACCCCGGCCGTCCCTGCCGTCCCCGCCGTCACGCGAAAGGCCCCGACATGCTTTCCGGAAACGGACGACACCGTCGACCCCGTCAGGCTCCCGCGATCGTCGTCACCGCCGGAGTGACCGGATCCGCCCTGGCCCTGCCGCTGCTCGCCACCGGCTCCGCCTCCGCCGCCGACGCGGCCACCTGGGACCGGGTCGCCGCCTGCGAGTCCGGCGGCCAGTGGAGCGCCAACTTCGGCAACGGCGCCTACGGCGGCCTCCAGATGACCCAGGAGGCGTGGGAGCGGCACGGCGGACTCGCGTACGCCCCCAGCCCCGACCTCGCCAGCCGTGCCCAGCAGATCGCGATCGCCGACAAGGCGCTCGCCTCGGGCAGCACCGACTGGGCCACCTGCGCCCCCATCGCGGGCCTGGAGAACGACGGCCGGGCCACCGGCGTCCAGCCGGGCCCCGCCGTGCAGCAGGAGGACGAGGGCGGCCTGGCGCCGGAGTCGAACCGGACCGGCGGCACGACCGCCTCCTCCGCCGCGCCGGCCGAGGCACCCGCGACCGGGCACACCCCCGGGGCGCAGGAGAAGACGGAGAAGGCGGCGGAGAAGGCGGAGGCGGTCACCGCCCCGGCGAAGTCCGCCACGCCCTCCGTGCCCGCCACGAGCGCCACCCCGGCCCCCACGGGCACCGGCACGGCCACGCCGCCGGCGAGCACCGCCCCGACCGCTCCCGGCAGCACGGCGCCGGGCACCCCGGACGCCTCCACGGGCACGCCGGGCACCCCCGTCACGCCGCCGGACGCCTCGGAGTCCCCGCTGGCTCCCACCACCCCCGTGACCCCCGGTACGGACGCGACTGACGTGTCGTCGGCCACGCCCGGAACGGGCAAGCACCGGGGTGAGGCGGCGCCGGAGGAAACCGGCGTAACGGACACCGATGCCGAATCCGGTCGTCATGCCGCAGCTGAGGACAAGCTCGCCTCAACCCCCGTCAACGCGGACGCAAGCGACGCTTACACCGTGCGGCCGGGTGACAGCCTGTCGGAGATTGCGCGGGAGAACGATCTCGCCGGGGGCTGGGACGCCCTCTACGACGCCAACCGTCAGACGGTCGGGGCCGATCCGGATCTCATTCTCCCTGGTCAGAGCCTTGAGCTGACGACCCCTCCGTCGGAGAAGTGAGGACGTTTCAGGGGCGTATGTCCGATTTTGGGAAAGTGAGACATGGGTCTCTTCGTCCCAACTGGCGTGTCACGTCCGCAAACTTTGCTTCCGTCAGTCCTCACCTGCGCAAACGAGGCCTGACGGAGTGCAAGTAAGGGCGATTTGTCCGTCGTGAGCCTCTTTGAACTTCGAGCACCTGTGTGTCTACGGTCGACACCGCTCGCCACCGCGGGCCCCGTCGACCGAAACGCCGAGTCCTGCCGTCGGCCGCCGGGAATGTCGTCGCGAAAGCGCCGTAGGCAGGAGTGGGGGACCCAAGGTTTGTGCCGGTCCCGGCCGTTGAGACAGACGGCCGACGACCGGCTGGGGGTGAAGCCGCGTGCAAGGACACGCGGCCGGGCGAACTCTTCAAGCCCGAACCCGACAGCTCACCTCACAGGCGTCGGTGAAGAGGAAACTCCATGCTGTTCTCCGGCACGGGCAAGCGTCGTCGTCCCTCCAAGGCCACTCGCGTCGTCGCCCTCGTCGGCGTCACCGGTGCGGCCGTCGCCGCCCCGCTGATGGCCGCCGGCACCGCCTCGGCCGCCACCGCCTCCGAGTGGGACCGCGTCGCCCAGTGCGAGTCCGGCGGCAACTGGTCGATCAACACCGGCAACGGCTACTACGGCGGCCTCCAGTTCTCGGCCTCCACCTGGGCCGCGTACGGCGGCACCGCCTACGCCTCCACCGCCAACCAGGCCAGCAAGTCGCAGCAGATCGCCATCGCCGAGAAGGTCCTCGCGGGCCAGGGCAAGGGCGCGTGGCCGAGCTGTGGCGTGGGCCTCTCCGGCGCCTCCTACGACGGCGGCTCCGCCGAGGCGGCCGCCCCGCAGCAGCAGAGCGCCCCGAAGCAGAGCACCCGGCAGAGCGCCCCGAAGCGCACCACCGAGCAGCCCGCCAACCGCAGCGAGCAGCGCCAGGCCCCGAAGCAGAGCACCCAGGCCGCGCCGAAGGCCGCCGCCAAGAAGACCGTCACCACGCCGACCGGCAAGACGGTCAAGAAGGGCGACGGCGAGTACAAGGTCGCGGCCGGCGACACCCTCAGCAAGATCGCCCAGGCGCAGGGCGTCAAGGGCGGCTGGGCCGAGCTCTTCGAGCTCAACAAGGACGTCGTCGAGAACGCCGACCTGATCTACCCGGGCCAGCAGCTCCACCTGAAGTGAGCCCCGCGGCACCCGTGAGTCCGGCGGCTCACCGGTGCCCGACGACCCTCCCGCGGTGACCACCCCGGTTCCGAGCCCCTCCCCCGTGGCTCCGGACCGGGGTTCTGCCGTTACTGTCCAGTAGATTCCGGGTCTTTCGTCCCCTGCTGCATGCTCTTGGGCCCTTTTTCGTCCCAGGGGACGGGCGGTCGGCTGGCCGGAGCGCCGGAGCCGGTTAGGCTCTTGTCGCAAGGCGAACGAGACCTTGCGACCCATGCGTCACACCTAGCGTCACATCCCAGAAGGAGATGCTCGTGCCGTCCATCGACGTCGTCGTAGCCCGGGAAATCCTGGACTCCCGAGGCAACCCCACGGTCGAGGTCGAGGTCGGCCTCGACGACGGCAGCACCGGCCGTGCTGCCGTGCCGTCCGGTGCCTCCACCGGTGCGTTCGAGGCCCTGGAGCTTCGCGACGGTGACCAGAACCGCTACCTCGGCAAGGGTGTCGAGAAGGCCGTCCTCGCCGTCATCGAGCAGATCGGCCCGGAGCTCGTCGGCTACGACGCCACCGAGCAGCGCCTGATCGACCAGGCCATGTTCGACCTGGACGCCACCCCGGACAAGTCGTCGCTCGGCGCCAACGCCATCCTCGGCGTCTCCCTCGCCGTCGCGCACGCCGCCTCCGAGGCCAGCGACCTCCCCCTCTTCCGCTACCTGGGCGGCCCGAACGCGCACCTGCTGCCCGTTCCGATGATGAACATCCTCAACGGTGGGTCGCACGCCGACTCCAACGTCGACATCCAGGAGTTCATGATCGCCCCGATCGGCGCGGAGTCCTTCTCCGAGGCGCTGCGCTGGGGCACCGAGGTCTACCACACCCTCAAGTCCGTCCTGAAGACCAAGGGCCTCTCCACCGGCCTCGGCGACGAGGGCGGCTTCGCCCCGAACCTCGGCTCCAACCGTGAGGCGCTCGACCTCATCCTGGAGGCCATCAAGCAGGCCGGCTACGTGCCCGGCAAGGACGTCGCCCTCGCCCTGGACGTCGCCGCCTCCGAGTTCTACAAGGACGGCAAGTACCTCTTCGAGGGCAAGGAGCGCTCCGCCGCCGAGATGACGGAGTACTACGAGGAGCTCGTCTCCGCGTACCCGCTCGTCTCCATCGAGGACCCGCTGTTCGAGGACGACTGGGCCGGCTGGAACGTCATCACCGAGCGCCTCGGCGAGAAGGTCCAGCTCGTCGGCGACGACCTCTTCGTCACCAACCCGGAGCGCCTGGCCCGCGGCATCGAGGAGAAGTCCGCGAACGCCCTGCTCGTCAAGGTCAACCAGATCGGCTCGCTGACCGAGACCCTGGACGCCGTCGAGCTCGCCCAGCGCAGCGGCTTCAAGTGCATGATGTCCCACCGCTCCGGCGAGACCGAGGACGTCACCATCGCCGACCTCGCCGTCGCCACCAACTGCGGCCAGATCAAGACCGGCGCCCCGGCCCGCTCCGAGCGCGTCGCCAAGTACAACCAGCTGCTGCGCATCGAGGAGATCCTCGACGACGCCGCCGTCTACGCCGGCCGCAGCGCCTTCCCGCGCTTCAAGGGCTGACCTGCCCGGCACCTGTGGTTACGTACGTCCCCGCACCCGGTCCCGTACCGTGTGCGGGGACGTACGTGTGACCAGGGGAGGCGACACCGCATGGCCGTGAAGAACGGGGACCGGTTCTCCACCTCGACCCGGATCAGGCTGCTCGGTGAGCAGACCGCCGCCCGCGTCTACCGCTCCCAGACCCGCCGCCAGGCCCGGCGCTCCCGGCTCACCGGCCGCGCCGCCTTCCTCGCCCTCGTCGTCTGCTCCCTCGTCGTCGCCCTCGCCTATCCCATAAGGAGCTACGTCTCCCAGCAGGGCGAGATCGCCGACCAGGAGCGCAGGGCCGCCGAGGCCGCCCGGCGGGTCGAGGAGCTGCGGGACGAGAAGGCCCGCCTCCAGGACCCGGCCTACGTCCGCCGCCTCGCCCGCGAGCACCTCCACTACGTGCTCCCCGGCGAGACCGGCTTCACCGTGAACGACCCCGGGGCGGCCGACCGCCCCCGCGCCGACCAGGGCACGGCCGACCGGCCCTGGTACGACAACCTCTGGGACGGCGTCGACAACGCCGACCGCCACTGACCGACCCGACTCAGGATCCACGATGGAAACGCCCCCTCCGCAGACCGAACGCACCGAGCCCACCGAGGCGGACGTCGCCGCCTTCGAGGCCCAGCTGGGCCGGCCGCCGCGCGGCCTGCGCGCCATCGCGCACCGCTGCCCCTGCGGCAACCCGGACGTCGTCGAGACCGCGCCCCGGCTGCCCGACGGCACCCCCTTCCCGACCACGTACTACCTCACCTGCCCCCGGGCGGCCTCGGCCATCGGCACCCTGGAGGCCAACGGGGTCATGAAGGAGATGCAGGCCCGGCTGGCCACCGACCCCGAGCTGGCCGCCGCCTACCGCGCCGCGCACGAGGACTACCTCGCCCGCCGCGACGCCATCGAGGTCCTGGAGGGCTTCCCCAGCGCCGGCGGCATGCCCGACCGCGTGAAGTGCCTGCACGTCCTCGTCGGCCACTCGCTGGTCGCGGGTCCGGGCGTGAACCCGTTCGGCGACGAGGCCCTCGCGATGCTCCCCGAGTGGTGGGCCAAGGGCCCCTGCGTGAACCCGTGCGCGGACAAGGAAGAGGAGAAGGGCGAGTGACCCGGGTCGCCGGAATCGACTGCGGCACCAACTCCATCCGCCTCCTCGTCGCCGACGTGCACCCCGAGACCGGCGAGCTGGTCGAGCTGGACCGGCGGATGACGATCGTCCGGCTCGGCCAGGGCGTCGACCGGACCGGCCGGCTCGCCCCCGAGGCGCTGGAGCGCACCTTCGCCGCCTGCCGCGAGTACGCCGCCGTCATCGAGGAGCTCGGCGCGGAGCGGGTCCGCTTCGTCGCCACCTCCGCCTCCCGCGACGCCGAGAACCGGCAGGACTTCGTCGACGGCGTGGTGGCGATCCTGGGCGTCGAGCCCGAGGTCATCACCGGCGACCAGGAGGCCGCGTTCTCCTTCGCGGGCGCCACCGGCGAGCTGTCCGGCACGGAGACGTACCTCGTGGTGGACATCGGCGGCGGCTCGACCGAGTTCGTCACCGGGAACCGTCAGGTCGAGGCCGCCCGCTCGGTCGACATCGGCTGCGTCCGGCTCACCGAGCGGCACGTCCGGCACGACCCGCCGACCGCCGAGGAGGCCGAGGCGATCCGCGCCGACGTCCGCGCCGCCCTCGACCTGGCCGCCGAGACGGTGCCGATCACCGGGGCCGACACGCTGGTGGGCCTGGCCGGCTCGGTGACCACGGTCGCCGCCATCGCCCTCGGGCTGCCGGAGTACGACTCCGAGAAGGTCCACCACTCCCGCGTCTCCCGCGCGCAGGTCGACGAGGTGGTCGCCCGCCTGCTCGCCTCCACCCACGACGAGCGGGCCGCGATCCCGGTCGTCCACCCCGGCCGGGTGGACGTCATCGTGGCCGGCGCGCTGGTGCTCCAGGAGATCGTCGAGCGGGTCGGAGCGGCCGAGGTCGTGGTCAGCGAGCACGACATCCTCGATGGGATCGCCCTATCCGTGGCATAGCGGGCAGCTATCGAGGGGTCCGGCGGCACCCCGCCGGAGAAGCTTCGTGAAGTTCTTCACAAGGAAAAGGGTCCTGATGGCACCCGAGGGAGGTCTTTGGGGCTCCCGAGGGGGTCCTCAGGACCCTTTCGCAGGTGCGGAGGCCACTTCGCTCGAAGTTTCCATCGTGTGAACGCACCCCCTGGTTCAGCGTTACCGGGGGCTCTCCAGTCCAGTTCAGCAGCGGTGAACAACGTTCACCAGTGCACTCCGGTTCCTTTGCAGGACCATGACGTGGATCACGTGGGCGGCGGAGTGTAGCAGAGCACCCCGGAGAGCTTGTGAAGGGGCGCACGAGGTACCCCCCATCCGTGGGTGGATACTCGATGCCATGAGCACCACGGAGCGTCCCAGGATCCTCATCGTAGGCGGCGGGTACGTTGGCCTGTACGCCGCGCGGCGCATCCTCAAGAAGATGCGTTACGCCGAGGCGACCGTCACGGTCGTCGACCCCCGGTCGTACATGACCTATCAGCCCTTCCTCCCCGAAGCCGCCGCCGGCAGCATCTCGCCGCGCCACGTCGTCGTCCCGCTGCGACGCGTCGTGCGCGGAGCCGAGGTGCTCACCGGCCGGGTCACCACCATCGACCAGGACCGCAAGGTCGCCACGATCGCGCCGCTCGTCGGCGAGGCGTACGAGCTGCCCTTCGACTACCTGGTCATCTCGATGGGTGCCGTCTCCCGCACCTTCCCGATCCCCGGCCTCGCCGAGCAGGGCATCGGCATGAAGGGCATCGAGGAGGCCATCGGTCTGCGCAACCACGTCCTCGAGCAGCTGGACAAGGCCGATTCGACCACCGACGAGGAGGTCCGCCGCAAGGCCCTGACCTTCGTCTTCGTCGGTGGCGGCTTCGCCGGCGCCGAGACGATCGGCGAGGTCGAGGACATGGCCCGCGACGCGGCCAAGTACTACACGAACGTGTCCCGCGAGGACATGCGCTTCGTGCTGGTCGACGCCGCCGACAAGATCCTTCCCGAGGTGGGCCCCAAGCTCGGCCAGTACGGCAAGGAGCACCTGGAGAGCCGGGGCATCGAGATCTACCTCGAGACCTCGATGGACTCCTGCGTGGACGGCCACGTCGTGCTCAAGAACGGCCTCGAGGTCGACTCCAGCACCATCGTGTGGACCGCCGGCGTCAAGCCGAACCCGGCCCTCGCCCGCTTCGGTCTGCCGCTCGGCCCCCGCGGCCACGTGGACTGCAACGAGAAGCTCCAGGTCAACGGCATGGACTACGTCTGGGCCGCGGGCGACAACGCCCAGGTGCCGGACATGGCCGCGATCAAGGCCGGCGTCCCGGCCGAGCGCGCCTGGTGCCCGCCGAACGCCCAGCACGCCCTGCGCCAGGCCAAGGTCCTCGGTGACAACGTCGTGTCCGGCATGCGCGGCTTCCCGCAGAAGGAGTACAGCCACGCCAACAAGGGCGCGGTGGCCGGACTCGGTCTGCACAAGGGCGTCGCCATGATCGTCATGGGCAAGATGAAGATCAAGCTCAAGGGCCGTCTCGCCTGGTACATGCACCGTGGCTACCACGGCATGGCGATGCCGACCTTCAACCGC
Source organism: Streptomyces hydrogenans (assembly GCF_014656075.1). Taxonomy (GTDB): domain Bacteria; phylum Actinomycetota; class Actinomycetes; order Streptomycetales; family Streptomycetaceae; genus Streptomyces; species Streptomyces hydrogenans. Next base: position 39,781 of record NZ_BNBS01000016.1, read on the forward strand.
AAGATCCGCGTCTTCGCCGACTGGACCCTCGGCATGTTCCTCAAGCGCGAGGTCGTCTCGCTCGGCGCCATGGAGACGCCGCGCGAGGAGTTCTACGAGGCCGCCAAGCCCGCCCCGGCCCCCGCCGCGGCCGCCCCGGCCCCGGAGAAGGCCAAGGCGTCGTAACACCCCCGGCAGTACCGAAGGGCCGTCCGTCATCCGTGGTGCGGGCGGCCCTTCGGCGTGCTTTCGGCGCGTTTTGCCGAGTCCTTGCGTCGCGGCGGGATGGGAAACCCCTACCGACGGTGTTCCCTTGGTGACGGACAAGTCTGGGGCAAGGACCACGGAGGTGTTTCACCATGGCCGACGCCGCGACGCGGCTCGCGACGCTCACCGAGGATCTGCTGGGAAGTCCCCTCCCCCTCCGCCTGCGCGCCTGGGACGGCAGCGAGGCCGGCCCGGCGGACGGCGGCCCCGTCCTGGTGATCCGGGACCGCAGGGCGCTGCGCCGCATGATCTGGAAGCCCGGCGAACTCGGCCTGGCCCGCGCCTGGGTGGCCGGCGAGATCGACGTCGAGGGAGACCTCTACGAAGCCCTGGACCGGCTCTCCGGGCTGCTCTGGGAGCGCGGCGGGGAGGGCGTCGGTCTGCTCGCCGCCGCGCGGGGCCCGCGGGTGCGGGCCGCCGCCGGGGCGCTGCTGCGGCTGGCCGGACCGCTGCCGCCGCCGAAGCCGCCGGCCGAGGAGGCCCGCGGCCACGGCGCCCGGCACAGCAGGCGCAGTGACCGGCAGGCGATCAGTCACCACTACGACGTGGGCAACGACTTCTACGCCCTGGTCCTCGGCCCCTCGATGGTCTACTCGTGCGCCCGCTGGGCGGACGGCGGGACGTTGGAGGAGGCCCAGCGGGACAAGCTGGATCTGGTGGCCCGCAAGCTGGCCCTGAAGGAGGGCGACCGGCTGCTCGACGTGGGCTGCGGCTGGGGCTCGATGGCGATCCACGCGGCCCGTGAGTACGGCGCCCGGGTCGTCGGCATCACCCTCTCCCGCGAGCAGGCCGCCTTCGCCCGCAAGCGGATCGCCGAGGAGGGGCTGACCGACCGGATCGAGATCCGCGTCCAGGACTACCGCGACGTGGCCGACGGGCCGTTCGACGCGATCTCCTCCATCGGCATGGCCGAGCACGTCGGGGCCGTGCGGTACCGGGAGTACGCGGACCTGCTGTATGGCCTCCTGAAGCCCGGCGGACGGCTCCTGAACCATCAGATCTCGCGCCGCCCGGAGCCGGACGAGGAGGCGTACCACGTGGACGCCTTCATCGACGCGTACGTCTTCCCCGACGGGGAGCTCGCCCCGATGGGCCGCACCCTGACGACCCTGGAGGCCGCCGGCTTCGAGGTCCGGGACGTCGAGGCGCTGCGCGAGCACTACGCGCTGACGCTGCGCCGGTGGGTGGCGAACCTGGAGGGGGAGTGGGACCGGGCGGTCCGGCTCGTCTCCCCGGGCCGGGCGCGGATCTGGCGGCTCTACATGGCGGCCTCGGCGGTCTCCTTCGAGCGGAACCGGATCGGCGTGAACCAGTTCCTGGCGGTGCGGACGCCCGCGTCGGGGACGGGCGGGCTGCCGCTGCGGCCGCGGGAGTGGACGGAGTAGAGGGAGGGAAGGGGAGAGGGCCGGGGTTCCCGTGGGAACCCCGGCCCTCTGTCGTACCGCGGTGCCTACTCGGCCTTGATGGCGCTGAGCATGTTCAGGCGGGCGGCGCTGCGGGCCGGCCAGAGCGAGGCCAGGACGCCGACCAGGGCGGCCAGGAGGAGGAAGATCCCGACCCGGTCCCAGGGCACGACCAGGCCGTAGCCGGGCAGGCTCGCCTCGAAGGTCTTGCCGATGGCCCAGGCGAGGAAGGTGCCGAGGCCGATGCCGACGACCGCGCCGAAGACCGAGATCACGACGGCCTCCAGGCGGACCATGCGCTTCACCCGGCGCCGGTCGAGACCGATCGCGCGGATCATGCCGATCTCCTGCTGCCGCTCGAAGACGGACATCGCGAGGGTGTTGACGACGCCGAGGACGGCGATGATCAGGGCCATCGCGAGCAGCCCGTACATGATGTTCAGGAGCAGGTTGATCTGGCCGCCGAAGGTGTCGCGGATGTCCTTCTCGTCCATGACGGAGATGGCCGGGTTGTCGCCCATGGCCTTGGTCAGGGCCTGCTCGTGGGCGTCGCTCGGGCCGCCCTCGGTGGAGACGAAGATCTGCGGGATGTACTTCTCGGGGTCGTGCGCGTCGAGGACCTTCGTGTCCACGAGGACGGGGGAGAGGAACTCGCTGTCCTTGTAGATCGCGGCGACCTTCAGCTCGCCCTTCTTCTTGTCCAGGTACTCGACCGGGACGGTGGCGCCGACCTTCAGGCCGCGCTTGTCGGCGGTCTTGTCGGCGACGGCGATCTGGCCGTCGGCGAGCCCGCTCAGCGAGCCCTGCAGGACGTCGACCTTGAGGACCTTCTCGATGGCGCCGGGGGTGACGCCGGAGGCGGAGACGTAGGAGCCCTTGATGTCGAGGGCGCCGGCCTGCTGCGGGGAGACGGCGGTGACGCCGGGGGCCTTCTCCAGGGCGGCCAGGGCCTCCGGGGACAGGCCGCCGCCGCTGGCCATGGAGACCATGTAGTCGGCCTTGATCTGCTCGACGGTCATCTTGTCGAGGGCCTGTCCGGCGCTGACGCCGATGACGGTGAGGCCGGTGACCAGGGTGAGGCCGATGGCGAGCGCGGAGGCGGTGGCGCCGGTGCGGCGCGGGTTGCGGACCGCGTTGAGGCCGGCGAGCTTGCCGGAGATCCCGAACGCCTTCACGAAGAAGGGACGGATCAGGGCGATCACGGGCCGGGACAGGAACGGGATCAGGATGATGATGCCGATGAGGGTGGCGAAGGCGCCGCCCGCGATGGTCATCCGGCCCTCGTCGCCGCCGGCGTTGGCGCCGAGCACGATCAGGGCGGCGCCGAGGGCGGTGATCGCGGCACCGATCGAGTTCCGCACGACGAGCGACTTGGCGTTCGGGGTGGCGTGGACGCTGTTCATGGCGGCGACCGGCGGGATCTTCGCGGCGCGGCGGCCGGGCAGCCAGGCGGCCAGCATGGTGATGACGACGCCGACGCCGAAGGCGGCGAGCACCGGGGTGGTGCCGAGGACCAGGTCGCCGTCCGGGACCTTCATGTCGAAGGCGGCCATGCCGGAGCGCAGGCCCACGGCGAGCCCGATGCCGAGCAGGTAGCCGACCGCGGAGGCCACGATGCCGACGATGCCGGCCTCGGCCAGGACGGAGCGGGTGATCTGCTTGCGCGAGGCACCGACCGCGCGCATCAGGGCCAGTTCCTTGGTGCGCTGGGCGACCAGCATCGTGAAGGTGTTGGAGATCAGGAAGACGCCGACGAAGAGGGCGATGCCGGCGAAGCCGAGGAGCGTCTGGTTGAGGGCGCCGAGGCCGGACTCGATCTCCCGGGCCTGCTCGTCGGCGAGGGCCTGGCCGGTCTGGGCGGTGGCGGCCTTCGGGACGACCTTCAGGACCTCGTCGCGGAGCTTCTCGTCGTCGGCGCCGGGGGCGGCCGAGACGTTCAGGTCGGAGTAGTAGCCGGGCTTGAGGTACAGCTTCTGGGCGACCGGGGCGTCGAAGACGACGAGGCTGCCGCCGGCGTTGACGGCGCCGTCCTCGGTGGTGAAGACGCCGGAGAGGGTGTACTCCTTCACCGGGCCGTTGGTGGCCACGCGGACGCGCTCGCCGACCTGGTAGCCGCCCTTGTCGGCGGTCTCCTTGTCGAGGGCGATCTGGTCCGCCGCGGTGGGTCCGGCGCCGGTGGTGAACGCGAGCGCCGGGTCCTTGCCGTCGGGGCCGGGGGCGAAGTTGACGCCCTTGTTGGACCAGCCGGAGCCGATCAGCTTGCCCTTGGCGTCCGGCACGCCGGCGAAGCCGTCGACGCGGGGCTGGACGCCGGTGACGCCGTCGAGCTTCGCGACCTTGTCGACGGTCGCCTGGGAGAGGCCCGGGTTCTTGGCGGCCTCCTCCGGGTCCGGCCGCAGGCTGACGGCGACGGCCACGTCGTCGTAGCTCTTCGCGGACTGGCCGCGGAAGGCCTGGGAGAGGGTGTCGGTGAAGACGAGGGTGCCGGAGACGAAGGCGACGCCGAGCATCACGGCGAGCACGGTCATCAGCAGCCGCGCCTTGTGCGCGAGGACGTTGCGCAGGGCGGTACGGAACATGGGTGAGGTCCTGGAGGTCCGGGTGGCGGGGGATCGGGTACGAGGAGCGCGCCGGGCGCGTCAGCTCGTACGGCCCTTGGTGTCGAAGGCCTTCATCCGGTCGAGCACGCCGTCCGCCGTGGGCCGGAGCATCTCGTCGACGATCCGGCCGTCGGCCAGGAAGATCACGCGGTCGGCGTAGGAGGCGGCGACGGGGTCGTGGGTGACCATGACGACGGTCTGGCCGAGCTCGCGGACGGAGTTCCGGAGGAAGCCGAGGACCTCGGCGCCGGAGCGGGAGTCCAGGTTTCCGGTGGGCTCGTCGCCGAAGATGATCTCCGGCTGGGAGGCGAGGGCGCGGGCGACGGCGACGCGCTGCTGCTGGCCGCCGGAGAGCTCGGTCGGGCGGTGCTTGAGGCGGCCGGAGAGACCGAGCATGTCGATGACCTTCTGGACCCACGCCTGGTCGGCCTTGCGGCCGGCGATGTCCATGGGGAGCGTGATGTTCTCCATGGCGGTGAGGGTCGGCAGCAGGTTGAACGCCTGGAAGATGAAGCCGATCTTGTCCCGGCGGAGCTGGGTGAGCTGCTTGTCCTTGAGGGTGGACAGCTCGGTGTCGCCGATCCGGACCGAACCGGAGGAGAAGGAGTCGAGGCCGGCGACGCAGTGCATGAGCGTCGACTTGCCGGAGCCGGAGGGGCCCATGATCGCGGTGAACTCGCCCTGGCGGAAGTCCACGCTGACCCGGTCGAGCGCGACGACCTGCGTCTCGCCCGCTCCGTAGACCTTCGTGAGCTCCGCGGCGCGGGCGGCCACGGCGGTGACGCGGGGCACGGTGGGGGTGGTGGTCACGAGGGGACTCCTGTCAGGACGGTCGAGCGGATCGGCGGCAACCCGGTGTCCCGGGAACCACTCCATCGTTTCGAACGTTCTTGTCCAGGTCGTCCGCCCACGTGCCCGTTCCCGGGGCCCTCTCGGGTCGGACCGGGGGTCCCGCTCCTCCTCCTCTGGTATGACGGCGACCCTGACGGCGGACGTGACACACCTGCGGCGAGATCTGGTCAATCCGGGGGTGACCGCTTTGCGCCTGCGACCCCCGTCACAGTTCGGGAAAACCCCTCCCACCTGCACTGACGCACCCTCAGACGTCAATAAAATAAGACAACATCGGTCGCTCGTTCCGCTGAACGAGGGAAGGGCCCCGATAGGCTCCTGTGCCAACGCGGAGCTTCGCGGCAACGCCCGGATGGTGGAATAGCAGACACGGCGAGCTTAAACCTCGCTGGCCTTCGGGCCGTACCGGTTCAAGTCCGGTTCCGGGCACCACCCCGGGCCCAGGTGACCCCTGCGGCCCGGCGTTCCGCCCCTCTCCTCCCTCCCCTCCCTCCCGGGCTCCCGGTGGCCGGTTGAAGATCGAAAGTTGTCGCAAAAGATCCTCCCCGAGCACTAGAGAGTTTCTTTTGCCTACGCATTACCCTTGACGCAAGGCCGCGCAGTGCGGCCGTCCATGGAGGAGTGAGATGAGGAGCAGCAACCCGGTCTTCTCGCGACGGGGGTTCAGCCGCGACAACGGCTACGCGGGCTTCAACGCGCAGCAGCCGCAGGCCGGGGGCCCCGCCGTCGGAACGAACCCCTACGCGACCGGTAACCCGTACGCCGAGGGTGCGACGGCCAACCCGTACGCCACCAACCCCTACGCGCCGCAGGACGTCCAGACGGGCGCCCCGCAGCAGGCGCGCGGCAACGTGATGACGATCGACGACGTCGTGAGCCGTACGGCCATGACGCTCGGCACGGTCGTGCTCACCGCCGTCCTGTCCTGGCTGCTGCTGCCGGTCGACCCCGCGAACCTCGGCAAGTCCTACGGCATCGCCATCGGCGCCGCCCTGGTCGCGCTCGTCCTGTCGCTCGTGCAGTCCTTCAAGCGCAAGCCGTCGCCGGCGCTCATCCTGGGCTACGCGGCCTTCGAGGGCGTCTTCCTCGGCGTGATCTCCGCCGCCGTCTCGACGTACATCGCCGACGGCGTGGTCATCCAGGCGGTCCTCGGCACCATGGCGGTCTTCGCCGGCGTGCTGACCGCCTACAAGATGGGCTGGATCCGGGTCAACCGGCGCTTCACCGGCTTCGTGATGGCCGCCGCCATGGGCTTCATGCTGCTCATGGTGGTCAATCTGCTCTTCGCCGTCTTCGGCGGCGGTGACGGCCTCGGCTTCCGCAGCGGTGGCCTCGGCATCCTCTTCGGCGTCATCGGCATCATCCTCGGCGCCTGCTTCCTCGCCCTCGACTTCAAGCAGGTCGAGGACGGCATCACCTACGGTGCCCCCCGCGAGGAGGCGTGGCTGGCCGCCTTCGGTCTCACCATGACCCTGGTGTGGATCTACCTGGAGATGCTGCGTCTGCTGTCGATCCTCCAGGGCGACGACTGACGCACCCCGTGACTCGGGGGAAGGGCCCGTCCGGCACTCGCCGGGCGGGCCCTTCCGCGTCCCTCCCCGGCGCCCCCGGTAGGGTCGGCCGGGTGCTGGATACGAGTGAACTGACCGCCGCCGTGGAACGCTTCGCCGACCGGCTGCGGGTGGCCCCGCAGAGCCGCCTCCAGCGGGGCGCGGCCGCCGAGGGCCTGGCCCTGGCGAGGGACCTCGCGGTGCGCGCCCAGCGCGCGGAGTTCCCCGACCGGGAGCCGAGGACCATCCCCGACGCGGGCGTCTTCACCGTCGCCGACCAGCTGGCCGTCGCGGGCGCCGACCTCGCCGAGATCCTGAGAACGGCCCCGTCCCCCTCCCGCGAACGGGAGCTGGACGAGGCCGTGAGGCTGGTGCGGGAGGCGCGGGAGCGCGCGGGGCTGTGAAGGGCCCCGAGGGGGCTACAGCGAGGCGATGACGCGGTCCGCGAGGATGTAGACGTTCTCCTCGTCGGACTCGCCGTACGAGAACGTCAGGGCGAAGGCGCCGGAGACGCCCGAGCCGCCGAGGAGGACCGGGCTGCGGCCGGCCCGGAGGGCCTCCGCGAGGCGCTCCGCGGTCTCGCGGTGGCCCGGGGTCATGCAGAGCGTGGTGCCGTCGGCGAAGACGTACACGTCCAGAGTGCCGAGCGGTCCCGGGCGGACGTCCGTGAGGGCCGTGGCCGTGTCGGCCAGCTCCTCCAGGCGCGCCACCGTCCGCTCGTGGTCCGTGACCACCGGCGTCTGCACCGGCACGAAGTCCGGGTGCGAGGGGTGGCGGCGGCGGGCGGCGGCCAGCTCCGCGGAGTCCTCGGGGTACTCGGGGAAGTCGTCCACCGGGTCGACGACGCCGTCGAGCGCGGCGGCCTCGGCCTCCATGGCCTCCAGGGCCATCGCCTCCAGGCCCACGAAGTCCGTCTGGCGCGGCACGAAGAGGCCGGTGGACTCCTCGCCGCCCAGACCGCCGAGGAGGGCGGAGGGCGCGTCGGCCGCGTCCCGGGCCTCCTGCGCGGCCCAGAAGGCCCGCGCCTCGGCGAGCTCGCGCTCGCGCTCCTCGGCCAGCGCCTCCGCGACCGCGGCCCGTATCTCGGCGGCGGGCGTGGTGCGGGCCGCGGGGACCGTCACGCCGCGGCCGGCGGCCAGCTCGGTGCGCAGGGCGGTGACCTCCTGGCGGAGACCCCGCACGTGGTGCAGGGCAGCAGCGCCCACGGCCGTGGCAGCGGCCGTGGTCAGCAGCAGGGCAAGAGACATGGCGCTCACTGACGTACTCCCGATTCGAGTCGATCCCCCGACTTCCTACATCAGCTTGTCGCGGCCCGGGACCCCCTGTCAGTGCATTACGTCACGAAACGGACAGGTATTTCGGCCGGGTGTTTAGTCCCAGAACTACTCTGACCTGCGAAAACGAACTCCCCCGGGATGTATGTCACATCCTGGGGGAGATTCGGTCACGGCTTGGACGCGAGGAGGTTGACGCGTTCGGCCCGTGGAGAGCGGAGGCGGCTCGGCTCAGCTCGGTCACTCGATCCCGTGGCCACACTGAGCGTCGCTTCCGCCGCGGCTCGGCTCAGTCGCTCGATCCCGTGGTCGCACTGAGCGTCGCCTCCGCTGTGGGCAGGTGCCGCCCTCGTTCCTCGGGCGGCCCCTACCCTCCGCCGCGGCTCAGCTCAGTCGCTCGATGACCATCGCCATGCCCTGGCCGCCGCCGACGCACATGGTCTCCAGGCCGAACTGCTTGTCGTGGAACTGGAGGCTGTTGATCAGGGTGCCGGTGATGCGCGCGCCCGTCATGCCGAAGGGGTGGCCGACGGCGATGGCGCCGCCGTTGACGTTCACCTTGTCCAGGTCCAGGCCGAGGTCCTGGTAGGAGGGGATGACCTGGGCGGCGAACGCCTCGTTGATCTCGGCGAGGTCGATGTCGCCGATCGTCAGGCCGGCGCGCTTCAGGGCCTGCTTCGACGCCTCGACCGGGCCGAGGCCCATGATCTCGGGGGAGAGGCCGGAGACGCCGGTGGAGACGATCCGGGCCAGCGGGGTCAGGCCCAGCTCGCGCGCCTTGGTGTCGGACATGATCACGAGCGCGGCGGCGCCGTCGTTCAGCGGGCAGCAGTTGCCGGCGGTGACCAGGCCGTCGGGGCGGAAGACCGGCTTGAGGCCGGAGACGCCCTCCAGGGTGACGCCCGCGCGCGGGCCGTCGTCGGTGGCGACGACGGTGCCGTCCGGGGTCGTCACCGGGGTGATCTCGCGCTCCCAGAAGCCGTTCTTGATGGCCTGCTCGGCGAGGTTCTGCGAGCGGACGCCGAACTCGTCCATCTCCCGGCGGCTGATGCCCTTCATCCGGGCGAGGTTCTCCGCGGTCTGGCCCATCGCGATGTACGCGTCGGGGACCAGGCCGTCCTGGCGCGGGTCGTGCCAGGAGGAGCCCTCGGACGCGGCGACCTCGGCGGTGCGGGCCTCGGCGTCGGCGAAGAACGGGTTGTGGGTGTCCGGCAGCGAGTCCGAGTTGCCCTTCACGAAGGAGGACACCATCTCGACGCCCGCCGAGATGAAGACGTCGCCCTCGCCCGCCTTGATCGCGTGCAGCGCCATCCGGGAGGTCTGGAGCGAGGAGGAGCAGTAGCGGGTGATCGTGCAGCCCGGCAGGTGGTCCATGCCCATCTGCACGGCCACGATGCGGCCCAGGTTGTTGCCCTGCTCGCCGCCGGGGAGGCCGCAGCCCAGCATCAGGTCGTCGATGTCGCGCGGGTCCAGCTCGGGGACCTTGGCCAGCGCGGCCTGGATGATCGTGGCCGTGAGGTCGTCGGGGCGCAGGTCCTTCAGGGAGCCCTTGAAGGCCCGGCCGATGGGGGAACGGGCGGTCGAGACGATCACGGCTTCGGGCATCACGGCTCCAGGGGTCTGGTGGCGGTCGGGCTCACTGGGAAGTTACCCGGACGTACCGCGCGGGGTCACCGGCAACGGCGTGTGACGAGGGCCTCTTTTCTAAGCGCTTGCTCAGGTCCGCGGGGAGTCCTGCGGCAGCGGCTCCCCGCGCCCCTTCCGCACGTCCCCGGGCTCCCCGCTCCCCGCCCCCTCCGCCGCCGCGCCCCCGGGCGCCTCCGCGCCCTCCGGCGCCTCCGTCAGGCGCCGCCGGCGCCGGTGCTTCAGGAGCGCCCAGGGCGCCCGGGCCCCGGTCACCTCCGTACCGGCCTGCCGCGCCGCCGCGGCCGCAGCCTTCGCCACCGGCAGCATGCCCTCGCTGCGGTCCGCCTCCGGGCGGTCCGCTTCCGGCCACACGCCGAGCGAGGCGCACAGGGTCGGCAGCACCGCCATCGCGGCCGTCGCGTACCCCTCCGCCGACGGGTGGAAGAGGTCCACCCCGAACATCTCGCGCGGGTTCGCCGCGAACTCGGGCCCCAGCAGGTCGCCCAGCGACACCGTCCGCCCGCCCTGCTCCACCACCACGATCGTCTGCGCGGCCGCCAGCTGCCGGGAGGCCCGGCGGGCCAGCCAGCGCAGCGGCTGGTAGACCGGCTCGATCGTGCCCAGGTCCGGGCAGGTGCCGACGACCACCTCCGCGCCGGCCGTCCGCAGCCGCCGCACCGCCGCCGCCAGGAGCCGCACCGACTCCGTCGCGGGCATCCGGTGCGTCACGTCGTTCGCCCCGATCATGATCACGCAGACGTCCGGGGGGCCCAGCGGCTGCGCGAGCAGCAGGGACACCTGCCGCTCCAGGTCGTCCGAGCGGGCCCCCGACAGCGCCACGTTCTTCAGCGCCACCGGGCGCTCCGCGACCGCCGCGAGCCCCGAGGCGAGCAGCGCGCCCGGGGTCTGCCCCGCCCGGCGCACCCCCTGGCCGGCCGCCGTGGAATCACCCAGAAGGGCGAGCCGGAGCGGGTCCTCCGTGCCGAAGGCCCTGCCGTACAGACCGTCCGTCGCCGGCGGCAGGGGAGCCGTCCCCGTGCCCACCGTCCGCTTCGCGAGCTGCGCCTCCGCCAGCAGCACCCCGACCGCGGCCACACCGATCAGACCGATGCTCCCGCCGCCGTACGCCGCTCCCGCCGCGATCCGGCGTGCCACCCTCGCCCTGGACATCGGGGGCGTCACCTCCTTCGAGCCGTACAGGTCCTTCAAGCCGTTCAGGGTCTACTGCCCCGAAAGGAGTCCCGACTACGCATACGCTGGCCACACCATTACGGAGACCCCGGAGAACACGGTGCAATTCCACGACTCGATGATCAGCCTCGTCGGCAACACCCCGCTGGTGAAGCTCAACAACGTGACGGCCGGCATTCAGGCCACCGTCCTCGCCAAGGTCGAGTACTTCAACCCCGGCGGGTCGGTCAAGGACCGCATCGCGCTGCGGATGATCGAGGCGGCCGAGCAGAGCGGTGAGCTGAAGCCCGGCGGCACCATCGTCGAGCCCACGTCCGGCAACACCGGCGTCGGCCTGGCGATCGTGGCCCAGCAGAAGGGCTACAAGTGCATCTTCGTCTGCCCGGACAAGGTGTCCCTCGACAAGATCAACGTGCTGCGGGCCTACGGCGCCGAGGTCGTCGTCTGCCCCACGGCCGTCGACCCGGAGCACCCGGACTCGTACTACAACGTCTCGGACCGCCTCGTCCGCGAGACGCCGGGCGCCTGGAAGCCCGACCAGTACTCCAACCCGAACAACCCGCGCTCGCACTACGAGACCACCGGTCCCGAGCTGTGGGAGCAGACCGAGGGGAAGATCACCCACTTCGTGGCGGGCGTCGGCACCGGCGGCACCATCTCCGGCACCGGCAACTACCTGAAGGAGGCGAGCGACGGCCGGGTCAAGGTCATCGGCGCCGACCCCGAGGGCTCCGTCTACTCCGGCGGCTCCGGCCGTCCGTACCTGGTCGAGGGCGTCGGCGAGGACTTCTGGCCGACCGCCTACGACCGGAACGTCACGGACCGGATCGTCGCGGTCTCCGACAAGGACTCCTTCCAGATGACCCGCCGCCTCGCCAAGGAGGAGGGCCTGCTGGTCGGCGGCTCCTGCGGCATGGCCGTGGTCGCCGCCCTGGAGGTCGCCAAGGAGCTCGGCCCGGACGACGTCGTCGTCGTCCTGCTGCCGGACTCCGGCCGCGGCTACATGTCGAAGATCTTCAACGACGAGTGGATGGCCGACTACGGCTTCCTGGAGGACACCTCCACGGCCACCGTCGCCGACGTGCTGCGGCACAAGGAGGGCGTCATGCCCTCGCTGGTCCACATGCACCCGGACGAGACCGTCGGCCAGGCCATCGAGGTGCTGCGCGAGTACGGCGTCTCCCAGATGCCGATCGTGAAGCCCGGCGCCGGCCACCCCGACGTGATGGCCGCCGAGGTCATCGGCTCGGTCGTCGAGCGGGAGCTCCTGGACCACCTCTTCACGAAGCAGGCGTCCCTGGAGGACCCGCTGGAGCAGCACATGTCCGCGCCGCTGCCGCAGGTCGGCTCCGGCGAGCCGGTCGCCGACCTGATGTCGGTGCTCGGCGGTGCCGACGCCGCGATCGTCCTGGTCGAGGGCAAGCCCACCGGTGTCGTCAGCCGTCAGGACCTGCTCGCCTTCCTGGCCAACGGCGGCGCGAAGTAGCACCCCGGAGGGTGTGGCGGGTGTTCGCTCGGGCGTTCGCGCAAACGGTACGAGCGCGTCACGTCCGCGCAGCACCCGCTTAACACGCCTCCGGCAGAGTGTTCCTCGTCGGCGTCACAGAACTTCCGGAGCGGCTCCCGGACCTCTGAAGACGCCGCGGACGCGGAGACCGGCCCTGACCCGGGCCCGTGTCCCCCGCGGGGACCGCCGTCGTCCCGCCCCCCAGCGATGGGGGTGCGGCGGTCCCCGCGTCAGACTTTCCCCGGCCCGTGCGGTCAGAGCTGGGTGATCGGGCGCATCGCCAGGCCCTCGGTCCCGGCCCAGCCGTTCACCCGCGCCGCGTCGTCCACCGAGACCGTGTCCAGGCCGTCGGGAAGGTCGAAGACGAGCGTGCCGCGCAGTTCGGTGCCCTCGCCGGCGACCAGCGTCGCCGTGAAGCGGTCGGACTGGTCGTACTCCGCCTCGCCGCCCTCGTCGTTGCCGAAGACGTACAGGCCGGCGTAGGCCTTGCCGCCGCCCTCGACGACGACGGGCTCGGTGTCCGGCTCGCCGAGCGTCTCGACGATCGGGGCGTCGTTCCCGGCCTTGAGGCGCAGGATCGGCGCCTCGTTGAGGACGCAGGGCGTCTTCGAGCCGTTGGTGACCGTCAGCAGGAAGTGGCGGGGGGTCTCCCCGGCCGGGTCCTGGAGCTCGACCGCGGTGGAGAGCCCGTCGGCCTCGCAGTCCGCGTAGCGCGTGCCGTTGCCGCCGCCGGTCTCGCCGCTGTCGCCGGTCCCGGTGGCCGTCGGGTCGGCGGTGCCGGTGCCCGAGTCGTTCGACGGGGAGGCGGTCGTCGGCGTGCTGCCGTCGGCCGACGCGGAGCCCGAGGGGGTGGCGGTCGACGGGGCGCCGGCGCTCGGCCCCGCGGCGCCGGTGTCGTCGCCCTGGCAGGCGGTGGTCGTCAGCAGGGCCGCGACCACGGCCGCGCCGAGCGCGGCGCCACGCAGACCGCGGCGTCCTGAACGGGCCCTGAACGTGGTGGAGTTCATGTCGTTTCCTCTTCCCCCGGTGGCCGGCCGGGAGCCGGCCCGTCTGTGAGCGACATGGCTATTCTTTCCGCGTGGGGGTGGGGGGCCACCGGCGTCCCGCGTTTGTTACAGCCCTCGGACGAACCGGAAGTCGTGGCGTGACCATGACGCCTTTCCCTGCCGTCCCGGCGTCTCTGCATATCCTTATGCAGACAGGGTCAGGGATGAATGGGATGAAGGGGGACGGTATGAGCGACAGCCCGGCCGGGCGGCTCCAGGCGCTCTTCGAGGGGCACCGGCTCACGCCCACGCAGCGGCGGATCGCCCACTGCATGGTCCGGCGCGCCGCCGACGCGCCCTTCCTCTCCAGCGTCGAACTCGCCGAGCTGGCCGGCGTCAGCCAGCCCTCCGTGACCCGCTTCGCGGTCGCCCTCGGCTTCGACGGCTACCCGGCGCTCCGCCGCCACCTGCGGGAGGTCGCGCCCCCCGAGCGGCCCGCGGCCGCGGCCGGGGAGGACGCCGGGCACAACGAGTACCAGCAGGCCGTCCTGGCCGAGATCGAGAACCTGCGGCACCTCGCCGGGCTGCTCGCCGACCCCGCGCCCGTGGAGCGCGCCGGACGGCTGCTCGCCGGCTCCCGACCGCTGCTCGTCCTCGGTCTGCGCGCCGCCTCCTCGCAGGCCCGCGGCTTCGCCTACTTCGCCGCCAAGGTGCACCCGGACGTCCGGCTGCTCGACGAGGGCGGCTCGATGCTCACGGACCGGATCGACGCGGCCGTACGGGCCGGGGCCACCGCGCTGCTCTGCTTCGCGCTGCCCCGCCACCCGCGCGAGGTCGTGGAGGCGCTGGAGTACGCGCGGGCGGCCGGGCTCACGGTGGTGACCGTGGCCGAGTCCGCCTTCGCGCCCGTCGCCGCCCACTCCGACCTGCTCATCCCGGCCGCCGTCGGCACCGGTCTGGCCTTCGACACCGCCTGCGCGCCGATGCTCCTCGGCCGGGTCCTCCTGGAGGCCATGGCGGACGAGCTGCCGGACGCGCAGGCGCGTCTGGAGCAGTTCGACGCGAAGGCGGCGGAGCGGGGGCTCTTCGTGGAGTGACCCGGGCCGGGGAGGCCCGGTGCCGGGTCAGATGTCCAGTTCGGCCTCGATCTTCTTCAGCTGGTGGCGGGCCATCGCCAGGTTGGCCCGGTCCTTGGACAGGGCCAGGTAGAGGAACAGGCCGTTGCTGCCGCGCGACTTGAGCAGCCGGATGAGGTGGTACTGGGTGCCGAGGGTGATCAGGATGTCCTCGATCTCCTCCTGGATGCCCAGCATCTCCATCGTCCGGACCTTGGCCCGGACCACGTCCGTGTTGCCGGCGGCGGCCACGGTCAGGTCGAGCTCCTTGCCGCCGCCGATGGTGCCGAGTGCCATGCCGCTGGTGTAGTCGACGAGGGCCGCGCCGATCGCGCCCTCGATCGCGGCCGCTTCCTTGAGGGAGGTCTCGGTGTTCGCCATGGTGTCGCTTCCTTCTGGGTCGGTTCGGTTTCTCCGAGTGAGGGGTGGTTGGGTCAGGGGAGGTCGCGGCGGTCCAGCGCGCCGTCGACCAGGGTGCCGATGCGGGCGCTGGAGCGGCGGGCCTCCAGGTGGAGCCGGCCCACGTTGATGCGGGGCTCGGCGAGGAGGGTGAGGACGGCGGAGCCGCCGGCCGCGTAGGTGGCCACGTAGCCGGTCTCGCCGCGGACGAGGAGTTCGCGGAAGCCGCCCTGGCCGGTGGACTCGGTGAGCCGCCGGCCGACGCCGAGGGCGGCGGCGGTCAGCGCGGCCACGCTCTCCGCGGCGCCGTCCACGGTGTCGTGGGCGAGCACCAGGCCGTCGGCGCTGGCCGCGAGGGCCCCGGTGAGCTGGGGCAGCCGGGCGCGCAGGCGTCTGAGCTCGCCGAGCACCTCGGCTTCGGCTGTCATCAACTGTCTCCTCTCGGCGCGCAGGCGCAGAGCACGCCTCATCACAGGTGTGCCTCCAGGGCGTCACGGAGCCGGCGCAGCAGGGCGATGTCGGGGTCGGCCACCGGCGGGACCGGTACGTAGGCCGGGGAGGGCGGTGCGGGGGTGGCGTCGGGGGCCGCGTCGAGCGGGGTCTCGACGAGTCCGGCGGCGGCGAGCCTGCGGACGTCGAGGAGGGTGTGGAAGGCGGGGCGGCCGAGGAACCGGGCCAGCTCGGCGGGGGTGCGCTTGCCGTCGGCGGCGGCGCGCTGGGCACGGCGGCGGGCGCCGACGCCCTGGCCCGGGGCGGCCGGGCGGGGCACCACGGGGGCGGTGTCGACGGCGGCGTACGGCCAGACGGCGTCGAGGAGTTCGCGGCGGCGCAGGGTCTCGCGCTCGACGGCCTCGGCGGAGACCGGGCGGACCGTGCCGAACCAGTGGCCGACGCCGTACCGGAAGCGGGTGGGGCCGCTGGTGGGGGAGAGGGCGAAGAAGGCGGCGTCGAAGACGGCGCCGAGGTGGCAGATCTCCAGCTCGCCGTCGCGCAGCCGGCCGCTGTCGACGAGGAAGCGGCCGACCGCGCGGTGGGCGCCGGCCCGGTCGACCGCCTCGTCCCAGCCCTCGCGGGGCAGTCGCCCGGCGGTGGTGAGCAGGACGTCCATGCCGGGGGAGGCGGGGCTCTCGGCGTGCACGACGCGGCCGTCGACGAGGTAGAGGGTGCCGTGGTCGCGGAGCAGGGCGCCGGTGGCACGCTCCGCCGCGAGCCGCACGAGCATGGGGGAGACGCTCATCCCAGGACCAGCCGCTCGGCGAGGTCGCCGAGGCGGATGCGGGCGAGGGCGAGGTTGCCGGTGTCGCGGTCGAGCCAGAGGTGGAGGAAGACGCTGCTGTCGAAGGAGGTCCGGACGAAGCGGAGGACGTGGTAGCCGGCGCGGGTGGTGACGATCAGGTCTTCTACGGGCGGCTGGCCCTCGGCCTCCTGGGCGCCGTCCGGGTCGTCGGCCGAGGCGGTGAAGGAGTCGAACTCGGCGGCGGCGCGCGCCAGTTCCGCGGTCTCCGCGGCCGTCGTCTCGTGGTCGCCGACCGGCGACTCGCCCGCCGTCCCGAGCGCGAGGCCGCTGTTCCAGTCGACCAGGGAGGCACCGCGAGCACCCGGCAGGGTCATGGCCTCCATGAGGCACTCGTCGATTCCGGGCACGCGGGTTCCCCTCCCGATACGGCGTGCGAGCAACGGCAGTGACGGTGACGTTACTGAACGGCGCCTCCCCGGGAGGGGGTTCTGGCATTTTCCATCGGAACATGCCCAAGCGCGGCCGGAATCAGGTAGAGAAGCGTCCGGCGGACGCCGTCAGTAGTGGCTCTCGACCGTCCTCGCGATGTCGTCCAGGTCCTTCGCGAGCGCCTTGGAGACGGCCTTCGCGCCGAAGCGGGCGAGGAGGCGGGCGACGGGGTTCTGCCGGCGGCCGGGCGCCGGCCGGGCGGAGAAGGTCATCCGCAGCACGCTGGCGTCCGGCCCGTCGGTGCGCAGCGAGAGCTCGGAGACGTAGTGCATGCCGTGCGAGTCGGCGACCGTCACGTACCGGTCGGGCGGCTCGCACTCGGTGACGGTCATCTCCTCCGTGGCCTCCTTGCCCAGCATCCTCCGGGTCTCCCGCCAGCGGGTTCCCACGCCGAAGCCGCCCTCGGTGAGCACCTCGACCTTCTGGACGCCGGACAGCACCCGGGGCATGTCCGGCAGG
Source organism: Streptomyces hydrogenans (assembly GCF_014656075.1). Classification (GTDB taxonomy): domain Bacteria; phylum Actinomycetota; class Actinomycetes; order Streptomycetales; family Streptomycetaceae; genus Streptomyces; species Streptomyces hydrogenans. The sequence goes on from NZ_BNBS01000016.1 coordinate 56,715, forward strand.
TCGGTGATCGACTCCCAGACGCGGCCGGGCGAGGCGGCGACCCGGCGCTCGACGACGACGGTGGTGGTGGTCATGGCTCCATCGAAGTGGCTGTCCCGGCCCGCCGCTACCGGACGAGCGCGTCGGCGTGCGCGCCGCCCGCCTCGGCGACGATCTCCTCGGGGGTCTGTCCGGGGCGGACGGTCGCGAAGGAGACCGTGCCGTCGTCGGCGACGGTGAAGCCGTGCACGGCCGGGCGGGGCAGGCTGTTGTAGGCGTAGTGGTGGGCGAAGGCGTACGCGCCGGTGTCCGGGACGGCGATCACGTCGCCCGGGTGGAGCGGCGGCAGCGCCCGGCCGGCGGCGAGCAGGTCGCCGGCGAAGCAGGCCGGGCCCGCCACGTCCTGGACGGTGGTCACGCCGGTCCGGGGGCGGCCCCCGGAGTCGTACGCGAGGATCCGCAGCGGCCACGCCTCGGGGGCGTAGACGGTGCGGGTGGCGAGCTGGACGCCGGCGTGGGTGACGGCGATGGGGCGGCCGCCGGAGGTCTTGGTGTACTCGACGCGGGTGAGGACCGTGCCGTGCTTGGCGAGCAGCGAGCGCCCGAACTCGGTGACCAGGCGGTAGCGCCCGTCGAGGAGGCCGGGGACGGTGGCGGCGAGCAGCCGGGCGTAGTCGGCGTAGGAGGGGGTCTCCTCGTCGGAGGCGAAGTTCACCGGGAGGCCGCCGCCGATGTCGAGGGTGTCGATCTGGGCGCGGCCCGCCTTGGCGTTGATCTCCTCGGCCAGCGCGTACGCGGCCCCGACGCCTTCGGCCATCAGGGTGAGCGGCACGCCCTGGGAGCCGGTGTGGGTGTGCAGCCGGGTGAGCCAGGGGCGGTCCAGGTACGCCTGGACGACGGCCTCGCGGGCGCCCTCGTCGCGCAGCGCGACGCCGAACTTGGAGGTGGCGGTGGCCGTGGAGAGGGCGCCGATGCTCCCGGCGCCGACCTGCGGGTTGACCCGGAGCCCGAGCGGCGAGGCGGTGGGGGCGGAGGCGACCAGGGCGTCGATCCGGGCCAGTTCCTGGAGGTTGTCGGCGTTGACCGCGATCCCGAGGGCGAGGGCCTCGCGCAGCTCGGCGGGCGTCTTGGCGGGCGAGTCGAGGACGGTGCGGGACGGGGGCAGCCCGGCGGCGCGGGCGAGGGCCAGCTCGCCGGGGCTGGCCACCTCGGCGCCGATCCCGGCGTCGGCGAGCAGGCGCAGGACGGGGACCAGGGGGCACGCCTTCACGGCGAAGGCGTGCAGCACCTCGGCCCGGGTGACGGCGGCGAAGGCGCTGGTCAGGGCGGCGGCGGAGGCGCGGATGCCGGCGGTGTCGAGGAGGGCGACGACGGGGGCGGCGGGGGTGCGGGGGGCGCCGGGAGGGCCGGGGATCGTGGCGGCTCCGGCGGCTTCGGGGGCTGCCGTGGTTCCGGGGTGTCCGGGGTGTCCCGGGTTTCCGGGCGCCAGGAGTCCTTGGGCGACGGCGGCTCGGACGGCGAGATCGCGGCGGTGGGAGGCCATGGGTCCCATCCTGGCGGGGCGGACGCGGGGCGTCACGGGGGCGTGCGCGGGGGCGTGCGGGGCGCCCGCCCGGGGCGCGCGGGGATCCGGTGGCGCCCGTCCGGGGGCGTGCGCGCGGGCGGCGGGAGTCCCCGTCGCCGGGGCCCGTGCGCCGCGCCCTGTTGACTACAACTATTCAGCAAGCCAGGATGTGAATATCTGAACGACATTCGAGGAGGCACCGCCATGTCAGGACCCCGCCCCGTACGGGCCCCGCGCGGTACGGAACTGAGCGCCCTGGGATGGCAGCAGGAGGCCGCCCTCCGGATGCTCCAGAACAACCTGGACCCCGAGGTCGCCGAGCACCCCGACAAGCTCGTCGTCTACGGCGGCACCGGCAAGGCCGCCCGCGACTGGCGCTCCTTCGACGCCATGGTCCGCACCCTGCGCACCCTCAAGCAGGACGAGACCATGCTGGTCCAGTCCGGCCGCCCGGTCGGCGTCATGCAGACCCACGAGTGGGCGCCCCGCGTCCTCATCGCCAACTCCAACCTGGTCGGCGACTGGGCCAACTGGGAGGAGTTCCGGCGCCTGGAGGCCCTCGGCCTCACCATGTACGGCCAGATGACGGCCGGCTCCTGGATCTACATCGGCACCCAGGGCATCCTCCAGGGCACCTACGAGACCTTCGCCGCCGTCGCCGCGAAGAAGTTCGGCGGCACCCTCGCCGGCACCATCACCCTCACCGCCGGCCTCGGCGGCATGGGCGGCGCCCAGCCGCTGGCCGTGACGATGAACGACGGCGTCGCCATCTGCATCGACGTCGACCCGCGCGCCATCGAGCGCCGCATCGAGCACCGCTACCTGGACGTCAAGGCCGACAACCTGGCCCACGCCCTCCAGCTGGCCACCGAGGCGCGCGACGCCCGCCGCCCGCTCTCCATCGGCCTCCTCGGCAACGCCGCCGAGCTGCTCCCGCAGATGCTCGCCGAGGGCGCGCCCGTCGACATCGTGACGGACCAGACCTCCGCCCACGACCCGCTGTCCTACCTCCCGGTCGGCGTCGCCTTCGAGGACATGGCCGACGCCGCCGCCAAGGACCCGGCCGGCTTCACCCGCCGCTCGCGCGAGTCGATGGCGAAGCACGTCGAGGCCATGGTCGGCTTCATGGACGCCGGCGCCGAGGTCTTCGACTACGGCAACTCCATCCGCGGCGAGGCCCAGCTGGCCGGCTACGACCGCGCGTTCGCCTTCCCCGGCTTCGTCCCGGCGTACATCCGCCCGCTGTTCTGCGAGGGCAAGGGCCCGTTCCGCTGGGCCGCCCTCTCCGGCGAGGCGAGCGACATCCACAAGACGGACAAGGCGATCCTCGACCTCTTCCCGGAGAACGAGTCCCTGCACCGCTGGATCAAGATGGCCGGCGAGCGCGTCCACTTCCAGGGCCTCCCGGCCCGCATCTGCTGGCTCGGCCAGGGCGAGCGCGACAAGGCCGGCGCCATGTTCAACGACATGGTCGCCGACGGCACCCTCGCCGCCCCCCTCGCGATCGGCCGCGACCACCTCGACTGCGGCTCGGTGGCCTCCCCGTACCGCGAGACCGAGGCCATGCTCGACGGCTCCGACGCCATCGCCGACTGGCCGCTGCTCAACGCCATGGTCAACGTCGCCTCCGGCGCCTCCTGGGTCTCCCTCCACCACGGCGGCGGCGTCGGCATGGGCCGCTCCATCCACGCCGGCCAGGTCTCCGTCGCCGACGGCACGAAGCTCGCGGGCGAGAAGATCCGCCGCGTGCTCACCAACGACCCCGGCATGGGCGTCATCCGGCACGTCGACGCCGGCTACGACATCGCCGAGCGGGTCGCCGACGAGAAGGGCGTCCGCGTCCCGATGCGCGAGGGCGACCAGGCGTGAGCGAGACCTTCCACGCCATGTGGCGGTCGCTGCGGCCCCTCGGCCGCAGCGCCGCCTCGGGCGGCTACCGCCGCTACGCCTGGACCGAGGCGGACGCCGACTGCCGGCTCTGGTTCCGGATGCAGGCCGAGGCCCGCCGCCTGGACGTCGAGACCGACCGCAACGGCAACCAGTGGGCCTGGCTCGGCGACCCCACCGCGGGCGACGCCGTCGTCACCGGCTCCCACCTGGACTCCGTCCCCGACGGCGGCGCCTTCGACGGCCCCCTCGGCGTCGTCTCCGCCTTCGCCGCCCTCGACGAACTCCGCGCCCGCGGCGTCTCGTTCAAGCGGCCCCTCGCCATCGTCAACTTCGGCGACGAGGAGGGCGCCCGCTTCGGCCTCGCCTGCGTCGGCTCCCGCCTCACCTCCGGTCAGCTGACCAGGGAGAAGGCGTACGAGCTCCGCGACGCCGACGGCGTCTCCCTGCCGCAGGCCATGGAGGCGGCCGGCCACGACCCCTCGCGGATCGGCGCCGACCCGGAGCGGCTCGGCCGCATCCGCGCCTTCGTCGAGCTGCACGTCGAGCAGGGCCGCGCCCTCGACCTCTCCGGCGACGCCGTCGGCATCGCCTCCGCCATCTGGCCGCACGGCCGCTGGCGGTACGACTTCGCCGGCGAGGCCAACCACGCGGGCACCACCCGGCTCGTCGACCGCCGCGACCCCATGCTGACGTACGCCGAGACCGTCCTCGCCGCCCGCCGCGAGGCCGAACTCGCGGGCGCCGTCGCCACCTTCGGCAAGATCTCCGTCGAGCCCAACGGCGTCAACGCCATCCCCTCGCTGGTGCGCGGCTGGCTGGACGCCCGCGCCGCCGACCAGGAGTCCCTGGACGCGGTCGTCACCGGCATCGAGACCGCCGCCCGCGACTACGCGGCCAAGCACGGCATCGACCTCGCCGTCGTCCGCGAGTCCTTCACCCCGGTCGTCGACTTCTCGCACGCCCTGCGCGACGAGCTGAGCCGCGTCCTGGGCGAGAAGACGCCCGTCCTCGGCACCGGCGCCGGACACGACGCGGGTATTTTGTCCGCGTCCATCCCGACCGCCATGCTGTTCGTGCGCAACCCCACCGGCGTCTCCCACTCCCCGGCCGAGACCGCCGGAGAGGACGACTGCGTGGCCGGGGTCCGCGCCCTCGCCGACGTACTGGAGGACCTGGCGTGCCGCTGACGACGACGTACTGGCTGGAACACGCCTGGCTCGGCAGCTACGCCGAGCCGGGCGTCGCCCTCGACGTGACCGACGGCCGGATCGCCGCCGTCCGCACCGGCGTGGACGCCCCGCCGCCCGGCGCCACCGTCCTGCGCGGCTTCACCGTCCCGGGTCTCGCGAACGCCCACAGCCACGCCTTCCACCGGGCCCTGCGCGGCACCGTCCAGGTCGGCTCGGGCACGTTCTGGACCTGGCGCGAGGTCATGTACACCGTCGCCCAGCGGCTCACCCCGGACAGCTACTTCGCGCTCGCCCGGGCCGTGTACGCCGAGATGGCGCTGGCCGGCATCACCGCCGTCGGAGAGTTCCACTACCTCCACCACGCCCCCGGCGGCACCCCCTACGACGACCCCAACGCCATGGGCGAGGCCCTGATCGCCGCCGCCCGCGAGGCCGGCGTCCGGATCACCCTCCTCGACACCGCCTACCTCTCCGCCGGCTTCGGCGCCGCCCCCGACCACCACCAGCTCCGCTTCTCCGACGGCACCGCCGAGAAGTGGGCGGAGCGCGTCTCGGACCTCAAGGAACGGGACGGCGTACGCGTCGGCGCGGCGATCCACTCCGTCCGGGCCGTCCCCGCCGACCAGCTGTCGACGGTGGCCCGCTGGGCCGAGGAGCGGCGGGCCCCGCTCCACGTCCACCTCTCCGAGCAGACCGCCGAGAACGAGGCGTGCCACGCCGCCCACGGCGTCACCCCCACCCGGCTCCTCGCCGACCACGGGGTCCTCGGCCCCCGCACCACCGGCGTCCACAACACCCACATGACGGAAGCCGACATCGCGCTCGTCGGCTCCACCTCCACCGGCACCTGCATGTGCCCCACCACGGAACGCGACCTCGCCGACGGCATCGGACCCGCCGTCGCCCTCCAGAAGGCCGGCTCCCCGCTCTCCCTCGGAAGCGACAGCCACGCCGTCATCGACCTCCTGGAGGAGGCCCGCGCGATGGAGCTCAACGAGCGCCTGCGCACCCACATCCGCGGTCACTGGACGGCCGCCGCGCTGCTCCGCGCCGCCTCCGCCGACGGCCACGCGGCCCTCGGCTGGAACGACGCGGGCACCCTGGAGCCGGGAGCCCTCGCCGACTTCACCACCATCGCCCTCGACACCGTCCGCACCGCGGGACCCGTCCCGCGGCTGGCCCCCGAGACGGCCGTCTTCGCGGCGAGCGCCGCCGACGTCCGGCACGTGGTGGTCGGCGGCCGGACCGTCGTCCGCGACGGCGCCCACGTCTCCGTACCCGACACGGCGGGCGCCCTGGCGGCCGCGATCGCCGCCCTGCGCGACTGACCCCGGCCACCGGCCCGCCCACCCCCCCGCCCCCCACCGGAGAGCACCCATGACGACCACGGTCATCACCAACATCGGCAGCCTGGTCACGAACGACCCCGCGGTCGGCGAAGGTCCCCTCGGCCTGGTCGAGGGCGCCGCCCTGGTCCTGGACGGCGACCGGGTCGCCTGGGCGGGCCCCGCCGCGCAGGCCCCGGACGCGGACCGGCGGGTCGACGCCGAAGGACGCGCCGTCCTCCCCGGCTTCGTCGACTCCCACTCCCACCTCGTCTTCGCGGGCGACCGCACCGCCGAGTTCAACGCCCGCATGTCCGGGCAGCCCTACAAGGCGGGCGGCATCCGCACCACCGTCGCGGCCACCCGCGCCGCCACCGACGCCGAGCTGTCGGCGAACGTGGCCCGCTACCTCCGCGAGGCCCTGCGCCAGGGCACCACCACCTTCGAGACCAAGTCCGGCTACGGCCTGACGGTCGAGGACGAGGCCCGCGCGCTGCGCATCGCGGCGGAGCACACGGACGAGGTGACCTACCTCGGCGCCCACATCGTCTCCCCCGACCACGCCGACGACCCGGCGGCCTACGTCGACCTGGTCACCGGCCCGATGCTCGACGCCTGCGCCCCGTACGCCCGCTGGGTGGACGTCTTCTGCGAGAAGGGCGCCTTCGACGGCGACCAGGCCCGCGCGATCCTCACCGCCGGCATGGCGAAGGGCCTCCTGCCGAGGATCCACGCCAACCAGCTCTCGTACGGCCCCGGCGTCCAGCTCGCGGTGGAGCTCGACGCGGCGAGCGCCGACCACTGCACCCACCTGACGGACGCGGACGTGGACGCGCTGGCCTCGGGGAACACGGTCGCGACCCTCCTCCCCGGCGCCGAGTTCTCCACCAGGGCCCAGTGGCCGGACGCCCGCCGCCTGCTGGACGCGGGGGTGACGGTCGCGCTCTCCACCGACTGCAACCCCGGCTCCTCCTTCACCTCCTCGGTGCCCTTCTGCGTCGCGCTCGCCGTCCGCGACATGGGCATGACCCCCGACGAGGCCGTCTGGTCCGCCACGGCGGGCGGCGCGGCCGCCCTCCGCCGCACCGACGTCGGCCGCCTCTCCGCCGGCGCCCGCGCGGACCTCGCGTTCCTCGACGCCCCCTCCCACGTCCACCTCGCCTACCGGCCGGGCGTCCCGCTCGTGTCGGAGGTCTGGCGCGGGGGCGTACGGGTCGTCTGACGCACCGGCGACTCAGAGGTGCGCACGGGGTCGTTGAGTAGCGGTACTCATGTGGGCGGTCCCGGCCCGCCCGCATGATTCCGGCATGCCCACTCCGAAGCGCCTCCTCAAGACCGTCGCCCTCACCGCCGCCGCCCTCGGCGCGCTGACCCTGACCGCCTGCGGCACGCAGGGCGCCGCGGGGACGCCCTCGTCGGCGGCGCTGTCCGCCGCCCCGTCCGCGACCCCGTCGCCCCGCATGCTCTCCGGCGAGGAGCTGGAGAGACACCCCGACCCGACGGTGCGGGCCCAGGCGATCGCCATCCGCATCACGAACACCTGCGCCCCGGGCACCGCGATGGAGCTGCCCCCGCTGCCGGCGGTGAGCAAGCTCGCCGAGACGGTGCCGGGGACCCCGGCCGACGAGGAGCCGCCGACGCCCGCCGACGCGCCCGTCCCGCTCCCCACGGACCTGCCCGAGCCGCCCGGCCCCGAGGCGACCGTCTCCTACGACGAGGTGCCCCTGAACGAGGTCGACCGGTGCGCCGCCGACGCGCACGCCGACCGCGTCCGCGCGGCCTTCACCGGCGGCGCCCCGGCCGACGAGGCCGCGCTGCGGAAGGCGCTGGCCGGCGCCGACTACCTGCCGGAGAACGTCCACCGGATGCCCGGCGACGGTCCCCTCCGGGTCCGCGTCGACCTCCGCGACCTCTCCCCGAACGACAACCTGGCCCTGGAGGTCACCGCCACCGCCGATGGCGTGCGCGTCGACGCCTTCGGCGCCCCGGTCGCGGGCGGCCCGGAGATCACCGACATCCGCCGCGCCGACAGGTCCTGACGGCTACGCCCCCCGCACCAGCTCCACCGCCCGCCCCAGACCGGCCACCTCCGCCTCCGTCAGGTGCGGGTCGGCGGCCCGGAGGGCACGGGCCTCCGCGAGCCGGAGCGGGCCGGCACAGGCCGCGAGGAGCGCGGCGAGCGCGGCCGCGGCGCCCCCGGCGTAGGGGGCGGGGGAGACGGCGACCTCCGCGAGGAGCAGCGCCGTCATCGCGCGGTCCAGACCCGGGTCGGTGTCCTCCCGCGCCGTGCGCCAGTCGATGACGACCGGGCCCCGCTCCGCGAGGAGCACGTTCTCCGGGTGCAGGTCCAGGTGGGCCACCCCGCCCGGCACGGCGTGCAGACGGTCCAACAGCTCCGCGAGCAGCCGGCCGGCCTCCTCCGGCGTGTGCGTCCCCGACAGCACCGCCTCGCTCAGCGACGGGCCGCGCAGCCGCTCCATGACCAGGTCCGGTCCGGCCGCCCGGCGGACCGCCGGGACCGGGTAGCCGGCCTCCGCGAGCCGGACCATCAGCGCCGCCTCGCGCGCCGTGTCCCCGCCGTCGCGGTAGCGGCGCAGCACCCAGGCCCCGTCGTCGGTCGCGTACACGTCGGCCGTGCGGCCCCGTCCCAGCGGCATCCCGGTCACCCTCGTCCCCCTCCGTGATCGAAAGGCCGAGTATGCCTGCCGGGGAGGGGTTCGGGCCGGTACCGTCCTGTCCTGGCAGTGCTCAGGGGGACGACCGGGGGGTCACTAGGTGGGTGCTTGGCGTGTGCGGATCGCGCGGCCCGGGGAGCTGGGCGAGCGCGAGATCGAGGCGTGGCGGGGCCTGAGGGCCAAGTCCGGCGCCCCCGCGAACCCCTTCATGGAACCGGAGTTCACCCTCGCCGTCGGAGCCGTGCGGCCCCGCTCCCGGGTCGCGGTGTGGTGGGAGGACGGCGAGCCGGTCGGCTTCTTCCCGTACGAGAAGGGCCCGTTGGGGCGCGGCCGGGCCATCGGCTTCGGCGTCTCCGACAGCCAGGGCGGGATCTTCCGGCCCGGACTGCGGCCCGGCACCCAGGCGTTGCTGCGGGCCTGCGGGCTGGTCTTCTGGGAGTACGACAACCTGGAGACCGGGCAGCCCGTCTTCGAGGGCGCCGCCGACGAGTCCTTCGCCTCGCCCGTCATCGACGTCGGCGAGGGCTACCCGGCGTACGAGGCGCTGCTGCGCGTCCAGTCGCCCAAGTTCCTGAGGACGACCCTCGCCAAGGACCGCCGGCTGGCCCGGCAGGCCGACGGCGAGGTCCGGTTCGTCTTCGACGAGCGCGACCCGGCCGCCCTGCGCACCCTCATGGAGTGGAAGTCCGCGCAGTACCGCAGGACCGGGCGCGGCGACCGCTTCGCCCAGGACTGGATCAGCACCCTGGTCCGCCGCCTCCACGCGCAGCGCGCGCCCGGCTGCTCCGGCGTCCTGTCCGTGCTGTACGTCGGCGACCGCCCGGTCGCCGCCCACTTCGGGCTGCGCTCGGAGACCGTCCTGTCCTGCTGGTTCCCCGCCTACGACCCCGAGTTCGCCAAGTACTCCCCGGGCCTGATCCTCCACCTGCGGATGGCCGCCGGCGCGGCGGAGGCCGGGATCGGCACGCTCGACCTCGGACGGGGCGCCGCCGAGTACAAGGACGCGCTGAAGACCGGCGAACTCACCGTGTACGAGGGGGCCGTCACCCGCCCCGACCCGCGCACCGCCCTGCACTGGCTGCGCCGCGAGCCCGTCCGCGCCGCCCACGCCTACGCCGGCGCCCGTCCCGCCGTCGCCGCCCGCGTCCGCGCGGCCCTGAACACCGTCGCCGCCCTGCGCGGCGACCGCTAGCGGGCCGGTGGCGCTCCGGCGCCCCGCCCGGGCGAGGGCCGGGGCGGCACGACCGGCCACCGGCCCGCACCCGGCCTCGCACCCGCACGTCCCTGGGGGATTCCCGTTGAACCAGCAAGCCGCCATATCGGTCGCCGAGTTGGACCTAGGCGCGGCCGCGCCGAGGTTCCGCCCCGCTCCCGGCGCCGCGGAGCCCGCCCCCGGCGACGTCTACGCCCTGGTCCGGGTCGACGGCCGCCCCGCCGCCGCGGTCCTCGGCCGCTACGAGGAGGGCGAGGACCCGGCCGAGGCCTTCGCCGCCCTCGCGGCGAAGCGACTGGCCGACGCCACCACCCCCCGCACCGACGCCGAACGGCTCGCGGCAGAGGACCCGGCGACGGCCACCGTCCCGCCCCGCGCCTCCGTCGTCGTCGCCACCCGCGAGCGCCCCGGCTCCCTGGCCCGCGCGCTCGACTCCCTGCTCGCCCAGGACCACCCCGACCACGAACTGATCGTCGTCGACAACGCCCCCCGCACCACCGCCACCCACGACCTGGTCACCGGGGCGTACGCCGGCCGGGTCCGCTACGTCCGCGAGGACCGCCCCGGGCTCGCCGCCGCGCACAACGCCGGCGTCGCGGCGGCCGACGGCGAGGTGCTCGCCTTCACCGACGACGACGTCATCGCCGACCCGCGCTGGCTGAGCGCGCTCGCCGCGCCCTTCGCCGCCGACCCCGGCCTCGGCTGCGTCACCGGCCTGATCCTGCCCGCCCGGCTCGCCACCCCCGCGCAGATCCTCCTCGAATCGCACGGCGGCTTCGCCAAGGGCTTCGCGCCCCGCCTCTACGACCCGGCCCGCCCGCCCGCCGACGAACCCCTCTTCCCCTTCACGGCCGGCAGCTTCGGCTCCGGCGCCAACATGGCCTTCCGGGCCTCCGCGCTGCGCCGCGCCGGCGGCTTCGACCCGGCCACCGGCACTGGGACGGCCGCGCGCGGCGGCGACGACCTGTACGCCTTCGTCGCCGTCCTCACCGCCGGGCACCGGCTCCGCTACGCGCCCGACGCCCTCGTCTGGCACCACCACCGCGAGACCTGGCAGGACCTGGAGAACCAGGCGTACGGCTACGGCGCCGGCCTCACCGCGTACCTCACGGCCACCCTGGTCCGCCGCCCCGCCCTGCTGCCCGCCCTCCTCGCCCGGCTCCCGCGCGGCCTCGCCCACGCCCGGGCGATGACGGCCGAACGCGGCGGGACCGGCGCGGGCGTCCCCGGCGAGCACGGCACGACGCACCACCCCTGGCCCGCCGCCCTCTCCCGCCTGGAGCGGCGCGGCATGCTCCACGGCCCGGTCGGCTACCTCAGGGCGCGCCTCTCCCGGGGGGCCTCCCGATGACCCGCGTCCCCGTCCTCCTCTACCACCCGGTGATGGACGACCCGCCCGCCTGGATCGCCGAGTTCACCGTCACGCCCCGCAGGTTCGCCGCCCACCTCGACGCCCTCACGGCCAGTGGCCGCACCCCGCTCACCGTCGGCGCGCTCGTCGGGCACCTCGCCGCCGGCACCCCGCTGCCGCCCCGGCCCGTCGTCCTCACCTTCGACGACGGCTTCGCCGACCTCGCCGGCCCCACCGCCGAGGCGCTCGCCGCCCGCGCGCTGCCCGCCACCGCCTACCTCACCACCGGCGCCCTCGCCCCGGACCGGCCGTGCCTGCTGCCGCCCGCGCCGATGATGCGCCTGGCGCAGGCCCCCCGGCTGGAGGAGTACGGCATGGAGGTGGGCGCCCACACCCTCAGCCACCCCCAGCTCGACACCCTGCGGCCCGCCGCGCTCCGCCGCGAACTCGTCGAGCCCAAGGCCGAGCTGGAGGACGTCCTCGGCCACGAGGTCCGCCACCTCGCCTACCCGCACGGCTACAACAGCCCCGCCGTCCGCCGCGCCGCCGAGGCCGCCGGCTACGCCTCCGCCGTCGCCGTCCGGCACGCCCTCAGCTCCCCGTCCGACGAGCTGTTCCGGATCGCCCGGCTCATCGTCCGCCGCGACCACACCGCCGCCGACGTCGAGGCGTGGATGGACGGCCGGGGCGCCCGCGTCGCGCCCTACCCCGACTCGCCCGCCACCGTCGGCTGGCGGCTGTACCGCAGGGCCCGCGCCCTGGTGAAGGGGCCGGAGTTCGCGGGCTGAGCGAAACCGACAAGATCGACAAAGCCCGTGCGCGAGACGGGAGTTGTGTACCGGGACAGAACCGAAGTACGTTCCCTTGCCTCGTCGAGGGGACAGTGGGGGGAGAACGCGTCGTGCGACAGCACCACCAGGAGCCGGCACCCGTGAGCGAGGGGGCCGTGCCGGCACGGCCCGCCGCCCCCGACCGCGAGGACGGCGGCCGCCCGCCCGCGGCGCGCCCGGCCCGCCCCGCCGACCCCGCCCTCACCTGGCTCCCCCCGGCCCTGCTGGTGCTCGGCCTCGGCCTGTGGGGGATCTCGCTGCCGCTGGTCGACTTCCGCTCCATGGACGACTACGGGCTCCTCGACCGGCTGCCCGTCCCCTTCTACGCCTCCCTCGCCGTCCTCACCGCGGGCTTCCTGGTGGCGCTGCGCCGCGCCGGGACCGCGCCGGGCTGGCCGCTCGTCTACTGCGTCGGGCTGCTCGTCGCCCTCAAGGCGGCGCCCGCCGTGCTCTACGACTCGGTGCGCTACCCGTGGGCGTCCAAGCACGACGCGGTCGTCAACACCCTCCTCGGCGCCGGCGAACTCCGCCCGCACGCCGCCCTGTCCGGGAACATGTCGGCCTACGACCAGTGGCCCGGCTTCTTCACCCTCAACGCCGCGCTCGTCCGCGCCTTCGGCGTCGAGTCCACCGCCGTCTACCTCAACTGGGCGCCCATCGTCCTCGGCCTGATCCTCCTCCCGGTGCTCGTGCTGCTCTACCGCACCTTCACCGAGGACTGGCGGCTCGTCTGGACCGCCGTCTGGATCTTCCAGCTCGCCAACTGGGTCGGCCAGGACTACCTCGCCCCGCAGGGCCTCGCCTACGTCCTCCACCTGACGGTCCTCGCCGTCGTCCTGCGCCACTTCGTCCGCCCCGGCAGCGCGGGACGGCTCCGCGACCGGACCGCGCTCGACCCGGCCGCCGCGACCGTGCCGCCCGCCACCAGCACCCGGCAGCGGGCCGTCGGCGTCCTCGTCCTGTCCCCGCTGATCCTGGCGGTCAACGCCGTCCACCAGCTCACCCCGGTGATGCTCTGCGTCGTCCTGGCGGCCCTCTGCCTCACCCGCCGCTACCGCAACCTCGGCCTGCTCGCCGTCACCGGCCTGATCATGCTGGCCTGGGACCTCACCATGGGCCGCCCGCTCTTCCTGGAGACCCTCGGCACCCTCAAGGAGTCCCTGGGCCGGCTCACCCAGAACTCCCGCGCCGGCTACACCGGACAACTCACCGGCCCCGGACCCGAACTGGCGGGCAAGGCCGGCATCGCCATGGCCCTCGCCGTCGTCCTCTTCGCCGGGATCGCCGTCCTCGCCCGCCGCCGGCTCACCCGCAGCGCGCTGCCGCTGCTGCTCGCCTCGGCCGCCCCCCTCCCGCTCTTCGCCGTCAACGACTACGGCGGCGAGATGCTCTTCCGCGTCTACCTCTTCGGGCTGCCCGGCGCCGCGTTCTTCGCCGCCGCCGCGCTCCTGCCCGCCGCCGGCGCCGCCCGCCGCAGCCGGGGCGCGCTCGTCCGCCGCCGGGTCACCGCCGTCGCCCTGCCCGCCGTCCTGCTCGTCCTCACCGCCGGCTTCCTGCCCGCCTACTACGGCAAGGACGCCATGTACTACACCCCGCCCGCCGAGTCCGCGCTGGTCACCCGTGCCATCGACCGGATGCCGGCCGGCGGGCTGCTCCTCGCCACCTCCGGCTCCTTCCCCGAGGCCCTGCACCGCTACGACGAGGTCGAGCACTGGTGGTTCTGCGAGCAGGAGATCCCCGAGAACGAACGGATGCTCGCCGACCCCGCCCGCTACCTCGCCGACCGCATCCCGCGCGGGGTGACCGCCCACGTCGTCCTCACCCGCACCCAGGACGTCTACACCGCCGGCGAGGGACTGCTGCCGCCCGGCGGCTTCGCGCTGCTGCGCGAACGGCTCGCGGCGTCCCCGCTCTTCGAGACCGTCGAAGAGACCCCGTACGGGATCGTCCTCGCCTACACCCCGTCGACCACCACCGCAGGCGGTGCCTCGTGACCACGCCCCCCGCCCCCGCCCGGCCCCGGGCCGGCCGCCCGAACCGGGCCGGAGCGGCCGTCGCCGCCTCCGGCTGGCTCGCCCTCGCGGCGACCCTGCTCCCCGACGGCTCCGTGCTCCGCTGGCCGCCCGTCCTCCTCTTCGTCTGCCTCGGCCCCGGCCTCGCCCTGCTGCACCCGCAGCCGCGCGGACTGCGCCCCGGCGCCCGCCTGGAGTCCTTCGCGCTCGCCGCCCCGCTGAGCCTCGCGCTCGCCGCGCTCACCGCCACCTTCCTCTTCCTGATCGGAGGATTCTCCGTGCCCGCCTTCCTCCTCCCGCTCGCCGCCTTCACCACCGTCGCCGCCCTGCTCCCCGGCCTTCCGCTGCCCGCCGCCACCAGAGGCGCCGTCGAGCCCGAGGGCGCCGAGTCCTTCCTGTCCCGCGAGCGGGCGCCCGGTGGCGGCCGGTGACCGCCCGGCACGCCCGGGGCACCGCCACCGGACGGCTCGCGGTGGCCCTGGCCGCCGTCGGCGCGCTCACCGCCGGGATAGGGGTGTGGGCCACCGTCGCCGAGGGCGGCGACCGCTGCACGCCCGACGCCCGGCTCGTCGCCCCCTGCGGCGCCTGGTGGGGGGCGTACCTCCCCTACGACCGGGACGGTTCGCTCACCCGGCCCGTGCACGCCTTCGAGCGGAAGATCGGCCGCAAGCTCGACCTCGTGTACACGTACCACGACATGTCGGGCAACGCGCTCGACGGGACCCTCCTCACCGACGACGAACGCGCCCTCGGCCGCGACCGGCTGCTGATGCTCGCCTGGGAGTCCACCGTGTGGAAGGAACCCCACCACGCGGGCTGGACCGAGACCCAGCTCGGCTGGAAGAACATCGCCTCCGGGCGGTACGACGCCGAGATCCTCGACCCGCAGATCCGCCGCGTGAAGGAGTACGGCAGGACGGTCTTCCTCTCCTTCGACCAGGAGGTCGACGCCCGGATCAAGGAGGGCGCCGGCACCCCCGCCGAGTACGTCGCCGCCTACCGGCACCTCCACGACCGCTTCCGGGAGCTGGGCGCCGACAACGTCGTCTGGGTGTGGACCGTCTCCGGCTACCTCGGCATGGCCGAGGAGATGAAGCGGCTCTACCCCGGCGACCGGTACGTCGACTGGATCGGCATGGACCAGTACAACTACTACCTCTGCCACGGCACCGACACCTGGCGGGACTTCGACGCCAGCCAGCGCCCCACCTACGACTGGCTCCGCGCGAACGTCTCCGCCGACAAGCCCGTCATGCTCGCCGAGTTCGCCACCGCCCCCGACCCGGAGAACCCGGCGCGCCAGCGGGACTGGTACGCGAAGATCCCGGAGGTCGCGCCGAGCCTGCCGGAGGCCAAGGCGTACGTGCACTGGAACCGGGCCGTGCCCGGGCCCGGCTGCGACCTCACCGTCGACGCCGGAGCCGGACTCCAGGGCTACCGCGAGGCCGGACTCGACCCGTACTTCCGCCAGCCGCTGCCGCGCTGAGCGGCGGTCAGGCCCGCAGGCCCCGGATCGCGTACGCCGCCATCGTGACCCCGGACAGGCCGAGGAGCAGGGGGAGCGGGGCGGCGGCGAAGGACTGCTGGCCCGCCCAGCCGGCCCACACCAGCACCCACACCGCCCCCGCCGTGATCCGGCCGCCCGCGCCGAGCACCCGCAGCAGCGCCGCCGCCACCAGCAGGCACAGGGCCTGCGCCACGATCGGGGCCGCCCACAGCGCCGGTCCGGTGCCCAGCAGTTCGGTGCCGGGCCCGACGGCGGACGGCGGGAGCAGGCCCAGCAGCGGCGGCGCGGTGTGCAGGGCGAGGAAGGTGGCGAGCAGCACCGCCGCCGCGTAGCCGCCGCGGAAGGCGCGCGGGGCGACCGGCGCGGTCGCCAGGGCGAGCAGCGGCAGGACGGCCAGCAGGGTCGGCCCCGGCAGCGCGGCCAGCAGCTCCGTGCCGGAGAGGCGGGCCGCGTCGAGCGGCCGCGCGCCGGCGAGCGGCAGCCAGAAGGCCGCGGCCACGGCGGCGAGCAGGGCCCACCCGACCGGCCCCGACAGGTCGCGGGCGGGAGGCGGCGGCGGTGCGTGGCGCACCGGGGCGGGGGCCGGACCGGGCGGGCGGGGCCGGGGGACGTACACGGGGATGCCGTACGCCGGGGTCACCGTGTCCTGCGCCGCCGTGCCGCGCAGATAGGCGGACTGGCGCGCCCACTGCGTGCCGTAGCCGTCGTCGGCGGGCTCCGGGGGGCGCGTGGTGGACGGCTCCGGCGCGGGGCCCGTCCGGCCCTTGAGGACCGCCCGCAGTCCCGGCACGCAGACCAGGCCCATCACGGTCATGCCGCCCAGGACCGCCATCCCGGCGCCGCTGATGCCGAAGGGGCCGAGGAGGACGGCGGCGCCGCCGAGGACGAGGACGCACATGCCGGCCTGGACGGCGGCGAGCATCCCGGTGCGGCCCTGGACGCGGAGCACCCCGATGTACAGCTCGACGGCGACCCGGGGCAGCGCCCCGGCGGCGAGCAGCCGCAGCACCGTGGAGCCGTTGTCGGTGTAGCCCTGGCCGAAGGGGGCGAGGATCAGCGGCGCGAAGAGCACGAGGACGAGGACGACGGGGACGAGCAGCAGCACCATCCGGCGCAGTGCGCCCCGGACGCCCTCGGCGAGGGACTCGGGGCTGTGGGAGGCGTGCGCGGTGAGCGAGGAGGCCATGTTGATGGCCATGAACTCCATGGTGCCGCCGACGGTGTACGCCGTGTAGAAGAAGGCGTTGTGCGCGGCGTCGAAGCGGACGGCGACCATGACCGGCAGCAGGCTGATCATGAGCAGGCTGAAGAAGGCGCCGAAGGCGTCGCCGGCGACGAAGCGCCCGATCTCGCGGTACGTGGGCGGCTCGCGGTCCCGGTCGGCGCGGGCCTGCTGGGGGATGAGGCGGCGGAAGACCAGCCAGGCCAGCGGGACCGTGGAGAGCGCGATGGCCGCCGCCCAGGAGACGAAGACGCCGAGGACGGGCACGGCGGCGGCGAGGGCGACGAGCAGCACCAGCTTGCCGACGGAGAAGACGGCGTTGCCGACCGGCACCCAGAACGCCTTGCGCAGGCCGGTGAGGACGCCGTCCTGGAGGGTGAGCAGCGCCCAGCCGACGGAGGACAGGGTGAAGAAGATCCCGGCGGAGAGGGTGCCGAGGGGGGCGTACGAGGGTCCCCACCAGTCCAGGGTGAGCAGGAAGATCCCGGAGGCGGCGGCCACCACGACCGTGCTGAGGAGGTAGAGGCGGACCACGAGCGGTCCGGTGGCGCGGCCGGCCCGGGGGACGTAGCGGACGATCGCGCCGGAGAGGGTGGTGGCCGTGATGGAGGCGAGCATCCGCTGGGCGGCGATGGCGGCGGAGCCCTGGCCGACGGCATCCTCGGTGTAGTAGCGGGCGGCGACCAGCCAGAAGCCGAGGCCGAGGGCGGCGGAGACGCCGGTGGAGAGCATCAGGGCGTAGGCGTTGCGGAAGAGCGAGTCGTCGCCGGCGGAGCCGCCGTCGCCGCCCTTCGCCTCGGTGGTGCCGTCGCCGGGCTGCCCGGGGGCGTCCGGGTCGGCGCCCCGGGTCCGTACGGTCTCGGTCACCGGGCGCCGCCGAGGGCGGGCGAGGGCACGGCGGGCCGGGCGCCGGAGGCGAGCAGCCCGGCGAGCGCCTCGTCGGCGCGGCGCGGGTCCACGGGCAGGGCGTGCCGGGCGAACCAGGCGGCGCCCTCCGGGGCGGGGGAGGGGTCGGTGAAGCGTTCCCCGGCGTAGGCGTCGAGCGGCGGGTCGTAGAGGTAGCCGACGGTGATCCGGCGGCGGGCGAGCGCGGCGACGGCGGCGTCCCGGTCCTCGACGAGGAGCGGCACCCGGAACAGCGGCGGGGCCGCGCCGTCGGCCGGGAGGTCCCGGGCGGAGTACTCGCTGGCGAGGAGGCGGGCGGTGCCGGCGCGGTGGGCGTCGAGGACGGTGTCGAGGGCGGCGAGCTTCCGGCGGGTGCGGCCGAGCCGGCCGGTGCCGGGGCGGAGCCGGTAGTCGTGCAGGTCGACCCGGACCCAGGAGTGGAAGGGGTCGAGGGAGGGGGCGGCGCCGAGGGCCCGGTCGAGCTCCTCGGGGCGCAACGGCATCCGGACGGCGGGCCGTTCGTGCAGGCCGAGGGCGCGCAGGGCGGCGTGCGCGGGCCGGGTGAGGCGCAGGGCGCGGGCGGTGGACTCGGCGTACGGGCGGGCCAGGTAGGCGAGTTCCTTGGTGAGCCGGGCCGGGTGGAGCAGCGCGTCCCGTTCGGCGGCGAGTCCGTCGCGCAGGGCCGGGTCGGCGACGGCGAGGAAGCCGCCGGTCTTGGCGCCGGTGTGCTTGGAGAGGCTGAAGACGGCGGCGTCGCCCCAGGCGCCGACCGGGCGGCCGCCGACGGTGGAGCCGATGGCGTGGGCGGCGTCCTCCAGGAGCGGGATGCCGAGCCGGTCGCAGCGTTCGCGCAGGGCGGGCGCCGGGTCGGGGTTGCCGTAGAGGTTGGTGGTGAGGACGGCGGAGAGCCCGGACCACACGGCGTCGGGGACGGCCGCCGGGTCGAGGGAGCCGTCGCGGGGGTCGAGCGGTGCCTGGACGGGCCGGAGGCCGGCGGCGAGCACGACGAAGAAGATGACGTCGTCGTTGACCGGTGACATGAGGACCCGGCCGCCGGGCGGGCACCAGCGGCGGAGCGCGAGGTAGAGGCCGAGGCGGCAGGACGGCACGTAGAGGCACTCCCGGCCCCCGAGCCGCGCGCGCATGCCGTCCTCCAGGTCCGCGTACGCAGAAACCATGACAGATTCCCCCCAAGTCCCCGGGCTCAATGTCGCCCATTCCGGACGGCCCGTCAACAAGCCTCCGTCCGGCGGCCCGCTGTGGTCGCACGGAAGGGCCCGTCCGTGGTCGAAGACCGTGAACGGGCCCTTTCCGTCGCCATCTTGGCGGTTCGCGGGGGTCGGTGGAGGTCATTCCACCGGATCACCGCGGGTGGGGGGCCGGTCGTCCGGGGCGGGACCCCGGAGCGGGCGTCATTCCTCCAGGGTGAGTCCGCGGCGCAGCCGGGCGAGGGTGCGGGAGAGCAGCCGGGAGACGTGCATCTGGGAGATGCCGAGTTCGGCGCCGATCTCCGACTGGGTGAGCCCGGTGACGAAGCGGAGGGAGAGGATGAGCCGTTCGCGTTCGGGGAGCGAGGCGATCATCGGCTTGAGGGAGGCGACGTACTCGATGCCGGTCAGGCCGTGGTCCTCGTAGCCGAGCCGGTCGGCGAGGGTGCTCTCGTTCTGTCCGTGGTCGTCGTCCTCGGTCTGGGCGTCGAGGGACGCGGCCGTGTAGGCGTTGCTCGCGGCCATGCCCTCGACGACCTCGTCCTCGGTCCGGCCGAGTTCGGCGGCGAGTTCGGCGACGGTGGGCGCCCGGTCGAGGCGCTGCGAGAGGGCGTCGCCGGCCCGGGCCAGGTCGAGCCGGAGTTCCTGGAGGCGCCGCGGGACGTGCACGGACCAGGACGTGTCGCGGAAGAAGCGCTTGATCTCGCCGATGATGGTCGGCATCGCGAAGGTGGGGAACTCGACCCCGCGGGCGAGTTCGAAGCGGTCGATGGCCTTGATGAGGCCGATGGTGCCGACCTGGACGATGTCCTCCATGGGTTCGCTGCGGGTCCCGAAGCGGGCGGCGGCGAAGCGGACCAGGGCCAGGTTGAGTTCGACGAGGGTGTTGCGGACGTACGCGTACTCGTGGGTGCCCTCCTCCAGCTCGGCGAGCCGGGCGAAGAGGTCCTTCGAGAGCGCGCGGGCGTCGGCGGGGGCGACCTTGTCGAGCGGGCCGTCGAGCGACGGGGGAAGCGCGGGTGTGGGGTCGGCGGGACGGGGAAGGGCTGATGTCGACGGCGCGGTGGGGGTGCGCGGGGCGTCGAGCCGGGGTGACATGGATGTCCTCCTGGGTCGGATGTCCGGGTGCGTGTGCGGCGCCTCCAAAGCCGGCTGGATCGGGTGTTCCTTACTAGCCCTACCTGTTCGGCGCCGATCGTTGCAAGTGGCAATAATCCGTTATGGGTGGTTTTGTGGTGGGCTTGTGTGCGCCGAAGGGGGCCCCGCTAGTAGGGTTCGGCGGAGTCGATCGAGGAGGGGCCACGCCATGGATCGCCAGCACATCGGCAGCGCGCAGCCCGCGCGACTGCGGGTCGAGGCCACGACCGTGGACGAGGGTGCCGAACTTCTCGTTCCGGTGGGTGAGCTCGATCACCACACCGCCGAGATCCTGCGCGAGCCGCTCGACGCCGCCCTCGACGCGGGCCGCGTCCGGCTCGTCGTCGACTGCGCGGGGCTCGGCTTCTGCGACTCGACCGGACTCAACGTGCTCCTCGGGGCCCGCCTGCGCGCCGAGGCCGCCGGCGGCGCGGTCCATCTGGTGGCCATGCGGCCCGCCGTGGCCCGGGTCTTCCGGATCACCGGCGCGGAGGCCGTCTTCACCGTGCACGACACCCTCGCCACCGCCCTGCCCGACTCCGGCTGAACCCCGCCGCGGCTCCGCGCCGCCCCTTCTCGTCCCTGCCCCTGCTGTCTCGTCGACCGGTGAGGTGAAGTGCTGATGATGGACCAGGCTTCCGACGTCCGTACGCTCGCGCTCGGCGAGACCAGCGGCACCGTCCCGCTCGCCCGCGACTTCACCCGCACCGCCCTGACCGAGTGGGGCTGGCTGCCCGCCGTCGGCGCCGACCGCCGGGCCGCCGCCGAGGACGTCCTGCTCGTCGTCTCCGAACTCGTCACCAACGCCTGTCTGCACGCGGAGGGTCCCGAGCGGCTCCGGGTGGTCCGGCTCGCCACGACCGTCCGCCTGGAGGTCACCGACCGGGGCGCCGGCCAGCCCACGCCCCGCACCCCGCACCGGGCCGGACGCCCCGGCGGGCACGGCATGTTCATCGTGCAGCGGCTCTGCCTCGACTGGGGCGTCGAGCGCGTCCCCGGCGCCCCCGGCAAGACGGTCTGGGCCGAACTGGCCGCTCCCGCCTGACGGTTGCCCGAGCCGCGCCATCCGCCCCCGTCCGATGGTTGTCTGAGCCGCGCCACCCGCTCCCGGTTGATGGTTGCCTGAGCTGCTTCTCCCGTTCCCGTCCGATGGTTGTCTGAGCCGCGCCACCCGCTCCCGGTTGATGGTTGCCTGAG
>NZ_BNBS01000016.1:77997-92705 GCF_014656075.1 Streptomyces hydrogenans
AGCTGCTTCCCCCGCTCCCGCCCGCGCGCCGGCCGACCGCGCCCGGGCCCTTCCGGCGTGACCGCCGCAGGACTTTCACCGTCGCTCTTCTTCCCTCCGTACGGCCCCAGGCGTACCTTGACGCCCAATCTGATGGCGCGTCAGGAAAATGCGGTGAGGGGTCACGGGTGTCCAAGAAGCCGAACCGGAGGAGGACGGCCGTCGTGCTCACGGCCGCCGTCGCGGTGTGGGCCCCGGTCGGCCTCGCCGCCGTGCCCGCCGCCCACGCCGAGGTCGTCGACGTCACGTACGAGTGCGCCACCAAGATCGGCGACCGCAGCGCCGTCTCGCCCGTGGACATCACGGCCGAGCGGAAGGGCGACGCCTACGCGATCACCATGACCTTCGACAAGGGCGTCTCCGACAGCCCCGTCGAGCTGCCCAAGGGCGTCATGACCCCGCGCGCCGACCTCGTCCTCGGCGGCGACGACCAGGGCACCGTCCAGGTGAAGGGCGTCCCCAACTCCGCCGCCGTTCCCGCCTTCACCCCCATCCGCATCGGCACCCTCACCGGCACCTACAGGCCGGAGGAGAACGGCACGGTCACCTTCACCGCCGGCGTGCTCACCGTCCACGCCCTCGGCATGGACGCCGCCGTCTGCAAGCCCGCCGGCAAGCCCGCCCCCTCCCTCACCCTCACCGTCACCGGCCTCCCGGAGGACGAGCCCGCCGACGCGCCCGCGGACGAGCCCGCCGACGACGAGGCCCTGCCCGGCGGCGAACTCCCCCGGACCGGCGGCCTCTCCGCCACCACCGCCCTCGGCACCCTCGGCGGCACCGTCCTCCTCGGCGGCGTCGGCGGACTCCTCTGGCTCACCCGCCGCACCCGCCCGGCCCGCCCGTGACCAGGCCCCCGACCCCCGCCGGGACCAGGGCCGTCCCGCCCGGCACCCGGTACGCGCACGCCCTCCTCGCCGCCGGAGCCGTCCTCGGCACCCTCGCCGCCGCGCCCCCGGCCGCCCCGGCGTGGACCGCCGCCCCCGCCGCCGGACGGCCGTACGCCTACCTCGAAGGCCCCGCCGGCAGCGTCCTGGAGGACACCCTCTCCGTCACCAACCCCGGCCCCCGCCCGCTCACCGTCACCCTCACGGGCGACGGCCCGGCCGCCGTCGCCTTCGCCGCCCGCACCGTCACCGTGCCCGCCCGCACCCGCGCCGACGTGCCCTTCGCCGTCACCGTCGCCGCCACCACCCCGCCCGGCGAGCACCGCGGCACCGTACGCGCCGAGGCCGGCGGCCGGCACACCGCCGTCGACCTGCGGCTCAAGGTCAGCGGCCCCGAACTCGCCGCCCTCACCGTCGAGGACGCCCGCGTCGACCGGACCACCGGCACCCTCCACTACACCCTGGTCAACCGCGGCAGCACCGTCCTCGACCGGCCCCGCCTCGCCGTCCGCGCCGAAGGACTCCTCGGCACCCGCCTCGACCTCCCCGACCGCCCCCTGCCGGTCACCCTCCGCCCCGGCGAGCGCGCCGCCCGCACCGAACCCTGGCCCGACCCGCCCGCCCTCGACTCCGTCACCGTCCGGCTCACCGCCACCGCCCCCGGAGCCACCCCCGCCACCGCCGCCACCGGCACCGTCTTCGCCTCCGCGCCCGCCCTCGCCGGCACGGCCGCGTCGCTGCTCGCGGCGGCGGGCGGAGCCGCGTACCGGCTCCGGCGCCGGGCCCGCACGAAGGGAGCCCCCGCATGAGACCGGCCGCCCGTGCCCGTACGGCCCTGGCCGCGCTGCTCACGGCCCTCGCCCTCGCCCTGCTCCCGGCCGTCCCCGCGCACCCCGCACCCACCGCCGACCCCACCGTGGCCGTCTCGCGGAACCAGGCCCCCAAGGGCGGCGAGATCACCGTCAGCGGCACCGGTTGGAAGGCCGGCGCGCTGCTCATGGTGCTGCTCTGCGGCCAGGCCACCCCCGACAAGGGCGTCGTCGGCGGCACCAACAGCTGCGCCAACACCGACGGCCGGGCCGCCACCGTCGACCCGCGCGGCGCCTTCAGCGTCAAACTGCCGGTCGCCGCGCCGCCGAAACCGTGCCCCTGCGTCGTCCACGTCTCCGGCGTCACCGGACAGCAGGACGTCGTCGACGCCGCCCTCGCCGTCACCGGCCACCCCACGGCCCCGCTCCCCGACGCCACCGGCGACGGACGGCTCGCCGTCCTCACCGCCGCCCGCCTCGAAGGCTCCGGCTCCCTCCTCACCTGGTTCGGGGCCCCGCCGGCCCGGACCGTCGTCCTCACCGTCGGGAACCTCGGCACGGCGCCGGTGCGCGACCCGGTCTTCCTCGTCGGCACCGCCCGCGGCGTCCTCGCCCCGCGCGACGAGGAGCACCAGTGGCGCGGCACCGTGAAGCCCGGCCAGAAGGCCCGGATCGAGCTGGACGTCGAACTCTCCGCCGGCGCCCACGGCGACTACCGGGTCTCCGTCTCCTACGGCGGCAAGGTCCTGGCCGAGCAGCCCTGGAAGGTGGGCCGCCCCTGGGGCGTGGTCCTCTTCTGGGCCCTGCTCGCCGTGGTCGTGCCCGCCGCCCTCTTCCGGATCGGCATGGTCCTCGTCGACCGGGCCGGCGGCCGGAACCGCGACTCCGTCCCCGTCCCCGTCACGGCGGACCCGGACGGCCCCGGGACGGCCGCGGCGCTGCCGTGGTTCCTCCCCGACTCCGCACCGTACGAGAACAGTCCGACGACGAAGGGACATTCGTGAGCACGCAACGGAGGATGAGCGCGGCCGGGATCGCGCTGATGCTCGGCGGCGCGGGGATCCTGCTTTCCGCCGGTCCCGCCCAGGCCGCCCAGATCTCGTTCAAGACGGAGTGCATCCCGCCGTCGATCTCCGGTCTCCCGCCGGTCCAGGGCACCACCACGGCGCTGGTCACCGCGCCCGCGACCGCCAAGGTCGGCGACACCGTCGAGGTCGTCTGGAAGACCGTGAAGGCGGCCTCCAAGAACCCCGGCGTGATCGACCTGGAGGCGAACACCGTCAAGCCGAGCGGCACCATGAAGGTCGGCGGGGCGCAGAGCGGCACGGTCTCCATGGCAGGACCCCGGCAGAACCCGCCGATCCCGAAGAACTCGGACATGGTCCTGCCCGAGATGAAGGGCACGCTGAAGCTGACCAAGGCGGGCGACGTCACCCTGACGCCCGACGCGTACACGATCAACGTGTCGAAGCCGCTGTCCACCGACACCAAGTGCGCGCCGAAGGAGCAGGTCCCGGTCGGCGCCACGATCAAGGTGAGCGACGGCGGGGGCGGTTCGGGCGGCGGCTCCGGCTCCGGCTCCGGGAGCGGCTCCGGCTCGGGCAGCGGCTCCGGCGGTTCGGACAGCGGCGGAGGCTCCGACGGCGGGGGCTCCGGCGGCGGCCAGACCGACTTCCCGGGCAAGGAGGTCGACGTGGCCTTCGCCTGTACGGGCCCCGGCGCGCCGCCCTCCATCACCACCAAGGTCTCCGTCAGCGCCAAGAAGAACGGCGGCGCGTACGACCTGACGGTCAAGACCGCCAAGGGCGTCATGCCGACCCCGGCCCCGCTGCCGGCGAAGGCCCTCACGCCCAGCATGGACATCAAGATCGGCGGGGACGACAGCGGCACCGTCAAGGTCACCGGCGCGCCGAACCCCACCGCGCTCAAGCTGAACGAGATGGTCAGCCTCACCGACATGAAGGGCACCTACCGCCCCGGTGCCACCGGCAAGGCCACGCTCACCCCGAGCACCCTCACCATCACCGTGGTCCTCGCGCCGGGCGCCGAGCCGATCAAGATCCCCTGCACGGTGAAGGGCTCCACCACGGCGTCCCTCACCCTCGACACGGCCAAGCAGTCCGGGGGCACCAACGGCTCCGGCGACAACGGCGGCTCGGACGACGGCGGCAGCGGCAACGGCTCCGGCGGCGCGGACAACGGCTCGGGCTCCGGGAACGGCTCCGGTGGCGGCGACGGCCTCGCCCAGACCGGCGCCGAGGACGACGGCGCGCTGCGCGCCCTCGGCCTGGTGGCCGGCACGGCGATCCTCCTCGGCGGCGCCGTCTTCACCTTCACCCCGTGGCGACGGCTGGCCCGCCGCACCCGGTAGGGCCCCGCGGGAAGCGGGAAGGCCCCGGGACACCGTGCGGTGTCCCGGGGCCTTCCCGTGCGTCCTGCCGTGCGTCAGTGCACGTCGCCCATGAGGGTCTGGACCTTCTTGCGGTACATGTAGATCGCGATGCCCGCGACGACCGCCAGGGACGCCTCCATGGCGATCACCCCCGTGCCGTTCAGGTCCACACCGGCCAGCGAGAGCAGACCCGTGGTGCAGTCACCGGCGGTGACGGCGAGGAACCAGACGCCCATCATCTGGGAGGCGTACTTCTGCGGCGCCATCTTCGTGGTCACGGAGAGGCCGACCGGGGAGAGGCACAGCTCACCGATGGTCTGGATCATGTAGATCGAGACCAGCCACATCGGGGAGACCTTGGTGCCGTCGCCCGCCATGTTCATCGGGACGATGAAGACGAAGAAGGACGCGCCGACCAGGACCAGGCCCATCGCGAACTTCACGATGGTGTTCGGCTCCTGGTTCTTGCGGGCCAGCCACAGCCACAGCCAGGCGAAGACCGGGGCCAGCGCCATCACGAAGAGCGGGTTCAGGGACTGGTACCAGGTGGCCGGGAAGCCGAAGCCGAGGACGGTGTCGGCGGTCTTGCCGTCGGCGAACAGCGACAGGGTCGAGCCGCCCTGGTCGTAGATCATCCAGAAGACGGCGGCGGCGACGAAGAACCAGATGTAGCCGGTCATCTTCGACTGCTCGGTCTTCGACAGGTCCTTGTCGCGCTTGATGCGGACCAGGACGGCGACCGGGATGATCAGGCCGGCGAGGGTGATCGGGACGATCGCCCAGTTCAGGGTGTACATGCCCATCGCGACGACGACGCCGTAGAAGACGGCGGCGACGACCAGCACCGTGGCGACCTTGACCAGGACGCTCTTGCGCTCGGCCTGGCTCAGCGGGTTCGGGACGACGTTGCTCTTCGGGCTCAGGTTCTTCGTGCCGATCAGGAACTGGACGAGGCCCAGACCCATGCCGACCGCGGCGAGCGCGAAGCCGAGGTGCCAGTTGACCTTCTCGCCGACGGTGCCGACGATGAAGGGAGCCACGAAGGCACCGAGGTTGATGCCGATGTAGAAGAGGGTGAAGCCACCGTCACGGCGCGGGTCGTCCGGGCCGTCGTAGAGGTGGCCGACCATCGTCGAGATGTTGGCCTTCAGCAGACCCGAGCCGGCGGCGACGAGTGCCAGACCGACGAAGAACATCGCCTGGCCCGGCAGGGCCAGCGACAGGTGACCGGCCATGATCACGAAACCGGCGATCGCGACGGTCTTGCGCGCGCCCCAGACGCGGTCGCCGAACCAGCCGCCCGGCATGGCCATCAGGTAGACCATCGACACGTACACGGAGTAGATCGCCGTGGCCGTGGCGGCCGTCATGGCCAGTCCGCCACCCTGGCTGCCGGTCGCCGCGTCGGCGCCGCCGGAGACCAGGTACAGGACGAGAAGCGCCCGCATGCCGTAGTAGGAGAAACGCTCCCACATCTCGGTCATGAAGAGGGTGGCGAGGCCGCGGGGGTGCCCGAAGAAGGTCTTCTCCGAACCCGCGGAAACGGTCGTTGCCGCCATGTCGATCCTTGCTCTGTCGGGACGCGACGCCTCGTGAGCGTGATGCGCCCGGTGGGGGGTGGCCGGCACCGGCGGGGCGTTCGCGCCCCGACCGGGATCCACGCCCCGCCGCGCGTCTTCGCGCCGCGGGACCCGGCCCACAGGTCGTTCACCGTCCCGGGGCCGGCAGCACCGACCCCGAGCAGAAAAGAGGACCTTGGCCGACGAAGCTGGCCAAAGGTCCCCGTTTACCGCTACAGACGTCTCGCCACCATACGACACGACAGTGCCGGATATGGAAGGACTTGAGAGATGGATCACAGGTGACGGAGGAACCAACGGGCTCCAATCCAAGGTGATGTAGAGGTTACGCACCCTGCTTCGGAGGTGCCCCCCGGCGCCCGCCGATCCCGACCCGGCCCGGCACCCGTGCGGACTACCATCACCCCATGACCCGTGTACTGCTCGCCGAGGACGACGCATCCATCTCGGAGCCGCTGGCCCGCGCCCTGCGGAGAGAGGGGTACGAGGTCGAGGTCCGCGAGGACGGGCCGACCGCGCTCGACACCGGCCTCCAGGGCGGCGTCGACCTGGTCGTGCTCGACCTGGGCCTGCCCGGCATGGACGGCCTGGAGGTCGCCCGGCGGCTGCGCGCCGACGGCCACACGGTCCCGATCCTGGTCCTCACCGCCCGCGCGGACGAGGTCGACACCGTCGTCGGGCTCGACGCGGGCGCCGACGACTACGTCACCAAGCCCTTCCGCCTCGCCGAACTCCTCGCCCGCGTCCGGGCCCTCCTCCGGCGCGGCGCCACCGAGCCGGCCCCCGCGCCCGCCACCCACGGCGTCCGCATCGACGTCGAGTCGCACCGCGCCTGGATGGGCGAGGAGGAGCTCCAGCTCACGGCGAAGGAGTTCGACCTGCTGCGCGTCCTCGTCCGCGACGCGGGCCGGGTCGTCACCCGCGACCAGCTGATGCGCGAGGTCTGGGACACCACCTGGTGGTCCTCCACCAAGACCCTCGACATGCACATCTCCTGGCTCCGCAAGAAGCTCGGCGACGACGCGGCCAACCCCCGCTACATCGCCACGGTCCGAGGCGTCGGCTTCCGCTTCGAGAAGAGCTAGCCCGTCCGGGGACACCCCCGCGCGAGCAGCCACCGCCCCCGCGTGCGCCCCCCCCCGATGCGGGCAGGCACCCGCCCCCCCCGTGCGGGCAGGGGCTACCCGTCCCCCTCTCCACCCCCCGGGTGGGCAGGGGCACCCGCCCCACCCCCCACGTGCACGGAGGGGCACCCGCCCCCACCCCCGCTCCCCGTGTGGGCAGGCGTCCCGCAGGGGCGATGGGGGTCCCCCCTGCTCGAGCGAAGCCGAGAGCTTGGGGGAGGGTGGGCACACGGGACGGCGCCCCTTGCCGGGCCCAGGCTCCCGCGCCTGACCCGCACCCGGTGCCGCCGCCCCCACAAGCGCCCTGCCACCCGCACCCCGCAGGGCCCCGCACCCCGCAGGGCCCCCGTACCCCCGCCCGGGAGGGCACGTGCGCCGCCGCCTCATCACCAGCACCCTCGCCGTCGTCCTCGTCGTGATCGCCGTCTTCGGCGTCTCCCTGGTCCTCGTGGAGACCCGGACCATCACGAGCAGCGCCCAGGAGAGCGTCGACGCGGAAGCCCTCCGCATCGTCTCGATCGTCGACAGCCGCCTCATCGGCGGCGAGCCCGTCAACCCCGACATCCTCGCGGAGCAGAGCGGCGCGAAGCGGTACGCCCTCGTCACCATCCCCGGCCGCCCGCCCATCGAGATCGGCACCCGCCCCACGGACAGCGTCATCCGGGGCTACGCGGAGGGCGAGCGCGGCGAGACCGTGGTCGTCGAGGAGTCCCGCTCCGCCGTCACCTCCGAGGTCGGCAGCACCGCCCTGATCATCGGCGCCGTCGCCGGCCTGGCGGTCATCGCCGCCGTCCTCCTCGCCGTGCGCCAGGCGAACCGTCTCGCCTCCCCGCTCACCGACCTCGCCGAGACCGCCGAGCGCCTCGGCTCCGGCGACCCCCGGCCCCGCCACAAGCGGTACGGGGTCCCCGAGCTGGACCGGGTCGCGGACGTGCTCGACGCCTCCGCCGAGCGGATCGCCCGGATGCTCACCGCCGAACGCCGGCTCGCCGCCGACGCCTCCCACCAGCTCCGCACCCCGCTGACCGCGCTCTCCATGCGCCTTGAGGAGGTCGCCCTCGCCGACGACCTGGACACGGTCAAGGAGGAGGCGACGATCGCGCTGACGCAGGTCGAGCGGCTCACCGACGTCGTGGAACGGCTGCTCACCAACTCCCGGGACCCCCGCTCCGGCTCCGCCGTCGCCTTCGACCTCGACGAGGTCGTCAAGCAGCAGATCGAGGAGTGGCGCCCCGCCTACCGCAGCGCCGGCCGCGCCATCGTCCGCTCCGGCAAGCAGGGGATGCGGGCGATCGGCACCCCGGGCGCCGTCG
The DNA here is from genome assembly GCF_014656075.1 of Streptomyces hydrogenans. Classification (GTDB taxonomy): domain Bacteria; phylum Actinomycetota; class Actinomycetes; order Streptomycetales; family Streptomycetaceae; genus Streptomyces; species Streptomyces hydrogenans. The sequence continues at coordinate 86,139 of NZ_BNBS01000016.1, forward strand.
CCCAGGTCCTCGCCGCGCTCATCGAGAACTCGCTCATGCACGGCGGCGGCACGGTCGCCCTGCGCACCCGCGTCACCGGCAACCAGTCCGTGATCGAGGTCACCGACGAGGGACCGGGCGTCCCCGCCGACCTCGGCGCGCGGATCTTCGAACGGGCGGTCAGCGGCCGCAGCTCCACCGGCATCGGCCTCGCCGTCGCCCGCGACCTCGCGGAGGCGGACGGCGGGCGCCTGGAACTGCTCCAGCAGCAGCCGCCGGTCTTCGCGCTCTTCCTCAGCCGCGAGGCCCGCGGCGTCGACGAGGAGCCGCAGGAGCGCCCCGTGCGCTGAGACCCGGGCCGGACCCGGGCAGCGGGCGGATCAGAGACCCGGACCAGGCCCGGGCAGCGGGCGGATCAGACGTGGTCGGGCTGGCGACGCCGGGCCTGCCGGGGCGGGACCGGCTCGGACTGCTCCAGGAAGGACTCGGCCGTCTGCACGGCCTCCTTCGCCGGCAGCGCCCGGAAGACCCAGGTGCGGTAGGACCAGAAGCGGAACAGCGTCGCCACGCCGATGCCGAAGAACTTGAAGAAGTTGCTGGCCAGCGGCGAGTTCCAGCCGAGGCCGTAGGTCGCCGCGTAGAGGATCCCGTTCTCGATGACCAGCCCGACGAGGCTGAACAGCAGGAAGAGGGTCATCTCCTTGGTGCGGCCCGACTTGTCGCGGTCGCGGTACGTGAAGTAACGGAACCCCACGTAGTTGAAGGCGATGGCGACGACCGTGGCGACGAGGCTGGCCCGCACCACCTGGAGGTCCGTGGTGTGCCGCAGCAGGTTGAACGCGGCCAGGTTGACCAGGACACCGATGCCGCCGACGACGCCGAACTTGGCGACCTCTCGGCCGAGCAGGGCGAGTCGCATGCGCAGCGCGCCGGGTTCGCTCATGGGGGGTCGGTCCGTCCGTCGGGTGACGTCCGGGCGACGTCAACCCACTCATGCTAACCAGCCTCCCCTGTCACCCGCCCGGGTAGCCGCCAAACCTGTGGAAAACCCGTCCGGGGCCCGTCACGCCTTGTGTCAATCCACAGCCGGAAGAGTGTTCACCGATGGTGCGGATACCCTAAGAGGGTGACGTTCCCGGTAGTAGGCATGGTCGGCGGCGGTCAGCTCGCCCGTATGACCCACGAGGCGGGCATCCCCCTCGGCATCAAGTTCAAGCTCCTCAGTGACACCCCGCAGGACTCGGCGGCCCAGGTGGCCGGCGAGGTCGTCATCGGCGACTACCGCGATCTGGACACGCTCCGCGCGTTCGCCCGCGGCTGCGACGTGATCACCTTCGATCACGAGCACGTCCCCACCGAGCACCTGCGCGCCCTGGAGGCCGACGGCATCCCCGTCCGCCCCGGGCCCGACGCCCTGGTGCACGCCCAGGACAAGGGCGTGATGCGGGCGAAGCTCGACGAGATCGGCGCGCCCAGCCCCCGCCACCGCATCGTGGCCGACGCGGCGGACGCGGTCGCCTTCGCCGAGGAGGGCGACGGCTTCCCGATCATCCTCAAGACCGTGCGCGGCGGCTACGACGGCAAGGGCGTCTGGTTCGTCCGCACCCCCGAGGACGCCCGCGACCCCTTCCTCGCCGGCGTGCCCGTGCTCGCCGAGGAGAAGGTCGACTTCGTCCGCGAGCTCGCGGCGAACATCGTCCGCTCCCCGCACGGCCAGGCCGTCGCCTACCCGGTGGTCGAGTCCCGCCAGGTCGACGGCGTCTGCGACACCGTGATCGCGCCCGCCCCCGACCTCGACGAGGAGCTGGCCGGCCGGGCCCAGGAGCTGGCGCTGCGGATCGCCAAGGAGCTCGGCGTCGTCGGCCACCTCGCGGTGGAGCTCTTCCAGACCACCGACGGCCGCATCCTCGTCAACGAACTGGCGATGCGCCCGCACAACTCCGGCCACTGGACCCAGGACGGGGCGATCACCAGCCAGTTCGCCAACCACGTCCGCGCCGTCCTCGACCTGCCGCTCGGCGACCCCCGCCCGCGCGCCCGGTGGACCGTGATGTGCAACGTCCTCGGCGGCGACTACCCGGACATGTACCAGGGCTACCTGCACTGCATGGCCCGGGACCCGCAGCTCAAGATCCACATGTACGGCAAGGACGTGAAGCCCGGGCGTAAGGTCGGCCACGTCAACACCTACGGCGACGACCTGGACGAGGTGCTGGAGCGCGCCCGCCACGCCGCCGACTACCTGCGAGGGACGATCGTTGAGTAACCCGGTCATCGGTATCGCCATGGGGTCCGACTCCGACTGGGCCGTCATGGAGGCGGCCGCCCAGGCGCTGGACGAGTTCGAGATCCCGTACGAGGTGAACGTCCTCTCCGCGCACCGGATGCCGCGCGAGATGATCGCGTACGGCGAGCAGGCGGCCGGCCGCGGCCTCAAGGCGATCGTCGCCGGAGCCGGCGGCGCAGCCCACCTCCCGGGCATGCTCGCCTCCGTCACCCCGCTCCCGGTCGTCGGCGTCCCCGTGCCGCTGAAGTACCTGGACGGCATGGACTCGCTGCTCTCCATCGTGCAGATGCCGGCCGGCATCCCGGTCGCCACGGTCTCCGTCGCCGGCGCCCGGAACGCGGGCCTGCTCGCCGCCCGGATCGTCGCGGCCTCCGACCCGGAGCTGCGGACCCGCATGGAGGAGTTCCTCCAGGACCTCAACGCCCAGGCCACCGAGAAGGGCAAGCGGCTGCGCGCCAAGGTCGAGGGAACCGACTCCTTCGGGTTCGCCCGGTGAGCGCGGCCGAGCGGCTCGCCGAGGCCCGCGCCCTGCTCGCGGAGGCCCCCGTCGTCGACGGGCACAACGACCTCCCGTGGGCCCTGCGCCAGCAGTGCGGCTACGACCTGGACCTGCTCGACATCGCGGGCGACCGCTCGGCCTCCCTCCACACCGACCTCGCCCGGCTCCGCGCCGGCGGGGTCGGTGCCCAGTTCTGGTCCGTCTACGTCCCGGGCGCGCTCGCCGGCGACCACGCCGTCAGCGCCACCCTGGAGCAGATCGACGCCGTCGACCGGCTCGTCGAGCGGTACGCGGCCGACCTCGCGCCCGCCCGGACCGCCGACGACGTCCGCAAGGCCCGCGCGGAGGGCCGGATCGCCTCGCTCAAGGGCGCCGAGGGCGGTCACTCGATCGACAACTCGCTGGCCACCCTGCGCGCCTTCCACGCCCTCGGCGTGCGGTACATGACCCTCACGCACAACGAGAACAACGACTGGGCCGACTCCGCCACCGACGAGCCCCGGCACGGCGGCCTCACCGCCTTCGGCCGCGCGGTCGTCCGCGAGATGAACCGCTGCGGCATGCTCGTCGACCTCTCGCACGTCGCCGCCACCACCATGCGCGACGCCCTCGACGCCTCGACGGCACCGGTGGTCTTCTCGCACTCCTCCGCCCGCGCGGTCTGCGACCACCCGCGCAACATCCCGGACGACGTCCTGGAGCGGCTGCCCGCCAACGGCGGCGTGGCGATGGCGACCTTCGTCCCGAAGTTCATCCTGCCCGCGGCCGTCGAGTGGACCCTGCGCGCCGACGAGAACCTCCGCGCCCACGGCCGGCACCACCTCGACACCACCCCGGAGGCCAAGGCCCTCCACGCGGCCTTCGAGGCCCGTGACCCGCGCCCGGTCGCCACCGCGGCCACCGTCGCCGACCACCTCGACCACATGCGCGAGGCCGCCGGCGTCGACCACATCGGCATCGGCGGGGACTACGACGGCACCGCCTTCACCCCGGCCGGCCTCGACGACGTCGCCGGCTACCCGAACCTGATCGCCGAGCTCCTCGACCGCGGCTGGTCCCGGGCCGACCTCACCAAGCTGACCTGGTCGAACGCGCTCCGCGTGCTCGGCGACGCGGAGGCCGTCGCCCGCGACCTGACCGCCCGCACGCCCGCCTCCCACGCCACGATCGCCCAGCTCGACGGCGCCTGACCGGCCTCACCCGTACGGCGCAGTCCGGCGGGCCCCGGAAGGGCCCCGCTGGCACGGTGGACGGTACTGCCCCGCCGCCTTCGGCGGGGTGGTACTGCACCACCGAGTTCGGAAGTGTGAGTAGTGCCATGGCAGATCTAGACGATCATCCCCCCTTCTCTGCCGCCTCCGGCGCCGTCGGCGCGCTGGAACCCCCGGAGCCACCACCCCCGCCGCTGGACGAGACCGCCCGCGCCCGGGCGATCCTCGCCGCCCAGCCCGTCATCGAGGGCCACGCCGAACTGCCCGGGCTCCTCGACCCCGAGGACCTGCCGCCCGCCCGGGCCGAGGAGGCCGGCGCCCAGTTCTGGTCGCTGCGGGTGGAGTCCGACGACGTCATCGACACCCTGCGCCGCCTCGACACCGTCCGCGCGCTCGTCGCCGCCTGCCCCGAGGACCTGCGCCTGGCGCACACCGCCTCGGAGATGGTCCACGCCCGCAACTGCGGCCGGGTCGCCGCCCTCCTCGGGCCGGTGAGCTGGACCGCCATCGGCGGCTCCGCCGCCACCCTGCGGGCCTACCACGCCCTCGGCGTGCGGGCCGTGAACCTCACCCGCTTCGACCGCTTCGCCCGCGAGGCGGTCCGCGAGATGAACCGCATCGGCCTCGCCGTCGACCTCAGCGGCGCCGACCAGGACACCGTCCGCAAGGTCCTCGCCGTCACCCGCGCCCCCGCCCTGCTCACCCGGGCGGCCCCGGACGCCCTGCCGGACGACCTGCTGCGGCTGCTCGGCGAGAACGGCGCGGTCTGCATGGTCGCGGTCGGCGACGACCCCGGAGCCACCGCGGACCTCCTCGACCGGGTGCGCGACGGCGCCGGGCCCGCCTCCACCGGCCTCTCGCACCTGACGGCACCGGCCGCCGGCTACGTACCGCTCTTCGCGGAGCTGCTGCGGCGCGGCTGGCCCGCCCGGGACCTGGTGGGCCTGGCCCACGGCAACGCGACCCGCGCCCTGCGCGAGACCGAGTTCCTGTCCCGTACGAACCGGATCAGGCCCGTCGCCGCCTGACCCGTCGCCGTCCGCGCGCGAAGAAGGGGCGCCCCCCGCGCGGGGGGCGCCCCTTCGGTGTCCGTCACGCGCGCGGGCGGCCCATCGCCCGGTACGTCCAGCCGGCCGCCCGCCACCGCTCGCCGTCCAGGGCGTTGCGCCCGTCCAGGACGACCGGCGAGGAGGCGACCGCGGCCAGCTCCGCCGGGTCCAGCTCGCGGAACTCGCGCCACTCCGTCAGGTGCAGGACCACGTCGGCGCCCCGGACGGCCTCCAGGGCCGAGTCCGCGTAGCCGAGGGTCGGGAAGACCTTGCGGGCGTTCTCCATGCCCTTCGGGTCGTAGACGGTCACCTGGCCGCCCTGGAGGTGTATCTGGCCGGCCACGTTGAGCGCGGGGGAGTCGCGGACGTCGTCCGAGTCCGGCTTGAAGGTGGCGCCGAGGACGGCGACCCGGCGGCCGAGGAAGGAGTCCCCGCCGAGCGCCTGGCGGGCCATCTCGACCATCTGGCCGCGCCGCCGCATGTTGATGGAGTCGATCTCGCGGAGGAAGGTCAGCGCCTGGTCGACGCCCAGCTCGCCCGCCCGGGCCATGAACGCCCGGATGTCCTTGGGCAGGCAGCCGCCGCCGAAGCCGACGCCCGCCCGCAGGAACTTGTTGCCGATCCGCTCGTCGTGGCCGATGGCCTCGGCCAGCTTGGCGACGTCGCCGCCGGCCGCCTCGCAGATCTCGGCCATCGCGTTGATGAAGGAGATCTTGGTGGCGAGGAAGGAGTTCGCGGCCGTCTTGACCAGCTCGGCGGTCGGGAAGTCGGTGACGACGAAGGGCGAGCCCTCGGCGACGGGGACCGCGTACACCTCGCGGAGCAGCTTCTCGGCCCGCCCGCCGTCGTCGCCGGGCACGCCGACGACGATCCGGTCCGGCCGCAGGGTGTCCTGGACGGCGAAGCCCTCGCGCAGGAACTCGGGGTTCCAGGCCAGCTCGACGCCCTCCGGCAGCACGCCGGCCAGCCGCTCGGCCGAGCCGACCGGGACGGTGGACTTGCCGACGGCCAGCGAGCCCGGTCGGGCCACCCCGGCGAGCGAGGCGAAGGCGGCGTCGACGTAGCTCATGTCACAGCCGTACTCGCCGTGCTTCTGCGGGGTGTTCACGCAGACGAAGTGGACGTCGCCGAAGGCGCCGACCTCCTCCCAGGAGGTCGTGAAGCGCAGCCGGCCGGTGGAGCCCTCGATGCCGGCGACGTGCCGGGCGAGCAGCTCCTCCAGGCCGGGCTCGTACATCGGGACGCGTCCGGAGGCCAGCAGCTCGATCTTCTCGGGCACCACGTCGAGGCCGAGCACCTCGAAGCCCATCTCCGCCATGGCCGCGGCGTGGGTGGCGCCGAGGTATCCGGTGCCGATCACGGTGATCTTCAGGGCCATGCGGGACTCCAGGGACGTCGGGCGAAACTGCCTGCCCGAGCATAGTCGGGCCCTGACAGGGGCCCCGGTCACGCCCTACCCTTTGGGTTACTTAACGGTAGTTAGCTAGCCAGGGAGCTCAAGACCATGGGCAAGGACTTCGACCTGTACCGGACCTCCGAGGA
>NZ_BNBS01000017.1 GCF_014656075.1 Streptomyces hydrogenans
GGCGCGCTGGCCGGGGTCCGCGAGGTGCTGGCCCGGGGCGGCGCGCCCGAGACGCTGGCCGGACAGGTCCCCGCCGCGCGCGGCGGGCAGGCCGCCGAGGCCCTGACCGAGGACCCGTGGCGGCTGCTGGCCGTCACCGGGGTGCGGCCGGAGCAGGCCGACGGCTTCGCGCGGGCGCTGCTGGGCGGCGCCTGCGGGCCGGACGATCCGCGCCGGGCCGTCGCCCTGACCGTGTGGCTGCTGGACCGGGCCGCCCTCCGGGGCCACACCGCGCTCACCCTCGACGAGGTGGCGGCCGGACTCGCCCGGCACGAGGTCCCCGACCCGGAGAAGGCCGTCGAGACGGCCGTCTCCGAGGGCGCCGTCCTGGTCTTCCAGGAGGAGGAGCCCGAGGGGGCCGAGCCGGAGGACGCCGAGGAGGGCGAGCCGTCCGAGGCGGCCGTCGCGAGCGACGAAGGCCCGGTGGAGCCCCCGCTGCTCGGACTCGACCGGTACGCGCTGGCCGAGGAGAGCCTCGCGGACGGACTGGCCCGGCTGGTGCGCACCGTCACCGCCGAGGAGTGGGACGGCGGCGAGCTGGAGCGGGCCGTGGGCGGCCACGGCCTGGTGCTGCACACCGGCGGCGAGGCCGCGCGGGCCGAGCCCCTGGCGCTGGCCGCCGCCGCGCGGGAGCGCGGGCTGCGGGTCCTGGTCACCGTGCACGACGCCGAGCGCCCGGGCGACGGGGAGCGGGCCGCCGGGACGACGGTGCCACTGGCCGCGCTGCTCTCCGGGACGGCCGGTCCGGGCCGGGACGAGGAGGGCGCGCTCGCCCTGGACCTGCTGGTGGTGCTCGACGCGCCGCAGCTGGACGTGGAGACGGGCGCGATGCTCGTCGAGGCGCTGCCGGACGGCTGCCGGCTGGTCCTCGGCGGCGATCCGGAGGTCCTCGGGTCGGCCGGTCCCGGCGCGGTGTTCGCCGACGCGCTCGCGGCCCGCGTCTGCCCCCGGGTGGCCTCCCGCCGCCCGGACCCGGGCCCGCTGGGCGAGCTGGTCTCCGGCATCGGCGTCGGCGAGCTGAACCAGGTCGAGGCCCCCGGCAAGGAGGTCGTGATCGTCCCCGTGCGGGACGCCGGCGAGGCCGTGCACCGCACGGTCCAGCTGGTCGCGGACTCGGTGCCGCGCGCCTTCGGGCTCTCCCCCGAGCAGACCCGGGTGATCACGGTCGGCCACGGCGGCTCGGCCGGGACGCGCGCGCTCAACACGGCCCTCAAGCAGCGGCTGAACCCCGGCCCGGGCCGCTTCGGCGGCTACGACCCGGGCGACCGGGTGGCGTACGCGCCGGCGCCCGGCCGCACGGTGACGGGCACGGTCCTCGGGGCCGACCCCGAGGGCCTGCGGCTGAGCACGGGCGAGGGCGAGGTCGTCGTACCGAAGGAGCGGGTGGAGTCGGCGCTGCGGCACGGCTGGGCGCTGACCGCGCACCAGGCGGCCGGCGGCCGGTGGCCCGCGGTGGTGGTGGTGCTGCCGGGCGACGCGGCGCCGGGCCTGAGCCGGCCCTGGGTCTACACGGCCTTCGGCCGGGCCGAGCGCCACCTGTCGGTGGTGCACGGGGTGGACCAGGCGCTGCCCCGGTCGGTCGCCGAGGTCCTCGCGCCGGCGCGCACGACCCGCCTCCGGCCGCTCCTGATCGGTCTCCTCGCCACGCCCGACGAGGAGTGACGGCGGCGTCCGGCACGCCGGAGGGCCGGGACACCACCTGGATGTCCCGGCCCTCCGGCGTCCTCCCCGGGGCGCGTCAGCGGTCGGCGGCCACCTCACCGGCCTCCTCGTCGTCGAAGACGGAACTGATGTCGAAGCGGCAGAGGATCCGCTCCGGGTCGGCCTGCTCGAAGGGGGTGGCCAGCCACTCCCCCGGCTCCGGGAGCTCTTCCGCGGCGGTGACCCAGAGGGTGGAGTCGCCCTCCTCCAGGCCGAACTCCTTGTGCCGGGAGGCGATCTCGTCGGGTTCGTACTCCCCGAAGAGGACGCCGAGCGCGGCGGCGGTGGAGCGTGGACCGTCCTCGTCGTGGTCCAGGTCGGCGACGCGCCGGGCCTGGGCCGCCAGCCGGCGCGGCTCGGCCACGGCGTAGTCGCGGCGGATCAGCACGCTGAGGGCGTGCGGTTCGTCAGGTCCGGCGTAGGGGGGCAGTCCGTCCTCGGCCCCGGGGATCTCGAAGGGGGTCACCTCGTCGTAGCGGTCGTAGAGGAGTTCGTCATAGGTCTCGGCGGCGGCCGCGAGGGCGTTGAAGGCCTCGTACACCGCCGTGTCGTCGTCCCCCGTGCGGTGTTCGACCGCCGCGAGGTGACGGTCCAGTGCGGTCTTGACCGCCTCCGCGGCGGCACGTACCTCGGCAGCGGTCGGCTGCGCAGCATCAGACATGGGACAGACGCTATCCGTACCAGGCCGGTGCCCGCACAATAGATGCGATGCCGGAATACGAATTTGTCGACGTGTACGTGCCGCGTGGACTCTCCCGCAAGGAGACCGCGCGGCTTCTGACCGACCATGCCGAGTACGGACACTGGGAGTTGGACCGCCTCACCCTGCGCCTGGACGGGAGCCGCAGGGTGCGCCTGAAGCGGCGGATCATCCGTCAGATCCGCGCGACCTGGTGACGGACGCGGAAGGGGCCCCGCACGGCGCGGGGCCCCTTCGCGTTCCGGCCGGTGCGGCTCAGGCGCCGCGGCGGGTGCGGCGGTAGACCAGCGAGCCCGCGAGGAGCATCCCGGCGGCGGCCGGCACGATCACGCCGAGCGGCGCGGACGAACCGGTCTCGGCCAGCTCGTCCGGCGAGGCCGGCGGCGGCGTGAGCTGCGGGCCGGGGTGGTTCGAGCCACCGTCCGAGCTGGGCGGCACACCGGGCGTACCGGGAGTGCCGGGGGTCCCGGGAGTCCCCGGCGTACCGGGCGTTCCCGGAGTGCCGGGGGTACCCGGAGTGCCCGGTGTCCCCGGAGTGCCGGGGGTCCCGGGCGTACCGGGGGTTCCCGGGGTGCCGGGAGTGCCCGGCGTTCCGGGAGTGCCGGGCGTACCCGGAGTGCCCGGCGTACCGGGGGTGCCCGGCGGGGTCTCCTCGCCGTAGCCGCCCGGCTCCTCGCCGTAGCCGCCGGGCTCCTCCTCGCCGTAGCCGCCGTCGGAGGGCTCTCCGTCGGCGCAGTCGTTGCCCATGGCGGGGTTGCCGAGGCCGATGCCCGTGACGCTGTTCCCGCAGACGTTCACGGGCACGTCGACCGGCACCACCACGGTGTTGCCGGAGGCGACGCCCGGGGAGTCGCTCGCGTGCGCGCCGCCGGACGCGCCGGGGCGGGCCTGCGCGGGGATGTTGGCACAGGAGTTGCCCATCGCCGGGTTGAGGACCCCGACGACGTCGACCGTGTTGCCGCAGGCGTTGACCGGGGCGTGGACGGGGACCTGCACGGTGTTCCCGGACGCCACTCCGGGTGAGTTCGAGGCCGAGCCGCTCGCGGCGGAATCCGCCTGCGCGATGCCGCCGCCGAGCGCGAGGACGCCTCCGGCCGCCGCGACGGTGATGATGCTCTTGCGCGTGACCTGTCGCATAGCTTGCTTACCTGCCTTTTCGGCAATTCGCCTGATCGGCGTGGGATGAGGGCCACCGGGCCCGTGCCCGGGGCGGAATCGCCACCGGCCCCGGAGTGCATGGCACGCACTCCGGGGCCGGACGGCTCACGCCCTCAAGGGGCGGGGCACAACGTCAGGCGTTGACGCAGGTGTTGCCGAAGGCGGGGTTCAGCAGACCGATCACGGAGACCGTGTTGCCGCAGACGTTCACGGGAACGTGAACCGGGACCTGCACGACGTTGCCCGAGAGGACACCGGGGGAACCGATGGCCGCACCCTGGGCACCCGCGTCGGCGACGGCCATGCCCGCGCCCGCGAGAACGAGACCGCCGGTGGCAGCCGCAGCAGCGACGACCTTCTTGATCATTATTCCTCCTAGTTGACAAGTGCGGCCCCAGCCGCGGACCGCAACACCTGTAACGAGGGGGAAGGGAGAGGGCTACGAGCCCTCGGGGTCATTCACTCTTTCCGGTCACGGCCAAACGCGCTGCCGAATTCCGGGCCGGGCCGGCCCCTCGGTCAGCAGGCGTCCAGGAAGCGGTCCAGGACGCGCACGCCGAACTTCAGGCCGTCGACCGGGACGCGCTCGTCGACGCCGTGGAACATTCCGGCGAAGTCCAGCTCCGGCGGCAGCTGGAGCGGGGCGAAGCCGAAGCAGCGGATGCCGAGGTCGTCGAAGGACTTGGCGTCGGTGCCGCCGGAGAGCATGTACGGGACGGCGCGGGCGATCGGGTCCTCGGCGCGCAGGGCGACCTGCATGGCGTCCACCAGGGCGCCGTCGAAGCTGGTCTCCAGGGCCTTGTCGCCGTGGACGTCCTCGCGCTTCACCTTGGGGCCGAGGATCCGGTCGAGGTCGGCCAGGAACTCCTGCTCGTAGCCGGGCAGGAAGCGGCCGTCGACGTGGGCGGTGGCCTGGCCGGGGATCACGTTCACCTTGTAGCCGGCGCCGAGCATGGTCGGGGCGGCGGAGTTGCGCAGGGTGGCGCCGACCATCTTGGCGATGCCGCCCAGCTTGGCCAGGGTGCCGTCCATGTCCTCGGGGTCGAGCGGGGTGCCCAGCGCGTCGGACAGCTCGTCGAGGAAGCTGCGGACGGTCTTGGTGACGCGGACCGGCCACTGGTGGCGGCCGAGCCGGCCGACCGCCTCGCACAGCTCGGTGATGGCGTTGTCGGAGTTGGTCATCGAGCCGTGGCCCGCCGTGCCCTCGACGGTGAGCCGCATCCAGTGCATGCCCTTCTGGGCGGTCTCGACCAGGTAGAGGCGCAGGTTCTCGTTGACGGTGAAGGAGAAGCCGCCGACCTCGCCGATGGCCTCGGTGACGCCGTCGAAGACGTCCCGGTGCTTGTCGACCAGGTGGCGGGCGCCGTAGGTGCCGCCGGCCTCCTCGTCGGCCAGGAAGGCGAGGACGATGTCGCGCGGGGGCTTGCGGCCGCTGCGCAGCCGGTCGCGGACGACCGCGAGGGTCATCGCGTCCATGTCCTTCATGTCGACGGCGCCGCGGCCCCAGACGCAGCCGTCGGCGACCTCGCCGGAGAAGGGGTGGTGGGTCCAGTCGGCGGCGTCGGCCGGGACCACGTCGGTGTGACCGTGGATGAGGAGCGCCGGGCGGGAGGGGTCCTCGCCCTCGATGCGGGCCACGGTGGAGGCCCGGCCCTGGTGGGACTCGATGATCTTCGGTTCGAGGCCGACCTCGGCGAGCTTCTCGGCGACGTACTCGGCCGCGGCGCGCTCCCCGGGACCGGAGTGGTCGCCGTAGTTGCTGGTGTCTATGCGGATGAGGTCCCGGCAGAGGTCCACGACCTCGTCCTCGCCCGAGACGGTCCGGCCGGTGTTCGACTCGCTCACGCTGCTTCCTCCCACGACGTGCCCCACGTGCTTGCTGGTGGTCTCCCCCATCCTCCCGCGCCCCCGCCCCGGCGGCGCAAGGGCGTCCACCGGCCGACACACCGCCGACACATGCCGAGACGGGGTGCCCGGCGGGGCGGAGGGGGCGGGTGGGGCGGGCGAGGGGGTGGTGATCGACCACCCCGAATGTTTGCTATGGTTTTCCTCGTCGGAACGGCCCAGGGCCGCGAGACACACACCCTGTCCGGGTGGCGGAATGGCAGACGCGCTAGCTTGAGGTGCTAGTGCCCTTTATCGGGCGTGGGGGTTCAAGTCCCCCCTCGGACACCAGTGGAAGTCCCGGTCGAGATTCTCTCGGCCGGGACTTCGGCGTTCGCGGACGAGGTGAGGCGGAGCCGTGCGAAGGAAGAGGGTGCCGGCCGCGCCGCTGCCGCAGCGGGACGGGGTCGACGCCGTGCGGCTGCGGCTGCCGGAGGACCCGGAGGGGGTCTGGCCGACGGTGGGGGCGTATCTGCTCGGCCGGTACGGGACGGCGGTCGGCGCGGAGCGGATCGGCGCGATGCTGGAGGCGGGGCGGTTCGTCGGCGCCGACGGGCGGGCGGCGGCGGGAGCGGAGCCGTACGAGCCGGGGCGGTGGCTGTGGTTCCACCGGGACCTGCCGGCCGAGGAGCGGGTGCCGTTCGAGATCGGCGTGGTCCACCGCGACGAGCGGATCCTGGTGGCGGACAAGCCGCACTTCCTGGCGACGACCCCGCGCGGCCGGCATGTGGCGCAGACGGCGGTGGCGCGGCTGCGGGCGGAGCTGGAGCTGCCGGCGCTCCAGCCGGCGCACCGGCTGGACCGGCTGACGGCGGGCCTGGTGCTCTTCGTGCTGCGGCCGGAGGACCGGGGGGCGTACCAGCTGCTGTTCAAGGAGCGGCGGGTGCGCAAGGAGTACGAGGCGGTGGCGGCGTACGACCCCGGGGTGGAGCTGCCGGTGACGGTGCGCAGCCGGATCGAGAAGGAGCGGGGGGTGCTGGCCGCCCGGGAGGTGCCGGGCGAGCCGAACGCGGTGAGCCGGATCGAGCTGGTGGAGCGGCGGGGCGGTCTCGGGCGGTACCGGCTGCTGCCGGAGACCGGGAAGACGCATCAGCTGCGGGTGCACATGAACGCGCTGGGGCTGCCGATCCTGGACGATCCGCTCTATCCGGTGGTGCGGGAGGACGGGCCGGAGGACTACCGGCGACCGCTGCGGCTGCTGGCGCGGGCGCTGGAGTTCACCGACCCGTTCACGGGTGAGGAGAGGCGGTTCGTCAGCCGCCTCTCGCTCGGTCCGCTCAGTGGCCCCGGCTGATCCACTCCTCCAGGTGCGGGGCCTCCGCGCCGATGGTGGTGGAGTCGCCGTGCCCGGTGCGGACCACCGTCTCCGGCGGGAGGGTCAGGAGCTTCCCGCGGATCGAGTCGACGATCGTGGGGAAGTCCGAGAAGGACCGGCCGGTGGCGCCGGGGCCGCCCTGGAAGAGGGTGTCTCCGGTGAAGACGGTGCCCAGGTCGGGGGCGTACAGGCAGACCGCCCCGGGGGCGTGGCCGGGGGTGTGGAGGACCTTCAGGTCCGTCCCGGCGATGGTGAGGACCTGGCCGTCGGCGAGTTCGCCGTCGGGGCTGTGGTCGGGGTGGGTGAGCTTCCACAGCGGCTGGTCGGCGGGGTGCAGCAGGACGCGCGCGCCGGTGGCGGCGGCGAGCGCGGGTGCAGCGCCGACGTGGTCGTCGTGGGCGTGGGTGCAGACGATGGCGCGCAGGGCGCGGCCGTCGAGGGCTTCGAGGACGGCGTCGGCGTCATGGGCGGCGTCGATGACGATGGCCTCGGTGTCGTCGCCGACGATCCAGACGTTGTTGTCGACCTCCCAGGTGCCGCCGTCGAGGCTGAAGGTGCCGGAGGTGACCAGGTGGTCGATGCGGGCGGTCATCACAGCACCACCACCGAGCGCAGCACGTCGCCCTCGTGCATGCGGGCGAAGGCCTTCTCGACCTCGTCGAGGGCGATGGTCTCGGTGACGAAGGCGCCGAGGTCGATGCGGCCCTGCCGGTGCAGGTCGATGAGCATCGGGAAGTCGCGGGACGGCAGGCAGTCGCCGTACCAGGACGACTTGAGGGAGCCGCCGCGGCCGAAGACGTCGAGCAGGGGGAGTTCGAGCCGCATCTCGGGGGTGGGGACGCCGACGAGGACGACGGTGCCGGCGAGGTCGCGGGCGTAGAAGGCCTGCTGGTAGGTCTCCGGGCGGCCGACGGCCTCGATGACGACGTCGGCTCCGAAGCCGCCGGTCAGTTCCCGGATCGCCTCGACGGGGTCGGTGGCGCGGGAGTCGACGGTGTCGGTGGCTCCCATCTCCTTCGCCTTGGCCAGCTTCCGCTCGTCGACGTCGACGGCGATGATCTTCGAGGCTCCGGCGAGGCGGGAGCCGACGATCGCGGCGTCGCCGACGCCTCCGCAGCCGATGACGGCGACGGTGTCGCCCCGGGAGACGTTCCCGGTGTTGATCGCGGCGCCGATGCCGGCCATCACGCCGCAGCCGAGGAGGCCGGCGATCTCGGGGGCGACGGCCGGATCGACCTTGGTGCACTGGCCGGCGGCGACCAGGGTCTTCTCGGCGAAGGCGCCGATGCCGAGGGCCGGGGAGAGCTCCGTGCCGTCGAGCAGGGTCATCCGCTGCTCGGCGTTGTGGGTGGCGAAGCAGTACCAGGGGCGGCCGCGGCGGCAGGCGCGGCACTGGCCGCAGACGGCCCGCCAGTTGAGGATCACGTAGTCGCCGGGGGCGACGTCGGTGACGCCCTCGCCGACCGACTCGACGATGCCGGCGGCCTCGTGGCCCAGCAGGAAGGGGAAGTCGTCGTTGATCCCGCCCTGCTTGTAGTGCAGGTCGGTGTGGCAGACGCCGCACGCCTGGATCCGTACGACGGCCTCGCCGGGGCCGGGATCGGGGACGACGATCGTCTCGATCCGCACCGGCTCGTCCCGCCCGGGGGCGATGACCCCCCGCACGTGCTGTGGCATCGCTGACTTCCCTTCGAACCGGAGGATCTTGTGAACCTCCTGCGTACCACTATCTCCTGATAAAAGGCGAGACCCCCGCAGGTCGTGCCCGCGGGGGTCCGCCGCTCCCGTGGGGGGAGTCGGGGGGAAAGGGTGGTTCAGTCCAGCTTCGCGGCGGTCCGGCGGACCCGGCCGCGGACCAGGAACCAGCCGCCGACGAGCGCCGCGGCGATCAGCGGCAGGCAGTTCACCGTGGTGCGGCCGATGCCGCCGTCCATCCACATGAGGACGACGACCGAGGCCAGGAAGACCAGGGTCACGATCTGGGTGTAGGGGGCCCAGGGCAGTCGGTAGGCGGGGCGGACCAGCTTGCCCTGCTCGGCGCGGCGGACGAAGAGCAGCGAGCAGACCATGATCATGGCCCAGGTGCCGATGATGCCGATGGAGGCGAAGTTCAGCACCAGCTCGAAGGCGTCCTCCGGCATCACGAAGTTGAGGAGGACCCCCGCGACGCCGAAGCCCGCGGTGAGGAGGATGCCGCCGTAGGGCACGCCGCCCTTGTTCATGACGCCGGTGAACTTGGGCGCGGAGCCGGCCAGCGACATGGAGCGCAGGATGCGGCCGGTGGAGTACAGGCCGGAGTTGAGGCTGGAGAGGGCGGCGGTGAGGACCACGAGGTTCATCACGCCGGCGGCGCCGGGGACGCCCAGCTTGTCGAAGACGGTGACGAAGGGGCTCTGGTCGCCGGAGTAGGCGGTGTACGGGAGGATCAGCGCGAGCAGGACGACGGAGCCGACGTAGAAGAGGCCGACGCGCCACATGATCGAGTTGATCGCCTTCGGCATGATCTTCTCGGGGTTCTCGGTCTCGCCGGCGGCGACGCCGCACAGCTCGACGGAGGCGTAGGCGAAGACGACGCCCTGGACGAGCAGGAGCATCGGCATCACGCCGTTGGGGAAGATGCCGCCGTGGTCGGTGATGTTGGCGAGGCCCGGGGTGGAGCCGCCGACGTCGTGCGAGGTCACGATGAGGAAGATGCCGACGAGCATGAAGGCGACGAGGGCGGCGACCTTGACGATCGCGAACCAGAACTCCATCTCGCCGAAGTACTTGACCGAGATGAGGTTGGCGGCGAGGACGACCGCGAGGGCGATCAGGGCGAGGATCCACTGCGGGACGTCGCTGAACATCGACCAGAAGTGGGCGTAGGTGGCCGCGGCGGTGATGTCGGCGACGGCGGTGGTCGACCAGTTGAGGAAGTAGAGCCAGCCGGCCGTGTAGGCGCCCTTCTCGCCCATGAACTCACGGGCGTAGGAGACGAAGGCGCCGGAGGACGGGCGGTAGAGCACCAGCTCGCCGAGGGCCCGGACCACGAAGAAGGCGAAGACGCCGCAGACCGCGTAGGCGATGAAGAGCGAGGGGCCGGCGCTGGCCATCCGGCCGCCGGCGCCGAGGAAGAGCCCGGTGCCGATCGCGCCGCCGATGGCGATCATGTTGATGTGCCGGGACTTGAGGTCCTTGCGGTATCCGGCGTCGCCGGCGTCGACGTGGGGGGAGGCGGCCGGGTCCGCCGGGGCGGCGGACAGCGGCTCGGCCGCGATGACGCGGTCAGTCATGGAGTTGTCGCCTTCGTGAGGGTGTGGGGGCTGTGCGGTCCCGCCGTGCCCGGGGTCCCTTCGTGGGGGTCGCCCCGGCACGGCCAGCGCACATCCTCACGGCAAGGCGCGCTCACTGACTGTGAGCGAATTCACTGAACGCCCTTATTTGAGCTAGTTCAGAGGTTACGCAGCGCTGTACGACGGACAGGCGTCGTCACGGGGCCAGCACGTCCAGCTCCTTGAGCGCGCCGACGGCGATCTCGCGGGTCAGCGCCTCGGCGCGGACGGCGTCCCGCTCGCGGACGGCCTCGGCGACCTGGACGTGCAGCGTGACGGCCGCCGGGTCGGGGTCCTCGAACATCACGTGGTGGTGGGTGCGGCCGGTGAGGACCTCGGCGACGACGTCCCCGAGGCGGGCGAACATCTCGTTCCCGGAGGCGTTGAGGACCACCCGGTGGAAGGCGATGTCGTGGACGAGGTACGCCTCCAGCTGCCGGCCGCGCGAGGTGGCGACCATGCCGAGGGCCTGCTCGGTGAGTTCGCGGCACTGGGCCGGGGTGGCGTGCAGGGCGGCGAGGCCGGCGGCGACGGGTTCGACGGCCGAGCGCAGCACGGTGAGGGAGCGGAGCTGGCGGGGGCGGTCGGCGCCGGCCAGTCGCCAGCGGATGACCTGGGGGTCGTACACGTTCCAGCTCTCGGTGGGCAGGACCGTGACGCCGACCCGGCGGCGGGACTCCACCAGGTGCATCGACTCCAGGACCCGGACGACCTCGCGGACGACGGTGCGGGAGACGTCGAAGCCCTGCGCGAGCTCGTCGGTGCGCAGGACCGTGCCGGGCGGGTACTCCCCCGCGGTGATCGCGAGGCCCAGGGTGGCGAGCACGTGCGAGTGGAGCCCCTGGGCCGATGTCGTCATGGTGCCCAGCCTATGCGGGGCCGGGCCGGTGATCACACCGGAGCGCGGGGGGAGGGGCGGGTCGCCGGGGGCCGACGGGGGGGGCCGCGGAGGCGCGGTGATCTTCCGGCGGGAATTAAAAGTACTACTTTTATGTCACAGGCTCTTGAATACGTCGTACTCAATGGGTTTCATGAGCGCGACGGATCGATGTCGCCAAGACAGCACCGATGTCGAAGAAGACAGCGAGGCACCCCCCATGAGCTCCACCCCCCACCCCGCCGCTCCCCCGGTCGTCGTCGTCATGGGCGTCGCCGGGACCGGCAAGACCACGATCGGCCCGCTGGTCGCCGACGCCCTCGGCCTCCCCTACGCGGAGGGCGACGACTTCCACCCGGCCGCCAACGTGGCCAAGATGTCGGCCGGCGTGCCGCTGGACGACGCGGACCGGGAGCCGTGGCTCGACGCCATCGGCGCCTGGGCGCACGACCGGGCCGGGCACGGCGGGGTGGTCAGCAGCTCCGCGCTGAAGCGGATCTACCGGGACCGGCTGCGCGCGGCCGCCCCCGGCGTCGTCTTCCTGCATCTGACCGGCGACCGGGAGCTGATCGAGGGCCGGATGGCCGCGCGCAAGGGGCACTTCATGCCCACCGCGCTGCTCGACTCGCAGTTCGCCACCCTCCAGCCGCTGGAGGAGGACGAGGCGGGCGTCGCCGTCGACGTGACGGGCACCCCGGAGGAGATCGCCGCCCGGGCGGTGGCGGCCCTGCGCGCCTTCGACCGGCCCGTCCCCCTCTTCTGACCCGTCACCCCGCTCCCCCCTTTCCCCGCTCCCCCGCTCTTCCTGCCTCTCTCCCCTCTCACCCCCAAGGGACCCACCGTGACCAGTCTCAGCGTCGAGATGCTGGCAGCGGACGCCGCCGAACCGATCACCTCGGCGGGCAACGCACAGCTGGGCATCGCCGTGCTCGCCGGCATCGCCGTCATCGTCCTGCTCATCACCAAGTTCAAGCTGCACGCGTTCCTGGCGCTGACCATCGGCTCGCTCGCGCTCGGCGCGTTCGCCGGGGCGCCGCTCGCGGACACCATCAAGTCGTTCAGCACCGGCCTCGGCAACACGGTGGCCGGCGTGGGCGTGCTGATCGCGCTCGGCGCGATCCTCGGCAAGCTGCTCGCCGACTCGGGCGGCGCCGACCAGATCGTCGACACGATCCTGGCGAAGGCGAGCCGGCGCTCCATGCCGTGGGCGATGGTCCTGATCGCCTCGGTGATCGGTCTGCCGCTCTTCTTCGAGGTCGGCATCGTGCTGCTGATCCCGGTGGTCCTGATGGTCGCCAAGCGCGGCAACTACTCCCTGATGCGGATCGGCATCCCCGCCCTGGCCGGCCTGTCCGTGATGCACGGGCTCATCCCGCCGCACCCCGGCCCGCTCGTCGCGATCGACGCCGTCGGCGCCAACCTGGGCGTCACCCTCGCCCTCGGCCTGGTCGTCGCGATCCCGACCGTGATCATCGCCGGTCCGGTCTTCTCCCGGTACGCCGCCCGCTGGGTGGACATCCAGGCCCCCGAGCACATGATCCCGACGCGTCCCTCCGAGGACCTGGAGAAGCGCCCCGGCTTCGGCGTGACCGTCGCCACGGTGATGCTGCCGGTCGTCCTGATGCTGGTGAAGGCGCTCGTCGACATCGTCGTCGACGACCCGGAGAACGCGGTGCAGAAGGTCACCGACGTCATCGGCTCGCCGCTGATCGCGCTGCTCGCCGCCGTCATAGTGGCCCTGTTCACGCTGGGCCGCGCGGCCGGCTTCACCAAGGAGCGGCTGTCCTCGACGGTCGAGAAGTCCCTCGCCCCGATCGCCGGCGTGCTGCTGATCGTCGGCGCGGGCGGCGGCTTCAAGCAGACCCTGATCGACATCGGCGTCGGCCAGATGATCCTGGAGTTCTCCGAGAACTGGTCGATCCCGGCCCTGCTCCTGGCCTGGCTGATCGCGGTCGCCATCCGGCTCGCGACGGGCTCCGCCACGGTGGCGACGATCTCGGCCGCCGGTCTGGTGGCCCCGCTGGCCGAGGGCATGTCCACCGGCGAGACGGCGCTCCTGGTGCTGGCGATCGGCGCCGGCTCGCTCTTCTTCAGCCACGTCAACGACGCCGGTTTCTGGCTGGTGAAGGAGTACTTCGGTATGAACGTCGGCCAGACGGTCAAGACCTGGTCGGTGATGGAGACCATCATCTCGGTGGTGGCCCTGGTGTTCGTGCTGCTGCTGTCGCTGTTGGTGTAGCGCGGCCGGTGCCGCGAAGGGCCCCGGACCTCCACGAGGAGGTCCGGGGCCCTCGTCGTGCTCAGCCCCGCAGCAGGCCCAGCACCTTGACCCCGAGCTCCAGCGCCTCGTCCGGCGAGTCGACCGACTGCTGGAGGTCGACGAAGCAGCCGTCGGCGCCGGTGGCGCGCACCCCTTCGAGGAGCGCGGCGATCGCGTCCGCCGTGGCGCCGGGGCCGGGGTTGCAGCGGATCCGGCGGCGCAGCGCCTCCGGGTCGCGGCCCGCCCCCTCGGCGGCGCGGCGGGCGACGTCCCACAGGCCCTCGGCCGCGCCGGGCGGCAGGACGGCGCCGACCCAGCCGGTGGCGCGGCGGCCGACCCGGCGCAGGGCGGCCGGACTGAAGCCGCCCAGGTAGACGGGGGGTCCGGCGGGCTGGACGGGGCGCAGGCCCACGTGGGCGACGGGGATGGTCCAGTGGGGCCCCCGGTGGCCGAACTCCTCCTGGGTCCAGATGCCGTGGAGGACGTCGAGCAGTTCGTCGAGGAGGGCGCCGCGCTTGCGGAAGTCGGCTCCGACGGCCGTGTACTCGTCGCGCAGCCAGCCGATGCCGAGACCGACGTCGAGGCGTCCGCCGCTGACCTGGTCGAGGGAGGTGAGGGAGCGGGCGAGGAGCGCCGGCGGGTACCAGGGGCCGTTGAGGGTGCTCATGCCGAGCCGGGCGCGGGAGGTCGCGCCGGCGGCGACGGTGAGCACCGTCAGCGGGTCGAGGAAGGTCTTGTACTGGTGGGGGTAGGGGTTCTCCGGCGTGTGCCCGGGATAGAGGTCGCTCGGGGCGACCGGGGTCAGGACGCGGTCGCCGACCCAGAACGAGTCGAAGCCGGCCTCCTCGGCTTCCCGGGCGAAGCCCGCGATGCGGTCGGCGCGGGCGTGGGTGCCGTACTGGGGCAGTGCGATGCCTATCTCCATGGCGTCATCCTGGCCACCGGGCCGGCCCGCGACACGAAGGGGCCGGCCTGTGAGCCGTGACACACGGCGGGAGGGCCGCTACGCCGTCGCCGCGGCCGCCGCCCGGCCCGCGGCGCGGCCGGAGAAGACGCAGCCGCCGAGGAAGGTGCCTTCGAGGGAGCGGTAGCCGTGGATGCCGCCGCCGCCGAAGCCGGCCGCCTCGCCGGCCGCGTACAGGCCGGGGAGGGGTTCGCCGGTGTCGGTGAGGACCCGGGAGGAGAGGTCGGTCTGGAGGCCGCCGAGGGACTTGCGGGTGAGGATGTTGAGGCGGACGGCGATCAGCGGGCTGGCCTTGGGGTCCAGGATGCGGTGCGGGGCGGCGGTGCGGATGAGGCGGTCGCCGAGGTAACCGCGGGCGCCGCGGATCGCGGTGATCTGGAGGTCCTTGGTGAAGGGGTTGGCGATCTCGCGGTCGCGGGCGGTGATCTCGCGGCGGAGCGCGGCCTCGTCGACGAGGTCCTGGCCGGTGATCCGGTTCATGCCGCGGACCAGGGCGGACAGGTCGTCCTCGACGACGAAGTCGGCGCCCTTGTCCATGAACGCCTGGACGGGTCCGGGGACGTCGGCGCGGGCGCGGCCCAGGACGTCGCGGACGGACTTGCCGGTGAGGTCGGGGTTCTGCTCGGAGCCGGAGAGGGCGAACTCCTTGCCGATGATCCGCTTGTCGAGCACGAACCAGGTGTGGTCGTGGCCGGTCCGCATGATGTGTTCGAGCGTCCCGAGGGTGTCGAAGCCGGGGAAGAGCGGGACCGGGAGCCGCTTGCCGGTGGCGTCGAGCCAGAGGGACGAGGGGCCGGGCAGGATGCGGATGCCGTGCTTCGCCCAGATCGGGTTCCAGTTCTCGATGCCCTCGGTGTAGTGCCACATCCGGTCGCGGTTGACGTGCCGGGCGCCGGCCTTCTCCGCGATGCCGAGCATCAGGCCGTCGACGTGGGCGGGGACGCCGGAGAGCAGCTTCCCGGGCGGGGTGCCGAGGCGGGCGGGCCACTGGGCGCGGACCAGGTCGTGGTTGCCGCCGATGCCGCCGGTGGTGACGATCACCGCCTGCGCCCGCAGCTCGAAGGAGCCCGTCGCGGTCCTGCCGCTGGCGGTGCCGCGCTCGGCGTCGGAGGGCTCCAGGACCTCGCCGGTGACGGTGTCGAGGGCACCCGCGGTGCGGCCGAGCGCGGTGACGCGGTGGCGGAAGCGGAAGGTCACGAGGCCGCGGGCGACGCCCTCGCGGACCTTGCGCTCGAAGGGGGCGACGAGGCCGGGGCCCGTACCCCAGGTGATGTGGAAGCGCGGGACGGAGTTGCCGTGTCCGGTGGCGTCGTAGCCGCCGCGCTCGGCCCAGCCGACGACGGGGAAGAAGCGGACCCCGCGGGCGTGGAGCCAGGAGCGCTTCTCGCCGGCGGCGAAGTCGACGTACGCCTCCGCCCAGCGGCGGGCCCAGTCGTCCTCGGGGCGGTCGAAGCCGGCGGTGCCCATCCAGTCCTGGAGGGCGAGGGCGTGACTGTCCTTGACGCGCAGCCGGCGCTGCTCGGGCGAGTCGACGAGGAAGAGCCCGCCGAAGGACCAGTGGGCCTGGCCGCCCAGGGACTGTTCGGGCTCCTGGTCGAGGAGGATCACGGAGCGGCCGGCGTCGACCAGCTCGGCGGTGGCGACGAGACCGGCGAGGCCGGCCCCGATCACGATCACATCGGCGTCGTAGGACATGGACCGCATCTTGGATACACGAATGTATCGAGTCAACCGTTCGCGCTCCGCGGACCCCCTCCCGTTTTCTAATGCCGCGCATTAATATGGCCGTATGGCAAGGACGTCAGGGCCCGAGACCCGGGACAAACTGATCCGCGCGGCCGAGGAGCTCTTCGCCGCCCAGGGGGTCGACGGCGCACAGCTCCGGGACATCACCCGGCTCGCCGGGCAGGCCAACCCCTCGGCCGTGCAGTACCACTTCGGCTCCCGCGCCGGACTCCTCGACGCGGTCATGGCCGGCCGCCTGGACCGGACCGAGCGCGTGCTCGTCGCCCTGGCGCACCCGGCCGACGCGGGCGTACGCGAGCTGCTCACGGCGCTCGTCACGGCCGAGGCCGGCGAGCTGGGCACCGACCGGGGCCGGCGCTGTCTGCGGATCTCCGCGCAGCTCAGCCACGAGAGCGGCGTCCGCTCCCGCACCCCGCACCCCACGCTCGCCGGCACCGCCTACTGGACGCTGATCGAGCGCCTCGCCGACCGCCTGGCCGACGACGGGCTGCCCGAGCCGCTGCTCCTGGAGCGCCTCGACCTCGCCCTCACGGTCGTCGGCGCGGCCCTCGCCGACCGGGCCCGGCAGTACCTCGACGGGACGGAACCGCTCACCGACGAGCCGCTCTTCCTCGCCGACCTCGTCGAGACCACCACCGCGCTCCTCCGGGCCGCACCGCCCCGGACGACGCCCCTGAACCCACCCGCCCCGCCGTCCCCACGGCCCTGAACACCACGCGCCCCCGGGCCCCACGGCCCTGAGCCACGGGCACCTCCGGGCCGCACGGCCCCGAACCCAGGCGCTCCTCCCGGCCCACGGCCCCGCGGGGCGCCCCGGACCACCCCGTACCTCCGAGCCGCACAGACCCGGAGGTCCACCCCCGAACCACCCCGCACCACCCCCGAAAGGACCTCTCATGAACGACCTCACCGGCAAGACCGTCCTCATCACCGGCGGCGCCCGCGGCCTGGGCGCCGAGGCGGCCCGCCAGGCCGTCGCCGCCGGGGCGAACGTGGTCGTCACCGACGTCCTCGACGAGGAGGGCGCGGCGACCGCCGCGAGCCTCGGCGAGCGCGCCCGCTTCTTCCACCACGACGTCACCTCGGAGGAGGAGTGGGCGGCGGCCGTCGCGTACGCCGTCGCCGAGTTCGGCGGTCTGCACGGCCTGGTGAACAACGCCGGCATCTCCACCGGCGCGCTCCTGGAGACCGAGAGCGTCGAGCACTTCCGCAAGGTCCTCGACATCAACCTCACCGGCGTCTTCATCGGCATGAAGGCCGCGATCCCCGCGATGCGCGAGGCCGGCGGCGGCTCCATCGTCAACATCTCCTCCGCCGCCGGCCTGATGGGCCTCGCCCTCACCGCCGGCTACGGCGCCTCGAAGTGGGGCGTGCGCGGCCTCACCAAGATCGGCGCGGTGGAGCTGGGCACCTCGCGGATCCGCGTCAACTCGGTCCACCCGGGCATGACCTACACCCCGATGACCGCCTCGGTCGGCATCCAGCGCGGCGAGGGCATGTACCCGAACACGCCGATGGGCCGGGTCGGCGAGGCCGACGAGATCGCCGGCGCGGTCGTCTTCCTGCTCTCGGACGCCGCCTCGTACGTGACGGGCGCCGAGCTCGCCGTGGACGGCGGCTGGACCACGGGCCCGACGGTCAAGTACGTCATGGGGCAGTGAGCCCGCCCGGTCCGGCTGGTTGGATGGGCGCATGAGCGCCTCCGAGGAAGTACTGGACGTCGTCGACGAGCAGGACCGGGTGGTCGGACGGGCCCCGCGCGGTGAGGTGTACGCGCGGGGCCTGATCCATCGCTGCACCTTCGTCCGGGTCCGGGACGCCGGGGGACGGCTCTTCGTCCACCGCAGGACCCCGGTCAAACTGGTCTTCCCCTCGATGTACGACCTGTTCGTCGGCGGGGTCGTCGGCGCGGGCGAGTCCTACGACGACGCGGCGCTGCGCGAGGCCGAGGAGGAGCTGGGCGTCTCCGGGCTGCCCCGCCCCGAGTTCCTCTTCAAGTTCCTGTACGACTCCGGCGGCGTGGCCGGGAAGTGGTGGTCGTCCGTGTACGAGGTCCGCTGCGAGCTGCCGGTACGGCCGCAGGCGGAGGAGGTCGCCTGGCACGCCTTCCTGACCGAGGACGAACTGCGCGAGCGGCTGCCCGGCGCCCCCGGCGCCTGGGACTGGGTGCCGGACGGACTCGCGGCGTACGAACGGCTGGAGGCGGAGCGGGGGCGGTAGCGCCGCCGGCGGGACACACCCGCGGGCGGTCGGACCCGGGGTGGGCCGTCGGGGGTGGCGGGGGCGGGCCGTTAGGGTGCCGGAGTGAGCCGATTCGTACAGAGCCTGCGGCTGTGGTTCGCGCCGCAGCGGATCCGGGACGAGGGCGAGACCCCCGACTACCGCTTCTCCCTCGCCAACGAGCGGACCTTCCTCGCCTGGATCCGGACCGCGCTCGCGCTCATCGGCGGCGGTTTCGCCGTCGACCAGTTCCTGCCGGACCTGCGCTGGGCGGTCCGGGTCGGACTGGCGCTCGCGCTGCTCGCCGCGGGCGTGCTGTGCGCGCTGCGCGCGGTGAACCACTGGATCCGCTGCGAACGGGCCATGCGCCGCGGCGAGGACCTCCCCGTCTCCCGCTTCCCCGCCGTGCTGAGCCTCACCGTGGCCGTCGTCGCGGTCGCGATGGTGGTGCTCGTGCTCTTCGGCCGGGCCGGGTAGTGGGCGGTACGGCCCCTGGGGACGAGGTCCGCGATCCCGGGCTCCAGCCGGAGCGGACGCGGCTCGCGTGGCGGCGGACGACGCTGTCGTGCACGGTCGTGGCGGTGCTCGGGATCAAGCTGGCCCTCGTGGACGACACGACCGCCGCCGGGCTGGCCGGGCTCGCCCTCTCCGCGCTGCTGTGGATCGGCTTCCTGGCCGTCGCCCACCGGCGGATCCGCGCCCTGGACGCCGCCCGGCCGCGGGTCCTCTCGACGCGGGGCGCGCTGCTGGCCGCGGGGTGCACGGTCGCCCTGGCGGTGTGCGGGGCGGCGCTGATCTGGTGAGCGCGGGGCCGGGGGGGGCGAGGGGTGCGGGCCTCGGGGGGCACGGGCCCGAAGCCCGTGCCCCTGGTCGTGGGCCCCGGCGCGGAGGCCCGCATCGGACCCGGCGGCCTCAACGGCCCGGCGGCCCCGGGCGCTACGGCGGCTACGGCGGCTACGGGACCGTGACGACGACCTTGCCCTGGAGGCCGCCCTCCGCGTTGGCGCGCTGCGCGTCCGCGGCACGCTCCAGCGGGAAGGTCTTCGCCACCCGGACGTCCAGGATCCCCTCGTCCGCGAGGTCCGCGAGGGCGGCCAGGTCGGCGGCGTCCGGACGGACCCAGAAGTAGCGGCCGCCGAGGGCCAGGACCTCGCCGTCGGCGACGGAGGCGAGCCGGCCGCCCGGTGCCAGCAGTTTGGCCGCGTGCGGGAGGAAGGGGCCGCCGAGGGTGTCCAGGACCGCGTCCACGCCCTGCGGGGCGAGCTCCCGGACCTCGCGGGTGAAGGTCTGCTCGTCGAAGAGGACCGGTTCGGCGCCGAGCGCCGTGACCCGCTCCCGGCCGGACTCGCGGACGGCGCCCAGGACCCGGCAGCCGAGGTGCCGGGCGATCTGGACGGCCATCGAGCCGACCCCGCCGGCCGCGGCGAGCACCAGGACCGTCTCCCCCTCCCGCACCGAGAGCGCGGTGCGCAGGGCCTGGTAGGCGGTGAGCCCGGCCAGGGGCAGCGCGGCGGCCTCCTCGAAGGAGAGGTTCCGGGGCTTGCGGGCGAGGGTGCGGACGGGGGCGGCGACGTACTCGGCGAAGGTGCCGTGGGCGAGGAAGTCCTCCCGGACGTACCCCATGACCTCGTCGCCCTCCGCCCACTCGGTGACGGAGACGCCGGGCCGGACGACGACGCCGGAGACGTCCCAGCCGGGGACGACGGGGAAGACGGCGTCGATCATCCCGTCCAGGTAGCCGGCCTGGGCCTTCCAGTCGACCGGGTTGACCGCCGCGGCCCGCACCCTGACCAGGACCTCGTCGGGCCCCACCTTCGGGTCGGGCAGCTCGCCGTACTCCAGGACCTCGGGGCCGCCGTAGCGGCGGTAGCTGATCGCCTTCATGGCTCCGACCCTCGGCGGGGGCCGGGCCCCGCGCAAGCCGGACGGGGCGGCCGGGGGGCGGACATGGCCGGGTTCCCCGCCCGGCGAGGGCGGGCGGGCTGCCCACGGCGGGAGCGGGCGGGGCTGCCCACGGCGTCCGGTCCTCGGGAACGGGCCCGCGGGCGGGTCCGCTGGTGGCAGGCTTCCCCCTGATTCGCCGATCTTCGGTCGATTCCTCTGTCGATCCGTCCTCCCGGGGGAGCCCTGTGCCTGCCACCGACCCGTACGTGGTCACGCTCGCGCCGCACGTCCACGCCTACGTCCAGCCCGACGGCGGCTGGTGTCTGAACAACGCCGGTTTCCTCGGCGACGCGAGCGAGTCGCTGCTCGTCGACACCACCGCCACCGAGCGGCGGGCCCTGCTGCTGCGGGAGGCGGTGCTCGCCGCCGGGCTGCCGCTGCCGCGCACCGTCGTGAACACCCATCACCACGGCGACCACACCTACGGCAACGGGGTGTTCCGGCCGGAGGCGCGGATCGTCGGGCACGAGAACTGCCGGTCCGAACAGCTCGACGCCGGACACCAGCTGCACCTGCTGTGGCCGCAGACCGACTTCGGGCGGGTCGAGATCACGCCGCCCGACCTCACCTACCGCGACCGGATGACGGTGTACGCGGGCGGGACCGAGGTGCGGCTGCTGCATCCGGGTCCCGCGCACACCACCGGCGACTCGATCGTGCACCTGCCGGAGCACGGCGTGGTCTTCACCGGGGACCTGGTCTTCCAGGGCGGGACGCCGTTCCTGCCGATGGGCTCGCTGTCCGGCTCGCTGCGCGCGCTCGACCTGCTGCGGTCGCTGGACGCGGAGCGGGTGGTGCCGGGGCACGGGCCGGTGACGGACCCGGGCGCCTTCGACGCCACCGAGCGCTATCTGCGGTGGGTGGCGGAGCTGGCCGCCGAGGGGCACGCGAAGGGCGAGTCGCCGCTGGAGACCGCCCGCCGGGCGGAGCCGGGCGAGTTCGGCACGTGGCGGGAGAGCGAGCGGCTGGTGGCGAACCTGCACCGCGCCTACGCCGAGCTGGACGGCCTCCCGGAGGGCCACCCGCTCGACCCGATGGCGGTCTTCGGCGACATGGCGGCGATGAACGGCGGCGTGCCGGTGGCCTGCCACGCGTGACGGAGCCCGCCGGAGCCCTGGCGTGAGCGGCGGGACCGTGGTGCGAACGGCGGAACCGTGGTGTGACGTCGGGCCCGTTGTGTGACGGCGGGCCCGTGGCACGACCGGCGGAACCGTGGTGTGCGCACCGCGCGGAGGCCCGAGGGACCTGGGGTGGCCCCCGGGTCCCTCCGGTGTTTCGGGGAGCCCTCTGGACGACATACCGACTGGTCGGTCATCATGAACGCCGACCGACCGACCCACCGGAGGTACGCCCGATGAGCCACGCCGCCCCGCCGCCCGGCCTCGACCCCGAGCGCCTGCGCCACCACCTGGACCGCGAGCGGCCGGGGCTGGTCGCCGGACCCCTCGAAGCCCGGCTGATCGAGGGCGGCCGCTCCAACCTCACATACGTCGTCACCGACGGCACCGGCCGCTGGGTGGTGCGCCGCCCGCCGCTCGGGCACGTGCTGGCCACCGCGCACGACATGAAGCGCGAGCACCGGGTGATCAGCGCCCTCGGCCCCACCTCCGTACCGGTGCCGGGGACGGTGCTGCTGTGCGAGGACGAGGAGGTGCTCGGCGCGCCCTTCTACGTCATGGAGTTCGTCGAGGGGACCCCGTACCGCTCCGCCTCCCAGCTCGCCGCGCTCGGCCCGGAGCGCACCCACGCCGCCGTGCTCGGCCTCGTCGACACCCTGGTCGAGCTGCACGCGGTCGAGCCGGAGGCCGTGGGACTCGGCGACTTCGGCCGGCCGGAGGGCTTCCTCGACCGGCAGCTGCGCCGCTGGGGCAAGCAGCTCGCCGCCTCCCGGGGCCGCGAGCTGCCCGGCATCGAGGAGCTGCACGCCGCCCTCGGCCGGGCGCTGCCCGACTCCCCCGCGCCGACCGTGGTGCACGGCGACTACCGGCTCGACAACGCCCTCGTCGGGGCGGACGACCGGATCAACGCCGTCCTCGACTGGGAGATGTCCACGCTCGGCGACCCGCTGACCGACCTGGGCCTTCTCGTCATGTACAGCACCCCGCTCGACCTGCCCGGCTCGCCGATCTCGACGACCGCCACCGCCGCGGGCCACCCCTCCGCGGCCGAGCTGGTCGAGCGCTACGCCGCCCGCTCCGGCCGGGACGTCTCCGCCCTCTCCTGGTACACGGCCTTCGCGTGGTTCAAGCTCGCCGTGATCCTGGAGGGCATCCACTACCGCTACACCCTCGGGCAGACCGTCGGCGCCGGCTTCGACCGGATCGGCGAGCTCGTCCCCGTCTTCATCGAGCACGGCCTGACCACCCTTCAGGAGGGCTGAACCGCCATGGACTTCTCCTACGACACCCGCACCGAGGAGCTGCGCGCCCGGCTGCTCGCCTTCATGGACGAGCACGTGTACCCGGCCGAGGCCGTCGCCGAGGAGCAGCGCGCCGCGCTCGCCTCGCCGTGGGACGAGCCGCCGGTGGTGGCGGAGCTGAAGGCCGAGGCCAAGCGGCAGGGCCTGTGGAACCTCTTCCTCCCGGACGAGGAGTACGGGGCCGGGCTGACCAACCTCCAGTACGCCCCGCTCGCCGAGATCACCGGCCGCAGCCCGCAGCTCGCGCCCACCGCCCTCAACTGCGCGGCCCCCGACACCGGGAACATGGAGCTGCTGGCCCAGTTCGCCGACGAGGACCAGAAGAAGCGGTGGCTGGAGCCGCTGCTCGCGGGCGAGATCCGCTCCGCCTTCGCGATGACCGAGCCCGAGGTGGCCTCCTCCGACGCGACCAACATCGAGACCCGGATCCGGCGGGACGGGGACGCGTACGTGATCGACGGGCGCAAGTGGTACATCTCCGGGGCGATGAACCCCGACTGCCAGGTCTTCATCGTGATGGGCAAGACCGATCCGGACGGCGCCGACCCGCGGCGCCAGCAGTCGATGATCCTCGTGCCCCGCGACACCCCGGGCGTCGAGGTGCGCCGCGCGATGCGGGTGTACGGCTACGAGGACCACTACCACGGAGGCCACGCCGAGGTGGTCTTCGACGGGGTCCGGGTCCCGGCGGCGAACCTGATCGGCGAGGAGGGCGGCGGCTTCGCCATCGCCCAGGCCCGGCTCGGCCCCGGCCGGATCCACCACTGCATGCGGCTGATCGGCATGGCCGAGCGGGCGGTGGAGCTGATGTGCCGGCGGGCCGTGTCCCGTACCGCCTTCGGCAAGTCCCTCGCCCAGCAGGGCGTGGTGCAGAACTGGATCGCGGACGCGCGGGTGACGATCGAGCAGCTGCGGCTGCTCGTCCTCAAGACGGCCTGGCTGATGGACACCGTCGGCAACAAGGGCGCCCACACCGAGATCCAGGCCATCAAGATCGCCACCCCGCGCGCGGTGGTGGACATCATCGACAAGGCGGTGCAGGCGCACGGCGCCGGCGGCGTCTCGCAGGACTTCCCGCTCGCCGAGCTGTGGGCGGCGGCGCGGACCCTGCGGCTCGCGGACGGCCCCGACGAGGTGCACCAGCGGTCACTGGCCCGCCGCGAGCTGAAGAAGTACCTGTAGGGCCCAGTGATCCGGGTCGGAGATTCGTCGGCAGTAGGCGGCGAATCTCCGACCCGGATCGCTGGTACCGCATCGGTCTTACGGGCGCAGCGCCCGCAGCAGGAGGTCGGCCAGGTGGTCGGCGACCTGCTGCGGGGTCAGCGGGCCGTCCGGGCGGTACCACGTCGACAGGTGGTGCACGGAGCCGAAGTGGTAGTCCACGACGAGGTCGGCGGGTGTGGCGGAGGAGAAGACGCCCGCCCGCTGGCCCTCCTCCACGAGGGCGCGGAAGCGCTCGTGGTAGCGGCGGCGCTCGGAGCGGACCTGCTTGTTCTTCTCCGGGCTCAGGTGGTGCATGGAGCGGAAGAAGATCGAGGCGTCGTCGAGGTTCTCGATGGTGGTGACCACGACGTCGGCGGCGGCGGAGCGCAGCCGCTCGTCGACCGGCGCGTCGGAGTCCGCGAAGTCGTCGAGCCGCTCCTGCTGGAGGCGGAGCACGCGCGCGTACACCTCCTGGAGGAGGTCCTCCTTGGAGCCGAAGTAGTGGTAGAGCGCGCCCTTGGTCACGCCCGCGGCCTCGACGATCTCCTGGACCGAGGTCCGGTCGTAGCCCTGTTCGGCGAAGAGCCGGGTGGCGGCGGCGAGGAGCCTCTGGGGGACGGGTGTCCCGTCCCCGTCCGTCGTCCTGGCCATGCTCCGCCGCCTTCCGCTCCGCTGCCCCGTCCCTGGCGTTCGGGGCCTGTCGTCGGTAGATCTTCCCATCCGCCGCCGGGTGCGCTACCGCGCGCCCGCCTCCCAGTGCCGCTGGAGCTTGTTCATGCCGCCGATCCAGCGCTCGGGGTCGTCCGCGCGGTTGCGGTAGAAGTCGGCGACCTCGGGGTGCGGGAGGACCAGGAAGCGGTCCTCGGCGATGGCGTCGAGGAGGGCGTCGGCGACGGCGTCGGGCTCGATCGCGGTGGGGACGAGCACCAGGTCGCCGGCCGAGCCGGTGGCGTCGAGCATGTCGGTGCGGACGCCCTGCGGACAGATCGAGTGCACCTTGAGGCCGCGGTGGCGGTAGGTGAGGGAGAGCCACTCGGCGAAGGCGTGGGCGCCGTGCTTGGAGACGCTGTACGGCGCCGCGCCGATCATGGTGAGCAGGCCGGCGGCGGAGACGGTGGAGACGAAGCGGCCGGTGCCGCGCTCCAGCCAGTCGGGGAGCAGGGCGCGGGCCGCGCGGACGTGGGCCATGACGTTGACGTCCCAGGCGGCGGCCCAGACGGCCTCGTCGGCGAAGGCGTCGCCGGCGGAGGCGAGTCCGGCGTTGGCGCACCAGATGTCGACGGTGCCGCCGAGGGCCTCGCGGGCCTCGTCGACGATCGCGGAGGCGTCGCCGGGGACGGCGAGGGCGCCGATCTCGTCGGCGACGGCCTCGGTGCGGACCGGGTCGAGGTCGTTGACGACGACGCGGGCGCCCTCGGCGGCGAAGCGCCGGGCGAGGGCGGCGCCGATGCCGCCGCCCGCTCCGGTGACGACGACGGCGGCGCCCCGGACCTCGTGCGTGCCCGCGTTCATGGACCCCTCCAGGTGGTTCGGCTCACGTTCCGGCGACTCGGGCAGACTAACCGGTCGGTATGGAGAGGGGGAAGGGTGTGGAGGGTTCCGCCGTCCGCTTCCGCACGCCTCGTTCCCCCGGGCCGTCAGGAGCGCTAGCCTGCGTGCCCATGTCACGCATGAGGCGGATGAAGCTGTCGCGTCGGAACCTGCTGGCGGCCGGAGGGGCGCTGACCGCCGGAGGGGCGCTCGCCGCGACCGGCACCCCGGCCGCGGCGAGCCCCGGGCGGGCGCACGCGCGCGTGCGGACCGGTTTCGAACGGCTGGCGGCCGACGGGTACGCCCTCCTGGCCGGCGAGCGGGTCGGCGTGGTCACCAATCCGACCGGGATCACCCCCGACGCCCGCCACCTGGTGGACGT
Organism: Streptomyces hydrogenans; assembly: GCF_014656075.1. Lineage (GTDB taxonomy): Bacteria > Actinomycetota > Actinomycetes > Streptomycetales > Streptomycetaceae > Streptomyces > Streptomyces hydrogenans. Next base: position 25,654 of record NZ_BNBS01000017.1, read on the forward strand.
CATGCACGCCGACGAACGGGTCGGCCTGGTGGCGGTCTTCGGTCCCGAGCACGGCTTCCGGGGCACCGCGCAGGCGGGCGGCTCGGAGGGCCGGTACGACGACCCGGCGACCGGACTGCCGGTGTACGACACGTACCTGAAGAGCGGCCAGGCGCTGGCGGACGTCTTCACCGCCTCCGGCGTCGACACCGTCGTCTTCGACATCCAGGACGCCGGCGCCCGCTTCTACACCTACATCTGGACGCTCTACGACTGCATGGTGGCGGCGGAGCTGGCCGGGAAGCGCTTCGTGGTCCTGGACCGGCCGAACCCGGTGAGCGGCCGGGCGGCCCTCGGGCCCGTCCTGGACCGGGCCTTCGCCACCTTCGTCGGCCGCGAGCCGATCGCGCAGGCGCACGGCATGACGGTGGCGGAGCTGGCGCTGCTCTTCAACGCCGAGTTCCTGGCCCGGCCGGTGGAGCTGGAGACGGTGCGGATGACGGGCTGGCGGCGCGCGGACTTCTTCGACTCCACGGGGCTGCCGTGGGTGCCGCCGAGCCCGAACATGCCGACCCCGGAGACCGCGCTGGTCTACTCCGGCACCTGCCTCTTCGAGGGCACCAACCTCTCCGAGGGCCGGGGCACCACCCGCCCCTTCGAACTCCTCGGCGCGGAGGGCGTCGACCGCCGGTGGTCGGAGGCGGCGAACGCCCTCGGTCTGCCCGGAGTCCGCTTCCGCGAGGCGTACTTCGCCCCGACCTTCTCCAAGTTCCAGGGCCGCACGGTCGGCGGCGTCCAGCTCCACGTCCACGACCGCGAGACCTTCGACCCGGTGCGCACCGGGATCGGCCTGCTGGTGACCGCCCGCAGCTCCTGGTCCGGCTTCGCCTGGCGGCCGGACAACTGGATCGACAAGCTGACCGGTTCCACCCGCGTCCGCACCCTCGTCGACGCGGGGGCGGACACCGACGAGGTCGTCGGCGCCTGGGAGACGGACCTGGCGGCGTTCCGCGCGGTGCGGCGCGAACACCTGCTGTACCGCTGACGCCCGGGCCCCGCGCCGGCCCCGCCCCGGCGGCCGGCGGGGGGCCCGGATCGTCCGCCGGGTCGCGAGGACGGCTGAATCGTCCCTCGTGGCCCGGGGACGACCGGATCGTCCGCCAGGGTACGGGGAAGGCCGGATCGTCCGCCGGGGTCCGAGGACCGCCGGATCGTCCGCCGAGGTCTGAGGATGGCCGGATTCGGGCATGCTGCCCGGGGGTTGCGGGACACGGACCCCTGGGCGCTTCCTCGACGCGGAGGGCGGGCGGGTCGTGAGCGGGATGAGTGTGGATCCGTACCGGGAGATCGTCCTCGACAAGGACGGGGACGGTCCGGCGGGACAGGCGGCCGAGCTGGTCGCGCTGGCGCGGCGGGGGGTGACGGATCTGGTGGTCTTCGCGCACGGGTGGAACAACTCGCCGTCCGGCGCGACCCTGCTGTACTCGGACTTCTTCGCGCCGTTCCCGGGGCTGCTGGCGCCGGGCGTGGAGGCGGGGTACGCGGGGGTGGTCTGGCCCTCGATGATGTTCGCGGACGAACCGGTGCCGGACTTCCGGGCTCTGGTGACGACGCTGCCGGAGAAGGAGCGGACGATCGTCCGGCTCACCGAGCTGCTGGCCCTCGCGCCGCCCGAGGAGGCGGCGTTCGCGGAGTTCGGGGCGCTGCTGCGGGAACTGGCGGACGGCGGCGAGGGGTTCGCCGCCGCGGCCGGCGGGCTGCCGGAGTTCCTGGTGGCGGATCCCCTGGAGACCTGCGCGCTGTTCACGGCCGCCCTCGACGGGACCACCCCGGAGGCGGCGTTCGGCGGCGGGCTCGGGCGGCTGTGGAAGGGCGGGCGGGAGGCCCTGCGGCAGGCCGCGTACTACGTGATGAAGCGGCGGGCGGGGCACGTCGGCGAGCGGGGGCTGGCGCCGCTGCTCGCGGAGGTGGCGCGGGCCGCGCCGGGGCTGCGGGTGCACCTGGTGGGGCACAGCATGGGCGCCCGGCTGGTGGCGTACGCGCTGCGCGGGCTGCCGGGGGCGCTGCGGCCGGTCCGCTCGATGACGCTGCTCCAGGGGGCCTTCTCGCACTACGCGTTCGCGGCCCGGCTGCCGCACGACCCGGACCGCTCGGGGGCGCTGCGGGACATGCAGCTGCGGGTGCGGGGGCCGGTGGTGGCCTGTCACTCGCGGCACGACACCGCGCTCGGGGTCATGTACCCGCTGGCCTCCCGGACGGCCGGCGACTCGGCGTCCCTGGCGGAGCCGCTGGGGCGGCTGGTGGCGCGCGACCCGCGGTGGGGGGCGATCGGCTGGGACGGCGTGCAGGGCGTGCCGGGGGCGGCGCGGCGGACGCTGGCGACGGTGCTGCGGGACGGGGTTCCGGCCTCGGGCTGCGTGAGCGTCGACGCGGCCGAGGCGGTGCGCTCGCACAGCGACGTACGGCGGCCCGAGCTGGCCCGGGTGGTGGTCTCGGCGGCCCGGATCGGGCGGCGCTGACCCGCCTCCGGGGTGGCGAGTTCCCGCCAGGAACGGGGCCGTTCCCGGTCCGCGAGGAACGCGGCGGCGCCGTCGTTCGTCCCTCTGGTACCGCGGATGCGCGAACGACCAGCACGGAGGTGGCGGGCGATGGCCGGTTTCCGGAGTCTCGCGAGACAGGTGCGCGATCAGCGCTGCGACACGGCGCTGCGCAGGTACGCGCTGCGCAAGTGCCTGGAGCGGTTCGCTCCGTACGGGCACAGGGCGACCTGGGACCACCTGTGCCACCGGCACGGGTTCGGCCCGGACGACCGGGAGCTCGATCCGGCGCGGCTGGTGGCCGCCCTGGAGGAGCTGGAGGAGGCGCGGGCGGTCTGGCTCGCGTACGAGGAGGACTTCGCCGCCCGGCGCCGGCGCGAGAAGCACGGCGGGCTGCGCGCGCTGGGGGCGCTGGACGACTGGCACCGGGACGTGTGGGGCGGCAACGGCGTGGTGCGGTGCGGGAATCCGGCCGTCCACCCGACGGATCCGCTGCCCCAGGTGGTGCGGCGGCTGGTGACGGCCCTGGAGCACGGCCCGGGCGAGGCGTGCCCGGGGTGCGCCGGCGCGCGGATCGCGTGGGGCGCCGGGGACGGGGACTGGTACGGGCCCGTGTGCGCCGACTGCGGCGTCGAGGTGCCCCGCGCCGCCCTCACCCCGGGAGCCCTGGCCCGGGCCCGCGGGGTGCGCGCCCGTCCCTTGGTCCCGGCGGCGTGACGCTTCCCGGCGGCGTGACACTTCGCGGCGCACGGGCACGGTGGGCGCCGGAGGCCGGGTCCGGGACTCAGGGCGGCGGCCGGGGCGCTCGCGCGGCGTGACGTGACGGGGGTGGCGCGGGTGTTGCAGGCGGTGTTGAACGGCGCCTGGGGGCCCGGGGAGTCGGCGGTGGTGCCACGGGATCCCGCGGGGCTCGCCGCGGCCGCGGCGGACGCGGTGGCGGCGGGGGCGCGCGGGGTGCGGAGCCGGCCGCGGCCGCCCTGCGGCGGGGCTTCGCTCTCGCCCCGGGTGGTGGGGCCCGCGCTGGCGGCGGTACGGCGCGCGGTGCGCGTACCGGTGGCCGTGGCGGTGGACGCGTGGGCCGAGCCCGATCCGGCGCGGCGGGTCGCGCGGATCCGGGCCTGGGAGGAGCTTCCGGACCTGGCGTGGGTGGCCTGGCACGAGCCGGGCGCCGAGGAGACGGCGGCGGCGCTGCTGGCACGCGGCGTGGCCGTGGAGGCCGGGCTGCGGGCGGGCACGGCGGACCCGGACCTCTTCGCCCGTTCCCCGGCGGCGCCCCGGGTGCGGCGGATCGTGGCGGAGGCTCCCGACGACGGGGCGGGACCGTGGGCCCTGGCCGCCGCGCACGGCCCGGTGCCCGTCCTGCTGCACGGCACCGGCCCGGCGGCCTGGCCGGTGCTGCGACTGGCCCGGCGGCTCGGCATGGACGGCCGGATCGGCCTGGAGGACACGCTGTCGCTGCCGGACGGCACCCGCGCCCGCTCCACGGCGGAGCAGGTGCGGGCCGCGCTGTCGGACGGGCCCTAGGAACCCTCGCCCCCCGGGGCTCGCGGCGGCGCGGGGGCGGGCCGCGCCGTCGACGTGGGCGTCGGCGTCGGCGTCGGCGTCGGCGTCGGCGTCCTAGGAGCTCTCGTCCGCGGGCTCGCGGCGCAGCGGCAGCAGGCGGGAGCCGGCCATCCGCTCGCCGAAGGCGTCGTCGGGGTTGGAGAGCACGCAGGTCTCCAGGGACAGGCAGCCGCAGCCGATGCAGTCCGTCAGGTGGTCGCGGAGCCGGCCGAGCTGCTTGATGCGGTCGTCGAGCTCTGCCCGCCAGGTGGCGGAGAGCCGGGACCAGTCCTCGCGGTTCGGGGTGCGTTCCTCGGGGAGTTCGGAGAGGGCGTCGCGGATGGTGGCGAGGGGGATGCCGACGCGCTGGGCGGCGCGGATGAAGGCGACCCGGCGCAGCGCGTCGCGCCCGTAACGGCGCTGGTTGCCGGCGGTGCGTCGGCTGCCGATGAGCCCCTTGGCCTCGTAGAAGTGGAGGGCGGAGACGGCGGCGCCGCTGCGGGCGGCGAGCTGACCGACGGTGAGTTCGTGGATCTTCTCGGGAATCTGCGGCACCCCTCGAACCCTACTGGTCCGTTGACACCGCGACCCCCACCCCACATGCTGAGCAAGCGCTTAGACACAAACCGTTTGGTATGTCGTACGAGAAGGGACCAGGCACATGGCCGAGCCGAGGATCTTCACCTCCGCCGAAGAGCTGCGCGCGGGGGTCGGCGAGCAGCTGGGGCACAGCGACTGGCTGGAGGTCGACCAGAAGCGGATCGACCTCTTCGCCGAGGCCACCGGCGACCACCAGTGGATCCACGTGGACCCCGAGCGCGCCGCCTCCGGCCCCTTCGGCTCGACGATCGCGCACGGCTATCTGACCCTCTCCCTGCTGCCGCTGTTCGTGCCGCAGGTGCTGCGGGTCGAGGGCATGAAGATGGGCCTCAACTACGGCACGGAGAAGGTGCGCTTCCCCGCGCCGGTGCCGGTCGGCTCGCGGCTGCGCGCCACCGCCGTGCTGACGAAGGTCGAGGAGGCCGGCGGCGGCGTGCAGGTCACCGCGAAGGTGACCGTGGAGCGCGAGGGCGGCGACAAGCCGGTGTGCGTCGCCGAGTCGGTCTCGCGCTACTACTTCTGAGCCCGGTAGCCCACCATGCGGAGCACGAGGTCGGCGTAGAACGCGCCGACCTCGTCGGGCGTCCGGCGGCCCTGGACGTTGAACCAGCGGGCCACGTCGATGCAGAGCGAGAGCACGGCGACGGTCGTGCCGGCCGGATCGGCCACGTCGAACTCGCCGGCCGCCACGCCCTCCTCCAGGATCCGGACCACGGTGGCCTCGGTCTCCCGGCGCAGCTCCACGATCTCGGCGCGGTGCTCGGGGCCGAGCGCGTCCAGCTCGTACTGGACGACCCGGGCGGTCGCGTGCCGCTCGGCGTGCCAGCCGACGAAGGAGCGCACGGCGTCGGCGAGCCGGTCGGAGGGCGGGCCCTCGCGCCGCTCGGCGCCCCGCAGGATCTCCAGGGCCTTGTCGTGACCGATGCGGCTGATCCGGTGGAGCAGCTCTTCCTTGGTCTTGTAGTGGATGTACAGCGCGGCCGGGCTCATGCCGGCGCGGCCGGCGATGTCCCGGGTGGTGGTGGCGTGGTAGCCGCGTTCGGCGAACGCCTCGACGGCCGCCACCAGCAGCCTCCGGGCGGCCTCGGGCGCGACCTCGCCCCAGGTCACGTCCTCGCCGCCGGGCGCCTGCTCCGCCGTGCTCATCCCACACTCCTCCTCGACCGGTCAGGAGGCACACCCTACAACGCCGATGAGCAAGCGCTTAGAGACCAAGGCGCCCGGCGGCCCGGGCGGACCCGGCTCAGAGCTTCTGCTGGAAGGGGTCGTGCTCGGCGAGGAGCTTCTCCAGACGGGCCTGGTCCACCCGGCTGACGATCCGGTCCGACTCCTGCCGGTCCCGGACCACCTTGGCCAGGGTGAAGGCGGAGGTGGTGAGGTAGAGGACGGATACCGCGAGGAAGGCCCGGACCCAGGCGCTCGCCTCCAGCTGGTAGATCCCGATGCCGACGGCGGCGATGGCGACCGCGAAGGAGATGACGGCCTGCGCGTGGTACGCGTTCGTGTTCTGCTGCTTGACCTGTGACTCGCTCATGGGCACAGCATCGGGCGGATGTGGCGACCGCCACATCCGCCCGGATACTCAGACCCCGCTGGGGTGCGGCACTCAGAAGGCGGAGACCCCGGTGAGCGCCCGGCCGATGATGAGCTTCTGGATCTGGCTGGTGCCCTCGTAGAGCGTCATCACGCGGGCGTCGCGCAGCAGCTTGCCGACGGGGTACTCGTCGATGTAGCCGTAGCCGCCGAAGACCTGGAGGGCGTTGTTGGCGCAGCGGACGGCGGCCTCGGAGGCGAACAGCTTGGCCTGGGAGGCGGCGGTGGCGAAGTCCTCGCCCCGGTCGACGAGGTCGGCGACCCGCCAGGTCAGCAGCCGGGCCGCGTCCACGTCGACGGCGATGTCGCTGAGCAGTTCCTGCACCAGCTGGTACGAGGCGATGGGCTTGCCGAACTGCTCGCGCTCCCCCGCGTAGCGCACCGCGGCGTCGAGCGCCGCCCGGGCGATGCCGACGCAGCCGGCGGCGACCGACATCCGGCCCTTGGCCAGGGCGGACATGGCGACCGCGAAGCCCTTCCCCTCGGGACCGAGCATCGCGGAGGCCGGGACGCGCACCCCCTCCAGGGCGAGTTCGGCGGTGGCCTGACCGCGCAGTCCGAGCTTGCCGTGGACGGCGCGGCGGGTGAGCCCGGGGGCGTCGGCGGGGACCAGGAAGGCGGAGACGCCCTTGTGGCCGGGGGTGTCGTTGGTCCGCGCGAAGAGCAGGACGACATCGGCCCAGGTGCCGTTGGTGATGAACATCTTGGAGCCGTCGATGACGTAGTCGTCGCCGTCGCGCACCGCCCGGGTGCTCAGGTTCCCCGCATCGGAGCCGGTGCCGGGCTCGGTGAGGCCGAAGCAGCCGAGGGCGTCGCCGGAGGCGAGCCGGGGCAGCCAGGCCCGCTTCTGCTCCTCGGTGCCCCCAGGAGGCGATGGTCTTGGCCACCAGGCCGAGGGAGACGGAGACGATGCCGCGCACGGAGGAGTCGCCGCGCCCCAGCTCCTCGGTGACGAGGCAGTACGCGAGGTGGTCGCCGCCCGAGCCGCCGTACTCCTCGGGGATCGTGAGCCCGAGGAAGCCGACGGCGCCGAGCTTCTTCACGATGCCCCGGTCCACCTCCTCGGCGCGGTCCCACGCCACCACGTGCGGGGCGACCTCGCGGGCGACGAAGTCCTCGGCGAGCCGCCGTACGTCCCGCTGCTCCTCGCTCAGCGCCAGATCCACCGTGCCACCTCTCCCTCGCCCGTCCTTTAATTACCACTGCTAGTTTTAGCGGTGCGGCCTACTATGTGCGCCATGGCCCGACCGCGCAAGCCCCTGCTCAGCCGAGACCGCATCGTCGAGACGGCGGGCGCGCTCGTGGACGCGGAGGGCCTGGCCGCCCTCTCGACCCGGCGGCTCGCGGCCGAACTCGGGGTGAGCGGCCCCTCCCTCTACAACCACTTCCGCACCAAGGACGAGATCCTGGACGCGGTCGCCGACGCGGTCAGCGCCAAGATCGACCTGTCGATGTTCGAGGAGGACGACCCCCGCGACTGGCGCACCGCCCTGCACGACTGGGCGCTGTCCTACCGGGCCGCCCTCGCCGACCATCCGCAGATCGTGCCCGTCCTCGCCCAGGGCCCCGGTCGCCGCCCGGCGGGCCTCAAGGTCGCGGACGCGGTCTTCGGCGCGATGGTCCGGGCCGGCTGGCCGCCCGCCCAGGCCACCCACATCGGCGCCCTGATGCGGTACTTCGTCACCGGCTCCGCCCTCGGCTCCTTCGCCCGCGGCTTCGTCGACGACGAGACGGCCTACGACCCCGCCGACTACCCCCACCTCGGCCAGGCGCACCGCCTCGCCGAGCACCGCGAGAAGGTAGACGAGGGCGCCTTCGCCACCGGCCTGCGGGCCCTGCTCGACGGCCTGGGGACGCAGTACGAGAGGCACGCGCACGTTTCGGGCGGCGCCGAAGCGTGAGCGGGGGATGCTGGGTCCATGGGAGCCAGTGAACTCGCCGCCTTCGCGGCACTCTTCGCGGAGGAGAGCCGGGCCGCCATGCTGCTCGCCCTGCTCGACGGACGGGCCTGGACGGCCGGGGAACTGGCCCGCCACGCGCGCGTGGCGCCGTCCACCGCCACCGAACACCTCGGCAAGCTCGTCGCGGGCGGGGTGCTCACCGAGGAACGGCAGGGCCGGCACCGGTACGTACGGCTGGCCGGGCCCGGGATCGCGCACCTCGTCGAGGAGCTGGCCGCCCGCGCCGGGCCGGGCGCGGACGAGGCGCCCCGGTCGCTGGCGGCCGTGAACGCCGGCCGGGCGATGGCCCGGGGCCGCACCTGCTACGACCACCTCGCCGGCCGCCTCGGGATCGCCGTCACGGACGCGCTGACCGCCCGCGGGCTGCTGCGCCAGGACACCGGCTTCGCGCTCACGGACCGGGGCCTGGCCTGGTTCTCGGACCTCGGCATCCCGCTCGTACGGAAGGGCCGGCGGCCGCTCGCGCGCGGCTGCCTGGACTGGACCGAGCGCCGCCCCCATCTCGCGGGGACCGCGGGCGCGGCGCTCTGCGCGCACGCGCTGGACAGCGGCTGGTGCGTACGGATCGGCTCCGGGCGGGCGGTGAAGGTCACCCCGGCCGGAGAGCGGGCGCTGTGGCGGGAACTCGGGATCGAGGCGGGGGCGGTGAGGTGAGGGGGCAACGCGGCGCAGGAAGCGGCGCGGCGAAAGGGGCGGGGCGCGCGCGGCGCGCCAGGGGGAGGGTCGCCGGGAGGGGAGCGCGGGATATTGCGGTGTGGGCCGAAGGGTGGGCGCCCTACCGTCGGGCCATGCCGAAAACCGTCTCCTCCGCCCGGCTCGCGCTCGCCGCCGCCGGGGTCACCGTCGTCCTGTGGGCGTCCGCCTTCGTCTCCATCCGCAGCGCCGGGGCCGCGTACTCCCCCGGCGCGCTCGCCCTCGGGCGGCTGCTCGCCGGGGCGCTGGTCCTCGTGGCCGTCCTCCTGGTCCGGCGCGAGGGGCTGCCGCCCCGGGCCGCCTGGCCGGGGATCCTCGTCTCCGGCCTGCTCTGGTTCGGGGTGTACATGGTGGTGCTGAACTGGGGCGAGCAGGAGGTCGACGCCGGTACGGCCGCGATGCTCGTCAACATCGGCCCCATCCTGATCGCCCTGCTCGGCGCCCGCTTCCTGGGCGAGAAGCTGCCGCCGCGCCTGCTCGCCGGCATGGCGGTGTCCTTCGCGGGCGCCGTGGCCGTCGGCCTGTCGATGTCCGGTGAGGACGGCCACGCCTCGGTGCTGGGCGTCGCCCTCTGCCTGCTGGCGGCGGTGGCGTACGCGGGCGGGGTGGTGGCGCAGAAGCCCGCGCTGGCGCACGCGAGCGCACTCCAGGTGACGACCTTCGGCTGCTCGATCGGCGCGGTCGCCTGCCTGCCCTTCGCCGGACAGCTGGTCCCCGAGGCGGCGCGGGCGCCGCTGTCGGCGACCGCGAACATGGTCTACCTCGGGGTGTTCCCGACCGCGCTCGCCTTCACCACCTGGGCGTACGCGCTGGCGCGGACGACCGCGGGGCGGATGGGCGCGACCACCTACGCCGTGCCCGCCCTGGTGGTGCTGATGGCCTGGGCGCTGCTCGGCGAGCTGCCCGGGGCACTGACGCTCGTGGGCGGCGCGCTGTGCCTGGCGGGGGTGGCGGTGTCCCGGTCCCGTCCGCGCACGGCCGTGCGGCCCGTGTCAGGAGCGGACACCGGACTGGAGGAGGCCGCGGGCGAACGCCGCCAGTGAGGCGCCGATCCGCTCGACGGGGAGCCCGAGGTCGCGCCGCTGGAAGGCGAAGAGCTCGGGCGCGAGCGGGGCGAGCGCGGTGTCCACGAGGGCGTCGGGGTCCTCGGTGCCGTGCGCCACGAGCAAGGTCCTGACGTGGACCCGCCAGAAGCCGTACGCGCCGGTGCGGAAGCGCTCGGGGCCGGTCTCGGCCCCGAGCGCGAGCGGCAGGTGCTTCTCCAGGAGGTCGAGCATCGCGAGGTAGAACGCGGCGAGCCGCTCCCCCGCGGGCGCTCCCGGCCCCAGGGGCGGCGGGCCGTAGACGAGCTGCCCCTGGAGCAGGCGCTCGTGCTCGTCGAGGAGCGCCACCGCGACCGAGGACGGGTCCGGGAAGCTCCGGTAGAGCGTGGCGCGGCCGACGCTGGCGGCCTTGGCGATGCGGTCCATGGTGACCGTGCGGGGATCCCCCTCGGCGAAGAGCCGTTCGGCCGCGGCGAGGATCTGGGCGCGATTGCGCTCGGCGTCGGCGCGGCGGCGGGGGGTGGCGGCCGGGCGCGCGTCCGCGAGCAGGAGGTCGCCGCGGGCCAGGGGATCGCCGTCCGGCCCGAGCGACCGGGCCAGGAACCGCTCGGCCGGGGAGGCCGGTGCGGCGGGGAGGCCGCTCGCGGCGGGGGCGACGCGGGCGGGCCCGTCCGCCGGGGGGCGGTGCGCGGGAGGGCGGTTCGCCGGAGGGCGGGCCGCCTCGTTCGTCGGCTGCGCCGGCTCCGTCCCGGGGCCGTGCCGCTCGTGATCGCTCATGGGTCGAGCCTACTTCTCTTTCACTCAAACGGACACCTTGTCCACTTGAGCTTCTCCATGGCAGCCTAAGTGGACATGACGTCCGTTTGCGATGGGCGTCGAGCTGCCCTGCCTTGCTCTGCCCTCTGTGCCCCCTGCGCCCTTTCCGCCTCTCCGCCTGACCGACCGTCCGAGACTCCGCGAGGGAGACCGCTCTCATGCACACCGCACTGCTCGCCATCGCCCTGCTGGTCGGCTGCCTCCTCGCCGTCCAGGCGTCGGCCAACCTCCAGCTCAACGCCGCCGTCGGCACCCCGTACGGCGCCTCGACGCTCCAGCTCGGCGTCGCGACCGCCCTGCTGACCGCCCTCGCGCTGGCGGCCGGGACCCTCGGGGCGCTCGGGAGACTGCCGGACGTACCCCCCTGGCAACTCCTCGGCGGACTGGCCAGTCCGCTCTACATCACCAGCGGCATCCTGCTGTTCCCGCGGCTCGGCGCCCTGGCAGGCGTCGGACTCTTCGTCACCGGCCAGATGTTCGCCTCGCTCGCGCTCGACCTCTTCGGCCTGTTCGGCCTGGAGCGGAAGGGACTCGACGCCGGGATCGTGCTCGGCGCCGCCGCCGTCCTCGCCGGCATCGTCGTGATCATCCGCGGCGGCCGCGGCGCGGCTCCGGCGGGCGCGCCCGGCCTCTCGCCGACCGCCCGCACGGGCTGGCTCGCCCTCGGGATCGTCGCGGGCGCGGTCCTGCCGGTGCAGGGTGCCGTCAACGCCCGGCTGCGGGAGCGGCTCGACGCGCCGCTGACCGTCGCCGTCCTCAGCTTCGCCGTGGCGACCTTCACCATCGCCGTCGTCCTGCTGGTGCTCCGGGCCACCCGGCGCACCCCGGCACCGCGCGTCGCCCCGCTGAGGAAGATGCCGTGGTGGGGCTGGCTGGGCGGGGCCTGCGCCGCCGCGTACGTCACCGGCACCTTCCTGCTCATACCCGCCATCGGCGCGGCCGTGACCATCGCGCTGACGGTGACCGGTCAGCAGCTGACCTCGGCGCTCATCGACCACCGGGGGCTGTTCCGGCTCCCCCGCCGCCCCCTCACCCGGCCGCGCGCCCTCGGTCTCGCCCTGCTGCTCGCCGGCTCGCTCGCCATCCAGCTGTCCTGACCGTCCAGCCGCCCCGACTGTCCGTCCGCGCACCTGACCATCCGCCGATACCTGGGGCGCCGTCGACACCTGGGGCGCCGTCGACACCTGACCGCCCGTCGACACCCGGGAAGCCGTCGATGTCGGGCAGCCGTCGGTGTCTGAGCAGCCCCGCTCCTGAACCCACCTCAGCCCCTGAGCGCTCCGCCGAACCTGACAACCCCTCGGAAAGGGCCACCTCCATGACCGGCAACACGACCGTGACCGCCGTCGTCGACACCCCGCCGCCCGGTGTCGTCGTCGTCCACTCCGACCTCTGGTGCTCCTTCGCGCACCTCGCCGTCCACCGGCTGCACACCACCCGGGCCCGGCTCGGGCTGGAGGACCGGGTCGCCTTCGACCTGCGCGCCTTCCCGCTGGAACTGCTGAACGACGCGCCGAGCCCGCGCCCCGGCACGGACAGCGAGGTGGCCCGGATGGCGTCGCTGGAGCCGGACGCGGGCTGGCAGCTGTGGCAGGCCAAGGACTGGCTCTACCCCTCCACGACCCTGCCCGCGCTGGAGGCGGTGCAGGCCGCCAAGGAGCAGTCCCTGCGCGCCTCGGAACTCCTCGACCTGGGGCTGCGCCGGGCCTTCTGGGCCGAGTCGCGGTGCGTGAGCAACCGGCGGGTGATCCTCGACGTGGCGAAGGAGACCGGCGCGGTCGACGTCGCCGCCCTGGAGGAGGCCCTGGACGACGGCCGGGCGCGGCGCGCCCTCGCGGCACAGACGGCCCTCTCCCGGACGGACGCGATCCGGTGCAGCCCGCACCTGTTCCTGCCGGACGGCACCGACGTGGCCAACCCGGGCGTGGAAGTGGGCTGGGAGGGGGCTTACGGAGTCGGTTGGCCGGTGGTGCACGGCGACGACCCGCAGGTGTACGAATCCCTCCTGCTGCGGGCCGCCGCCTGAACCGGACCCGGGCTCCCGGGTCCGGCCCGGCGCTAGAAGACGACGAGCGCGCGGCCGCCCTTGCCCGCGAGCATGGCGTCGAAGGCGCCGGGGATGCCGTCCAGGGTGATCCGCTCGGTGACGAGCGCGCCGAGGTCGAAGCGGCCGTCCCGGATGTGCCCGGCGATGACGGGCAGGTCGACGGCCGGGTCGGAGTTGCCGTAGACGCAGCCGGTGAGGGTGCGGCCCCAGTGGAAGATCTCCAGCGCGTTGAAGGTGACCTGCTGGTCCTTGCCGCCGATGCCGACGACGGTGGTGCGGCCGCCGCGCCGGGTGGACTCCCACGCGGTCCGGATGGTGACGGCGCGGCCCACGCACTCGACGGCCACGTCGACGCCGTGCCCGCCGGTCAGCTTCCGGATCTCGCGGGCGGTCGTCTCCGAGGCCACGACGTACTCGGTGGCCCCGGCGGCCCGTGCCAGTTCCTCCTTCTCCGGGGAGACGTCCACGGCGACGATCGTGGACGCCCCGGCGATCCGGGCGGCCTGGAGGGTGGCCAGGCCGACGCCGCCGACGCCGAAGACGGCGACGGTCTCGCCCTGCCGGACCCGGGCCGCGTGGTGCACGGCGCCCCAGCCGGTGAGGACGGCGCAGCCGAGCAGGGCGGCGTCGGTGAGCGGTACGCCCTCCGGGACGGGCAGCACGCAGGGCGCGGCGACGACCGTCTCCTCGGCGAAGGCGGCCACGTTGAGGCCCGGGTGCAGTGCACGTCCGTCGGCGGCGCGGGCGTGCACGTTCGCCGCGCCGTTCAGGGCGTTGACGCAGAGCCAGACCTCACCGAGGGAGCAGGGGTGGCAGGCGCCGCAGGACGGCGCCCAGTTGAGGACGACGCCGTCGCCGGGGGCGACGTGGGTGACGCCCTCGCCGACGGAGACGACGGTGCCGGCGCCCTCGTGGCCGAGGACGGCCGGGACGGGGACGCGCATGGTGCCGTTGGACAGGGACAGGTCGGAGTGGCAGACGCCGGCCGCGGCGAGCCGGATCCGGACCTGGCCGGGGCCGGGTTCGGGCAGCTCGATGCCGGTGATCTCCAGGGGGGCACCGACGGCGGGCAGGACGGCGGCACGGATCACGGGACTCCCTTTCTGCGGGGTCGGGGCGGTGCGCGGGCCGGGGCTCAGAACTGGAGGGACTTGGTCTGGAGGTACTCGGTGAGACCGTGCTCGCCGAGCTCGCGGCCGACGCCGGAGCGCTTCCAGCCGCCGAAGGGGGCGCGCGGGTTGAACCGGCCGCCGTTGATGTCGACCTGGCCGGTCTCCATGCGGCGGGCGAAGGCGACGGCCTCGTCCTCCTCGCCCCAGACGGCGCCGCCCAAGCCGTAGTCGGTGCCGTTGGCGATCGCCAGGGCCTCGTCCTCGTCCTCGTACCGGAGGATCGAGAGGACCGGGCCGAAGATCTCCTCCTGGGCGATGGTCATCTCCGGGGTGACGTCGGCGAAGACGGTCGGGGAGACGTAGTAGCCGGTCTCCAGCGGGGCCTCGGGGCCGCCGGTGACGAGCCGGGCGCCCTCCTCGACGCCCTTCGCGATGTAGCCGCGGACGCGGTCGCGCTGGCGGGCGCTGACCAGCGGGCCGAGGCGCTCGCCGGGCGCGTACTTCGCGGCGGCCTCGGCGGCGAGGGCGACGGCCTCCTCGTACCGCTCGGCGGGGACCAGCATCCGGGTCCAGGCGCTGCACGTCTGGCCGGAGTTGGACATCACGTTGCCGACGCCGACGGCGACGGCCTTGGCGAGGTCGGCGCTCGGCAGGATCACGTTGGCGGACTTGCCGCCGAGTTCGAGGGCGACCCGCTTGACGGCGCCGCCGGCGAGGGCGCCGATGCGGCTGCCGACGGCGGTGGAGCCGGTGAAGGAGACGAGGTCGACGCCGGGGTGCTCGGCGAGGGCCTGTCCCGCGACCGTGCCGAGGCCGGTGACCAGGTTGAAGACGCCCGCCGGGAGGCCCGCCTCGTGCACGGCCTCGGCGAAGAGCTGGGCGGTGAGCGGGGTGTCCTCGGCGGGCTTGAGGACGGTGGTGCAGCCGGCGGCGAGGGCCGGCGCGACCTTCGCGACGATCTGGTGGAGCGGGTAGTTCCAGGGCGTGATGGCGGCGACGACGCCGACCGGCTCCGCGTAGACGGTGGAGTTGCCGACCTTCTCCACGAAGGGGTGGGTGGCGGCCAGTTCGGCGTACGAGCCGGCCACGGCGACCGGCAGTCCGGCGTGCACCGCCGCGGCGAGCTTCGGCAGGGCGCCGAGCTCGGCGGTGACGGTGGCGGCGAACTCCTCGGCGCGGGCGGCGAGGGCGTCGCGCAGGGCGGCGATCCGGGCGGCCCGCTCGGCGGGCGGGGTGGCGGCCCAGCCGGGCAGCCCGGCGCGGGCGGCGCGGACGGCGGCCTCGACGTCCTCGGCGGTGCCGTCGGCGGCCCGGGCGATGACCTGCTCGGTGGCGGGATCGACGACGGGAATCGTGTCGGAGGAGGACGCGGGGCGCCACTCCCCACCGATGTACATCGCGTCGTGGGCCTTCATCCGCTTCCCCATTCCCTCTGCACTCGACCGCTCGCCTGCGGCGGGGCCGATGCGTCGGCCCCGCCGCCCCAAACTAGCGCTGTTAGTTTTAGGGCGCCAGAGTCCGCCGGAGTGGGGCGGATCTCATCGCGCGCGACCCGCCGGGCGGGGGACCGGGGCGGCGCGGACGCCGAACGGCCCCGCGCCGGGGCCCGCGCGGCCCGCTGGGGGCGACGGTACCCGACGCGGGGCCGACGACGGCCGCGCGGATCAGATCGTCCGGTCGACACCGGTGAGGTGGGCGAAGACGACGATGTTCGCGTCGTAGCCGGACCCCCGGTCATAGGCTCCGCCGCAGGTCAGCAGGCGGAGTTCGGGCCGGTCCGTGGAGCCGTACACCTCCTCGTCGGGGAAGGCCGACTTCGGGTACGTGCGCACCTTGTCCACGGTGAAGACGGCGACCCGCCCGTCGGCGCGGGCGACCCGGACGGTGTTCCCCGGGCCGAGCGAGTCGAGGTCGAGGAAGACGGCCGGGCCGGTCCTGGTGTCGCGGTGGCCGACCACCACGGCCGTGCCGCGCTCACCGGGCGCCGGGCCCCGCGCGTACCAGCCGACCTTCCCCGGGTCGTCGACCGGCGGCACGCCGAGCCGCCCCGACCGGTCGAGCCCGATGTCCACGGCCGTCGCCTCGATGGTGATCGCGGGCACGGCGAGGAGGGTCGGGCGCGAGCGGGCGAGCGGGGCGGGCGACGCGGGCGACGCGGGAGGCTTCTTCGGAGCCCGCGCGCGGGTCCGCCCCGCGGCGGCGTTACGCCCCGGGGGCGCGTCCGCACGGTCCGTGGCACGGGCACTCGCGGCGGGGCCCGGCTCCGCGGCCGACGCCCCGGCGTCGGCCTTGGCGTCGGCCTCCTTGGCCTGCTGCCGGTCGGCGGGGTCCCCGTCCCCGCTCCACCACACGCCTCCGGTCACCAGGACCGCGGCCACCACGACGGTCCTGGTGAGCCGGAGGAGCCTGCGCCGCCGGCGCGTGAGACGGGCCTTACGCAGCGCCATCGTTGCGGCGGCGGGAGCGACGGATCAGCACCAGGCCGACGGTGCCCGCGAGGCCGGCGGCGACGGCCGCGCCGACGCCGAAGGCGGAGGCGTCCTCCTCGGCCGCGATCTCGGCGCTGCCACCGCCTCCGGCGCCGACCGGGCCGTGCGGGGGCTTGTGGTGGCCGTTGCCGCCGTTGCCGCCGTTCCCGTTGCCGCCGTTGCCGTTGCCACCGTTGCCGTTGCCGCCGTTGCCACCGTTCGGGCAGTCGACCTGGAAGACCTTGTGCTTGCCGGCGCCGTTCTCGCCCTCGAAGGTCCAGGTGAGCTTGTACATGCCGTCCGGCAGGGCGAGCGGGCCGGTGTGTCCGGTGCCGGTGGGAAGCGTGAGCTGCCCGCTCAAGTTGGGGTCGTCCGCCTTGTCTGGCTGGGGCACGATCTCCCACGAGACCTTCTGGTTCGCGTCGAAGTTGAAGGCGGCGAGGTAGAAGTCGCAGACCTTTGGTTCGTTGCGCTGGTCGTCGTACGGAGTGCCCACATTGTGGATCTTCACGTCGCCGTTGTCGCCGGGGGCGGCGAACGCGGCCGGGGCGCCGCCGAGGAGGGCGAGGCCGCCGAGACCGGCGAGGGCGAGACCGGAGGCGGCGGCGAGGGGTCGGGCGGTGCGAGCGAGCATGCGGGTTCCTCCACGAGGATGTCGTCGGACATTTGAACCGATAATCGGACTATCCGTCACGACATGAACACGCATGGTGGCGACATGCGGCGAGGAACCCGCCGGTCCCCCGTCCGGCCCAGACATCGCCCGGGCCGACGCCCCTTCTCCCGTCAGCTCCCGTCAGCTCCCGTCAGACGATGCCGAAGAGCACCGCCGCCGCCAGGACGACCAGCGAGGTGAGGGCGGCCCACTTCACCGTGAAGCGGGTGTGGTCGCCGAACTCCACCTTCGCCATGCCGACCAGCACGTACACCGCCGGCACGAGCGGACTCGACATGTGCAGCGCCTGGCCGACGAGCGAGGCGCGGGCGATCTCCAGCGGGGAGACCCCGTGGGCGGCACCGGCCTCGGCGAGGACGGGCAGGACACCGAAGTAGAAGCCGTCGTTCGACATGAAGTAGGTGAGCGGCAGGCTCAGCAGTCCGGTCACCAGCGCCATGTGCGGGCCCATCGCGTCCGGGATGGCGCCGACCAGCCAGTCGGCCATGTGCTTGACCATGCCCGTGCCGGTGAGGACCCCGGTGAAGACGGCGGCGGCGAAGACCATGCCGGAGACGTTGAGGACGTTGTCCGCGTGGGCGGCCAGGCGCTCCTTCTGCTCGGCGGGGCGCGGGTAGTTCACGGTGAGGGCGAGCGCGGCTCCGATGAGGAAGAGGACCGGGATCGGCAGCAGTTCCAGGATCATCGCGGTGAGCAGACCGACGGTGAGGGCGGCGTTGAACCAGTACAGGCGGGGCCGGAGGGTGGCCCGGTTCGGGTCGAGGCCCTGGAAGCCGGGGGTTCCGGCGTCTTCGTCCGCCGCATCCGCGCCGCTCTCGACCGGGGCGTCGCCGCCGGCGCCCGCGCCCGTCCGCCGCGTCGCGCGACCCTCGCCCTTCCCGCCCCCCGCACCGGTGCCCACGAGGACGGTCTCGCCGCTCGCCTCGGGAGCGAGGGCCTGGTCCAGGGTCAGATAGCCGATCCGCTTCCGCTCCCGGCGGCCGAGGACGTACGCGAGGGCGATCACGAAGAGCAGGCCGACGGCGAGGGCCGGGATCATCGGGACGAAGATGTCGCCGGCGTCGAGCTTGAGCGCGGTCGCGGCACGGGCCGTGGGGCCGCCCCAGGGCAGGGTGTTCATCACGCCGTTGGCCGTGGCCGCCACGCCGGTGAGGACGACGAGGCTCATGCCGAGCCGCTTGTAGAGCGGGTACATCGCCGAGACGGTGATCATGAAGGTGGTGGAGCCGTCGCCGTCGAGGGAGACGATCGCCGCGAGCACCGCCGTGCCGACGACCACCCGGACCGGGTCGGCCTTGCAGAAGCGCAGGATGCCCCGGACGATCGGGTCGAAGAGTCCGACGTCGATCATGACTCCGAAATAGACGATCGCGAACATCAGCATCGCCGCGGTGGGCGCCAGCTTGCCCACGCCGTCGATGACGTAGTCGCCGAGCTGCGCGCCCTGGCCGACCGCGACGCAGAACAGGGCGGGGATCAGGACGAGCGCCGCGATCGGCGACATCCTCTTCATCATGATCAGGACCAGGAAGGTCGCGATCATGGCGAAGCCGAGGACGGTCAGCATGAAGGCACCTCACGTTCACCGTTGAACAGCCGCCGAGCGGCGGTCCGGATGACCGTAGGTGCCCCCTTCCGGCCTCAACAAGGGGTCGACCCGTGAGCAATACGAGCAAAACCCCAGGTCACAGCGGTGTCTCAGTCCAGCGGGGCCACCTCGACCGGGAAGCCGTTGAGGACGGCGGTGCCGGAGAGCGGGTCGAGCAGGGAGCCGTCGAGGAGCTGGTTGACGTTGACGCCGGGCCGGGCGGCGGCCACGGTCAGCCGGGTTCCGGGGCGGTCGTGGCCCCAGCCGTGCGGCAGGCTGACGACCCCGGCCCGCACCGCGTCGGTGACCTCGACGTCGGCCGTCAGCTCACCGCCCGCGCCCCTGACCCTGGCGGGGGCGCCGTCGGCGAGCCGCAGCCGGGCGGCGTCGTCCGGGTGCACCTGGAGGGTGCACCGGTTCGAACCTCCGTTGAGCGCGGGGGTGTTGTGCAGCCAGCTGTTGTTGGACCGCAGGTGGCGGCGGCCGACCAGCTGGAGGGCGCCCGGCTCCGGTACGGCGGTGAGGGCGGCCCGCAGTCGGGGCAGGTCGGCGGCGAGGGGCGCCGGGAGGAGCTCGATCCGGCCGCTGGGGGTCTTCAGGACCTCGTCCAGGCGGGGCTTGAGCGGGCCGAGGTCGATGCCGTGCGGCCTGGCCTTCAGCTCGTCGAGCGTGAGCCTGTACGGACCGAGGCGCAGCATCAGGTCGAGCCGTCGCTCGGCTCCGCTCTCCCCGGTGAGCCCCGCGGCGAACTCCTTGGGGTCGGCGCCGTACGCGGGCGAGTGCGGCTGGGTGACGGCCTTGGCGAGGGCGGCGTCGATGGCGAGGTCGTCGACGGCGGAGGGCGGCGCCCCGTGCATGCCGGAGGCGGCGAGGACCAGCCGGGCGTGGATCTCGCACTCGTCCATCCGGCCGGGTTCCAGGGGGACGGCGGCCGGGGTGTAGCGGGCCTGGTCGCGGACGGCGAAGCCGTTGAGGGCGAAGTCGAAGTGGGCGCTCTGGGAGGGCGGCGGCGGGGGCAGCAGGACGTCGGCGTGACGGGTGGTCTCGTTGAGGTAGGGGTCGACGCAGACCATCAGGTCGAGGGTGTC
Organism: Streptomyces hydrogenans; assembly: GCF_014656075.1. Taxonomy (GTDB): domain Bacteria; phylum Actinomycetota; class Actinomycetes; order Streptomycetales; family Streptomycetaceae; genus Streptomyces; species Streptomyces hydrogenans. The sequence goes on from NZ_BNBS01000017.1 coordinate 45,397, forward strand.
GAGGGCGGCGTCGAGCCGGCGCCCGTCGGGGGCGGACAGGACGGGGTTGGCGGCGATGGTGATGAGGGCTCTGACGCGGCCCTCCCCCGGGGCGTCCGTCCCCGGCGTGTCGATCTCCTCGGCGAGGGCGGCGAGCGGGAACTCCCCCTTGACCTCGGGGTGTCCGGAGACCCGGCTGTGCCGGCGGCCGAGGAGGAAGCCGCGGCCGGGTCCGGCGGGACGGGGCGCGGGGGCGGTGGCGGAGCGGGGGAAGAGGACACCGCCGGGCCGGTCGAGGTTGCCGGTGAGGACGTTGAGGACGTCGACGAGCCAGTTGGCGAGGGTGCCGTGGGCCACGGTGGAGCTGCCCATCCGCCCGTAGACGGCGGCGGTGGGCGCGGCGGCGAGCTCCCGGGCGACGGCGCGGATGGCGCCGGGGTCGAGCTCGCAGGCGGGGGCGACGGCCTCGGGGGTGAACTCCCGCACCGCGTCCCGGACCTGGTCGACGCCCTCGGTGCGGTCGGCCAGCGGGCCGGGATCGGCGAGGTCCTCGGCGAAGAGGGTGTGCACCAGGGCGGCGAGGAGGAGGGCGTCGGTGCCGGGCCGGGGGGCGAGGTGGCGGTCGGCGAGGCGGGCGGTGCGGGTGCGACGGGGGTCGACGACGGTGAGGGTGCCGCCGCGTCGGCGCAGCGCGGCGAGGCGTCCGGGGAAGTCGGGGGCGGTGCACAGACTTCCGTTGGAATCCAGCGGGTTGGCCCCGATGACCAGGAGGTGGTCGGTGCGGTCCAGGTCGGGCACGGGGATCGCGAAGGGGTCGCCGAAGAGGAGGCCGACGGCGACGTGCTTGGGCATCTGGTCGAGCGTGGAGGCGGTGAAGAGCCTGCTCGTGCCCGTGGCGCGGAGGAGGAGCGGCGGGTAGAGCGCCCCGGCCATCGTGTGCACATTGGGGTTGCCGAGGACGATACCCAGGGCGTCGGGGCCGTAACCCTCGATCAGCGGCCGGAGTCTCGCGGCGATCGTGTCGAAGGCCTCGTCCCAGTTCGCTTCCCGCAGCCGGCCGTTCTCGCGGACGAGTGGGGTGCGCAGCCGGTCCGGGTCGCCGTCGATCTGGGGGAAGGCGGCGCCCTTCGGGCAGACGAAGCCTCGGCTGAAGACGTCGTCACGGTCCCCGCGGGCGCCGGTGACCCGGCTGCCGTCGAGGGTCAGGACGAGTCCGCAGGTCGCTTCGCAGAGCGGACAGATGCGCGGGGCGGTGGGCATGGCGACTCCCGTGGGCGACGGCGGGGCGGCGACTCGCGGCGAGCATACCGACCGGTAGGCACGGCGGGGAGGGGAACGACGGGTCGGGATGGGACGGGGAGCGGCTCCGCGGCGAGGAGAACGGCGGGTCCGGACAGGACGGATGCGGCTCCGCGCCGAGGAGAACGGCGGGTCCGGACAGGACGGATGCGGCTCCGCGGCGAGGGGAACGGCGGGTCCGGATGCGACGGGGAGCGGCCCTGGCGGTGAGGGAGTCCGTGGCGAAGGGGAGCGGGCCCTTGACGGGAAGGGTGCCGGGCTCGGGCGGGACGGGAATCGCGGCTCGGCCCTCCCCGCCCCGCCCCCGTCAGGCGGCCAGCGACGGGGCGAGGTAGGCGTGGAGCAGCAGCCGGGTCTCGTCGATGAGTGCCGGGTCGCCCTCGGGGGCGGTGCGGAAGGCGAGGCGGACCAGGGTGTCGGCGGTCTCGACGCCGACGAGCACCTTGCGCCGCAGGGTCTCGTCGGCGGTGCGGCCGAGATGGGTGGCGAGGAGGCCGCAGATCCGTTCGGCAACCAGGCCGTTGGGGTCCTCGGCGGCCCCTCCCCCGCCCTCCTCGGGTCCGGGCACGCCGAAGTCGACGAGGGCGAACCCGGGGACGCTCCGCTTCATCGCGATGAACTCGTCGAGGACGCCGTCGATCGCGGAGTGCGCGTCGAGCAGGGGCGTCCGCTCGAAACGGGCGGCGATCCGCTCGGCGTACCGGTCGAGGTTCCGGTGGGCGAGGGCCGCGACCATGGCCCGCTTGTTGCCGAAGAAGCGGTAGACCGAGCCGATCGGGACGCCGGCGCGGACGGCGACGGCCCGGGTGCTCAGCTGTTCGTAGCCGGTCTCGTCGAGGAGGCCCGCGCAGGCGTCGAGGATGCGGGCGAGCCGCTCGGCGCTGCGCTGCTGGACGGGGGTGCGGCGGAGTGCGGGGGGCGCGTCCTGCGGGCTGGTCTGGGGCACGGGGTCCATGATGCCGCTCCGATCCTGTTCAGGCGATGAGCAGTCCGATGCCGCCGAGGGTGTACGCGATCATCAGCGCGAAGAGCGGGAGTTGGCCGGCGACGGCGCGGGCGGGCGGGAAGAGGCGGACGGACCGGTCGTGGGCGGCGACGACGCCGAGGACGTGACCGGTGACGATCGCGGCGACCTGGAGGACGGCGAGGCCCGCGGGACCCAGGGGTGGAGCGGGCGAGGGGGCGTTGTCAGTGCCCCCTGCCATCATGACGGTACGTGGTCCTTCGACCGCGAGGAGTGAGAAGTAGTGGGCGGTGAGATAGCCGAGCGCGATGGGCAGCAGCGAGTGGGCGAAGGAGGTGAGGGGCGTGGCGAGGTCGCGGTTCAGCAGCCGGAGGGTGCCGGCGCAGAGCCCGTAGCAGGCGGCCGCGAGGGCGACGGCGGCGAGGAGGCCGAGGGTGGCGGTCGCGGTGGGGCCGAGGGAGGAGGTCTGGAGGGTGGTGATCCAGCGGGGGTTGTCGGAGAGGCCGTCGTAGGCGGTGGTGCCGAGGAGGACGCAGACGGTGGCGACGAGGCCGGGGGTCTCGGGGGTGGAGTCGAGGCCGTCGAAGGGGGAGCGGAGGACGAGCTTGCCGTCGGCGCGGCGGCCGAGCGGGGAGAGCCGGGCGAGGAGGGAGGAGTAGACCTCGAAGGGGTCGGCGTGGGCGAACCAGTCGGCGCCGTGGCGGGCGGCGCCGAGGAGCTGGACGGCGAGGTGGACGGCGAGGGCGGTGAGCAGGACGGCACGGGAGGTGTTGTCGGGGGCGACGAGTTCGAGCCAGGCGAAGAGGAGGAGTCCGGCGGCTGCGGGGCGGATGCCGACGGCGGAGTGGATGGGCCGGGGGGCGCGGGGCTGCCGGACGGAGAGGAGGGCGCGCAGCGGGTTGAGGAGGCGCCAGACGGGGCCGAGGAGGAGGGATGCGGGGACGAGTCCGACCCAGAGGAGGACGTAGAGGGCGCCGGGGGCGGGGTTGCGGTCGGGGTCGTCGGGGCCGAGGAGGAGGTGGGCGAGGAAGAACAGGGCGAGGGCCGCGCCGAGGAGGCGGAGGGCGGTACGGGTGGCGCGGGCGTCGGTGAGGCGCTGGAGGCCGGCGGGCAGGGGGATGCCGGCGCGGTCGCCGCGGAAGCGGGAGGAGGACCAGAGGAGGGCGAGGCCCAGGAAGGAGACGAGCAGGGCGGTGAAGGCTCCGGCGTACGCGTAGAAGGGAGAGAGCGGCAGGTCGTGCTGGGCGCCGACGCCGTGGGCGAGCGGGAGCGGCGGGGGCGGGCCGGCCGTCACCGGACCACCAGTTGGGTGAGCACGAGTCCGGACTCGTGGGTCTCCACCTCGAAGAGGCCGGTGCGGTCGGCGGTCAGGGTGAGGGCGGCCGGGGTGCCCGGGGTGAGGGTCGCCTCGCGGTCGTAGCCGTGGACGTGCACGGTGTCGGGCCGGTCGGAGGTGACGCGGAGGGTGATCCGCTCGCCCTTCTTCAGCTCGACGCGGGAGGGAGCGGGGGTGACGGTCGAGCCGGTGACGCGGATGTCGAGGGTCCGGCCGGTGGGGGTGGGGTCGGGCGTCCGCGCGGGCGCGGAGGAAGGCGACGGGGGCGCGGACGGGGAGGCGGAGGCCGGGGTCGAAGGGGCGCTGGAGGCGGAGGCGAGGGGGACGGTGGTCTCGACGGGGGCGCCGGCGACGGACCAGGCGGTGTGGTCGTCGGCGTAGAGGCGGACGGTGAGGGTGCGGGCGCCGGGCGGGACGTGGAACCAGGGGCCGTACGCGCGGGCGGTCTCCCGGCCGTCGACGAGGAGGCGGGCGTGTCCTCGGCCGGCGAGGGCGCCACCGCCGGTGGACTCGGGGGTGAAGCGGAACCTCTCCACGGCGAGGTGGACGTTCCAGCCGCCCTCGGTGTCCGGCCGCGCCTCGGCGCGGACGGTGGGCGCGTCGGCGGCCGGGAGGTCGCGGAGGCGGTGGCCGGAGTCGTCGCGGGCGGCGAGCAGGGTGCCGCCGGAGCCGGTGCCCTGCTCGTGGCCGGTGCCGGGCTTGTGGTGGGTGGTGGGCCTGTCGCCGCAGCCGGCGGCCAGGAGCAGGACGGCGGCGAGGGCGGCGGCGGTGAGCGGGGCCGTACGGCGGCGGGGTGCGGGGCGGTTCACGCGGCGGCCGCCTCGGGGTGGTCCTCCGACGGGCGGTCGGGGGTGGCGGAGGGGTCGGCGGGGCCGGACGGGTCGGGGGCGGGGCGGGTGCCGGCGGCGATGACGGCCCAGAGGACCCAGACGACGCCGAGGAGCAGGCGGAGCCAGGCGGGGCTGAGGGGGATGCCGGGAATCATCAGGACGGCCTTGTCGAAGGCGTCGAGGAGGGTGAGGAGGCCGAGGGCGACCGTGGTCCAGGCGAAGACCGGGCGGGTGGGGCGCAGGAGGAGGCCGGTGGCGGTCCACCAGGCGCCGGTGAGGAGGAGGGCGAGCGCGGGGACGTAGGTCGGGGCGAGGGTGAAGGTGGAGCCGGCGACGTCGAGGGCGAGGCCGGCGAGGCCGGTGAGGAGGGCCGCGGCGGCGAGGCGGCGGCCGCGCAGGCGGCGCCACCAGAGGGCGGTGCCGACGAGGGCGAGGAGGAGGGAGGCGGCGAGGGCGATCTGGACCTCGACACGCTCCAGGCCGCGGGCGCCGTACCAGTCGCAGCCGGCGGGCAGGCGCCGGGCCTGCACGCTGTAGTCGGCGCAGACCAGGAGCTGGGCGAGCTTGACGGGTTCGCCGACGAGCCGGGCGGTGGCGCCGGAGACCTCGCCGCGGGCGGTGCCGCAGGCGGGCAGGGAGCGGGGGCTGGAGGCGCCGGTGTCGTCCTGCCAGCAGTTCTCGCGGCCCTGGCCGTCCCACCAGACGTCGGTGCGGTTGGGGCGGGAGTTGCCGTCCTTGTCGGTGCCCAGGCGGTTGTTCGCGTAGCGGTTGTGGTGGGAGGTGTCGGTCTGCTTGGCCCAGGCGGACTCGCCGCGGATGAAGGCGGGGACGGCGTTGAGGTAGAAGCCGGTCCGGTCGTGGCCGTAGATCCAGTTGTCCTCGTAGAGGTTCCAGTTGCCGCCGGCGGTGATGATGCCGGAGCCGGGCGGCATGGAGATCTGCGGGCAGACGACGCCGTTCTCGTAGCCGCGCTCGGCGGGCGGCTTCGCGCAGGTGCCGTCGGCGACGTACGGGTAGTAGTCCTCGTTGTTGTCGTGGATCAGGTTGCGCTCGAACTTGGCGTGGTTCTGCGGGAGGCCGGGGTGGCCGGGGAAGGCGGAGTCCATGGAGGCGCCGCCCATGTTGTGGTCGAACTCGTTGTCGTGGACCCAGACGGAGTCCCCGGCCGTGCCGGAGTAGCCGACCATGTTGTGGTGGCTGCGGCAGCCGGTGATCTCGATGGAGTAGCGGGGGACGTCGTAGCCGTAGCCGTCGTTGATGTTCGAGGCCGAGCCGGGGTAGATGCCGGAGTCGCCGTTGCCGTAGGACTCGCAGTTCTTGTAGAGGCCGTGGTCGGAGGCGAAGGTGAGGAAGCCGTACTCGTCGTTCCAGCGGGTCAGGACGTCGTCGATGACGAAGCCGTCGGCGGCGAGGACGTACAGCGAGTTGAAGGTGGTGCGCTGGGCGGTGAAGTTGCGGAAGTAGACGCCGTCGGACTTGTCGGCGCGGATCGCGTTGAGCTTGGCGTACTTGGCGTCGATGACGACGTCGAGGCGGGAGGCGCCGGTGCCCTCGATCTGGAGGTTCTTCTTGCCGAGGATCGCGACGAGGTTCTGGTTGTGCGGGCAGCGCGCCTGCTGCTCGTAGCTGAGGATCTGGTAGCCGAAGGAGGAGGTGGGGGCCTTCAGGGAGGCGCAGGCGCCGGTGGGGGCCGGGAGCGAGGGCTCCTCCTCGTACAGGCCGGGGAGGATCGCGATGTTCATCCCGGGCCGGTCGACGGCGTCGACGGCCTGCTGGAGGTGGCGGTAGCCGTTGCTGCCGCAGCGCGCGAAGAGCTCCTGGTTGCGGGCCTTGAGGCCGGCGGGGAAGGCGGCGATCCGGCGTTCGAAGTCGGCCCGGTCCGTCTTGCAGACGAGGAGGTCGGGCTCGCCCGTACGGTGCGCCGGCACGCTGCCGGAGCCGTCGGGAAGGGTGACGGGCCGCTCCTCGTGCGCCGAGGCGACGGGGGCGGTGAGCAGGGCTGCGGCGAGCACCGCGAGCACGACCGAGAGCACGGAGACGAACCTTCGGGTCCACGACATGGGCGCGAGAGTAGAGCATTGTTCATCTTTTTGACCCCGTCGTGCGCGAACGGATCGCACACCGCGCCCCCCGCCCCGTTGACGGGAGCCGCGCGGAATCCTACGGTCATGCATAGGATTCCTTTCAGGACAGCGCAGGACAGGAGCGGGCGATGACGACCGAGCAGGCCAGGAAGACGGCCGAGGCGCTCACCTACAGCACCGGCTTCGGCAACGAGCACGGTTCGGAGGCGCTCCCCGGCGCCCTGCCGGAGGGCCGCAACTCGCCGCAGCGCGCCCCGCTCGGGCTCTACGCCGAGCAGCTCAGCGGCAGTGCCTTCACCGAGCCGCGGGCGCACAACCGCCGCTCGTGGCTCTACCGGATCCGCCCCTCGGCGGCCCACCCGCCGTTCGTCCGGACCGACAACGGCGCCGTGCGCACCGCGCCCTTCGCCGAGACCGTGGCCGACCCCAACCGGCTGCGCTGGAACCCGCTGCCGGACCCGGCGCCGGGCACCGACTGGCTGGCCGGCCTGTGGACCCTCGGCGGCAACGGCGACGCGACCCAACGCACCGGCATGGCCGTGCACCTCTACCACGCCAACGCCTCGATGGAGCGGGTCTTCGGCGACTCCGACGGCGAGCTGCTGATCGTCCCCGAGCGCGGCGGCCTGCTGCTCCGCACCGAGCTGGGCCTGCTGGCCGCCCACCCCGGCGAGGTGGCGCTGATCCCGCGCGGCGTGCGCTTCCGCGTCGAGCTGCTCGACGAGACCGCGCGCGGCTACGTCTGCGAGAACTACGGCGCCCCCTTCCAGCTCCCCGACCTCGGCCCGATCGGCGCCAACGGCCTCGCCAACGCCCGGGACTTCCGCGCCCCCGTCGCCGCGTACGAGGACGTCGAGGGGCCGGTCGAGGTGGTCAACAAGTTCTGCGGCAACCTCTGGACGGCGACGTACGGCCACTCCCCGCTCGACGTCGTCGCCTGGCACGGCAACCACACGCCGTACGTCTACGACCTGCGCCGCTTCAACGTCATCGGGACGATCTCCTACGACCACCCCGACCCGTCCATCTTCACCGTGCTCACCTCGCCCTCCGACACCCCCGGCCTGGCCGGCGTCGACTTCGTGGTCTTCGCCCCGCGCTGGCTGGTCGGCGAGGACACCTTCCGGCCGCCGTACTTCCACCGGAACGTGATGAGCGAGTACATGGGCCTGATCGAGGGCGCGTACGACGCCAAGGCCGAGGGCTTCGTGCCGGGCGGCGGCTCGCTGCACAACATGATGTCCGCGCACGGCCCCGACCGGGAGACCTTCGACCGGGCGAGCGCCGCCGAGCTGAAGCCGCACAAGATCGACGACGGCCTGGCCTTCATGTTCGAGACCCGCTGGCCGGTGACGGCGACCGCGCAGGCCGCCGGCGCCGACCACCTGCAGCGGGGTTACGACGACGTATGGCAGGGTCTGGAGCGTCATTTCCGGCCGTAGAGTGCCGCTTCAGCCGTCCCACCGCGCCGCCGTACGGAGAACGCCGTGACCGCCTTCGCACCCGACTCGCTGGTCCTGAACCGCAAGCTCCCGCTGTGGTACCAGGTCTCGCAGTCCCTGCGCGCCTCCATACTGGGCCGCACGCCCGACGCCTCGCTGCGGCTGCCCACCGAGGAGCAGCTCGCCGCGCACTACGGCGTCAGCGTGCTGACCATGCGGCAGGCGCTGAAGGAGCTGGAGGAGGAGGGGCTGATCAGCCGGCACCGGCGGCGCGGCACCTTCATCGAGCCGGGCGCCCGGCGGTCCACCCCGCGCCGGCTGCTCGGCTCGATCGACGCGATCGTGGCCCAGCAGTCCGGCGAGCGGACCACCGTCCTCGGCCACGGCCCGGAACCGGTGCCCGGCGAACTCGCCGAGTACTTCACGGACGTGGCCGAGGTCGCGACCTACCGCCGGCTGCGCTCGGACGGGGAGAGCGACGAGCCGACGAACTGGGCGGAGAACGCGGTGCGGCCCGAGTTCGCCGCCGCGATCGACCCGGCGGACCTGGAGCGGTGGCCGATGACGAAGGTGCTGCGGGACGTCGTCGGCGTCCGGATCAGCCGGATCACCGACACGGTCGAGGCCCGCCTCGCCGACCCGGAGACCGCCGAACTCCTCCGCGTCCCGCTGCTCTCCCCGATCCTGCACTACACCGGCGTCACCTACGCCGAGGACGGCCGCGTCGTCGACGTCGCCCGCATCCGCTACCGCGGCGACCGCTTCTCCTTCACGGTGACGGTCGAGGCGCACTGACGCCGGGCGGGCGTCGGAACCTGCCGGGGCCCGGCAGGGTCGGTGCCCGCACGCTGCCCGGGATCCGCCTTCCCCCAAGGCCCGCTCCGGAGGAGAGTGGCTCCGGGGGGATCACATGAGACACAAGCCTTTCTTCCGCTGGGTCCTGACGTTCGGTTTCGTGCTCTTCGCGTGCGGCATGGGCATCTCCACCGTCCAGCCGGAGCCGGAGCTGGTCGCGACGCGCCAGATCGACCTGGCGGTGGTCGAGGAGAAGTCCGACGGCACCTGTCGGGTGCGGTGGAGCGATCCGTACGCGAAGAGGACGAGGGAGGGGGCGTATCACTGCGACCCCACCCGCAGCAGCTGGCTCAAGGCCCCGAACTACGGTGACAGCCGTGGCTACGGGCAGGAGTCCGGCTTCATGTACACCGAGGGACCGGACCAGGGGAACCTCGAGGACCCCCAGGCGGACCTGAAGTTCAAGAACGACTCCGATCCCGGCGGGGTCGTCCTGGCCCTGGGGATCCTGGCCGTCGTGGTGGGGCTGATCGGCGGGAATCTCCGCGCCCTCCCCCGGGTCCTCGGCGTGGAGAGACAACTCGTGCGCCGCGCGGCCGCGTTGGCCGAGGCCGCCGGATGGGCGGCCGAGGACTACGGGCGCGCCATGGAGGCGGCACGGGAAGCCGGACAGCAGAGGGCGCTCGGCCCGGCACCCGACCCCGAACTGGTCCGAGCCCTGTGGGTGCTGCGGGAGGCCGGACCGCAGGCGCACCCGGCGGCGGAGGCCGCTCTGGAGCTGTCGGCCCGGCTGACGGTGCTGCTGGAGGAAGCCGCTCCCGCGGCCGGACTCCGGAACAGGCTCCAGGCCGGGCCCTCCGCCCGGGACGCGGCCGAGGTGGCCGTCGCGGAGCTGCGGCGACTGTTGGCCGACGCCGAACGGGACGGCCTCCAGGAGCGGTTCGCGCAGGCTTCCGTGGACCTGCTCCGCGGGCAGGACGCGGAACGGGCCGCCCTCGCGGCCGGGGCGGACTTCGAGCGGGACCCCGAGGCGTACCGTCGCCTGTTCGAGGAGCTGACCTCGCAGGCGGCGGCGCCCGTCCCGCACGGACGGCGCACATAAGGGTGCGGGGCGTGACGGATTAGCATGCGGGGCGTGACAGAGGCTCCCCGGCAGCAGGCCCTTCCACCGGACGACACCCCCCTGCTCGACGAGTTGATGCCGTGGTCGGTGGGGCCGCCGCGGTTCGGGCGGGGGTGGGTGGTCGCGCCCGACGTGCGGACGTTGCGGGGGCGGTGGGACCGGCTGGTCGCGGCGGAGGGCGGGGAGCGGGAGGCGCTGTTCCGGCCGAGCCGGGCGCGGACGACGGGGTCGGCGGTGGCGGCGCTGCCGGGGCAGCGGACCGGGACCGGGCGGTTCGCGCGGGAGTCCGGTCCGTGTCCCGAGCCGGTGCGGGTGGCGTCGGGGCCGTTCGACGAGCAGTGGCTGCTGCCCGACCACCGGCTGCTCGACACCGCCCGGCCCGAGTTGTGGCGGGTGGCGGGCGGGCCGCAGGTCTTCGCCGTGGAGCAGGGGTACGTGCCGGGGGCGGCGGGGCCGCCGCTGCTGCTGACCGGCGCGCTGCCCGAGGGGCGTTCCGCGGCAGGCCGGCCGGGTCGCGTCCGGCCGCTGTTCCGGCGCCCGGGCGGCGAGGAGCCGAATCTGGCGCCGGGGCTGCTCGGTTTCCTCGCGGAGCGCTACGGGCCGGCCGACGCCGGCCGGTGGCTCGCCTGGGCCGTCGCGGCCGCGGTCCCCTCCCCCGCCGGCTGCCGGGTGCCGCTGCCCGCGGACCCGGAGACGTGGGAGGCGGGCGTGGCGCTGGGCCGGGAGCTGATGGACGTCCAGCTGCGGGGGGCGCTGACCGGGGCCCGGCCGCGGCTGCCGGGCGGGCGGCGGCCCTATGTGCGGGCGGCGTTCCCGCCGCGCCCGGAGGTGCTCGCGTACGACCCCGAGGGCGAGGCGCTGAGCGTCGGCGGCGGCCTGGTCTCGCCGGTCCCCGAGGCCGCCTGGGAGTACCGGGTGGGCGGGGTGCGGGTGCTGGAGCAGTGGTTCGCCCGCCGGACCGCGGCGGCCGAGCCGGGTTCGCTGGAGGCGATCGGTCCGGCGGCCTGGCCGCAGGAGTGGACCTCCGAACTCCTCGACCTGGTCACGACCTTGGCCCTGCTCGGCGCGAGGGAGCCGGACCGGGCCCCCTTCACCGCCGCCGGCGGGCCGGGCCGGGCGGAGCTGTGCGCAGCCGGGGTGCTGCCGGTGCCGGACGGGGCGCGTCGCCCGGCGTCGGTGCTCGACCACGAGGAGGAGGGCCCGGAGGGCCAGTTCACGCTGGTGTGACGCGCTCCCCGGCATCCCCGCGCTCCCCGGCCGGTCCTGTCGGGGTGAAGGAGTCGAGCAGCCGGGAGAGGGTGAGCGCGAAGATCTCCTCCGGGTCGGCGGGGGCGGCGGCCTCGGCGAGCAGGGCGGCGAGGTGCGGGTACCGTCCGCTCGCCACCTGGCCCATGAGGTAGGCGCCGCGCACGGCCTGTTCCTCCGCCTCGGACCAGGGCAGTCCGCGGGCGCGTTCGGCCATGGCCTGTTCGTTGCGGACGGTGGCCATCACCGTGCCGTTGACCATCGCGATGAGCTGCATCTTGAGTCCGGCCGGCACGTCGAGCGGCGTGAGGCAGCCGAGGCTCCACTCCAGGTAGCGCAGGGCGTTCGGGCTGAAGCCGTAGGCGGTGGTCATGACCCGGGAGAGCCACGGGTGCCGGTACATGATCGCGCGGGTCTGGTACGCGAGGTCGGTCATGTCGGCCCGCCAGTCGCCGCTGGGCCGGTCGGGGAAGACGTACTCGGCACTGGCGGCGTCGACCATCAGCTCGTACAGGTCCTCCTTGCGGGGGACGTAGTTGTAGAGCGACATGGTGCCGCAGCCGAGGTCGGCGGCGATGCGGCGCATGGAGACCGCGTCGATGCCGTCGGCGTCGGCGATGCGGACGGCGGCGTCGACCACGTCCTGCCTGCTGAAGGCCGGCCGGGGGCCTCGGCCGGCGCGCTCGGGGCGCGCCCAGATCACTTCGGGTTCGGCCGCTCGGCCCGCCATCTCATCACCTCGTCCCCCATCGTAGTTACGTACACCGTACGGAGTGGGGTACGGTGCCGCCATGACAACTACGTACGCTGTACTTAGTGAGGGTCTGGAGAAGCGGTACGGCGAGGTCCACGCGCTGCGCGGGCTCGACCTCGCGGTCCCCGAGGGCACCGTCTGCGGCCTGCTCGGCCCCAACGGCGCCGGCAAGACCACCGCCGTCCGGATCCTCACCACCCTGCTCGCACCCGACGCCGGCAGCGCCCGGATCGCCGGCCACGACCTGGTCCGCGACCCGGCCGGGGTGCGCCGGCGGATCGCCGTCACCGGCCAGTACGCCTCCGTCGACGGCGACCTCACCGGCGCCGAGAACCTCCGCCTCTTCGCCCGGCTGCTCCGCCTCCCGCGCTCCCGGGCCGACGAGCTCCTGGAGGAGTTCGGCCTCGCCGGGGCCGCCGACCGGCTCGCCCGCACCTACTCCGGCGGGATGCTGCGCCGCCTCGACCTCGCCGCCGGGCTGCTCGCCCGCCCCTCGGTCCTCTTCCTCGACGAGCCGACCACCGGGCTCGACCCGCGGAGCCGGAACGCGATCTGGGACGCCGTGCGCGGACTCGCCGGACGGGGCACCACCGTGGTGCTCACCACCCAGTACCTGGAGGAGGCCGACCGGCTCGCCGACGACATCGTGCTCGTCGAGGACGGCCGGGCCGCCCACCGCGGCACCCCCGCCGAACTGAAGGCGCTCGTCGGCAGCCGCGCCGAGGTCGTCCTCGCCGGAGCCGGACCGCTGGAGCCCGCCGCCGCGGTCCTGGACCGGCTGACCGGCTCGGCGCCGGACCTGGACGCGGAGCGCCGCACGGTCGGCGCGATCACCACCGACCCCACCCTCACCCTGCCCCGGCTCGTCCGCGAGATCGACGCCGCCGGGATCCACATCGTCGACGCCTCGCTGCGTCCGCCCACCCTCGACGAGGTGTTCCTGCGCCTCACCGGACGGAAGGAGACCGCCGCGTGAACGCCCTCGCCCTCGAAGGGTCCGCCCTGGTCGGCCGCAACCTCCGGCGGATCCGGCACGCCCCCGCCATCACGGTCATGACCCAGACGATGCCGATCGTCTTCCTGCTCTTCTTCGGCTACGTCCTCGGCGGCGCCCTCGCCGTGCCCGGCGCCGAGTACCGCTCCTTCCTCGTGCCGGGCCTGCTGGTGGCGACCGCCGCCGGCGGGCTGATGACCGGCATGTTCCAGGCCGCCCAGGACACCCACCGGGGCGTCATGGACCGCTTCCTCACCCTCCCGGTGAGCCGCGCCGCCGTACCGCTCGGGCAGGCCGTCGCCGATCTCCTCGTCTGCGCGGTCGGCACCGTCCCGATGGTGCTGGTGGGGCTCGCCATGGGCTGGCGCGTCGAGGGCACCGCCCTCGAGGCCCTGGGCGCCTTCGGCCTGCTGCTGCTCTTCCGCTTCGCCACCACCTGGGCGGGGATCCTGCTCGGCCGGGTGTCCGAGAGCGAGGAGGCGGCGGGTCAGCTCGGCAGCGCCACCTTCATGCTGCCGCTGCTGTCGAACGCGTACATCCCCACCGACGGCATGCCGGGCTGGCTGCGGACGCTCGCGGAGTGGAACCCGATCTCCGCCGTCGCCACCGCCGTCCGGGCGCTCTTCGGCAACGCGCCGGTGCCCACCGGCGCCGCCTGGCCGGTGGCCCACCCGGTGGCGGGCTCGCTGCTCTGGTCCCTCGGCCTCCTCGCGGTCCTCGTCCCGCTCGCCGTCCGCCGGTACGCGCGCCGCTGACCGGCCCGCGCCGGCGGCCGCGTGATCCAGGTCCTGATGACAGGGGCCGCCCGGGCGCGGTAGGCAGTCGGGCATGAGCACTCAGCCACTCCCCCTGGACGGGATCACGGTCGTCTCCGTCGAGCAGGCGGTCGCCGCGCCCTTCGCCACCCGCCAGCTCGCCGACCTCGGCGCCCGGGTCGTCAAGATCGAGCGGCCCGACGGCGGCGACTTCGCCCGCGGCTACGACACCGCGGCCCGGGGGCTGGCCTCGCACTTCGTCTGGTGCAACCGCGGCAAGGAGTCGGTCGCCGTCGACCTGAAGGACCCGCGCGGGCTCGCGCTGGCGCGGCGGCTGGTGGCGGAGGCCGACGTCTTCGTGCAGAACCTCGCGCACGGGGCGGCGGCCCGTCTCGGCCTCGACGCGGCCACGCTCTGCGCCGCGCACCCGCGCCTCGTCGCCGTGGACGTCTCGGGCTACGGCCCGGACGGCCCGTACGCGCACCGGAGGGCGTACGACATGCTCGTCCAGTGCGAGACCGGGCTCGTCTCGGTCACCGGCACCCCCGAGGAGCCCGTCAAGTCCGGCATCCCGGCCGCCGACATCGCGGCCGGGATGTACGCGTACGCGGGCGTCCTCGCCGCCCTCGTCCGGCGGGGCACCACGGGCCGGGGCGGTCCCGTGGAGGTGTCGCTGTTCGACGCGCTCGCGGAGTGGATGGGCCACCCCCTCCACCACGGGGCGCACGGGGGTACGGCCCCGGCGCGCACCGGGCTCGCGCACGCGGTGATCGCGCCGTACGACGCCTATCCGACGGCCGACGGCGGCCTGGTGCTGCTGTCGGTGCAGAACGACCGGGAGTGGCGTCGGCTCGCCGAGCGGGTCCTGGAGCGGCCGGAGCTCGCCGCCGACCCGGGCTTCGCGACCAACGCGGCGCGGGTGGCGGGGAGGGCGGCGACCGACGCGGCGGTGGGCGCGGCCCTCGCCGCGCTGCCGGCGGACGAGGCGGTGAAGCGGCTGGACGCGGCGGGGATCGCCTGCGCGCGGCTCAACTCGGTGGCGGAGCTGGTACGGCATCCGCAGCTGGCGGCGCGGGACCGCTGGCGCCCGGTGGACTCCCCCGCGGGCCCGCTGCCGTCGCTGCTCCCGCCGGTCGTCTTCCCGGACGGGCCGGAGGCGCCGATGGGGCGGATCCCGGCGCTGGGCGAGTCCACGGACGCGGTCCTCGCGGGGCTGGGCGTGCCGGCCGCGGAGGTGGAGGAGCTGCGGGCGGCCGGGGTGATCGCCTGAGCGCGGGCCGCCCGGGGGCGGGTACGACGAAGCGCCGGACGGGCGGGGACGCGTCCGGCGCTCTCGGCGTGCGGGTGGGTGCGGGCGGCGGACCGGGGCGGACGGCTCGCGTCGGGGACGCGGATCGACTGCCCTGGAGCGCGCCGGCGGGGCGTTAGTGGCGCGAGCCGAAGAGGGTGCGACGCAGACGGCGGAGCGGGGCGAAGAGCGAGACGCGCGAGCGGTCGCCGTGCGGGCTCTGGGCCGGCGTCTCGTGCCGACGTGTCGTCAGTTCCCGCATGAGCAGCGTCGCCTCCGCCACCTCGCGCTGGGGCACGGCGGGTCCGCCGAGCACCGCGAGATGGCGGTCGAGGCGCGAACTGGTCGCGCTGCTCCCGCAGGTGATGGCAGGCACACGCGGCCTGCTGCGCATCGTTATCTGTTCCATGTCACTCCCCACCCGTACGAGGGCACCCGGCCCGGGCAGGTTAACCCTATCGCCCCACAGTGACACGCGTGTATCCCACCGACGGGATTCACCGCACTCGTACGGGGGTTGACGGTCACTCTACGAATCCATCTGATTCCAGGGCGAGTTGGACAGGGTTCGAACACCTGCCGAACCGTCATCAACCATCCTGCACCCCGGCCGCCGACCTGCGGCCCCGCAGACTGGTGTGATCTACGCCACCGGACTCCGTACGGGTGGGTCGCCACCCGCCCGGACCGCGGCTACCGTGGCTCCATGACGCTGATCGCGGGCCGTTACCGGCTGCTCGACGCCCTCGCGGAGGGCGCGGCGGGGATCGTCTGGCGCGCCCGGGACGAGGCGCTCGGCCGCGAGGTGGCCGTCAAGGAGGTGCACGCCCCGCCGGGGACGCCCGAGACGGAGGAGCGGCTCCTGTACGCACGGGTCGAGCGCGAGGCGCGGGCCGCGCGGGCGATCTCCGGTCCCGGTGTGGCCGAGGTGTACGACGTGGTCGTGGAGCGCGGCCGGCCGTGGATCGTGATGGAGCTGGTCCGCGGGCTGACGCTGGCGGAGACCCTGGAGGCGGGCGGGGCGCTGCCGGACCGGGAGGCGGCGCGGGTCGCGCTCGGGGTGCTGGCGGCGCTGCGGGCGGCCCGGGAGGCCGGCGTCCCCTATCGCGACCCCGGCCCCGACCGGGTGCTGCTGGCGAACGACGGGCGGGTGGTGGTCACCGGTGTGGCCACCGGGACCTCGGCGCCGGGCGAGGCGCCGGACGCGCCGCCGCCGGGCCCGGAGGAGGACCTGCGGGCGCTGGGCGCGCTGCTCGGCGGGATGGTGGCCGATCCGGGGTCCGGTCCGCTGGCGCCGGTGGTGGCGGGCCCGGCCGTCGGGGACGCGGGCGTGCGCGCCGGGGCCGTACGGAGACTGGAGGAGGCGGCCGGAGCCGGGGAGCGCCCTCGGGCGGACGGGTCGGCCGGCGGGGCGACGGAGCGCGCGCCGGGGCGTCCGGAGGCCCGGGAGGTCGATCGGGAGCACGACGGTCCGGGGGGTGTGCGCGGGGCGCGTGCGGAGGGGAGCGCGGGCCCGGTGGGACGGCGGGGGCCCCGGCGGGGCGCGGTGATCGCCGCCGGCGTGGCCGGACTGCTGGTGATCGTGGCGGCGCTGGTCTGGCAGGTCGTCAGGGGCGAGGATCCGGGCGCCGGTCCGGGCGGGGGCGGGGCGTCGAGCACCGCTCCGGCCGTTCCCGGCGCCGCGGGTACGGGTGCGGAGGTGGGGGGACCCGCCGCTACGCCGCGCTCCTGAAGCTCGGCAGGTAGCCGCCCGACTGGCCGGCGGCCGTCGGGTGGTAGGACTCGCCGATGTTGAGCCAGTTGACGCTGTGCAGCCAGGCCGAGCCGGAGCAGATCTCGTGTCCGGTGAAGGCCGGGACGACGCTGGCGAAGGTGAAGCCGTGGTCGGCCGCGCGCTTGGCGACGGCCGCGTTCAGGTAGTCGGAGGCGCCGTTGATGGCCTTGCGCTCGGTCTCGCTGAGGCCGGCGACGCAGCTGCCGGCCAGCTGGTAGAAGCGCGGGTAGCCGAGGACCACGACACGGGCGGCCGGGGCCTTGGCGCGAATCGCGTTGTACACGGTGTCGAGGCGGGCGGGGAGGGTGGAGTCGACGTAACCCTTCGCCTGGTTCACCCGGTTGACGCAGGTGGACTCCGACTGGAGCACACAGGTCGTCATGACGTCGGCGAAGCCCGCGTCGTTGCCGCCGATGGTGATCGAGACCAGGTCGGTGGCGGAGGAGAGCGGGCCGAGCTGCTTGCCGGTGACGTCGGTGGTGACCGCGCCGGAGCAGGCCGTGAAGGCGAAGGACGAGGGCGCGTTGGCGTTGGCCCAGAGGCGCGGGTAGGCCTTGGTGGAGCGCTTGCAGTCGCCGCTGGCGCTGTCGTAGCTGCCGGCGCCGACGCCGGACGAGTAGGAGTCGCCGAGTGCGACGTAGTCGACGGCGGCGGACTCGGCGGCCTGCGCGGCTCCCGCCCCGGTCAGGGCGAGGACGGAACCGAGCAGGAGCGAGGACGCGAAGGCCGCGAATCGCGACAGTTTCATGGAACCTCCCTGTAGCAGGATCTCTGCGCTACCAGGAAGTAGCATCGGATCCGCCGTTCCGGAAGTGTTCATGTCAAAACTGACCCTGGAGAGTGAGTGAACATCCCTCAGGAGCCAACGATTTTCGGCCACCTGAGGAACCGGAGGATCCACTCCCGCTTTCCGGTCGAACGCGATCACGACTCGGCCGCCCGGCTCCGCACAGGAGCGCGACCGGGCCCCACCGTTCCCACCCCGAAAACGGATTGATCGAATCCGATCGACAAGAGAGCGCTTACGAGCGGCTTTCGCTCGCCAAAGTGCCAGAAACCGGGCCGCGCCAGCGGGACTTGCCATACAGTCCCATTCATCAATACCGTCGTACATCTCACTCGCATCGGTCCATCGGCAATCGGCTCCAGGGGAAGGCGCCGACGCCGCGATGGGTCCGGGGCGGGGCGCGGTAGGGGGGTGCCGTGCTCGGTGTGCCACACGTGCGCCGAGTCGCGGGTACCGCGCGGCCAGTCATGCCAACTCGCGGGTCTCGCAAGGAGATCGCTTCCGTGCGGGGATGGCGAGAACCCCCCTTTCGAACCGGACCTTCAACCGGGCTGCCCAGGGGTGGGCCGCCCACCGGACGAGAGGGAGACCGACCGATGAGCTCGTTCCTGCGCCCGGCCGTCACGGGCCAAGAATTCGCCGAGCCGAGTCGAATAGCGGCCCGGTACCGGGCCATCACGTCGCATCTGGCGATCACTCCCCCGGTGAGTGTCGTCATTCCCGCGATGAATGAAGCGGAAAATCTTCCGTACGTGTTCAAGACCCTGCCGGAATGGATTCACGAAGTCGTCCTCGTCGACGGAAATTCGACGGACAACACCGTCGAGGTGGCCAGGGAGCTCCGGCCCGACGTCAAGGTCGTCAAGCAGGTCGGCAAGGGCAAGGGCGACGCCCTGATCAGCGGCTTCGCCGCCTGCACCGGCGACATCATCGTGATGGTCGACGCCGACGGCTCGGCCGACGGCCAGGAGATCGTCTCCTACGTCTCCGCCCTGGTCGGCGGCGCCGACTTCGCCAAGGGCTCGCGCTTCGCGAACGGCGGCGGCACCGACGACATGACCGGTATCCGACGGCTCGGCAACTGGGCGCTCTGCTCGCTCGTCAACCGCAAGTTCGGCGCCCGCTACACCGACCTCTGCTACGGCTACAACGCCTTCTGGAAGCGCTGCCTCGACGAGATCACCCTCGACTGCACCGGCTTCGAGATCGAGACCCTCATCAACATCCGGGTCGTCAAGGCCGGCCTGAAGGTGCAGGAGGTCCCGAGCCACGAGTACCTGCGGATCCACGGCGTCAGCAACCTCAACGCGGTGCGCGACGGCATCCGGGTCCTCAAGGTGATCCTCCGGGAGAAGCGCGTCCCCAAGGCCGCCCGGGCGCTCCGCCGCCCCGCCGCCTTCTCCGTGAACGTCCCCCGGGGAGAGGTGTCTTGAGCGACCGCCCGACCCCGCCCCGCTTCTCGGTGGTGATCTGCGTCTACACGGAGGAGCGGTGGGGGGACATCCTCGCCGCCGTCGACTCCGTGCGGAAGCAGTCGCTGCCGCCGCTGGAGACCCTGCTCGTCGTCGACCACAACGACCGGCTCCTCCACCGGCTCACCGAGGAGTACGCGGACGAGCGCGACCGCGCGGAGGTGCGGGTGCTCGCCAACGCGGGCCCCCGCGGCCTCTCCTCCGGCCGCAACACCGGCATCGCCGCCGCCCGCGGCGCGTTCGTCGCCTTCCTCGACGACGACGCGGTCGCGGAGCGCGACTGGCTCCACCACTTCGCGGCCGGGTACGCGGACCCGGAGGTCGTCGCGGTCGGCGGGCGCACGCTACCCGTCTGGGCCTCCGGCCGCCGGCCCGTCTGGTTCCCCGAGGAGTTCGACTGGGTCGTCGGCTGTACGTACCGGGGCCTGGCCCCCGGCCGGGTACGGGTCCGCAACGTCCTCGGCGGCAACGCCTCCTTCCGGCGCACCGCCTTCGACGCCGCCGGCGGTTTCGCCACCGGCATCGGCCGGGACGGCGACCGGCGCCCGCTCGGCTGCGAGGAGACCGAGCTGTGCATCCGGCTCGCCGGCGCGGTGCCGGGGGCCGTGCTGCTCATCGACGACCGGGCGGTCATCCACCACAAGGTGCCCGCCGTCCGCGAGCGCTTCGCCTACTTCCGCACCCGGGTCTACGCGGAGGGCCTGTCGAAGGCCCTCGTCGCCCAGAGCGTCGGCGCCGGCAAGGGCCTGGAGTCCGAGCGGCGCTACACCAGCCGGGTGCTGCCCGCCGGAGTGCTGCGCGGGGTGCGGGACGGGCGGTTCGGCCGGGCGGGCGGCGCGGGCCGGGCCGGGGCGATCGTCACGGCCGTGGCGCTCGCCGCCGTCGGCTACGCGCTCGGCACCCTCCGCGCCCGCCGCGGCGCCTCCCCCACCTTCTCCTGGGGGCCGATCACGCCGGAGACCGTCACCCCGCCGGAAACCCGCGAGACCGCGGAGACCGAGGGGGCCGCGGCGTGAACGGAGACCCCGCCGGGAGTGGCGCCGGAGGCCCCGCAGGCAGCCCCGCAGGCAGCCCCGCCGGAAGCCCCACAGGCAGCCCCGCCAGGAGCAACACCGGCAGCCACAGCCGAAGCCCCGCGGCCGACCGCGCCGGGTACCGCTCCAGGGGTCGGGCCGAGGAGGAGTCCGGTCCCGTCCCCGCCCCGGTGCCGATCCTCATGTACCACGCGGTCGCACCCGATCCGGCGCCCGCGACGCTCGGGCTCTCCGTGACGCCCGAGGCGTTCGCCGCGCAGATGGACGTGGTGGCCGGACGGGGATTCACCCCGGTCACCACCGCCGCGCTCGCCGCCGCCTGGCGGAGCGGCACGGCGCTGCCGCCGCGACCGGTGCTCGTCACCTTCGACGACGGCTACGAGGGCGTGCACCGGTACGCCCTGCCGGTGCTCGCCCGGCGCTCCTTCCCGAGCACCGTCTTCGTCACCAGCGGCTGGCTGCCCGGCCGGCACACCACCGGCGGCGCCCTCGACACGATGCTCTCCTGGGAGCAGGTGCGCGAACTGGCCGCCGCCGGAACCGAGATCGGCGGTCACAGCCACAGCCACCCGCAGCTGGACCAGCTCGACGCGCGGCGGCTGCGGTTCGAGGCGCTGCGCTGCCGGGAGCTGATCGGCGAGGAGCTCGGCACCGCGCCGGACTCCTTCGCCTACCCGTACGGCTACTCCAGCCGCCGGGTGCGCGCCACCGTCCGGGAGGCCGGCTTCGCCCAGGCCCTCGCGGTCGGCAACGCGCTCGCCCGGCGCCGCCAGGGGCCGTACGCGCTGGAACGGGTGACCGTGCGCCGCTCCACCACCACCGAGGAGTTCGTCCGCCTCGTCGAAGGACGGGGCGTCGGACGGAACTTCGCCGCCGACCGGGCGATGACGAAGGGGTACGCGCTGGCCCGGCGGGCACGCGGCGCGCTGCGCGGGCACTGGATCTGAGGACGCGGCGGGGCCGCGCGTCCCGCCCGGCAAAACCCGGTGCGCCGCCCGGGCGGTTGACGGATCATGGCGGCATGCCAGACACCCCCGCCGTACCGTCCGGGCCGCGCCAGGCGCTGCCGGTCGTGGTCAACCTCGACGACAGCGACTCGCCGGGCGACGTGATGGACGCGCTCTTCCTCGACCGGTTCACCACCGGGGAGCAGCCGCACGCGCACGGCCTCACCCTGGACCGGGCCAAGGCCGACGCGACCCTGCTGCCGCCGGACGCCCGGGTGCTGTGGGGGTCGAAGGAGGAGGACCGCAGCTCCGTGCTCGCCGAGGGCGAGGGGTGGACGATCCTCTCCTCCCGCTGGAAGCACCGCGCCGACGTCACCGTGACGGCGACCGACCCCGAGCTGGCCGCGCGGATCCTCGCCGAGGCCACCGACGGTGCCAAGGACGAGCCCGAGCCGGAGCCCGAGGACGTCACCATGGGCTTCTGGTACCTCGCTCCGCAGCGCGGGCCGCGCCGGATGACCCGCCGGATCAGCGCGGACACCTGGGACGAGGCCCGGCCGAACTACACGGCGCCGGTGGCCGGGGCGATGGACCGGCTGATGAAGCTGACCCCCGAGGACGTCACCGGCCGGCTCCTGCTGCTGCACGGCCCGCCCGGCACCGGGAAGACCTCCGCCCTGCGCACCCTCGCCCGGTCCTGGCAGGACTGGTGCCAGGTCGACTGCGTGCTCGACCCCGAGCGGCTCTTCAACGACATCGGCTACCTCATGGACATCGCCATCGGCGAGGACGGCGACGGCACGGAGAAGGAGCGGTGGCGGCTGCTGCTCCTGGAGGACTGCGACGAGCTGATCCGGGGCGGCGCCAAGGAGGCCACCGGCCAGGCGCTGTCCCGGCTGCTGAACCTCACCGACGGTCTGCTCGGCCAGGGCCGGAACGTGCTGGTGGGCCTCACCACCAACGAGGACCTGGAGCGGCTGCACCCGGCCATCGTGCGCCCGGGCCGCTGCCTGGCGCGGATCGAGGTCGGGCCGCTCACCCGGGCCGAGTCGGTGCGGTGGCTGGGGCGGGACGAGGACGTGCCGGTCGAGGGCGCCACGCTGGCGGAGCTGTTCGCGCTGCGCCGCGGGGCCTCCCCCACCGAACTCCCGGAGCAGCGCGCCCCCGCCCCCGGGCTGTACCTGTGAGCGGCGTCCGGGCCCGCCGGGATCCTTCCCGGCGGGCCCGGACCGCTCACTCGGAGTCGTACGCCGCCCGCAGCGCGTCCCGTACGGCGGCCTCGGCCTCGTCCCTGGTGAGCCCCAGGCGGTACGCCTCCTCCGCGTACTGGGCGGCGGCGGAGGCGGCCCGGCGGCTGGCGGCGTCGCCCGCCGCCGCGACGAAGGTGCCGTGCCGGCCCCGGGTCTCGATGACCCCGTCGGACTCCAGGGCCTTGTACGCCTTGGCGACCGTGTTCGCGGCGAGCCCCAGCTGCTCCGCGAGTCCCCGGACCGTCGGCAGCTTGTAGCCGACCGGGAGTCTGCCCGACCGGGCGCGTTCCGAGATCTGGGCGCGCAGCTGTTCGTAGGGGGCGGTGGTGGACTGGTGGTCCACGGCGAGTGTCAGTGTCACCCGCCCGATTCTGCCCCCACCCCACCGGAAAATGGGAGGCGGCGGCGCGGCCCCGGCCGTAGCGTGCGGCCCCATGACTGTGATCGTCCGTGACGTACGGCCCGAGGACGCCGAGGGCTTCGCCCGCGTCCGGCGGGCCGCCCTCCCCTACATGCTGGCCACCGCCGAGCAGCTGGCCTTCGACTGGGCGCACGCCCACCCCGACGCCCACGCCCGGCCGCTGGTCGCGGTGACCGAGGACGGCGAGGTCATCGGGACCGCGCAGGTCTCGGTCGCCCACGACTCCCCGGAGCCCGGCATCGGCCGTCTCAACGTGTACGTGGACCCGGCCCGTCAGGGGCTCGGCGCGGGCACGCTGCTGGTGCGCACGGCCGAGGAGCACCTGAGCGAGCGGGGGGCGACGGCCCTCTACAGCTGGGTCGTCGACGAGCCCGCGAACCGGGTCTGGGCGGAGCGGAGGGGCTACGCGCCGAGCCGTTCCGCGCACTTCCTGCGGCTGGACCTGACGGCGGGGCTGCCGCCGCTCCAGGCGCCGCCCGCCGGTGTCGAGCTGGTGGCGGCCGAGGAGTTCGCGGCGGACCCGCGACCGGTCTTCGAGCTGGACGCGGCGACCACCGCCGACGAACCGGGCGATGTGACGGCCGAGTTGGACGACTATCCGCACTGGCTGGAGACCACCTGGAACCACCCGCTGCACGACCGGGCGCTGACGACGGTGGCCGTGGTGGACGGGGTGCCGGCCGCGTTCAGCGCCGCGCAGACCGACGGGCTCGGGCGGTACTCCTCGGGGATGACGGGGACGGCCCCGGCCTTCCGCGGGCGCGGTCTGGCCAAGCTCGCGAAGAACGCGTCGCTGCACCGGGCGCGGGCGGCCGGCTGCACGGAGGCGTTCACCGGGAACGACGCCGGGAACGGGCCGATGCTGGCGATCAACGAGTGGTTCGGGTACGCGATCGGGGCGACGGAGGTGCGGTATGTCAGGGCGCTCGGTTGAGGTGGCGCTGTGGAAGGCGGGGCGGCTGAAGATCCGCTATCCCGCCGAGGTGGTGGCCCGGTCGCCGACCCGGCTGTCGGTGCGGGCGCCGTGGGCGGCGGAGGGGGTGCGGGACTTCGGCTTCGTGCGCTTCGAGCCGGGTGACGTCTTCGTCGAGCACTACTGGAGCGACCGCTGGTACACCGTCAAGGAGGTGTGGTCGGCGGACGGCGGGCTCAAGGGCTGGTACTGCGACATCACCCGGCCGGCCGAGTTCGGGGCGGCCGGGGTGACGGTCGAGGACCTGGACCTGGACCTGTGGGTGTCGGCGGACGGCAGCGAGGTGCTCCGGCTCGACGAGGACGAGTTCGCGGCGAGCGGTCTGGCCGTCACCGACCCGGAGGCGGCCGAGCGGGCCGTGACCGCCCTCGACGAGCTGGAACGGCTGGGCCGCCGGGGTCTGGTGGCCCTGCTCGACGGTTAGTTGAGGGTCACCGGGGCGGTCTCGGTGGCGCGGAAGTCGGGGGCGGGGAGGTCGAGGTCGGCCTCGGGGGTCAGCTGCATCAGGGTGGCGTCGACGCGGGCCTCGCCGGGCTGGTAGGCGGGGTCCTTCACCACCGCGGTGTTGGTCCAGGTGCGGACGAGGCCGTCGCAGACGGCCCGGGTGCCGCCGATGCCGGCGGAACGGTCCTGCTGGCGGAGGGTGGAGCTGACGAAGACCGGGCCCGCGCTGTCGTCGAGGCAGCGGTAGGTGCCGGAGAGGGTGACGGTGGCGTCGGCGCCGAGGAGTCCGGCCGGGTCGACCGTGAGGAAGTCCGCGAGCCGTCCGGCCGGCTCGGCCGTACGGCCGTCGGCCCCTCCCGCGTGGGCGAGAGGGGCGGCGGCCGCGGCGAGGAGCGCGGTGGCGGCGAGGGCGAGTCGGACGCGCATGAGGGGGGTGTCCCTTCGGGGTGGGGGGAGACTGTGCCGCCCAGGGATACCGGATCCGGCCGTGCGTTGTCCGAAACTCACTCCTTCATCGGCGCGTTGACCGGACGGCGACCCGATCGTCGTACCGTCGTACGCGCCCGGGCTCAGGCCGCGGTACGCCGGCGGGTCACCGCCTTCCGCAGCAGCGGCCACAGCAGGAGCAGCAGCACGACCGCGTACACGGTCACCGAGAACGGGGTGTTCACCAGGCCGGTCACGGAGCCGTCGCTGATCTGGAGGGCGCGGCGCAGCTGCTGCTCGGCGGCCGGGCCGAGGATCACACCGATGACCGCCGGCAGCACCGGCAGGCCGTAGCGGCGCATGCCGAGGCCCAGGAGTCCCACGACCAGGAGGACGACCAGGTCCAGCGCCTCGCCGCCGACCGCGTACGCGCCGACGGCGGCGAAGAACAGGATGCCGGCGTAGAGGTACGGACGCGGGATCCGCAGCAGCTTCGCCCAGACGGGCGCGAGCGGCAGGTTGAGCGCGAGCAGCAGGACCATGCCGACGAAGAGCGAGGCGATCAGGCCCCACACCAGCTCGGGCTCCCGCTCGAAGAGCAGCGGGCCGGGCTGGATGCCGTACTGCTGGAAGGCGGCGAGCATCACCGCGGCGACGGCGGTCGTCGGCAGGCCCAGCGTCAGCATCGACACCAGCGTGCCGGCGGCGGAGGCGGACGCGGCCGACTCCGGACCCGCGACGCCCTCGATGGCGCCCTTGCCGAACTGGTCCCCGTGCTTCGAGAGCCGCTTCTCCGTCACGTACGACAGGAAGGTCGGGATCTCCGCTCCGCCGGCCGGGATCGCGCCGAACGGGAAGCCGAGGAACGGGCCGCGCAGCCACGGCTTCCAGGTGCGCCGCAGGTCCTCGCGGCCCAGCCACGGACGCCCCACGGGCACCGGACGGCCGGCGGTGCGGCGCAGGTGGGCGGCGACCCACAGGGCCTCGCCGATGGCGAACAGACCCACCGCGACGATGACGACGTCGATGCCGTCGGCGAGCTGGAGCGAACCGAAGGTGAGCCGCTGCTGGCCGGTGAGCTGGTCCAGGCCGACCAGACCGAGGGTGAGGCCGATGAGCAGCGAGGCGACGCCGCGGATCCGTGAGGAGCCGAGGACCGAGGTCACCGCGATGAAGGCGAGGACCATCAGCGCGAAGTAGTCGGGGGCGCCGATGTCCACGGCCAGCGAGGCGACGGTGGGGGCGAGGACGACCAGCAGCATCGTGCCGATCATGCCGCCGGTGAAGTGGCCGATGGCGGCGGCCGCGAGCGCCTGCGCGCCCCGCCCGGCCTTGGCCATCGGATGGCCCTCCATGGCGGCGACCACGGCCGCGCTCTCGCCGGGGGTGTTGAGCAGGATCGAGGTGGTGGAGCCGCCGAACATGGCGCCGTAGTAGATGCCGGCGAACATGATGAACGCGCCGGTCGGTTCGAGGCCGTACGTCACCGGGAGCAGCAGGGCGACGGCCATCGCAGGGCCGATGCCGGGCAGCACGCCGATCGCGGTGCCGAGCAGCACGCCGACGGCGGCCCACAGCAGGTTCACCGGGGTGAGGGCGGTCCCGAAGCCGTCCATCAGGGAGTTGAGGGATTCCATGGGTCAGAGCACTCCCATCAGCGGGCCGCCGGGCAGCGGAACGCCCAGCAGGCGGTCGAAGACGCCGTAGGTGAGGAGGGAGAGGACGGCCGCGATCAGCGGGTCGCGGGCGGGATGGCGGCTGCCGAGGGCGTAGGCCGCGCCCCAGAAGAGCAGGGCACCGGAGACCGGGAAGCCCAGCGGGCCGATGAGGACGGCGAAGCCGAGGAAGACGCCGACGAGCAGGAGGACGGTGCGCCAGTCGGCCGGAGCGTCGAGGTCGACGTCCTCGCCGCCCTCGGCCTCGCCCCGGCCGCCGTGGAGCACGTCGAGGGCGAGCAGGACGGCGACGACGAGGAGACCGCAGCCGACGAGGAGGGGGACGGTGGCGGGGCCGACGGGGCCGCGCGCGGTGACCTCGACGTCGAGCGTGAGGGCGTCGGTGAGGACGAGGACGCCCAGCAGGAACAGCAGTGCTCCGACGCCGAGTTCGGACGGGGCGCGGAGCCGTCCCTTGGGGTTCGTGGTCACAGTCCGAGCTCCTTCAGCACCGTGTCGACGCGGGCGTTCTGCTCGGTGAGGAAGGCGCCGAACTCCTCGCCGGGCAGGAAGGCGTCGGTCCAGCCGTGGGTCTTCAGCGACTCGCGCCACTGCGGGGAGCCGTGCAGCTCCGTGACCAGGGCGACGAGCCGGTCCCGCTCGGCGTCGGTGAGGCCGGGCGGGGCGACGATGCCGCGCCAGTTGGTGAACTCCGTGTCGAGCCCGGCCTCGCGGAGGGTCGGGGCGTCGAGGCCCGGGACGCGCTCGGCGCCGGTCACGGCGAGGAGCCGCAGCTCGCCGGCCTTGATCTGGTCCAGGTACTCGCCGACGCCGGAGACCCCGAAGGCGACCTTGTCGCCCAGGATGGAGGCGAGGAGCTCGCCGCCGCCGTCGAAGGGGATGTAGTTGACGTCCTTCGGCGCGATGCCGGCGGCCTGCGCCATCAGCATCGGCGCCAGGTGGTCGGGGCCGCCGGGCGAGGAGCCGCCGCCCACGGGCAGCTTCCCGGGGTCCTTCCGCCAGGCCGCGAGCAGCTCCTGGACGGTCGTGTACGGGGAGTCCTTCGAGACGACGACGATGTCCTGCTCCTCGGTGAGCCGGGCGATCGGGGTGGTGTCGGCGAGGGTCCGGGGCGTCTTGTTGGTGTGGACGGCGCCGACGACGCCGAGCCCCATCGACATCGCGAGGCGGCCGTCGCCGCGCTCGCCGACGAGCCGGGTGAGGCCGACCGTGCCGCCCGCGCCGGGCAGGTTGAAGACCTCGATGTCGCCGGTGAGACCGGCCTCCTCGGCGTTCTTCGCCGCGGTGCGGGCGGTGATGTCGTAGCCGCCGCCGGGAGTGTTGGGGACCATGAAGCGCAGGCCGGGGATGTCGGTGCCGGTGCCGGTGCCGCTGCCGGGGGTGAGCAGCGGCGGCCCCACGAGCACCAGCAGCGCCGCCCCGAGCAGGGCGAAGGGGGTGCGAAGACGCACGAGGCCGCCTCTCGGTGGTTGGGGGTGGGTTCCGGGCGGGGCCCGGGAAGAGTGAAGTGGCCCACATGTTGCCCGCGCGTGAGGAAGCTGTCGCTCTTCCGCAACCAACGGACGTTGTGGTCCTTGCGGTCGCGACCTACCGTGTCCGGCGTGACGAAGGTGCTGGTGGTCGACGACGACTTCATGGTGGCCAAGCTGCACAGCCGCTACGTGTCGGCCGTGCCGGGCTTCTCCGTCGTCGGTGTCGCGCACACGGGCGCGGAGGCGCTGCGCGCCGCGCACCGGCTCCACCCCGACCTGGTCCTCCTGGACATCTTCCTGCCGGACATGGACGGCATCGGGGTGCTGCGCGAGCTGCGCAGGGCGGGACTGGCCACGGACGCGCTCTTCATCACGGCCGCCCGCGACGCGGGCATGGTGCGGGCGGCGCTGCGGGCCGGCGCCCTGCACTACCTGATCAAGCCCTTCCACCAGGCGGCCCTGCACGAGCAGCTGCGCCACGCCGCGTCCCTGCGCAGCCGCCTCGACGGCCTGGACGAGGCCCGCCAGGAGGACGTGGACCAGATCTTCGGCACCCGCCCGCCCGGCTCCCGCGAACTCCCCAAGGGCCTCGCCCCCCACACCGCCGACCTCCTGGAAGGCATCCTCCGCGCCCACCCCGAGGGCCTCTCCGCCACCGAGTGCGCGGAGGCGGGCTCCCTCTCCCGCGTCAGCGCCCGCCGCTACCTGGAACACTTCGCGGCGACGGGCCGCGCGGAGGTGACCCTGCGGTATGGGGGGACGGGACGTCCGGAGCGGCGGTACCGGCCGGCGGGGTGAGGGTCAGGGGGTGCGGTACTCCCGGAGGAGCTCCTGGGCGCTCACCGTCCAGGGGTGCGCCGGGCCCAGGAGCCGGATCCGGCCCTCCGCCACCCTGTCCAGCTGGTCGCCCGCTTCCTCGTGTCGGTCCAGAGCGGCGAGCACGTTGCCGAGCAGCTCGCGCGCGCTGAGTACAGCGGGACGGCCCGGAACGACGCGCTCGTGCCCGACCACCGCCAACTCCGCGTCCACGTCACGCTCCTCCCCGTCGGTCCCGCTTCGCGGCCGGGGCATCCGGAGGGTCCGGGACGTCACAGCGGATTCCCGCCGCGCGAGGCCTCGTCACCGGGTCTGTCTGAGCCGCTGCTTAGCCGTGCCTTAACGCGGTCCTAAGGATCGCCGCCTCCCGCCCCTCACGGGCTTCTTCGCGGTTCCGGGCGGCTAGCTTGCTGGTCAACCCCCCACACCACCCTCGTGAAGGAGACGTCCCCCCATGACCTCACGCCGTACTGTCCCCGCCGTCGTGGCCGCTCTGGTGTTGTCCGGGCTGGCCGTCTCGCCCGCTGTGGCGCACGGGTCGATGACCGATCCGGTGAGCCGGGTCGCGGCCTGTTACGCGGAGGGGCCGGAGGCGCCGTCGTCGGCGGCGTGCAAGGCGGCGGTGGCGGCGAGCGGGGCGCAGGCGTTCTACGACTGGAACGCGGTGAACATCGCGAACGCGGCGGGGCAGCACCGGCAGTTGATCCCGGACGGGAAGCTGTGCAGCGCGGGGAACGACAAGTACCGGGGGCTCGATCTCGCGCGGGCGGACTGGCCGGCGTCGAAGCTGACGGCCGGGAAGCACACCTTCCGCTACAAGGGGACGGCGCCGCACAAGGGGTCGTTCGCGCTGTACGTGACGAAGGACGGGTACGACCCGTCGAAGCCGCTGAAGTGGGCGGACCTGGAGGCGGAGCCGTTCGTGACGGTGACCGACCCGGGCATGCAGGGCGGCGACTACGTCTTCGAGGGGACGGTGCCGGAGAAGTCGGGCCGTCACCTGATCTACTCGATCTGGCAGCGGTCCGACTCCCCCGAGGCGTTCTACACCTGCTCCGACGTGGTGTTCGGGGCGGACCAGCAGGGCGGGGGCGGGGCCTCCGGCGCGCCGGCCACCACCGCTCCGGCCTCCGGCACGCCTGCCACGACCGCGCCGACCGCCCCCGCGCCGACCGCCTCCGTGCCCTCCGAGGAGCAGATCGAGGCGGGCCGGGAGCAGTCGACGGTCGAGCACGGCGGGCACGGGGACGCCGACGCGTCGACGGGCCCGGAGACGGGGGCGACGACGCAGGCCGCCCCCGCTCCCGCGCCCGCGTCGGCCGGGGACGCCGTGGAGCTGGCCGAGACCGGTGGCGACGCGGCCACGCCGTACCTCGCGCTGGGAGGCGCGGGGGTGCTGGCGGTCGGCGCGGCCGTGCTGTTCGCGACGGCCCGGCGGACGCGGCGCGGGTAGTCCCTAGCCGACCACGGACAGGCAGGTGGTCGGGGTGGCGTGGGCCGGGTCGAGGGCGTTGGCGACCTCGTGGAAGGTGACCCGGTCCACCGTGCCGATGGCCACGTGCTCGGAGAGGTCGAGGGCGCACTTGTCCTGGATGAGGACGTTGGTGACGTCCGGCCCCGAGAGGAACTGCGTGCGGTACGGGGTGACCACCTCGTCGTAGCGGGTGGCGATGACGTGGTAGCGGACGCCGGGCACGGTGTCGCCGCCCTCGTTGAGCGCGGTGAGGAAGGCCGAGCCGGCGATCTGGTCGGCGAGGCCCGGGGTGGACGCCTTGATGAGGTCCTCGGCGCCGGGGAAGTGCGGCAGCAGCTTCGTGAGGCCGAGCAGGGTGGTGCCGTGGTTGTCGGGGGCGATGCCGACGAGGGCGTTGACCTTCTCGGCGCCGCCGAGGAACTTGAGGTACCAGCGGGGCATCATGCCGCCCTGCGAGTGGCCGACGAGGTCGGTCTCGGGGGCGCCGGTGGCGGCGAGGACCCGGTCGACGAAGGCGTCGAGCTGGCTGGCGGACTTCTCGATGGGGCCGAGGCCGTGGAAGAAGGGCACGTTCGGCAGTTGGCCGTAGTCGAGCGAGTAGACGCAGTAGCCGCGGTTCACCAGGTAGGGGGCGAGGGCCAGCCAGTTGTCGACGGAGTTCCCGAGGGTTCCGTGGACGAGGACGACCGGGCGCGGGTGGGCGGCGGAGGGCTTGCAGGTCCAGTCGTTCCAGCCGCGGCTCGGCGCGGCGGCCTGGGCGGTGGCGGTGGGGGCGAGGACGGCGGCGACGGCCAGGAGCAGGACGGACAGGGCTCTGGCGAGGCGTCCGCGGGGGGTCCGGGGGCTCTGGGGGTTCCGGGGCAGCATCGGGCGATCTCCTTGCGGCTCAAGGGGATGGTGGGGGTGCGGTGCCCTGCGGTCCGGACCACAAGTGGGGATGCTCTCCAGCCAAGTTACGCACGGGTGTTACCGACTGGGAAGTTACGCGTCGGTAAAAACTGGCGTGTCGTCAGCGTCCGCACGTACGGCGGGCGTTCAGGCCATCAGGGAGCCCGGCACGATCGCCTTCGGCCCGAACTCCGCCCGGGCCCGGTCCACCACCGCCTCGACCCGCCGGGCCCGCTCGTCCGCCGGGTCGAAGGCGAGCCGGCGGGCGGCCCGTTCGGCGGGGTTCAGGGCGGCGGCGCGCTCGGCGG
Organism: Streptomyces hydrogenans; assembly: GCF_014656075.1. GTDB lineage: Bacteria > Actinomycetota > Actinomycetes > Streptomycetales > Streptomycetaceae > Streptomyces > Streptomyces hydrogenans. Next base: position 76,447 of record NZ_BNBS01000017.1, read on the forward strand.
GGGCCGCGGGCGGGAGGCTCCGTAACGCGGGGAGTGTCCCGAAGCGGCGTGCAGATGGGTGGAGCCCGTCATGGCGCACCTCCCGCGTTCCCGCTCCGGCGGTGTTCCCGCACCGTTGCCCGCACAAGCGTCCCCACTCCCCCCGCACCACCCCAACCAATTTCGAACGTCCATACGATAAACGTGGCGGTGGGCACCTCCGTCAGCCGTTCGGCCGCTTCCCACCTGCGCGGATGCCCCCTCCCCCGGAGCCTGGGGGGCATGAGTCTCGTCGACGAACTGAAAAGCGCCGTCACCCCCCGAGCCGCCCTGCTCGTCGTCGGGGTCTTCGCCCTCCAGCTCCTCTTCATCACCTCGTACGTCGGGGCCCTGCACAATCCGAAGCCGACGGACGTGCCCTTCGGTGTGGTCGCCCCCCAGCAGGTGTCCGCCACCCTCGTGGACCGGCTGGAGAAGCTGCCCGGCGACCCGCTCGACCCGCGGACGGTGGCCGACGCCGACGAGGCCCGCGACAAGATCATGAACCGGGAGATCGACGGGGCCCTGATCGTGAACCCGGCGACCCGGACCGACACCCTGCTCGTCGCCTCCGGCGGCGGCACGGTGCTCTCCTCCTCCCTGGAGAAGATCTTCACCCAGGTGGAGGAGGCCCAGCGGCGGGAGCTGCGGACGGTCGACGTGGCCCCCGCCTCGCCGCAGGACTTCGACGGGCTCTCGGCCTTCTACCTGGTGGTCGGCTGGTGCGTCGGCGGTTACATCTGCGCCGCGATCCTCGCCATCAGCGCCGGCTCCCGGCCGGCCAACCGCGACCGGGCGGTCATCCGGCTCGGCGTCCTCGCGCTCTACTCCGTCCTCGGCGGCCTCGGCGGCGCGGTCATCGTCGGCCCGATCCTGGGCGCCCTGCCCGGCTCCGTCGCCGCCCTGTGGGGGCTCGGCACCCTGGTCGTCTTCGCGGTCGGCGCGGCCACCCTCGCCCTCCAGTCGGTCTTCGGGATCGTCGGCATCGGCCTGGCGATCCTCCTCGTGGTCGTCCTCGGCAACCCCAGCGCCGGAGGCGCCTTCCCCGCGCCGATGCTGCCGCCGTTCTGGAAGGCGATCGGCCCGGCCCTGCCGCCGGGCGCCGGCACCTGGGCGGCGCGCTCGATCGCGTACTTCAAGGGCAACGACATGACCGCCTCGATGCTGGTGCTCTCCGCCTGGGCGGTGGTCGGCACGGCGGTCACGCTGGTGCTGTCCTCGCTGAAGCGGAAGCCGGAGAGCGAGCCGATCGCGGCGGAGGTGGGCGAGCCCCGCGCCTGACCCCGGCCGGACGCGTCAGGAGGCCCCCGCCACCGCGGGGGCCTCCTGACGCGTCCGGGACTACTTCCCGTAGTACGCCCGGGTCATCAGCTCCTTCATCTCGTCGATCATCGGCATCCGCGGGTTGGCCGGGGCGCACTGGTCGGCGTAGGCGTTCATCGCCTGCTGCGGCAGGGCCTCCATGAAGGCCGCCTCGTCGACGCCCTCGGCCCGGAAGCCGGCCGGGATGCCGCACCGCTCGCGCAGCTCCTCGACGGCCCGGGCGTAGGACTCCACGCCCTCCTCCGGCGTCGCGGCCGGCAGGCCGAGCGTCCGGGCGATCTCCTGGTAGCGCTCCGGGGCCCGGTAGACCTCGGCCTTGGGCCACGGCACGGCCTTGTGGGTGACGGTGCCGTTGTGCCGGATCACGTGCGGCAGGAGCAGCGCGTTGGCGCGTCCGTGGGCGACGTGGAAGGTGTTTCCGAGGGTGTGGGCCATGGCGTGGACCAGGCCGAGGAAGGCGTTGGCGAAGGCCATGCCGGCGATGGTGGACGCGTTGTGCATCTTCTCGCGGGCCTCGGGCGCCTTCGCGCCCTCCTTCACGCAGGTCTCCAGGTTCTCGAAGATCAGCCGGATGGCCTGGAGGCACTGCCCGTCGGTGAAGTCGTTGGCGTAGGCCGAGACGTACGCCTCGGTGGCGTGGGTCAGGGCGTCGAAGCCGGAGTCGGCGGTGACGGTCGGCGGGAGGTGCAGCGGGAGCACCGGGTCGACGATGGCGACGTCCGGGGTGAGCGCGTAGTCGGCGAGCGGGTACTTCTGCGCGGCCTCCGGGTCGGAGATGACGGCGAAGGGGGTGACCTCGCTGCCGGTGCCCGAGGTGGTCGGGATCGCGACCAGCTTCGCCTTCTCGCCGAGCTTCGGGAAGCGGTAGGCCCGCTTGCGGATGTCGAAGAACTTCTCCTTGGTGTCCGCGAACTCGACCTCGGGGCGTTCGTACATCAGCCACATGATCTTCGCCGCGTCCATCGGGGAGCCGCCGCCGAGGGCGACGACGGTGTCCGGCCGGAAGTCCCGCATGGCGGCGGCGCCGGCCCGGACGGTGGCGAGCTCGGGGTTGGGCTCGACGTCGTCGATGACCTGGATGGCGACCGGCTCGGCGCGGCCGTCGAGGATGTCGGTGACCTTCCGGACGAAGCCGATCTCGCCCATGGTCCGGTCGGTGACGATCGTGACCCGGTGGACGTCCTCCATCTCGCCGAGGTAGCGGATGGCGTTCCGCTCGAAGTAGATCTTCGGCGGGATCTTGTACCACTGCATGTTGGTGTTGCGCCGTCCGATCCGCTTGACGTTGATCAGGTCGACCGCGGTGACGTTGTTCGAGACCGAGTTGTGCCCGTAGGAGCCGCAGCCGAGGGTGAGCGAGGGGAGGAAGGCGTTGTAGACGTCGCCGATGCCGCCGAAGGTGGAGGGGGCGTTGACGATGACGCGGACGGCCTTGACCCGCCGGCCGAACTCCTCGGCGAGGGCCTCGTCCTCGGTGTGGATCGCGGCGCTGTGCCCGAGGCCGTGGAACTCGACCATGGCGGCGGCCAGTTCGATGCCCTGCTCGGTGGAGCCGGCCTTGAGGGCGGCGAGGACCGGGGAGAGCTTCTCGCGGGTGAGGGGTTCGTTCTCGCCGACCTCGGCGCACTCGGCGAGCAGGATCGAGGTTCCGTCGGGGACCTCGAAGCCTGCCTGTTCGGCGATCCACACCGGGGACTTGCCGACGACGGCCGCGTTGAGCCTGGCCCCGCCGCAATTGCTGCCGTAGGCGGTGGCGCCGAAGAGGTACTCCTCCAGCTTGGTCTTCTCGGCGGCGGTGACGACGTGGGCGCCGAGCCGCTCGAACTCGGCGATGCCCTCCTCGTACACCTCGGCGTCGAGGACGACGGCCTGCTCGGAGGCGCAGATCATGCCGTTGTCGAAGGCCTTGGAGAGGACGATGTCGTGGATCGCCCGCCGGAGCTTGGCGTCCTTGGCGACATAGGCGGGGACGTTTCCGGCACCGACGCCGAGGGCGGGCTTGCCGCACGAGTAGGCGGCCTTGACCATGGCGTTGCCGCCGGTGGCGAGGATGGTGGAGACGCCGTCGTGGTGCATGAGGAGGCCGGTGGCCTCCATCGAGGGCTCCTCGATCCACTGGACGCAGTCGGCGGGGGCGCCGGCGGCGACGGCGGCGTCGCGGACGATCCGGGCGGCCTCGGCGGAGCAGTGCTGGGCCGAGGGGTGGAAGGCGAAGACGATCGGGTTGCGGGTCTTGAGCGCGATCAGCGCCTTGAAGACGGTCGTCGAGGTGGGGTTGGTGACCGGGGTCATGGCGCAGACGACGCCGACGGGCTCGGCGATCTCGGTGATGCCGTTCAGCTCGTCCCGGGAGATGACCCCGGCGGTCCTGAGCCCGGCCATCGAGTTCGTGACGTGCTCGCAGGCGAAGAGGTTCTTGACGGCCTTGTCCTCGAAGAGGCCGCGGCCGGTCTCCTCGACGGCGAGCCGGGCCAGCTCGCCGTGGGCGGCCAGCGCGGCGAGCGACGCCTTCTTGACGACGTGGTCGACCCGCTCCTGGTCGAGGGTCTCGAACTCCGCGAGCGCCCCGAGCGCCCGTCCGACGAGTCCTTCCACCATCTCCTTGGCCTCCATGACGGCCTCCTTCACCGGTCCCTTATTTCTTCGATGTCTCCATTCGGCACCCGATGACCTGCGAGAAGGGGCGCGGAAAGACCCTTGCGGCGGGGCCGGAAGTCCTTTTGTGAACGGATTCACAAGATCTTGGAAGGGGACGCCCCCGGTCCTCGCGACCGGGGGCGTCCGTGCGGGCCTACCGGGGCCGGCCCCGTGCTCAGTAGAGGCTGACCCCGTACTTGGACAGGGCCTCCGGCACCGGCTGGTAGAAGGTGGTGCCGCCGGTGGAGCAGTTGCCGCTGCCGCCGGAGGTGAGGCCGAGCGCCTTGGTGCCGTCGTACAGCGCGCCGCCGGAGTCGCCGGGCTCGGCGCAGACGTTCGTCTGGATCATGCCCCGCACCGTGCCGCCGCCGGAGTAGCGCACGGTGGCGTTGAGCCCGGTGACGGTGCCGCTTCGGGTGCCGGTGGTGGAACCGGACCGCTTGACGGACTCGCCGACGTAGGCGTCGGCGGCGGTGAAGCCGCCCGTGTGGGCGAGCGAGGTGTTGTCGTAGCGGACCAGGGCGTAGTCGTTGCCCGGGAAGCTGGAGCCGACGGTGGCGCCGATCAGCGTGGACTGGGCGGAGTTGGCGTACCAGGTGTTCACCACGTTGCCGCAGTGGCCCGCGGTGAGGAAGTAGTACGTGCTGCCGCTGCGCACGTTGAAGCCGAGCGAACAGCGGTAGCCGTTGCCGTAGATGGCGTCGCCCGCGCCGAGCAGGGGCTTGAAGACCCCGGCCTCGCGCTGGACGCGCAGGGCGCCGGAGTCGGCGCCGGCCGCCGCGCGGACCTTCGCGAGCGCCGCGTCGGAGACGGTCGAGTCGGCGGTGACGACGACCCGGCCGGCGGCCTTGTCCACGTACCAGGCGAGGCCGCCGACCCCGGCGGCGTCGACCGCGGACTCGGCGCGGGTCAGCTGGGCGGCGGCGGCCGGGCCGGGAGTGGGGGCGGCCTGGGCGCCGGGGAGTCCGAGGGCGGTGACGGCCGCGAGTCCGGCGGCGACGGCGAGCAGACGGGTGCGCTTGATCCTCACAGTGCTCCTCACATTCCTTCTGGGAAAAGCGGAGGGGGCCCGGGGGGTGAGAGGCCCGTGAGGCGATGCCGAATGACGTGTTCCTGACATTCACCGTCAGTGATGGTGCCGTCTCCCGGTGCGACGCACAAGACCGCCGCACGCACGGGCGCCCCGGCCGCACCGGTCGGCGGCGCCCGCCGTCCGGATTCCGCAGGACCGCCGGTCAGCCGGTCAGCACCCGCCGCTCCCCCGCCTCCACGGCGAGGTCCAGCGTGTTCCCGGGCGGCGGGAACGGGCAGATGAAGTGGTCGGCGAAGGCGCACGGCGGGAGCAGCGCGCGGTTGAGGTCCACCGTCACCGTGCCGTCCTCCGCCGGCGCCGCCGGGCGCAGGAAGCGGAAGCGGAAGGTGGAGCGCCCGCTGGTGGCGTCCGCGAAGACCGCCCAGAGCGTGCCGTCGTCCTCCACCGCGACCTGGAGCGCGTGCACCCGCCCGTCGAGCTCGAAGACGACCTCGCCGGTGAGCCCGAGCCCGCGCTCCCGGCCGTCCGCGTTCTCCACCCGGACGCTGAGCGCCTCCTCGTACGGCCGGTAGACCCCCGGCACCGCCCAGCGCGGGTCGTACGGCGTCGCCTCGATGCCCCGGAAGGCCCGCCGTGCCGCCGATTCCGGGTCGAAGTCCCGCACCGCCCACAGTCCTTCGCGGCGCAGCACCATGAGCCGGCGGCCCCCCGACCCGACCCGGGACCCGTGGACCGGCGCGTGGTCGGCGGTGAGCCGGACGGTGCCGGCGAAGGGCTCGCCGTCGACGGTGAGTCCGTCCCCGGCGTCCGCCGTCAGGACCACCTCGTCGCCGTCCTCCCGCCACTCCCCCGGCAGGTCCGGCAGCCGGCCGTCGGGAAAGTCCGCGAGCCAGTGGGTGCCGGTGAGGGAGAGCGGGCCGTACGAGGAGGCCACCGCCGCCTCGCGCTGCTCGTGCCAGTGCCGCCAGTCCGCCGCGCGGGGGTCCGCGCCGTCGGGGCCGTCCGTGCCGTCGTCGGGGACTCGGCTGTCGTGGGTGTCGCTCATGGTGTTCCACCCTTCCACACCGGTGCGGGGAGCCCCGGGTGCGACTCCGTCACGCAGCAGGGCGAGGGCGGCGTGGGCGGCGGCGTCGTTCTGCGCGAAGGCGCGGCCGCCGCTCCGGGGCCGGGTGAAGCCGCCGCCCACCCCGGCGGTGGTGTACGGGCCGAGGGCGATCCGGCGCGGGTGCGGACGGCCGTCCCGCTGGAGGATCCGCCCGTCGGCGGGGTGGACGGCGAGCTGCCCGCCGGGGGTGACCGCGGCACCGTCCTCGGCCACGCCGCGCAGCAGCGGGGCGCCGGCGCGCAGGACGGCGGCGGTCGTGCGCCGGGCCTCGACCAGGGCGCGGGCCTCGGTGCCCGCCCCGGGCACTGCGGGCGAGGAGGCCCGGAAGACCCCGCGCCGCTCGTCGGCCGCCACGGTGAGGCGGGGTCCGAGGAAGCGGACGACGCCGGCCTCGGAGAGGGCGAGCAGCCGGCGCAGCCGGGACCCGGGCGGTCCGGAGGCGAGATGGCTGTAGTAGCCGTGCCACCAGGCGCCGGTGTCGACCCGGTGGGCGAGCCGGCCGAGCTGTCCGTAGACGGAGTCGAGGGCGGCGACGACGGCGGCGTCGGGGCTGCGGGCGGGATCGTGACGGCGGCTCAGGCCGGCGGCGATCCGGGCGCGCAGCTCCTCCTGGAGCGCCTCGGCGCCCGGCAGGCGCAGTCCGTCGAGGGGGCGGTCGAGGGCTTCGGGGTCGAAGCGGTCGGCCGGGTCGGGGACGGCGGCGGCGACGAGCGCGGCGAGGCCGGGACCGTCCGGCGCGGCGGCGGCCCAGCCGGCCTCGAACGCGGCCCAGGGGCGGGCGGTGCGCTCCGGGTGGGCGGCGAAGAGCCGGTGGTAGTGGGCCCAGCCCAGCTCGCGGGCGATGTGCGGCCACACGTCGCGCCGGAAGTCGAGCGGCCCGTCCCCGGCGAGCAGGGCGTCGACCTCGCGGGGGCCGAAGAAGCGGGGCAGCGGGGGCCGTTCGCCGTCGAGGACGTAGCCGGTCTTGGCGTGGTACGGGACGCCCCTGCGGGATCCCGCGTACAGCACCGGCTCGCGGCCGGAGGGCACGTACACGGGCGCGTCCTCGGGGCCCTCGTACCGGCCGCCGCGCCCCTCGGTGAGCAGCACCATCAGGTCGACGAAGGCGAGGCCGAGGCCCCGGACGAGGACCGGGCGGCCGGGCGGGAGGGCGGCGAGGTCGAGTTCGGCGGTGTGTCCCGGCGGCAGGTGGACGAGGCCGTGGCGGGCGGCGAAGGCGGCGAGTTCCCGCTGCGCGGCGTCGGGTTCGGCGTCGGGGTGGCCGAGCGCGAGGACGACGAGGTCGGCGGGGAGGGGTGCGGCGCGGCCCGCGAGCCGGACGCGCTGCCGGCCCTCTCGGGGGCCCTCGACGCGCAGGGCGGTGGTGCGGTGCTCGTGGAGGGTGACGGCGGCGGGCAGCGCGTCCCGGGCCCGTTCGTACGCCCAGCGCAGGTAGGCGCCCTGTTCGGGGCGGGTGGCGAAGCGGCGGCCGTCGGTCCCGGACCAGGCGGCGAGGGTGGGTCCGGGGCGCACCGGTCCTTCGAGGGGGACGGTGTCGTCGGTGAAGAGGGTGACGTCCCCGGCCCGGGAGTTGGTCCAGAGCAGCGGGGAGCGGTCGGTGCGCCAGATCCGGCCGGGGCCGGGCGGGTGCGGGTCGACCAGGTGGACGTCGAGCGGCCGGTCGCCGTACCGCCCGGGCAGGGCGGCGGCGAGCCGTTCCAGGAGGCCGGTGCCGCGCGGACCGGCACCGACGATCACCAGGGAGGGGTTCATCCGGGGGCTCCCTCGCCGTCGGGGGTACGGGGCGCCGCCCGGGCCGGAGGCGGGCGCGTCCGGCCCGGGCGGGCGGGGTCAGCAGCCGCAGTCGCACCCGCAGTCGCAGTCGCAGCAGCCGCCGTCCTCGCCGCCGCACGAGCAGCAGTTGGAGCAGCAGTCGCAGCCGTCGCAGCAGCTGCCGCAGTCGCACTGCTGGCAGAGGCCGTCCTTGCGCTCGCGGCTCCACGGGTCCTCGTAGCTGCCGCAGCACATCTGGCAGGTGCAGGCGAGGCCGGCCCAGACCGCGCAACCGGCGATCAGGCCGCGCCGGTTGCGGTGCGGCGGGCCGGGGTTCCAGGGCCCGCCGGGGCCCGCCGGTCCGCCGGGGCCGGGGGCGTAGGGGTTGCCGGGCACCGGGCCGTGCGGGCCGGGGCCGTGGGGCGCGTACGGGTTGCCGGGCACCGGGCCGTGGGCGTGCGCGGGGGTGTCGCCGACGTGGGAGCAGGTGGTGGTGCCGAAGGCGCGGTCGACCGAGACGCGCAACTCGTGCGCGAGGAGCTGGTGGACGAGCTTGCCGTCGGTGAACTCGGCGTCCTTCAGGGCCAGCCGGATGCCGTGCAGGGCGTCGTCGGCGAGCCGGCGGGCCTCGTCGCGGGAGGTGCCGGTGGCGGTGAGCGGGTTCCAGGCGCCGGTCTCCGCGTCGGCGCCCTGGTCCTCGACGGCGTCCAGGAGATGGGCGAGCCGGCCGAAGAGCCGGCCCGCCTCGGCGAGCGGTTCGGCGTTCCCGGGCCGGCCGGCGAGCATCGCGGTGTGCGCGAAGGCGGCGGCGGTGGCGGTCTCGGTCGGCTCGGTGACGACGAGGAGCGAAGTGCCGGGCCCGGCCAGGGCCTCGATCCCGGTCTGGCGGTCCACGGCGTCGACGAGGACGGCGGTGTCGAAGCCGACCGCGTGGCCCGCGCGGGCACCGGCCTTGTCCCAGGAGCGGGCGACCCGGCGGGCCGCCGCGGCGACCGGCCGGCGGGCCATCAGGCCGTCCCGGTCGGCGACGTGGTCGCGCACCTTGGCCGAGGCGAGGACGAGCGAGACGCCGGTGACGAGCCGGGCGCCCTCGCCGCGCGCGACGGGCGCGGTGCGCATGGCGCGCAGCGGGCAGGGGCCGGCGGTGCGGCGGCCGGAGTCGGTGACGCCGGTCTGAGCCTCCGTCAGGACCGAGACGATGAGCCCGTCGTAGTTGGTGACGACCCGGGCGAACTGGCCGTGGTCGGCGCGCAGGGCCAGGCACAGGCCGCAGAGGTGGGCCATCCACTGGGTCTTGAGGTGGTCGGTGAGCCGATGCGTGCAGGGCCTGACGATCCCGAACAATTCCATCCCCCGTGGTGCGGTGAAAGTGCGTGCCGCGCGCGGAGCGCGCGACGGGCCGCGCGGGGGTCCCGGGGACGTTCCCGAGGAACCGCCGGACGGCCTCGCGGCATCGTAGCGAGGGGTGCGTTCACCCGTACGCGCCCGGCGTCACCCTTCTGGACCGACTTTCATATTTTCAGCAACATGGCCGTTCGTCAGGCCCCGCATACCCCAAGATTCCTGACGTATCGCCAGAAACCGGGCCTCACGTTCTGCACCAGTACCGTCACGAATCCCCTGCGCGGCGCCTATCCACTTGGCGCGCGATCCGCATCATGGACGACGATAGGGATTGCGGAACCACAAGTGACCGCAGTGACCGCGTGAAAGGAGGCGTCCATGGGATCGGTGCGCAAGGCGAGCGCCTGGCTGGGACTCGTCGAGGACAACGACGAGCGTTACTACGACGACGAGTACGCCGACGGTGCCGAGAGCGGCGACGCCTGGGTGACGGACCCCCGGGTCCGGGTGGCCACGGACACCGCCGAGGAGCGGGGCCGCCGCATCGCCACCGTCTCGCCGGACAGCTTCCGGGACGCCCGGGGCATCGGGGAGCTCTTCCGGGCCGGTGTCCCGGTGATCGTGAACCTGACCGCAATGGAGCCGAACGACGCGAAGCGGGTCGTCGACTTCGCCGCCGGCCTCGCCTTCGGACTGCGCGGCTCGATCGAGCGCGTCGCGACCCGGGTCTTCCTGCTCACCCCCGCCGACACGGAGATCGTCAGCGGCGGCGAGTCCGGCCGTCGCCGGCAGGACGGCTTCTTCAACCAGAGCTGACGCCCCCGGTCGTCCCCCGCACCGCGGCACACCGCACCACCCCGGATCACCGACCCCGATCCCGACCGACGCCTCCCGGCCCGGACCCGCCCAGCGGGCCCGGGCCGGACGTCGTCCGGGGCCCGGTGGCCCCGCGGATCCCGTCTCAGCGCGCCCGGGTGGCCGCGCCGCTCATCTTCCCCGCCTGGCCGCCGCCCGGCAGCGGCCGGGGCGGGTCCTGGGGCGCGGCGGCCGGAGCGGTGTCGGCCGGGGAGGAGACCGGCTGCCCGGGCACCAGCGTCGGCCCGGAGACCGCGTCCCGCGCCGGAGCCGGGGCGACCGCCGGCGCGGCGCCCCGCGCCGCCTCCGCCTTCGCCTCGGCCTCCGCCGCCGCTTCCTCCACCGCCGCCTCGACGTCCACCGGGCACTCCATCACCCGGGGAAGCCGCAGGGCCATCGCGGCACCGGCGAGGAGCAGGCCCGCGCTGACGAAGAGCGTGAGGTGCAGTCCGTCGACGAAGGCGTGCCGGGCGGCCGTGTGCAGCGCCTCGCCGGCCGTGCCGCCGAGCCGCTCGGCCACCTGGTACGCCTCGCCGAGGGAGTTCGCCGCGGCGCCGCTCGCCGCCGCGGGCACCCCGGGGACGTCCGCGAGGCCGGGGGCGTAGGCCGCGTTCATGACGCTGCCGAGCAGGGCGATGCCCATGCCCGCGCCGAGCTGGTAGGAGGTCTCGCCGATCGCCGCCGCCCCGCCCGCGCTGCGCGGCGGCGCCTCGCTGAGCATCGACTCGTACGCCGAGAAGAGGGTCGTCTGGAGGCCGAAGCCGAGCAGCACGAAGCCCACGGTGAGCAGCAGCGGCCGGTCGTGCTGCCCCATGAACGTGAGCAGCAGCACCGCCGCGGCGGTGAGCAGGAAGCCCCAGCCGACCATCCGCCGGGGCCCGATCCGGCGCAGGGTGTACGAGCCGGTGGCGCCGGCCGCCATGGCGGCGAAGGTGAGCGGGAGGAGCCGCAGCCCGGTCTCCAGGGGGCTGAGCCCGAGGACCAGCTGGAGGTACTGGATCGCGATGAGCTCCAGGCCGACGAGGGCCAGCATGGCCAGGACGATGCAGCCGACGGAGGTGGTGAAGGCGGGCCGGGAGAAGAGCCGCATGTCGATCAGCGGGTGCGCCCTGCGCCGCTGGCGCCGGACGAAGAGGACGAGGAGCAGCGCCCCCGCGAGCAGCGGCCCCGCGGTGAGCACGGAGAGCAGCGGCTCGCCCGCGCCGGCGCGCTTCACGCCGAGGACGCAGCCGAGGACGCCGGCCGCGGCCATCAGGGCGCCGAGGACGTCCCAGGGCCCTTCGGCGCTCCCCCGGGACTCGGGCAGGAGGCGGCGGGCGAGCGGCAGGATCAGCGCCATCAGCGGGATGTTGATGAGGAAGACGGAGCCCCACCAGTAGTGCTCCACGAGGAAGCCGCCGAGCACGGGTCCGGCGGCGGCGCCGATCGCGGCGACCGCGGTCCAGATGCCGATGGCGGTGGCGCGCTCGCGCCGGTCGGGGAAGACCGTCCGGATGATGGAGAGGGTGGCCGGCATGATCATGGCGCCGCCGACGCCGAGCAGCGCGCGGGCCCCGATGAGGACCCAGGGCTCGGTGGCGAGGGCGGCCACGGCCGAGGCGAGGCCGAAGATCCCGTATCCGAGGAGCAGCACCCGGCGCCGGCCGATCCGGTCACCGAGGGTGCCGAAGAGGATCAGCAGCGAGGCGCAGACCAGGGGGTAGGCGTCGACGATCCAGAGCAGCTCGGTGGCGCCGGGGCGCAGGTTCTCGGTGAGCGAGGGGACGGCGACGTGGAGGATGGTCGCGTCGAGGGCGACCAGGAGGAGACTGACGCAGAGGACGACGAGGACGGCCCAGCGGTTGGCGTCGCCACCGGCGGCGTTCCGTCCCGATCGGGCCGTGATCGTCCGCGACATGTACGTACCTCCAAGTGACGCTCTCGCTCTCGGCAGGCGCCGCCGACCTGGGCCGATGGGCCCGCGGCGGCGCGGCGAGGAGGGGCGAGTGAGCCGTCAGCGTACGCGAGGACGGGCCCCGGGAGGGTGGCGCACCTCTCACCCCGGCGAGGCTCCCCGTGTGGCGTACGCCACTCCGACCGGCCCGCGCGTCGTATGGAATTCCGCACGGACGGGTGTTTGAAGTAATTCCGTGCCATACAAACAGGCTTCCGGAATCACCCCCGACGCCCCAAGGGCGGAAGGTCATCGGATTTTCCGACGGGGGTCCGGAATAGGTGGGCCGCTGAGACCTACTCCACATCACATCGTCATCACGAAGGGAGCGGATCGCCCGGGTCGTCCGCTCACCCCCTGTAACGTCGATTGGGTGCGTACCGACATCTTTGCCCGGCTGGACCGGGAGCCGGTCCCGCCGAAGATAGAGGTCCCGCGGATGACCCGGACGCGTCTCGCCCTCTTCGGCGGGACGTCGGCGTTCTATCTCATCGTCGTGGTGGCGGTGCTGCTGTCCACCTGGCTGGTGACGCTCGACTGGAAGATCATGCTCTTCCGTCCCTACCAGCAGTGGCCGGAGCTGCACGCCTTCCTGGACTACTACGTCGTCCTCGGCCAGCGCGGTCCGACGGCGGTGATGGTGGCGGCCTGGCTGGGCTGGCGCTCCTGGCGCCAGCACACCCTCCGGCCGCTCCTCTCCCTCGGCGCGGCGCTGCTGCTCCTCAACGTCACCGTCGGCGCGGTGAAGCTCGGACTCGGCCGGCTCGGCCCCCACTACGCGACCCAGGTCGGCTCCGCCGAGCTGTTCGCGGGCGGCGACATATTCCCCTCCGGTCACACCGCGAACGCGGTGGTGACCTGGGGCATCCTGGCCTACCTCGCCACCACCCCGCGGGCCCGCCGCTACCTGTCGGCGCTGTCCGCCGTGGTCGCCCTCGGCGTCGGCCTCACGACGGTCTACCTCGGCACGCACTGGCTGAGCGACGTGCTGCTCGGCTGGGCCGCGGGCCTGCTGATCCTGCTCGCGCTGCCCTGGTGCGAGCCGGTCATCGCCGTGGTGGAGGCGTGGATCCTGGCCCAGCGGGACCGGATCAGGGAGCGGCTGCGGGCCCGGCGCCGGCTGGTGCCGTCGCTGCCCGTGGCCTCCGGCGGGCCGCGCCTCTTCCCGGCCCCGACGGACCGGGAGGAGCCCGCGCGGGAGACCGTGGGGGCGGCGGCGAGCCACCCCCGGGCGGCCCGGAGCAGGCCGTCGTCGGACCGCCTCACCGCCTGACCCGGCGGCCCCGTACGGACGCGAAGGGCCCCGGCCGCACCGGCCGGGGCCCTTCGCGCGTGCCGGGTCAGCCGATCCAGCAGCGGGTGACGGTGTCGTCCTCGACCTCGAAGTTGAGGCGCCCGGCGAGGTACTCCATGGTGACGATCGCGCCGGGCGGGAGGGCCCGGACGACCCGCCAGCCGCGTGTCCGGGCGAGCTGGGCGGCGCCGTCCGCGTCGAGGCCGACATAGGACTCGGGTGCGTCTCGGGGCGGTTCGGGGCTGCGCGAGAAGGGTGCCATGGGGTTCACGTTAGTCCCCTCGCGGTCACGCTTGCGTCACAACTTCTCGACGGCCGCGGTACCGGCCGTGTCCTGAACGGAACGCCTGTTTCCGGCCGTTTCTCTGGTAATTCGAAAAGGCGGCCGGAGGTTCGCACGAACTGTTCGGGCGTCTTTTCCGGGCGGCCGGAATTCCGGCAGAAGGGCACCGACCGGAGAAATGTGCCCGGGCCCGCGCGCGGCTCCCTCACCCTTCCCTTACACAATGCTTACGCTGACCGGACGCCGGAGAACGGAACACGGGGCGGAGGCACCGATGAGCACCGAGGCGGCGACCACCACGGCGGAATCGGGCGACCGGGAGCGGCACGGCCGCATCCTGATCGACTGGCTCACCACCACCGACCACAAGAAGATCGGTCACCTCTATCTGGCGACCTCGTTCGTCTTCTTCCTCTTCGCCGGCCTGCTGGCGATGGCGATGCGGGCGGAGCTGGCCCGCCCGGGGATCCAGTTCCTCTCCAACGAGCAGTTCAACCAGGCGTTCACCCAGCACGGCACGATCATGCTGCTGCTCTTCGCGACCCCGACCTTCGCCGGCTTCGCCAACGAGCTGGTGCCGCTCCAGATCGGGGCGCCCGACGTCGCCTTCCCGCGCCTCAACATGTTCTCGTACTGGCTCTTCCTGCTCGGCGGGCTGATGGTGGTCGGGTCCTTCCTCACCCCGAGCGGGCCGCCCGACTTCGGCTGGACCGCCTACGCCCCGCTGAACAGCGCCGAGCGCTCCCCGGGGATCGGCGCCGACCTGTGGATCATGGGGCTCGCGCTCTCCGGCTTCGGCACGATCCTCACCTCGGTGAACTTCCTCGCCACCATCATCGGGATGCGGGCACCGGGCATGACCATGTTCCGGATGCCGGTCTTCACCTGGAACGTGCTCTTCACCGCGGTCCTGGTGCTCATCGCCTTCCCGGTCCTCGCGGCGGCCCTGCTCGCCCTGGAGGCGGACCGGCGGTTCGGGGCGCTGGTCTTCGCCCCCGGCAACGGCGGGGCGCTGCTCTGGCAGCACCTCTTCTGGTTCTTCGGCCACCCCGAGGTCTACATCATCGCCCTGCCGTTCTTCGGCATCGTCAGCGAGATCATCCCGGTCTTCTCCCGGAAGCCGATCTTCGGGTACCTCAGTCTGATCGCCGCCACCATGACGATCACCGGTCTGTCGGTGGTCGTCTGGGCGCACCACATGTTCGCGACCGGGGCGGTCCTGCTGCCCTTCTTCTCCTTCCTCTCCTTCCTCATCGCGGTGCCGACCGGGGTGAAGTTCTTCAACTGGACGGGGACCATGCTGCGGGGCTCGCTCTCCTTCGAGACCCCGATGCTGTGGGCGACCGGCTTCCTGGTGTCCTTCCTCTTCGGCGGGCTGACCGGGGTGATCCTGGCCTCGCCGCCGATGGACTTCCACGTCACCGACTCGTACTTCGTCGTCGCCCACTTCCACTACACGGTCTTCGGCACGGTGGTCTTCGCGACCTTCGCCGGCTTCCACTTCTGGTGGCCCAAGTTCACCGGCCGGATGCTCGACGAACGGCTCGGAAAGATCCACTTCTGGACCCTCTTCACCGGCTTCCACCTCACCTTCCTCGTCCAGCACTGGCTGGGCGCGGAGGGCATGCCCCGGCGGTACGCCGACTACCTGGCCGCGGACGGCTTCACCACCCTCAACACCCTGTCGACGATCGGCGCCTTCCTCCTCGGGATCTCGACCCTTCCCTTCCTCTACAACGTGTGGCGGACCTGGCGGTACGCGCCGAAGGTCGAGGCCGACGACCCGTGGGGCTTCGGCCGCTCCCTGGAGTGGGCCACCTCCTGCCCGCCGCCCCGGCACAACTTCACGGCCGTGCCCCGGATCCGCTCCGAGTCCCCCGCCTTCGACCTGCACCACCCGGAGTTCGCGGCCTACGACCGGATGCGGATCACCAGCCCGCCGCCCGAGCGCGGCGCCTGAGCCCGCGCCCCCGGCACGGCCCCGGGGGCGCGCTCCGGCGGTCGGTCAGCGCAGGCCGAGGCGGCGCAGGGCCCGGCCCGCCGCC
>NZ_BNBS01000018.1 GCF_014656075.1 Streptomyces hydrogenans
AGACCGGCAGCGCGGCCGTCAGCAGCCCCGCCGCGACCAGCGGCACGGCCGCCGGCAGCAGCCACACCGCGACGGCCAGCGCCCCGGTCTCGCCCGCCGCCGCGCCCACCGCCGGGAGCAGACACCGCACCAGCAGGTCCTGCACGGCGTCGCTGTCGCTGACCATCCGGCTCAGCAGGTCGCCGCCGCGGCGGACCGGCCCGGCGGGGGCCAGCGCCGCGAAGAGCCGCCCGCGCTCGGCGGCCTGGGCCCGCAGCGCCACGTCGTGTCCGGCCAGCCGCTCGCTGTACCGGAACACGCCCTTGAGCGTGGCGCAGGCGCGGACGGCGACGATCGCCACGCTGAGCGCGGACAGCGGCGGCTGCCCGGCCGCCCGTGTGATCAGCCAGGCCGCCGCAGCGGTCAGCCCGAGCCCGGTCCAGGTGGCGAGCGCCCCGCAGACCACCGCCCAGACGGTACGCCCCCGGTATCCGGCGTCCGACGCGCCGGGCTTCCTCGTCCGTGCCATGCCGCGGGCCTCCGTCGTCGGGATCGTGAGGGGAGTGGGGGTGGGAGCGGGGGTGGAAGTGGGGTCCTGGGGGTCGTTCACCGTGCGGCCCCCGCCGGGCGCGGACGCTCGTGCGGTGCGGCCGTCGTGCGGGTGTCGGAGACCACGCGGCCCTCGTGGAGCCGGATCACGCGGTCGGCGAGGGCGATCATCGCCGGACGGTGCGCCACGATCACCGCGGTGCGGCCGGCGGTGAGCGCGCGGGCGGCGGCGACCACGGCCCGTTCCGTCCCGGCGCCGAGCCGTGCCGTGGGCTCGTCCAGGAGCACGAGACCGGCGGGCGCGGCGCAGAACGCCCGCGCGAGGGCGACGCGTTGGCGCTGCCCGGCGGACAGTTCGGTGCCGCCCTCGCCGAGCCGCGTCCGGTGGCCCTCCGGCAGCCGGTCCAGGAACTCCTCCGCCTGCGCGGCGCGGACCGCCGCCCGCACTTCCGCCTCGCTCGCGTCCGGCGCCCCCAGCCGTACGTTGTCCGCCACCGTGCCCGCGAAGAGATGGGGCCGCTGCGGCACGTACAGCGGGCGTTCCCCGCCGGCCAGGCGCACGGTCCCCCGCTCGGGCGTCACGAAGCCCATGAGCAGGCGCAGCAGGGTGCTCTTCCCGGCACCGCTCTCGCCGACGAGCGCGACCCGCTCGCCGGGGGCGATCTCCAGGTCCAGGCCGTCCAACACGGCTGGCCCGGCCATGTGATGACGGACCGTCACCCCCAGGAGGGAGACGGCTGGCGCGGCGCCGTCCGTGGTGCGCTCCGGCGCCCTCTTCGCGGTCCCGGCACCGTCCTCGTCCTCGCGGTCCAGGACCTCGAACACCGCGTCCGCCGCCGTCACGCCCTCCATCGCCGCGTGGAACTGGGCGCCGAGCCGGCGCAGCGGCAGATACGCCTCGGGGGCCAGCAGCAGCACGAGGAGCGCCGTCGACAGGTCGAGCGTGCCCGACATCAGCCGCAGGCCGACCGGCACGGCGACCAGAGCCAGCGACAGGGACGCCGCCAGCTCCAGGACCAGGGAGGAGAGGAAGGCGACGCGCAGCGCCCGCATGGTCGCCGTCCGGTGCCCGTCCGCCATCCGGCCGATCACCTCGGCCTGGTGCCGGACCCGGCCGAAGGCCCGCAGCGTCGGCAGCCCGCGCACCACGTCGAGGAAGTGCCCGCCCAGCCGGGTCATCTCGCGCAGCTGCCGCTCCGTGGTCGCCTTGGTGTGCATGCCGACCAGCGCCCCGAAGAGCGGGATCAGCGGCAGTGTCATCAGGACCACGAGCGCGCTCGTCCAGTCGGCGCCCGCCAGCCGGATCAGCACGGCCAGCGGCACGACCGCGGCCACGGCCGCCGCCGGGAGGTAGCCCGTGAGGTACGCGTCGAGCGCGTCCAGGCCCCGCCCGGACAGCGCCACCAGCTCGCCCGAGCGCTCCTCGCTCCGGGCCGCCGCGCCCGGGCGGGCCAGCCGCGCCGCCAGCCGGTCCCGCAGCCCGTTCTTCACCGCGGACGCGGTGCGCGCGGCGGCGGCCGACTGCCCCCAGCCGAGCACGGCCCGGACGGCGACGACACCGGCGAGCACGGCCCACACGGCCTCCGCGTGCCGCCCGGAGAGCAGGCCCGCGAGGAGCTCCGCCTGGACGAGCACGAGCAGCCCGGCGAGGGCCGCGGCGGCCAGGCAGAGGGAGAGGTGGCGCAGCACGATGGGGGCGGAACGCACCGCCCCGAGCAGTCCTTTATGCATAGTGCGGCCACTCTCGCGCCCCCGGGTCGAGCGCGGCCCCAGCGTCGCTTGAGCGCCCCGTGCCGGACCGGAACCCCACGCGCCGCCCCGCCGGCCGCACCCGCCCCGCACCGGTCCCGCCGCCCGTCCCGTACGCGTACCGCCGTCCCGCCCCCGTACGCGTACCGCCGTCCTCGTCCCCGGTCCCGCACCCGCCCCGTACCGCCGCCCCCGCCCCCAGCACGCCTCCACGCCGCGTCCAGCGCCCCCGGGCAGGCTGCCGCCCCACGCGCGGGGCCCGCCCGTACCACCGGGGAGAGACACATGACGACCAGCCAAGCCACCACCACCACCGCCTCCACTCCCACCGCCGGGCTCACCGAGGCGGCGGCCCGTGCCACGCTGCGCGCCGCCTGCGCGGCGGCCGGGCTGGAACCGGCCGGCGCCCGCCTGCTGCGGCTCGGCGAGAACGCCGTCTTCGCGCTGGCCGGACGGCCGGTCGTGGTCCGGGTCTCCCGGGCCGCCGCGCTGCCCCGCGCCCGCCGCGAACTGGCCGTGGCCCGCTGGCTGGAGCGGGTCGGCTTCCCCGCCGTACGGGCGCTCCCCGACGTACCGGGACCGTCCCTCCTCGACGGCCGGGTCGTCACCTTCTGGCGCGAGCTGCCGGACCACGGCGGCACGGCGCCCTTCCCCGCGCTCGCCGAGGCCCTGCGAGGCCTGCACGAGCTGCCCGCCGAGGACGCGCCGCCGCTGCCCGCGCTCGACCCGGTCGCCGAGGTGGCCGGCCATCTGGCGCAGGCGGGTGGCGCCCCCGTGCCGGAGGCCGATCTGGAGTTCCTGCGGCAGCGGGTGACGGAGCTGCGCGAGGAGACCGCCGCGCTGCGCCCCGAGCTGCCCGCCGGGCCCGTGCACGGGGACGCGCACAAGGGCAACTACCTCCGGGCCGCGGACGGTTCGGCGATCCTGATCGATCTGGAGCACGTCGCCCACGGGCCGCGCGAGTGGGACCTCGCCACCGCCTTCGGCATCCCCTGCCGCGGCTTCGGCTGGCTCGGCGAGGACGACTACCGGCGGGCGGTCCGCGCGGTGGGCTTCGACGTGGTGGCGTGGCCCGGCTTCGACGTCCTGCTGCGCCTGCGCCTGACGGCCATGACGACCGCGCTGCTGCGCGACACGCCCCACGACCCGGCCGCGCGCGCGGAGTTCGCCCGCCGGGTCGCGACCCTCCGCGGCGGCACGGACGCCTCCGGCTGGCGCCGCGGCTGAGCGGCCCCGGCCGACGCGCGGGCCGCCCGTCCGGTTCCGGGACGGGACCGCGCCCGACCCGGGTTCCAGCGATCTTCCAGGGGCTGCCGAGGCGCCGCTGCGACGGTCGGGGGTGACAGCACGACGGCACCACGGATCCACCGCTCGACGGCACGGGTCCACCGCACGACACGACGGATCCACCGCTCGACGGCACGGATCCACCACACGACACCGCACGACAGACACCACCGCACCACCAGACACCGACCAGGCCAGAACCGGATACGGAAAACGGAAAGGGGAGCCGACGTGACCGCGGTCATCACCGACGAGGGCGTGCAGAGCGGCAAGGGAGGGGGTGGCGCGGCAGGCGGCGGCCGGTTCGCCGGACGCGCCGGGCTGGTGCTCGGCGTCATGCTGGGCGTCGCCCTCCTCAAGCTGGCCTGGCACGCCACCACCAGTTACGTGCTCCAGCCCCAGCTCGCCGAGTACTTCCTCGTCGACCTGGACATCTACCTCGACGCCACCGACCAGATGCTGGGCGGCGGCGAGCTGTACGACGCCGACCCGCCCTTCAACTACCCGCCGTTCGCGGCCTATCTGTTCATCCCCTTCGCCGTGGTGCCGCAGTGGCTCGCGGCCGGCGTCTGGTACGTCGCCAAGATGCTCTGCCTCCAGCTCCTGATCTTCTGGTACCTGGGCCGCCGGGGCACCCCGCTGCGCCGCCGACTGACGCTCGCCGCGGTCTGGGCCTTCCTGCTGTCGCTCGTCTTCGACGCGCTCCAGCACGACTTCTCGGCCGGCCAGGTCAACCTGCTGCTGATGGGCCTGGTCCTGTGGGACCTCTTCCGCGACCCGGGCGACACGGGCAGGGCCGCCCGCTGGCGCGGTGTCGGCACCGGTCTGGCCGCCGCGGTGAAGGTGGTGCCGGCGCTGTTCATCGTCCACCTCTTCCTGACCCGCCAGTACCGCACCGCCGCCGTCGCCACCGGCACCTTCCTCGCCACCGTGGCCGTCGGCTTCGCCACCCTGCCGCACTCCGCCTGGCGGTACTGGACGGAGGTCCTGTGGGCCTCGGAGCGGGTGCACGAGTTCCCCAGCAACGTCCTCAACCAGTCGCTGCGCGGCGTCGTCACCCGGGCCGTCGGGCTCGACTCCGACCCGCTGTGGCTGGCCTCCGCCGCCCTGGTGGCCATCGGCGGCCTCGCGCTCGCCGTCGGCCTGCACCGGCGCGGCCTGACGCTGGAGGCGCTGTGCGCCATCGGCGTCGTCATCCCGCTGGTCACCCCGCTGGCCTGGACGCACCACTGGGTCTGGGCGTTCCCTGCCACCCTGCTCGTCTACACCTGGGCGCGCGGCTCCTGGAAGCGCGTCACGGTCGCCGTCGTCGTCACCCTGCTGCTGCACGGCAAGGTCTACTTCCTCGCCAACATCGGGGTGAGGGACGACGACGACCTGTGGACGCACGTCGGCTCGCTCGAACTCGGCCCGGGGCAGCAGCTGCTGGCCTCCAGCGTCGTCAGCGGCGGCCTGGTCCTGCTCCTGCTGGGCGCCCTGGCCCTGCGCGCGGCGGCCCGGCGTCCCTCGGTGGACCCGGTGGCCGGCGCGCCGCGCCCCGCGCTCGTGGAGCAGAAGCCCCGGGGGGAGCGGACCCGGAAGAAGGCCCGGGAGGAGCGGGTGTGAGCACCGACCTGATGATCGAGGCCGACGGCCTCGGCGTGACCTTCGACGGCCGTCCCGCGCTGGACGGCGTCACCCTGGAGGTGCCCCGCGGCGGGGTGCTGGGCCTGCTCGGCCACAACGGCGCGGGCAAGACCACCCTCGTCCGCACCCTCACCACCGTCCTGCCCCCCACCTCGGGCAGCGCCCGGGTGGCCGGACTCGACGTGGTGCGGGAGGCGGCGGCCGTACGGCACCGGATCGGCGTCACCGGCCAGTTCGCCGGCGTCGACGACCGGCTCACCGGCACCGAGAACCTGGTCCTGGTGGCCCGGCTGCTCGGCGCCGGCCGGGCCGAGGCCCGCTCCCGGGCCGAGGAGCTGCTGCACGCCTTCGGGCTCACCGAGGCCGCCGGCCGCCGGGCCCGTACCTACTCCGGCGGCATGCGCCGCCGGCTCGACCTGGCGTGCAGCCTCCTCGGCCACCCCGAGGTCGTCTTCCTCGACGAGCCCACCACCGGCCTCGACCCGGCCGCCCGGCAGGCCCTGTGGGACCTGGTGGACGACCTCACCAGGGACGGCACGACCGTCCTGCTCACCACGCAGTACCTGGAGGAGGCCGACCGCCTCGCCGACCTCGTGACGGTGCTCTCCAAGGGCTCGGTCGTGGCGGCCGGCACGGCCGCCGCGCTCAAGGCCGAACTCGGCCACCGCACCGCCACCCTGACCCTCTCCCGCCCCCACGAGCTGCCCGAGGCCGTGGAGGCGGTGCGCCGGGCCGGGCTGCGGCCGGTCGCCGAGGACGGCCGGATCACCGCCCCGATCGGCGACACCACCGAGTTCTTCGCCCTGGTACGGGCCCTGGACGCGGCCGGGATCGCCCCGGACGGCCTCACCCTCCACGAGCCCTCGCTCGACGACGTGTACCTGGCTCTGGTCGGCCCGGACGCACGCCCCCCGGCCGCGCCCGACGCGTCCGGGAAGCCCGCGCCACTGAAGGAGGCCGCACCGGCATGACCACCCCCACCGCCGTCGTCGGCCACGCCCCCGCGGGGCGCCGGACCGCCCCGCTCTGGACGGGCTCCTCGCTCCTGACCCAGGTGGCCGTGCTCACCGGGCGGCTGCTGCGCTCGCTGCGGGACCCGCGGATGCTGGTGGTCAGCGTCATCCAGCCGTTGATCATGTTGGCGCTGTTCAGCCAGATGTTCCGCACCCTCGCCGACTCCCCGTACTTCCCGCAGGGCGTCCGCTACATCGACTACCTGCTCCCCGCGATCCTCGTCACGAGCACCGCCCAGGCCACCGTCTGGGCCGGGGTGGCGCTCGCCGACGACCTCCGCGAGGGGCTGGTGGGCCGGCTGCGCACGATGCCGGTCGACCTGCTCGCCCTGCTCGCCGCCCGCAGCCTGTACGCCGCCGTCCGCAACGGGCTCCAGCTGGTGGTCCTGGTGCTGGTGGGCGTGGCGCTCTTCGGCTACCGGCCGGCCGGCGGCCCGCTGGGGGCCTTCGCCGCGCTGCTGGTCGCCCTGATCGTCAGCTGGGGGCTCTCCTGGGTCTTCCTCGGCCTCGGCGCGCGGGTGCGCAATCCCGAACTGCTCCAGACCATCGGCATGGTGGTGATCTTCCCGCTGGCCTTCGTGTCCAGCGCGTTCGTGCCGCTGGCCGGGCTCCCGGCCGCCGCCCGCGCGGTGGCCACGGCCAATCCGCTGACCCAGGCCGTGGAGGCGGCCCGCGGACTGTCGCTCGGTGAGCCCAGCGCCGGCTGGATCATCGCCGTCCTGCTGGCCAGCGCCCTGCTCGCGGTCGGCGGCGGGATCTGGGCCTCGTACGAGGTGCGCCGGGTGAGCTGACCCCCGTACCGGCACCCGAAAAGGTCCCGGCCCCCTCTCCTGGAGAGGGGGCCGGGACCTTTCGTCGTGCGCCCGGGGGCTCAGCCCACGACCAGCTTCTCCAGCTCGGCGGCGGCCGCGGCGGCGACGCCGACGGCACCGGGCGACCGGCCCAGCTCCGCGAGCGCCCGGCGCACCGCCGGGTCGGCGGCCGCGGTCTCCACCGCCGTCCGCAGGCCCTCCGCGTCGAGGGTGTCCGGGTCGACCCGGGTGCCGAGGCCCAGGAGCTCCACCTGGTCGGCCGTGATGGCGTGCTCCGGCGCGCGGGCCGCGACCACCATCGGCACCTCGTGCACCAGGGCCTCCATCACGCTGTTGGTGCCGCCGTGGGTGACGAACACGTCCGCCCGGCGCAGCACCTCCAGCTGCGGCACCGACTTGCGCACGACGAAGTGGTCGGGGAGCGCGGCGGCCGGCACCTCACGCTCGCCGGTGGCCAGCAGCACCTGCCAGCCGGCTCCGGAGAACGCCTCCCGGAGCGCCGCCAGCACCGCGTCCGTCAGCTCCACCACGGTGCCGAAGGAGACGTAGGCGAGCCGGCGGCCGTGCGGGACGGGCGGGCAGACCGTGCCCGCGGCCTCCTCGCGGAGCGAGGCGCCGATGAACCGGAACGGCTCGCCGAAGGTCTCGCCGGCCGGGTGGAAGGCGCGGGGCATGACGACGAGCACGACCTGCTCGTCCCGGGCGAACAGGTCCTGCGGGCGGACGTCGAGGCCGTGACGGGCGTTGATCCGCGCGATGACCTCGCCGGTCTCCCGGAAGCCGGACGCCAGGTGGTCCTTCATCGCCGCGTAGTGCCGGGTGCGCACCGGCGAGAAGTGCTCGTTGCCGACGTAGCTGCCGACCACCATCGCCGCCGGGCCGGGCCGCAGCCTGGCCAGCAGCCGGCCCCACACGCACGTCATGTCGTAGAGCACCGCGTCCGGCCGGTCCTCGTCGACCGCCGCCAGGACCTGCGGCAGGACGTCCTCCGCCTCGGCCGCCAGCCACATCGGGACCTTGGCGAAGCGCGCCACCGGGTCGGGCTCCCGGCGGTAGCCGTGCGCCTCGCGCAGCCGTATCGGCGACAGCCGGGCGCCCACGGACTCGACCTGGGCCCGGAACTCCTCCGGCAGGTGGTACGTCACGTGGTGGCCGCGGCCGATCAGCTCGGCGGCCATCGGAAGGGTCGGGTTGACGTGTCCCGCCATCGGGGACGGGAACATCGCGTACCTGGCCATGGATCAACTCTCCTCGGAGTGGGACGAACACGGGGAACGGTCGGGCGTGAGAGCAAGGGAGCAAAGGAGTGGGGGAGCAGGGGGAACGCGCGCCACGAAGGCGCGTGAGCGCGTGAGCGCGGTGGGGCGGGAACGCGTGAGCGCGGCGGCGCCTGCACCGGCCCGCGGCGGCCGCGCGGGAACGACGAGGGCCGCCCCTCGCACTGGGCGCGGGGCGGCCCGAGAGGGGTCCGGGACGGCGTACGGTCGGGGCGTGGCCCGAGCGGGACTCGGGCGTGGCCCGGTCAGAAGAAGGCGACGCTCCGCTGGTCGACCTTGCGGCGGAACAGCCACAGCACCCAGCCCTGCGCCAGCAGCACCACGGCCAGCGCGGGCAGCAGCAGCGAGGACAGCGGGTCGAGGACGTCGGCCGGGGCGGCCAGCTCGGTCAGCGCCGACGCCGCACCCGCGCCGACCGCCAGCAGGGGAGCGGGGGCGGCGAGCGCGCCGAGCGCGAAGCCGGGACCGTGCGCGACCCGGCCGGACAGCGAACCCGCGAAGAACGCGGCGACCGCCCCGGCGACGACGAGGAGCAGCCCGACCACCGGCGAGGTCACCCCGTCGGCGAAGGGCACGCCCGCCACCGCGGCGGCCAGCAGCAGCCCGGCCGCCGGCAGCGCCAGCCGCCTGGCCTCGGCGGCGGCCCGCCGGGACGGCTCGCCGGTGGTGCGGGCCGCGGTGAACGCGGCACCGTGCAGCGCGAGCAGCGCCACCATGGCGACCGCGCCGAGCAGCGGCAGGACGCCGAAGAGGGTGCCGAAGGAGACCTGGCCGGACACGGCCGGCAGCCCCTGCGCCAGATTGCCCAGGACCAGGCCCCAGCAGGCGGCGAAGCCCGCCGAGGCGCCGGCCAGGAGCCGCTCCCAGCGGCGCTGGGTCGCCTCCTCGGGACGCCGGGCGCGGAACCAGATCGAGGCGCTGCGCAGCACCCAGCAGCAGACCAGCACCACCAGGACCGGCCGGAAGGCGGTGAAGGCGCTCTTCTCCAGGTCCGGGTAGGCGGCGATGAGCACGCCCGCCGAGACCACCAGCCAGACCTCGCCGGCCAGGAAGTAGGGGCCGACGGCGGCCATCACGGTCCGGCGCTCGTCCGGGGTGTGGGCGACGCGGCGCAGGAGCATGCCGGTGCCGATCACGAAGCCGTCGAGCACGAACCATCCGCCGAGCATGAGCCCGAGCACGCAGAGCCAGAGGACGTCCATCGTCATTCCTTCTTGTTTCCGGGGCGGTGCGGCCGGGCCGCGCGCGGGTCGGGGCCGGGGGTCACAGCGGGGGCAGGGGGGAGAGCGCGTCGTCGCGCGCGGCGGTCCGCCGCGCGGATCCGTCCGGGTCTCCGTCCGCCGCGCCGCCCTCGGTGTCCCGGCCGGTGCCCGCCGGGTCGTCGGCGAGGGTCAGGCCCAGGAACATCCGGCCGGTGCCGCGCCGGACGGTGCGGGCGATCAGCACCCAGTCCACGACGGCCAGTGCCGCGAAGACGGTGACGAAGGCGATCAGCGAGAACAGCATCCCGCCGGCCGAGACGTCCGACAGGGCGTCCTTCACGGCGACCTCGCCGTAGACGGCCCACGGCTGACGGCCCATCTCCCGGATCAGCCAGCCGCAGAGCACGGCCACGAACGGCAGCGGGATCGTCCACACCAGGACGCGCAGCATCGTCCTCGTCCGCTCGATGCGGCGGCGGATGAAGAAGAAGGCGGCGACGACGCCGATCGTCCAGGCCAGGTAGCCGGCCATCTGCATGGTCGAGAAGGCGGTGCTCAGCCACTCCGGCGGAGCCCAGTCCCCCGGCCCGAGGAGCTTGGTCATCTCGGCCTGGTACGCGGCCAGCGCCTCGGCGTCGCCGTTGATCGCGGCCGACTTGCCCTCCTGGTCGCCGACGAAGGACAGCTGCGGGAAACCGTTCAGGACGGCCATCCAGACGCCGCCGATGCCGAGCGCGACGCCGCCGTGCAGCGAGCGCCGGAAGACCTCGGGGTCGGTGGTGCCGCGCAGGAAGTGCCAGGCGCTCGCGCCGGCGATCAGGAAGCCGCCGACGCCGATCGAGGCGGCGGTCAGGTGGTAGAGGGCGGGCAGCGCGCCGTCGTTGGTCAGCAGCGCGCCCAGGTCGGTCAGGTACATGGTGCCGTCCTCGCGCTTGGCGAAGCCGACCGGGTTCTGGAGGAACCCGTTGGTGACCATGATCCAGTACGCGGAGGCGTAGGCGGTGGCCGTCACGACGTAGAACGACAGCATGTGGGCCCAGCGCGGCAGCAGGTGCCAGCCGAAGATCCACAGGCCGAGGAAGGTGGACTCGACGAAGAAGGCGACGATCGTCTCCATCGCCAGGGTCGTGCCGAACACGTCGCCGGTCAGCCGGGACAGGCCGGTCCAGCTCAGCCCGAACTGGAACTCCATCACCAGGCCGGTGACGATGCCCAGCGCGTAGTTGATGACGTACACCTGACCCCAGAAGCGGGTCATCCGGTCGAAGACCGGGCGCAGGGCCGGTTTCCGGGTGAACACCGCCCGGCTGTTGATGTAGGCGAGGAAGGGCGCCAGGCCCAACGTCACCACGACGAAAGAGAAATGAAGGAACGCGGTCAGCGCGAACTGAAGCCGGCCCAGGTCTACGGCGGTCAAGGTCGCTCTCCTACAGGGCTTCGGAGGACGCCTCGGCGGTCGGCGCCCGGGCCATGATCGCCCCCGCCGGTCGAGTCCGGCTGGAGAACGGATGGATCCGCTTCCGTCCGCCGCCTGACGCCCCTTCCACCGCGCTCCCCCCTACTGGACGGGCACCGGCGGCAGCGCCGGTCGGCACGCCTGGACGAGGGGAGCCGCACCACATGGAAGAGCACCGCCCGGACCGCCCCGGCGGCCCGCAGGTCCCGCCCCGCGAAGCGCCCGCCGGGCCGTACGCCCCCCGGTGGGCGCAGCTCGCCGCCTCCCGGGGCCAGGGGGCCGACGCCGGCCGGCTGCGCGCCGCGCTCGCCGCGGCGAGCCGCGCGGCGGCCGCCGCCGTCACCCGCTGGACGGCGCTCGAACCCCGCGACTGGACCCTGCCCCCGCTCGACGGCCGGCGCTGCGGCGCCCCCGTGCCCGTCTCCGTACGCGGCTGGCTCGTCGGGCCCGACGGCACCGCCCAGCGCCTCGGCCCCACCTTCAACAACCTCTCCCGCACGACCGTGGAGGCCGCGGTCGCCGAGCTGGCCGGCCGGGTCGACCGGCACGCGCCCGCCGGGAGCCGCTGCGTCGTCGCAGCCCAGCGCTTCGTGCCCGCCGAGGCCACCGTCCTCGCCCACACCCTCCCCGACGCGCGCACCGTACGGCTGCGCATGTGCTGGGGACTGGCCGAACCCCTGGGCGACGGGCTGCACTTCGACACCTGCACCGTGCGCGACGGACAGCCGCCCGAGGACTACCGGGTCACCCTCAAGCCCACCGCCACCGCCGCCATGCCCGGCGGCACCGGGACCGTCGGCGTGCCGCCCCGGCTGCGCGGCCGCCCGGTCCTCTCCCCGGCCGCCGCCCTCGACTGCGCCCGCGCCGCGCTCGACGTGGCCGGCGCCGTCGGAGGCCCCTGCGACCTGGTCTTCTCGCTGACGGGCCCGGACCGCACCCTGCTGGACTGCCGTCCGCTGTGACGCTCGGCCGGGACTCAGCCGCGGCTCCAGCGCGGCGTCCAGGGACCTTCGAGCCGTCCTCCAGACCCCCTTGCGACGGTTGCCACCACCGACGACCACCCACCCAGGAGGCTCGCGTTGCACCGCACTCTCATCGTCGCCCGACTCGCCGGTGACACCACCGGCGAGATCGGCGACGTGTTCGCCGAGTCCGACTCCACGGACCTGCCCCACATGATCGGGGTCTCCCGGCGGACCCTCTTCTCCTTCCACGACCTCTACTTCCACCTCGTCGAGGCCGACCAGGACATCACGCCGAACCTGTACAAGGCCCGCAGCCACCCGCTGTACGACGACATCAACACCCGCCTCGCCAAGCTGGTCTCGCCGTACGACCCGAACTGGCAGGAGCCCAAGGACGCCATGGCGTCCGCCTTCTACACGTGGACCCCGCAGGAGGGTGTACAGCGATGACGACCGCACTGCCCGCGAAGATCAACGTCACGGACGCCGCCCCGAACACCAAGCGCGGCGGCGACATCCGGGTCACGCTCAGCCCCAAGACCACCGGCTGCGGTTCCGGCTTCGGCGGTGTGCTGTGGCTGGAGCCCGGTGAGTGGATCACCGAGCACTACCACCCGTACTCCGAGGAGTTCCTGCACGTCGTCACCGGCGAGCTGGAGATCGCGCTGGACGACCGCAAGGTCGCGCTCGGCCCCGGCGACTCCCTCATGGTGCCGATCGACGTCCGGCACCGCCTCGTCAACACCGGGACCGAGAAGGCGCACCTCGTCTTCCACCTCTCCCCGCTCGCTCCCCGGCCCGAGCTCGGCCACGTCGACACCGAGGAGCCGCTGAACCCGGGCGCCGCCAACCCGGACGTGGGCGGGACGCGATGACCCGGCGCGCCGTCATCACCGGCATCGGCGTCGTCGCCCCCGCGGCGGTGGGCCGTGAGGCGTTCTGGGACCTGCTGTCCTCGGGCCGCACCGCCACCCGGCCGATCAGCCTCTTCGACGCCAGCGCGTTCCGCTCCAGGATCGCCGCCGAGGTCGACTTCGACGCGGTGGCGGCCGGCCTGTCCCCGCAGGAGATCCGGCGGATGGACCGGGCCGGCCAGTTCGCGGTGGTCTCGGCGCGCGAGGCACTCGCCGACAGCGGTCTGGACATCGGCGGCGTCGACCCCGGCCGCCTCTCGGTGAGCCTGGGCAGCGCCGTCGGGTGCACCACCGGTCTGGAGGAGGAGTACCGCGTGCTCTCCGACGACGGCCGGCTGCACCACGTCGACCACCGCTACGGCGTTCCCCACCTCTACGGCCACATGGTGCCCAGCACCCTGGCCGTGGAGGTGGCCAGGACGGCCGGCGCCGAAGGCCCGGTCGCCCTCGTCTCCACCGGCTGCACCTCCGGGATCGACGCCGTCGCGCACGGTGCCCAGCTCATCGAGGAGGGCTCCGCGGACATCGTCCTGGCCGGCGCCACGGACGCCCCCATCTCGCCCATCACCAGCGCCTGCTTCGACGCGATCAAGGCCACCTCGCCGAACAACGACGAGGCCGGCCACGCCTCGCGCCCCTTCGACGCCCGTCGGGACGGCTTCGTCCTGGGCGAGGGCGCGGCGGTCATGGTGCTGGAGTCCGAGGAGTCGGCGCTGGCCCGCGGCGCCCGGATCTACGCCGAGGTGTCGGGCTTCGCCAACCGCAGCAACGCGTACCACATGACCGGACTCAAGCCGGACGGCCGCGAGATGGCCGAGGCGATCTCGCTCGCCCTCGACCGGGCCCGGCTCGACCCGTCGGCGGTCGACTACATCAACGCCCACGGCTCCGGCACCAAGCAGAACGACCGGCACGAGACCGCCGCCTTCAAGCGGAGCCTCGGGGCCCGCGCCCACGAGGTGCCGGTCTCCTCCATCAAGTCGATGATCGGGCACTCGCTCGGCGCCATCGGCTCCCTGGAGATCGCCGCCTGCGCCCTGGCGCTCCAGCGGCAGGTCGTCCCGCCGACGGCCAACCTCCACCACCGCGACCCCGAGTGCGACCTGGACTACGTGCCGCTCGTCGCCCGCGACCACGTCATGGACACCGTCCTGACCGTCGGCAGCGGATTCGGCGGCTTCCAGAGCGCGATGGTCCTCACCCGCACCCTCCAGGAGGCGGCGTGAGCACCGTCGACCGCCCCGGCGGGCGGATCCTCGTCACCGGACTCGGCATCGTCGCCCCCACGGGCCCGACCGTCGAGGACCACTGGCAGGCCGTGCTGGCCGGCAAGTCCGGACTCGGCCGCATCACCGCCTTCGACCCGACCGGCTACCCCGTCACCGTCGCCGGGGAGGTCGCGGGCTTCGAGGCCCGGGGCCGCGTCCCGGGCCGGGTCGTCCCGCAGACCGACCGCTGGACCCACCTGGCGCTGGTCGCCACCGACGCCGCCCTCGCGGACGCCGGGGCCGACCCGGCCGAACTGGACGAGTACGAGATGGCCGTGGTCACCTCCAGCTCCTCCGGCGGCACCGCCTTCGGCCAGAACGAGATGGAGAACCTGTACCGGCAGGGCCCCTCCTGGGTCGGCGCCTACCAGTCCATCGCCTGGTTCTACGCCGCCACCACCGGCCAGATCTCCATCCGGCACGGCATGCGCGGCCCCTGCGGCGTCGTCTGCGCCGAGCAGGCCGGCGGCCTGGACGCCATCGCCCAGGCCCGCCGTCTGCTGCGCACCGGCTCGCGGCTCGTGGTGACCGGCGGCACCGACTCCTCGCTCTGCCCGTACGGCGTCGTGGCGCAGCTGGCCGACGGCCGGCTGTCGACCCTCGACGACCCGGCCCGCGCCTACACCCCCTTCGCCACCGACGCCCCCGGGCACGTGCCGGGGGAGGGCGGCGCGATCCTCGTCACCGAGACCGAGGAGGCGGCCCGCGCCCGCGGCCGTACCCGCTCCTGGGGCGCCGTCGAGGGCTGGGCGGCCGGCTTCGACCCGTACGACGACGCGGCCCGCACCGAGGGCAGGACCGAGGCGCCGAACCGGCCGCCGGTCCTCGCCGGAGTCATCCGCCGCGCCCTCGCCGACGCCGGTCTCGCCCCCCGTGACGTCGACGTCGTCTTCGCCGACGGCGCGGGCACCCCGGAGCGGGACGCCGACGAGGCCCGCGCGCTCGCCGAGGTCTTCGGCCCGCGCGGCGTCCCGGTCACCGCCCCGAAGTCGCTCACCGGGCGGCTCTACGGCGGCGGCGCCCCGCTCGACGTCGCCACCGCCCTGCTGGCGCTGCGGGACGGCATCGTCCCGCACACCGCCGGCACGGCGCGCCCCGACCCGGACTACGCCCTCGACCTGGTCGTGGACCGGCCCCGCGAACTCCCGCTGCGCCACGCCCTCGTGGTCGCCCGCGGCCACGGCGGCTTCGTCTCCGCCCTCGTCGTCGGCTCGGCATGAGCCGGCGGCTCACCCACCCCCTCACCCGCTCCCGGAAGGACGGACAGCTGTGAGCAGTCTCGAACTGAACGACCTGTACACGATGATGATCGAGGCCGCGGGCGTCGACGACGGCGTGGTGCTCGACGCCGACGCCGCCGAGCGGGGCTTCGAGGACCTGGGCTACGACTCGCTCGCCGTCCTCGAACTGTTCGGCCGGATCGAGCGGGTGACCGGCATCTCGATCCCCGAGGAGGCGGCCCACGACCTGCTCTCCCCGGCGGCCGTGATCGCCTACGTCAACGGCAGCCTGACCCCGGCGGGGGCGTGACATGGCCGGCCACACCGACAACGCGATCCTCATCGACGCGCCCCTGGAGACCGTCTGGGAGCTGACCAACGACGTCGCGAACTGGCCCTCGCTGTTCAGCGAGTACGCCTCCGCCGACATCCTCGCCCGCGAGGGCGACACCGTCCGCTTCCGGCTCGCCCTCCACCCGGACGAGAACGGCACGGTCTGGAGCTGGGTCTCCGAGCGGACCGCGGACGCCGCGAGCCGCACCGTCCGCGCCCACCGCGTCGAGACCGGCGTCTTCAAGTACATGTCCCTCTTCTGGGAGTACACCGAGGTGCCGGGCGGCGTGCGGATGCGCTGGGTGCAGGACTTCGAGATGAAGCCCCAGGCCCCGATCGACGACGAGGCCATGACGAACCGCCTCAACACCAACAGCGCCGGCCAGATGGCGCTCATCAAGCAGAAGGTCGAGGCGGCCGCGCTCGCGGCAGCCTCCTGAACCGAAGGACCCACCACCATGGACCTCAGCCTGAACGGCCGCAAGGCTCTCGTCACCGGCGGCAGCCGCGGCGTCGGCCGCGGCATCGTGCTCGCCCTCGCCCGCGCCGGCGTCGACGTCGTCACCTGCTACCGGCAGGAGAGCGAGGCCGTCGAGTCGCTCCGCGTCGAGCTCAAGGAGATCGGCGGCGACCACCACGTGCTGCGCGCCGACCTCACCGACCCCGCCGAGATCGAGGGCCTCCTCGCCGAGTGCGCCACCCGCCTCGGCCGCCTCGACCTCGTCGTCAACAACGCCGGCGCGATCAGCCACATCCCCTTCGGCGAGCTGGCGCTCGACGAGTGGCACCGGGTCATCGACACCAACGTGACGGCCTCGTACCTGATCGTCCAGCACGCCCTGCCGCTGCTGCACGAGGGCTCGTCGATCGTCTCGATCGGCTCCAAGTCCGCCGAGGTCGGCATCCCGACCCGCGCCCACTACACCGCCTCCAAGGCCGCCCTCATAGGCCTGACCCGCTCGCTCGCCAAGGAGCTCGGCCCGCGCGGCATCCGCGTCAACGTGGTCGCCCTCGGCGTCATCGAGACCGAGGCCATGGCGGCCCTCCCGGACGACGTCCGCACCCAGATGCGCGAGCGCTACGAGGCCAAGACGGCCCTCGGCCGGCTCGGCACCCCGACCGAGGTCGGCCAGGCCATCCTCTTCCTGGCCAGCCCGCTCTCCTCCTACGTGACCGGCGCCACCCTGAACGTCGACGGGGGTATCTCCTGATGACCGCGACCACCGACACCATCGCCCCCGCGACGTCCGACGCCGCGACCACGGGCCCGTACCGCGTCATGCTCCGCATGGAGATCCGGCCGGGCATGACCGAGGACTTCGAGAAGGTCTGGCTCGCCATCGGCGACTCGGTCACCTCGCACCCCGCCAGCCTGGGCCAGACCCTCGCCCGCGCCACGGACGAGGAGAACGTCTACTACATCGTCAGCGACTGGACCGACGAGCCGAGCTTCCGGCTCTTCGAGACCAGCGACCGCCACCTGGAGCACCGCCAGCAGCTGCACCCGTTCCGCAGCCAGGGCTCCATGGTGACGATGCAGGTCACCGCCCGGGTCGACCCGTCCGGCGAGCACGCCACGCACGCCGACTGGGAGGCGGCGCGTTGAGCGTCGCCCCGGCCGGCGAGGTGCGCGTGCTCGTCTACCACGCGACGACGGACGAGCAGGGCGTCGAGGCCGCCTACCACCAGGTGAGCCTGGAGATGGCGAAGGTCGACGGGATGCTCGGCAACGAGCTCCTGCACTCCCTGCCCGACCCCCAGGGGTTCCTCGTGCTGAGCCGCTGGCGCGACGAGGAGGCGTTCCACGCCTGGGAGCGCGGTGCCTCGCACCAGGACAGCACCTCGCCGCTGCGCCCCTTCCGGGACACCCGGATGAGCGTCCCGTTCGGGATCTACCGGGTGCGCGCCGCGTACTGACCGTCCACCGCACCACAAGGGCCTGGCCCCGGTCTCCGAGAAGGAGAACCGGGGCCAGGCCCTTGTGGTGCTCGTGCGCTCTCCGGCCTCTCCGCCTTCCCGTCGGTCCGCCCGCGCGCGCACGGGCGGACCGGCTCACAGGAAGCGGCGCACGCTCTGGAGGTGCCGTTCCAGGACCGCCGGCTCGGCCGGCGAACCGTCGAAGGAGACGTGCCCGTCCGGGCGGACCAGCAACAGCCGGGCCCCCGCGTCCGGTACGCCCTCCGGGGCGGGCGCGGCGCCGGCGGCCTCGGCGGCGGGTACGGCGGGGCAGGCCACCAGCGGCAGCCCGAACCGCGCGGCGACCGCGGCCGCCGCCCGGCCCGCCTCCGCGCCCGGACGGCCCGGCCGGGCCGGGCCGGTGCCGGGCAGCAGGGCGACGTACCAGCCGGGACCCGCGGCGCGGCCGGCGCCCTCCGGCACCCGGTGGCCCGCGAGCGCGCCGCCGGCCGCCGTGAGCGGACCCGGGGCGTGCACCGTCTCCGGCTCCGTGCGCAGCTCGAAGACGCGGGCCAGCAGCCGGTCGCGGATGACCTCCAGGGGCACCGTCGAGCCGTAGCCGAGCACCCGCTCGGCCCGCTCCCGGATCCGCTCCGCGGCCGTCCGCCGCTCGGCGTCGTAGGTCGCGAGCAGTTCCGTCCCGGCCGCGGCCGGGAGCGAGGCCGCGGCGGCCAGCTTCCAGCCGAGCTCGGCGGCCTCCTGGAGGCCCGTGTTGAGTCCGTGCACCGGCATCGGGAAGGACCGGGCGGCGTCGCCCAGCAGCACCACCGGGCCGTCCACGAAGGCGTCGGCCACCCAACTCCGCGGCCGCACCGCCCAGATTGCCCCGGGCTCGCCGGTCAGGCGCACCCCGACCGAGCGCCGGGCGGCCTCGACGACCTCGGCCGGCGTCGGCTGCCGGTCCGCCCCGGCCGGGTCGTCCGGCAGGGCCAGGAAGAGCCGGTGGCCGCCGCCCGGCAGGGGCACCAGGCCGCCGTGGCCCGTGTGGTCGCGCAGGATGTGCTCGACGCCGGGCGCGGGCGTGTCCTCCGGGGCCACCGACACGTCGGCGAGCAGCCAGCGCATGCCGACCGGCGCCACGTCGGCCGGACCGGTCACCCCGGCCACCCGGCC
Source organism: Streptomyces hydrogenans (assembly GCF_014656075.1). Classification (GTDB taxonomy): domain Bacteria; phylum Actinomycetota; class Actinomycetes; order Streptomycetales; family Streptomycetaceae; genus Streptomyces; species Streptomyces hydrogenans. Next base: position 18,720 of record NZ_BNBS01000018.1, read on the forward strand.
GGCCGCGCCGGTCGCGCACACCACCCGGTCCACCGGGGCCTCCTCGACCCCGTCGGGGCCCCGGAGCACGACGACGGCGGGGGCCCCGGCACCGTGCCGGGACGCCCCGCCGTCGTTCCGGCGGACCTCCAGGAGCTCCACCCCGTACTCCACGGCGCCGCCGAGGGCGCGCAGCCGTTCCAGGAGCAGTCGTTCCAGGTCTTCCTGGCGGATCAGCAGCGGCGCCGCGAACGGACCGTCCCCGGACCGCAGGTCGACCTCCGCGTCGGCGCCCGCGATCAGGAACCGCTTGCGCTCCAGCGCCGTGCCCGCCCGGCGCAGCGCCTCGACGGACACCCCCGCCGCGTCCAGCACCCGCAGGGTGCGCTGCCACAGCGTGGGGCAGCGCGAGCCGCCCGCCGGGCCGGGCCGCCGGTCCACCACCCGGCAGGGGACGCCGCGCGCCGCCAGTTCGACGGCGCACAGCAGACCGCTCGGCCCGGCCCCCGCGATCAGGATCCGCCCGGTCACGGGCGGACGGCCGCGGCGGGAGCGGGCGCCGACCCGGCGCCCACCGGCACGGACAGGGCGCGCCGCTCCATGGACCGCCGCTCGAAGACGGCCACGAAGCCCTCGGGGGTGCTGGTGTCGCCGTACTCCTCCAGGTAGGGCGTCAGCCGGGCCTCGATCTGCGGCCGGCCCGGCCGGTGCGCCATGTAGCGGGCGACGTCGGCGACCTCGCCGTCGTAGGCGACGACGCGCACCATGTGGGGGCCGGTCACGAAGACCGCGACCCCGTGCAGGCTGCCGCTGGTGTCGCCCTGCTCGTCGCGGAGCATCGGCGTGGCCTGCGGCCGGACGGCGGTGAAGATCGTGGTGAGCTCGTCGGCGGCGCCCGGCCGCACCGGGTAGTGGATCGCCGACAGGGCGGCCGGCACCGCGTTCACCACGCGCTGCTGCACCCGGCGCATCAGCCGCTCGCGGAGCGCCTCCGCGAATCCGGCGGACGGGTCCCAGGGCGTCTCCAGGAACGGCGCGACGTGCTCCGCCCAGCGCGCCACCTCGGGCAGCCCGGCCAGTACGGCGGCCGGGTCGTCGTACTCCTCGCGCAGGTGGAAGGCGAGGATCAGCAGCTCCTCGCGGACGAAGACGGCGGCGGACAGCACCGGGCCGTCCGCGTCGAGCAGCGGTGACGGCGGCGGGGGAGCCGCGGCGAACCGGCGGACGGCGTCGGGCGCGAGACGCGCGCCCACGGCGACGAAGGACATGCGGAGAACCTCCGGAAAGGGATGACAAGGGAAACGGGGCAGTCGAGGGAAGCGGGGGAGAGGAGCGGGGGCGGAGGGGCGGGCCGCGCTACGGCAGCAGGACCGCGGCCGCCGAGGTCAGACCCAGCGCGCCGAAGGCGCACGAGGTGCGCAGCACGTGCCACTGCCGCCAGCGCGGCCTCGGGTCCGGCCAGTCGGCGCCGAGCGCGCCCGGCCGCATGGTGGCCACCACCTTGTTGATGGGCACGTTGCCGAACTGCGACACCACCTGCACGCCGACCAGCAGCAGCGCGGAGGCCGCGAACAGCAGCCGCAGCCCGGTGGTCGGCGCCGTCACGACCAGCGCCACGTCGGCCAGCAGCGCCGCCGTCACGATGATCGGCATGTACGGGTGGTAGCCCTTGCCCAGCAGCTGGTGGGTCACCACGTAGTCGTCCGGCTTCAGCGCGAAGAGGGTGGGCAGCACGCTCACCGCGACGGCGAAGAACACGCCCGCGACGAGCCCGGTGCCCAGCAGGGTGACGCCCCCCAGGATCTGTGTGAACACGGTCGGTACCGACTTCCTTCCGGCAGGGCCGGGACGGGACGGGCCCGCGCCCCGGCATGTAGGCCCGCACCCTGTCGCAGCCGCCTCGCGCGCCGGTCCAGGCACCCTCCAGCGCCGACCCCAACGCCCCTCGACCCCTCGTCGAGCAGCGCCCCGGACGCTGTGGCCGACCGAGGAGGAGAAACCCCGTGACCGAACTGCTGATGGCCCTGGTCCTGGCGGGCAACGGCGTCGCCGCCGGCGTCTTCGCCGGCACCGTGCTGGGCGGCGTCCCGCTGCTCATGTCGCTGCCGCCCCAGGGCTACGTCCACGCCCACCGCTTCCTGGCGACCCGTTACGACCCCTTCATGCCGGTGACGCTGGCCGCCAGCGCCCTCATCGACATCGTGCTCGCCTTCACCGCCCCCACCGGCACCGCCCGCACCCTGTACGGCGTGGCGGCCGTGGTCCTGCTGAGCGTGATGACGGTGTCGGTGACCAAGACCGTGCCGATCAACCGCTGGGTCGTCACCCTGACGCCGGAGTCCATGCCCGACGACTGGGAGGACGTCGACCCGCGCCGCGACTGGCAGCGCTGGAACGCCGTCCGCAGCTCCCTGTGCGTGCTCGGCCTGTTCGTCAACCTGGCCGCGCTGACGACCGCCTGGAGCTGAGGGGAACCGCCATGCACCGCCGTACCGCGCTCGTCACCGGCGCCTCCAGCGGGCTCGGCGAGGTCTTCGCCCGCGAGCTCGCCGCCCGCGGCCAGGACCTGGTCCTGGTGGCCCGCCGCGCCGACCGGCTGCACGCCCTGGCCGGCGAACTCACCACCGCGCACGGCGTCGTGGCGGAGGTGCTGCCCGCCGACCTGACCCGGCCCGAGCAGCTCGCCGAGGTCACCCGCCGGCTCGCCGGAGGACCCACCGAGGTGGGGCTCCTGGTCAACAACGCGGGCGTCCTCGGCCGGATCGCCCCGCTCGCCGACCAGGACCCCGACGACCAGGCCGCCCTCGTCGACCTCGACGTCCAGGCGGCCGTCCGGCTCACCGCCGCCGCGGCCCGCGCCATGACCCGGCGCGGCGACGGACGCATCGTCAACGTCTCGTCGATGACCGGCTTCCTGCCCGTCCCGCGCGGCGCGGTCTACGGCGCCTCCAAGGCGTTCCTCACCGCCTTCAGCGAGAACGTCCACTGCGAGACCGCCCACCTGGGCGTGCACGTCACCGCCGTCTGCCCCGGCTCGGTCCGCACCGGACTGCACCAGGGCTCCGGCACCAAGGGCCGGCTCGGCCGGAACCTCGACCCGCTCGACGTCGTCCGCGACGCGCTCGCCGCCGTCGAGGCGGGCCGCCCGCTGTGCGTACCCGGCCGCGACTACCGGCTCAAGGCCGGGCTCGCCACCGCCCTGCCCCGCGCCCTGGTACGGCGCGCCGTGCTGCGCCTCTGGCAGCAGGAGAGGAGATCCCGATGAGTACCGAGCCCGCCGGCCCCGCCGCGCCGACCGGGGCGTCCCCGGCCGCCCCGCCCGCCCCGCTTCAGGTCCACGTCCGCCACCGCACCGCCGACGCGGACGCCCTGCGCGCCGCCTACGCCGTCTCCCGCCGGGACCTGGCCGGCACCCCCGGCCTCACCGGTCTCTCGCTGCTGCGGCAGACGGCGGCCCCGGACGCCTGGGTCCTGGTCATGAGCTGGACCGGCCGGGCCGCGTACGAGGCGTGGGAGTCCGGACCCGACCACAAGGCGTACCGGTCCCCGATGCGCGCCTTCCAGGACCGCGCCCACCCCGACGGCCACTACACGGTCTTCGAGGGCCTGCCGGGCGACGCCGTCCCCGGCGCGGACGCCGCCACGCCCGGCCCCGTCCCCACCCCCGCCGGATGAGGAGTCAGCCCCGATGACGATGAAAGCGCTCGTGACGGCCGGTCACAGCAGCCGCGGTCTGCGGCCGGTGACCGCCGGCACCCCCACCCAGCTGGTGCCGCTGGCCAACGAACCCCTGCTCCACCACTCGCTGCGGGAGATCGCCGCGGCCGGCGTCACCGACGTCGGCGTGGTCACCGGACCCGACGGGGGAGCCGTCCACCGGTCCCTCGGCGACGGCCACCGGTTCGGCGTCCGGATCACCTACCTGCACCAGCCGATGCGCCGCGGCCTCGCGCACGCGGTCATCGACGCCCGGGGCTGGCTGGGCGACGACGACTTCCTGCTCCACCCGGGCCACACCGTCTCGCACGGCGCGCTGCCCGCCCTCGTCGAGGACTTCCGGGCGGGCCGCGCGGACGCGCTGGTGATGGTCGACGCCGGCGGCGACGGCCCGGTGGACCTCGACGCCCTCTCCCGGCTCGGCAGCATGGAGCCCGGCCCGCCCGGTGCCGCGCCGCGCGTCCTGGACCCGGCGGAGGGCCCCGGCGGCCCGGGCGCCGGGACCATGACCGGCCTCTGCGTCTTCACGCCCGCCGTCCACCAGGCGGTGTCCGCGCTGCGGCCCTCGTGGCGCCGGACCCTGGAGTTCACCGACGCCCTGCTGTGGCTGGGCGAGCACGGCTACGAGGTGCGCGGCCACACCGCCCGCGGCTACTGCGGCGACGCGTCCCGCCCCGAAGGGCTGCTGGCCTGCAACCGGTACCTGCTGTCCGGCCGGCGGACCCTGATCGAGGGCACCGTCGACGAGGCCACGCACATCAGCGGGCCGGTGGTCGTCGCGCCCGGCGCGGACGTCACCCGCTGCCGGATCACCGGACCCGTCGTCATCGGCCACAACGCCGTGGTCGCGGACAGCGTCATCGGCCCCGACGTCTCGATCGGCCCGGACTGCGTCGTCCAGGACGCCTCCGTGCACGGCACGGTCCTGTTCGACGGCGCCTGGGTGTCCGGCGTGCACGGCCTGCGGGACTCCGTGATCGGCCGGGACGCCCGGGTGGTCCGCCGTCCGGAGCGGACCGACGGCCACCAGCTCGTCCTCGGCGACCGGGCCACCGCCCGGCTGAGCGCCTGATGGCGACCGCCGAGGCGGGCCGTCCGGCGACCGGGTTACGGACCCGGCCGGCCCGCCGCCACCGGCTCACCGGGCGGCTGCCCGGCCGGCTGGGCGAGGTGGCCCGGTTCGCCGCCGTCGGCGGCACCGCCTTCGTCATCGACGCGGGCGGCGCCAACCTCCTGTGGTGGCTGCTCGGCGACGGCGGCCACCTCACCGGGAAGGTGCTGTCGGTCCTGGCCGCCACCACCTTCTCCTTCGCCGCCAACCGGCACTGGACCTTCGACGACCGCCCCCGCCGGGGACGGACCCGGGAGTTCGGGCTGTTCGTCCTGACGAACGCCCTCGCGGCCGGTGCCTCGCTGCTCTGCCTGGGCTTCACCGTCTACGTGCTCGGTCTCGAGTCGCTGACGGCCAAGAACGTCTCCGCCAACGTCGTCGGCGTCGCCCTGGGCACCGTCTTCCGCTACTGGGCCTACCAGCGGTGGGTCTTCCCGAGCGGTCAGCTGGTTCAGGACCGTCCGAACCCTGAGGAAAGGAACGTCGATTCCGATGCGCATTCTGGTCACGGGGGGAGCGGGGTTCATCGGCTCCCGGTACGTCCGAGGAGTGCTGGGAGGTGAGTACCCCGGGGCCGCGGACGCACAGGTGACCGTCCTCGACGCGTTCACCTACGCCGGCCGCCCCGAGAACCTCGACCCCTACCGGGGCGATCCCCGGCTGCGGGTGATCCACGGCCGGGTCGAGGACCCGGAGGCCGTCGACCGTGCGATGCGCGGCCAGGACGCGGTGGTGCACTTCGCCGCCGAGTCCCACGTCGACCGCTCGATCGCCGACGGCGCCGCCTTCGTCCGCACCAACGTCCAGGGCACCCAGACCCTCGCGGAGGCCGCCCACCGCCACGGCGTCGGCGTCTTCGTGCACGTCTCCACCGACGAGACCTACGGCTCCCTGGCCACCGGCAGCGCCGACGAGGACCACCCGCTGCGCCCCAACTCGCCCTACGCGGCGTCCAAGGCGGCCAGCGACCTGGTCGCGCTCGCCTGCCACCGCACCCACGGCCTGGACGTCCGGGTCACCCGGTGCACCAACAACTACGGGCCGTACCAGTTCCCCGAGAAGATCGTCCCGCTCTTCGTCACCCGCCTCCTGGAGGGCCGCTCGGTCCCGCTCTACGGGGACGGGCTCAACATCCGCGACTGGCTGCACGTCGACGACCACTGCCGCGGCGTCCAGCTCGTCCTCGAACACGGCCGGGCCGGCGAGGTCTACAACATCGGCGGCGGCACCGGACTGACCAACCTCGCCCTCACCGAGCGGCTCCTCGGCCTCTTCGGCGCGGGCCCGGAGCGCATCGAGTACGTCGAGGACCGCAAGGGCCACGACCGCCGCTACGCCCTGGACTGGAGCAAGATCCGCGACGAGCTGGGCTACCGCCCGCGCTGGGACCTCGCCGAGGGGCTGGCCGCCACCACCCGGTGGTACGCCGAGAACCGCTCCTGGTGGGAGCCGCTGCGCTCCGCCCCGGCGGACACCGTGGGCGCCTCGTGAACGGTCGCGGCGGCCTCGGGCCGAACCCCCCCTCCGACATGTGCGGCGTCGTCCTGGCCGGCGGCTCCGGCAGCCGCCTGTACCCGCTCACCGTCGTCACGTCCAAGCAGCTGCTGCCGGTCTACGACCGCCCGCTGATCCACTACCCGCTGTCCGTCCTGATCGCCGCCGGCATCGGCGACATCCTGGTCGTCACCGGCCCCGGTCACCTGCCCGGCTACCGCGCCCTCCTCGGCGACGGCGGCCACCTCGGCGTGCGGATCTCGTACGCGGTGCAGACCGTGCCGCGCGGGCTCGCCGACGCCCTGCTGGTCGCCGCGGACTTCATCGGCGGCCGGCGCGTCGCCCTGGTCCTCGGCGACAACGTCTTCCACGCCCCCGGGCTGCCGGAGCTGATGCGCCGCGAGATCGCGGGCCTGGACGGCTGCACCCTCTTCGGCAGCCGCGTCCCCGACCCGCACCGCTACGGGGTCGCCGCGCTGGCCCCGGACGGCAGCCTCCTCGACCTGGAGGAGAAGCCCGCGGTCCCTCGCAGCGACCTCGCCGTCACCGGCCTCTACCTCTACGACAACGAGGCCGTGCGGTACGCGGCCGGGCTGACCCCCTCGGCCCGCGGGGAGCTGGAGATCACCGATCTCAACCGGCGCTTCCTCGCCGAGGGCAGGGCCCGGCTGGTCCCGGTGGGTCCCGACACCACCTGGATGGACGCGGGGACGCCGGACAGCCTCCTGGACGCGGGCATCTTCGCCCGCCGGGCCCACCGGCGCGGCGTCCCGTTCCCCACCCTGGAGGAGGCGGCGCGCACCTCCGGCTTCCTGCCCGAGGAGCTGCCGGTGGGGGCCGGCGCGCGCGTCTGACCGCCCCTGGACGGGCCCCAGGGCCCGTCGGCCGAAAACTCTCGTGCGATCCTCCGAAGGCTCTGCGGCGAGCCTCGGAGGATTCGCCCGGGACTGGTATGCGTACCGGCGTGGGACAATGAACTACGTGCTTTTTCCCCTGGCTGAAATGCCTAGGGGCCGATCCGAACGACTGGGATGTCAGCACGTGCGTTTCCTCAATGACGTCAAGCCGCCGTACGACCTCACGTACGACGATGTGTTCATGGTGCCGAGCCGCTCGGCCGTCGGTTCCCGCCAGGCCGTGGACCTCTCCGCGCCGGACGGCACCGGCACGACGATCCCGCTGGTCGTCGCCAACATGACCGCGATCGCCGGCCGCCGCATGGCCGAGACGGTCGCCCGCCGGGGCGGCCTCGTCGTCATCCCCCAGGACATTCCGATCGAGGTCGTCACCGAGGTCATCTCCTGGGTCAAGGGCCGCCACCTGGTCCTCGACACCCCGATCGTGCTGGAGCCGCACCAGACCGTCGCCGACGCGCTGGCGCTGCTGCCCAAGCGGGCCCACGAGGCCGGCGTCGTCGTCGACGAGCACCGCCGCCCCGTCGGCGTCGTCACCGACGCGGACCTCACCGGCGTCGACCGCTTCACCCAGCTCTCCGAGGTCATGTCGAAGGACCTCCTCCTGCTCGACGCGGAGATCGACCCCCGCGAGGCCTTCAACACCCTCGACGGCGCCAACCGCCGCTACGCCCCCGCGGTCGACGCGGACGGCAGGCTCGTCGGCATCCTCACCCGCAAGGGCGCCCTGCGCGCCACGCTGTACACCCCCGCCGTGGACGCCCAGGGCCGGCTGCGGATCGCCGCCGCCGTCGGCATCAACGGCGACGTGGCCGGCAAGGCCAAGCAGCTGCTCGACGCGGGCGTCGACACCCTCGTCATCGACACCGCCCACGGGCACCAGGAGTCGATGATCTCCGCCATCCGGACCGTCCGGGCGCTCGACCCGCAGGTCCCGATCGTCGCGGGCAACATCGTCGCCGCCGAGGGCGTCAAGGACCTCATCGAGGCCGGCGCGGACATCATCAAGGTCGGCGTGGGCCCCGGCGCCATGTGCACCACCCGCATGATGACCGGTGTCGGCCGCCCGCAGTTCTCGGCCGTCATGGAGTGCGCCGCCGAGGCGAAGAAGTACGGCAAGCACGTCTGGGCCGACGGCGGCGTCCGTCACCCGCGCGACGTCGCCATGGCGCTCGCCGCCGGCGCGTCCAACGTGATGATCGGCTCCTGGTTCGCCGGGACGTACGAGTCCCCCGGTGACCTCCAGCACGACGCCAAGGGCCGCGCCTACAAGGAGTCCTTCGGCATGGCGTCCGCGCGCGCGGTGCGCAACCGGACCTCCGACGAGTCCTCCTACGACCGCGCCCGCAAGGCGCTCTTCGAGGAGGGCATCTCCACCTCGCGGATGTTCCTCGACCCGGCCCGCCCGGGCGTCGAGGACCTCATCGACTCGATCATCGCGGGCGTCCGCTCCTCCTGCACCTACGCGGGCGCGAGCACCCTCGCGGAGTTCGAGGACAGGGCCGTGGTGGGCATCCAGTCCGCCGCCGGCTACGCCGAGGGCAAGCCCCTCCACGCCAGCTGGAGCTGACCCCGCCCCGGCACCCCCGCCGGGCCGAGGTCCCCCGCACCCGAACCCGCACCCCCGTACGTCTCCGTACGGGGGTGCGGGTTCATGCGTACGCGCGCAGCGCGCTCGTGACCGCCCGCCCCAGCGCCGCGTGCCCCGCGTCGTTGGGGTGGAGCCCGTCCGCCAGGTGCTCGGGCCCCAGCAGGGGGCGGCCCGGCAGGACGAGGAGCCGGTCGTCGCCCGCGGCCACCAGCTCCCGCGCCGCCCGCTCCATCGCCCGCCGCAGCTCCGTGAGGGTCGCCCCCAGGACGTTGCGGGTGTGCTCGGCGGCCGGGCGCAGCACGGGGGAGACGAGGAGCAGCGGGGTCCGCGGATGCCCCCGCCGGATCAGCCGCACATAGGACCGCACCGTGGCGTGCAGCCACTCGGGCGTGGCGGGCGCCCGGTCCCAGCAGTTGGTGCCGAACGCCAGCGTGATCAGCTCGCCCGGCAGCCGGGACAGCTGCTCCGCCAGCGGCAGTTCGCCGCGCGCCCCGCCCGCGTACCCCAGGTTCACCGGGTCGAGCCCCAGCGCCCGTCCCGCCGCCGCGGGCCAGGAGTGGGCCGGCCGGGTGGCCCACCAGCCCTCGGTGATGGAGTCGCCGAGGACCAGCCAGCGCGGCCGCGCCGCGGCGGGGGACAGCGCCCCGTCGACGGCCCGCACGCCGCGCACGACGGGCGCCTGCGCCTCCGGCAGGTGGACGGTGAACTCGCCGCCGCCCGGCGGGAGCCGGAGTCGTACCGTGGCCTCCTCCGCCGGTTCCGCGAAGACCTCCGTGACGCACCGGCCGTCCCGCCAGAGCGCGAACGCGTGCCGCAGCGCCCGCAGTTCGTCCCCGGCCGCCGGCACGGCCGCCCGGTAGCGCAGCTCCACCGCGGACGTGCCGGGCTCCGCGCGGAACTCCACCCGGACGCCGATCGGCAGCGCGGCCCGCTCCGCGATGTCCCAGGGCAGCCGTCCGAGGTCGGCGGGGTCGGCGCGGACGGGCCGGTCGCCGTCCCGCCAGGCCGTACCGCGCAGAAAGGGTTCGGGTTCCAGCCAGCTCACACGGCACCTCCGGTCGGCCGGGTGCAGGGTGGTCCACGCGACCCGAGGAGTCAAGGCACACGCGGCGCGTCCGCCCCGCATCCGTCCTGTACCCGGATGTGTCGATTCATGCGGGGGCGCGCAATGTTTCCCCGTCCGGACCCGAAGTGCGCAATGATCATCCGCCGCTGCGCAAGAACACTGCGTTACGGATGCGAATCTGGACGCTAGGCTCATCCCTCGTACCAGGAGTGGCGGGGACCGCCTGCTCGGCGGTCTTCCTGCCCCCGTGGGCTGCTTCGGCATGCCCGCGCGTCCGGCACGCGTCCGTCGCGGTCCCCGTCGTACCGACAGGCAGCGATAAGGAGCCTCCGCAGTGCTGGATCACGGCGCAGCCCCACCGGTCGAGGACACGACCGCCCGCAAGACCACCGTCCTGACCGCCCTCACCCGCCGCAAGCCGGTGGAACGCCTGGTCGCGGAGGGTGGACAGGGCGAGGGCGGCAATCTCCGCCGCTCGCTCTCCATGTGGCAGCTGACCATGATCAGCATCGGTGCCACCCTCGGCACCGGCATCTTCGTCGTCCTCGGCGACGCCGTCCCCAAGGCGGGCCCGGCCGTCACCCTGGCCTTCGTGATCGCCGGTCTCACCGCGCTGTTCTCGGCCCTCTCGTATGCCGAGCTGGCCGGCTCCATACCGGTGGCGGGCTCCTCCTACTCGTACGCGTACGCAACGATGGGCGAACTCGTCGCCTGGGTCTGCGGCTGGTGCCTGGTCCTGGAGTACGGCGTCTCGGTCGCCGCCGTGGCCGTCGGCTGGGGCGAGTACCTCAACGAGCTGCTCGACGGCACGATCGGCGTCACCATCCCCGCGCTGCTCTCCTCGGCCCCCGGCGAGGGCGGCGTGATCAACCTGCCCGGTCTGATCGTGGTGCTCCTCGCGATGGTCTTCCTGCTCGGCGGCGCCCGCGAGTCCGCCCTGGTCAACACGATCATGGTCTTCGTGAAGATCGCCGCCCTGGTGCTCTTCTGCGCCATCGGCTTCGTCGGCTTCAAGTCCGGCAACTACGAGGACTTCATGCCGCTCGGCATGGCGGGCGTCAGCGCCGCCGGCGCCAGCCTCTTCTTCTCGTACATCGGCTTCGACGCCGCCTCCACCGCCGGCGAGGAGGCCAAGGACCCCAAGCGCGACCTCCCCCGCGCGATCATGCTCTCCCTGCTGATCGTCACGGTGCTGTACGTCCTCGTCGCCGCCGTCGCCGTCGGCGCGTGGAACTGGAAGGAGTTCGAGGGCTCCGAGGCCACCCTCGCGGCGATCATGAACGACGTCAGCGGCCAGACCTTCTGGGGCACCCTGCTCGCCCTCGGCGCCGTCATCTCCATCGCCAGCGTCGTCCTGACCGTGCTCTACGGCCAGACCCGCGTGCTCTTCGCGATGTCCCGCGACGGCCTGGTGCCGCGCGTCTTCGCCAAGGTCAGCGGCAAGACCGGCACCCCGCGCGTGAACACGGTCATCGTCTCGCTGTTCTGCGCCGCCCTCGCCTCGGTCATCCCGCTCGGCAAGCTCGTCGACGCGACCAGCATCGGCACCCTCTTCGCCTTCGCGCTGGTCAACATCGCCGTCATCGTGCTCCGCTACACCCGCCCCGACATGCCGCGCACCTTCAAGGTGGCGCTCGGGCCGGTCTTCCCGGTGCTCGGCTTCGGCTTCTGCGTCTACAACATGTTCAGCCTGGACACCGTGACCTGGGTCGTCTTCGGTTGCTGGATGGCGGCCGGGCTCGTGTTCTACTTCCTGTACGGCATGCGCCGCTCCCGACTGGCATCCGAACAGAAGTGATCCACCCGTAGTGCGACTCAACGATCTCGACGAACGCATCGTCCACGCCCTCGCGGAGGACGCCCGCCGCAGCTACGCCGACATCGGCTCGCTCGTCGGCCTCTCCGCCCCCGCCGTGAAGCGGCGCGTGGACCGGCTCCGGGCCGAGGGCGCCATCACCGGCTTCACCGTACGGGTGGACCCGGCGGCGCTCGGCTGGGAGACCGAGGGGTTCGTCGAGATCTTCTGCCGCCACAACACCTCGCCGGACGACATCCGGCGGGGGCTGGAGCGGTATCCGGAGGTGGTGTCCGCGTCGACCGTCACCGGTGACGCGGACGCCGTCGTCCAGGTCTTCGCCTCCGACATGCGCCACTTCGAGCGCGTCCTGGAGCGGATCGCGGGCGAGCCCTTCGTGGAGCGCACCAAGTCCGTCCTGGTGCTCTCCCCGCTGCTGCGCCGTTTCTCCTCCGGCTCGCCCGCCTGACGCGCTACCCGGCCATGCCGTCGTAGATCCACGGCAGCACCCGGAAGTCCCCGCCGCCCCGTACGACCTTCTCGTGCGGGGCGGCCGCGTTGCACGGCGGCACCTCGTCCGTCAGCGGGGAGGAGACCAGCCAGCTGTAGCCCAGCCGGTCGCGCTTCCCGTCGTCGTACACCGACACACCGACCCGCTTCTTCCGCAGGCCCGGCACGTCCGTCTCCTCGACGATCCCGGTGACGGTCGCCACCGGACCGCCGGTGGAGAGGCAGTCGACCCGCACGAAGGCGGTGAACTCCTCCTTCCCCACGGCGTGGCTGTACCGGAAGGTGCCGGTGGCGGCCCTCGGGTCGTTGCGGTCCGCCCAGGCCAGGTGCGCGTCGAAGGAGAAGCGGACCCTCTCCCCGGTGGCCGGGTCGCGGTCCAGCCAGGCCGCGCCGGTCAGCGCGGCCGCCTCCCGGTGCGCCCCGGCCCCCCGCCCGGCGGCGGCGGTGGCCGCGCCCGTGGCCCCGACGCCGATCAGCACGGCGACGGCGACGGCGACGATCTTCGTACGGCGGTTCATGGCGGTCCTTCCGGCAGGTCGATCGGACGCGTCCCACTCTTCCGCCCGGGCCCCGCCGGATCGTCGCGCCGGCGGACGATCCGGGGGTACGCCGCCGGTCGCGGAGCGCGTACGCCTCCGGTCCCACCCGCGCGCAACGAATCGCCGCTCAGGTCGTACATCGCGCAACGGTTCGACGGTCGGTCCGCAACGGTCCCGTCTTGTCCGGGACGAGCCCGGAACCGTACCGTTTTGAACGTCTCCCGCAGACACCCCTCCCTCCCCTCCGCCCCCACGAGGATCAGCATGCCCACGGTGCGCACCGCCCTGCTCCAGAGCTCCGGCCGGCTCGGCGACGTGACCGCCAACCTGCGGATCCTCGACGAGGCCGCCGGCCGGGCCGCGGCCGCCGGGGCGGACGTGCTGCTCGCCCCCGAGCTGTTCCTCACCGGGTACGCCATCGGCGCCGACATCGCGCGGCTGGCCGAGCCGGCCGACGGGCCCTCCGCCCGCTCGGTCGCGGAGATCGCCGCCCGCCACGGCCTGGCCGTCGGCTACGGCTACCCGGAGCGGGACACCGAGCGGCACGGCGTGATCTACAACGCCGCCGCGCTCTTCGGCGCCGACGGAGCCCCGCTCGCGCACTACCGCAAGACCCACCTCTTCGGCGACTTCGAGCTGAAGTGGTTCACCCCCGGCGACGAACCCCTCGTCCAGGCCCGCGTCGGCGACCTCACCGTCGGCCTGATGATCTGCTACGACGTCGAGTTCCCCGAGAACGTCCGCGCGCAGGCGCTGGCCGGCACGGACCTCCTCCTCGTGCCGACCGCCCTCATGCACCCCGCCGAGATCGTGCCGCTGTCCGTGGTCCCGGTGCGCGCCTTCGAGAGCCAGATGTACATCGCGTACGCCAACCGCGCCGGCGCCGAGGGCGACTTCGAGTTCGTCGGCCTCTCGGTGCTCGCCGGCCCCGACGGCACCGCCCGGGCCCGGGCGGGCCGGGGCGAGGACCTGGTCCTCGGCGACGTCGACCCCGAGGCCCTGGCGGCCTCCCGCGCGGAGAACCCCTACCTCCGCGACCGCAGGCCGGGCCTGTACGGCTCCCTCGTCTGAGCCGCCCCCGTCCCGCCCCCTCAGCTTCCCGCCCCACCCCCGCGCAAGGAGTCCGTACCCCATGACGTCCACCGTGCCCAACGCCGTCGAGCACGCCGACGAGCAGCAGCCGCCGATCACCATGTTCGGCCCGGACTTCCCCTACGCCTACGACGACTTCCTGGCCCACCCGGCCGGCCTGGGGCAGATACCCGCGACCGAGCACGGCGCCGAGGTCGCGGTCGTCGGCGGCGGCCTGTCCGGGATCATCGCCGCGTACGAGCTGATGAAGATGGGCCTCAAGCCCGTCGTCTACGAGGCGGACCAGATCGGCGGACGGCTGCGCACGGTCGGCTTCGACGGCCCGGAGACCGAGGGGCTGACGGCGGAGATGGGCGCGATGCGCTTCCCGCCCTCCTCCACCGCCCTCCAGCACTACATCGACCTGGTCGGCCTGGAGACCACGCCGTTCCCGAACCCGCTGGCCGAGGCCACCCCCTCGACCGTCGTCGACCTCAAGGGCGAGTCGCACTACGCCGAGACCGTCGACGACCTGCCGCAGGTCTACCGCGACGTCGCCGCCGCGTGGAACAAGTGCCTGGACGAGGGCGCCGACTTCTCCGACATGAACCGCGCGATGCGCGAGCGGGACGTCCCGCGCATCCGCGAGATCTGGGCGAAGCTCGTCGAGAAGCTCGACAACCAGACCTTCTACGGCTTCCTCTGCGAGTCCGAGGCCTTCAAGTCCTTCCGGCACCGCGAGATCTTCGGCCAGGTCGGCTTCGGCACCGGCGGCTGGGACACCGACTTCCCCAACTCCATCCTGGAGATCCTCCGGGTCGTCTACACCGAGGCCGACGACCACCACCGCGGCATCGTCGGCGGCTCGCAGCAGCTGCCGCTGCGCCTGTGGGAGCGCGAGCCGGAGAAGATCCTCCACTGGGCGCAGGGCACCTCGCTGGCCTCCCTGCACGAGGGCGGGCAGCCGAAGCCGGCCGTCACCCGGCTGAACCGCACGGCGGGCAACCGGATCACCGTCACCGACGCCTCGGGCGACATCCGCACCTACCAGGCGGCGATCTTCACCGCCCAGTCCTGGATGCTGCTCTCCAAGATCGCCTGCGACGACTCGCTCTTCCCGATCGACCACTGGACGGCGATCGAGCGCACCCACTACATGGAGTCCTCCAAGCTCTTCGTCCCCGTCGACCGGCCTTTCTGGCTGGACAAGGACGAGGAGACCGGGCGGGACGTCATGTCGATGACGCTGACCGACCGGATGACCCGCGGCACCTACCTGCTGGACGACGGCCCGGACAAGCCGGCCACCATCTGCCTCTCGTACACGTGGTGCGACGACAGCCTGAAGTGGCTGCCGCTCTCCGCGAACGAGCGCATGGAGGTCATGCTGAAGTCGCTCGGCGAGATCTACCCGAAGGTCGACATCCGGAAGCACATCATCGGCAACCCGGTGACGGTCTCCTGGGAGAACGAGCCCTATTTCATGGGCGCCTTCAAGGCCAACCTGCCGGGCCACTACCGCTACCAGCGGCGCCTGTTCACCCACTTCATGCAGGACCGCCTCCCCGAGGACAAGCGCGGCATCTTCCTCGCCGGCGACGACATCTCGTGGACGGCCGGCTGGGCCGAGGGCGCGGTGCAGACGGCGCTCAACGCGGTGTGGGGCGTGATGCACCACTTCGGCGGCGCGACCGACGGCACCAACCCGGGCCCGGGCGACGTCTACGACGAGATCGCCCCGGTCGAGCTGCCGGAGGACTGAGTCCGCACGGCGGTCAGGGCCTGGCCAGGGGCGTCAGCAGCATCCGCCCCACCAGGCCCACCGAGCGGTCGAGCCGCTCGGTGAACTCGCCCGCGATCCCGGGCAGCGCCCGCAGCTGCCACAGCGAGCGGGCGGCGAGCCAGGCCCCGTCGCGGGCCCGGTCCAGGCTCCAGCAGCCGAGCAGGTGCGTCAGCGGGTCCGCGATCTCCAGGAGGTCCGGGCCCGGCATCAGTTCCTCGCGGATGCGCTCCTCCAGGAGGACGAGGACGTCGCCGACCCGGTCGAACTCGTCCTCCAGGTCCGCCGGTGCGCACTCCAGGGTGGCGCAGGCGTCGACGACGGCGAGCGCCAGGTCGTGCCCGATGTGGGCGTTGATCCCGGCGAGCGCGAACTGCAGCGGGGTCACGCCGGGGTGGCGGCGGTAGTGGAAGAGCGGCCGCCAGCAGGCGGGCCCCGGGCGGCCCGCCGCGTGGGCGTCGACGGCGGCGAGGTAGCGCTCGGCGAAGCGCACGTCCAGGGTGGCGGCCGCCCGCCGGTCCTCGAAGGCGCCCGCCGCGATGGCGTGCCCGATCTCCTCGGTGACGGTCAGGTACACCCGGTTGAAGACGGCGACCCCGTCGGCCGGGTGCCAGCCCGCCCGCAGCGACCGCATCCGGTCCACCACGGGGTCGACCGCCACGAACTGCCCGATCCGCTCTTCCGCCCACTGGGTCTGCGCCATGGGGGCAGACTCCCAGCCGCCGGGCCCGGGAGGGAGTCCCACGGGCCCGGCTTCGCCGGAACGGGCGAATACCTCAGCTCTTCGCCGTGTCGCCGGAGCCGTTCTCGTACGAGCTGGTGCCGGAGTCCAGCAGCGGCTCCTGCTCCGTCGGCGCGGCCTTCAGGTGGGCCGGGGCGAAGGCGCGCAGCACGTGGTAGCCGGTGATGACGACGATCGTGCCGAGCGCGATGCCGCCCAGCTCGAAGGTGTCGGTGAAGGTCAGCTTCACGCCGCCGACGCCGATGATGATGCCGGCGGCGGCCGGGACCAGGTTGAGCGGGTTGCGCAGGTCGACCCCGGCGTTGATCCAGATCTGCGCGCCGAGCAGGCCGATCATGCCGTAGAGGATGACGGTGATGCCGCCGAGGACGCCGCCGGGGATGGCGGCGACGACCGCGCCGAACTTGGGGCAGAGGCCGAAGAGGAGCGCGAAGCCGGCGGCGGCCCAGTAGGCGGCCGTGGAGTAGACGCGGGTGGCGGCCATGACGCCGATGTTCTCGGAGTACGTGGTGTTCGGCGGGCCGCCCAGGGCGGTGGAGAGCATCGACGCGGCGCCGTCGGCGGCGATCGCGGTGCCCAGCTTGTCGTCGAGGTTGTCGCCGGTCATCTCCCCGACGGCCTTGACGTGGCCGGCGTTCTCGGCGATCAGGGCGATGACGACGGGGAGCGCGACCAGGATCGCGGACCACTCGAAGCTGGGGCCGTGGAAGGAGGGCAGGCCGATCCAGTCGGCCTGGCCGACGGCGGAGAGGTCGAGCCGCCAGTGGTCGGTGACCTGGCCGGACGGCGCCATCGAATGGATCTTCCCGAAGACCAGGTCGAAGACCCAGGAGATCGCGTAGCCGAAGATCAGGCCCAGGAAGATCGCGATCCGGGACCAGAAGCCGCGCAGACAGACCACGGCGAGCCCGGTGAAGAGCATCACGAGGAGCGCCGTCCACTGGTCCTGCGGCCAGTACGTGGAGGCGGTGACCGGCGCGAGGTTGAAGCCGATCAGCATGACGACGGCGCCGGTGACCACCGGCGGCATCGCCGCGTGGATGATCCGGGCGCCGAACCTCCGCACCGCGAGACCGGCGAGGAAGAGCACCGCGCCGACCACGAAGACGGCGCCGGTCACGGTGGCGCTGCTGCCGCCGGAGGCCCGGATCGCGGCGGCGACGCCCACGAAGGAGAGCGAGCAGCCGAGGTACGAGGGGACCGTGCCGTGCGTCGCGAGCAGGAAGATGACCGTGGCGAAGCCGGACATCATGATCGCGAGGTTGGGGT
The DNA here is from genome assembly GCF_014656075.1 of Streptomyces hydrogenans. Classification (GTDB taxonomy): domain Bacteria; phylum Actinomycetota; class Actinomycetes; order Streptomycetales; family Streptomycetaceae; genus Streptomyces; species Streptomyces hydrogenans. Next base: position 36,298 of record NZ_BNBS01000018.1, read on the forward strand.
CGAGCCCCATGAGGACCGGGGCGACGAAACTCGCTCCGAACATGGCCACCACGTGCTGTGCGCCGAGACCGACGGTACGGGGCCAGGACAGCCGCTCGTCGGGGCGGACGACGGCCCCGGGGGCGGGCGTTCTCCCGTCCCCGTGCAGGGTCCAGCGCACGCCGAGTTTCATGGGGTAGCTCCCGTTCTCCGGTTCCGGCGGCCGTGTCAGGGCCGTAAAAGATCAGCCACATGGTATGCGCCGGAACCGGCCGGGGGAGGGGGCGTCGACGCGCCCCCGCGCGGGGCTCAGCCGACCGGGCCCGCGCTCTTCGTCGCGTCGGCCCCGGCCGGCGCGGCCGAAGGGGCCCGAGGGGCGGTCCGCAGCACGCCGGCGCCCAGGACGAGGCCGAAGGCGAGGGCGGTGACCAGGCCGAACGAGAAGACCAGCGAGGTGGCGTCGGCGATCCCGCCGATCGCGGACGGGGCGATGAGCCCGGAGGTGTACGTGATGGTGGCGACACCCGCGATGGCCTGGCTCGGGTTCGGGCCGCTGCGCGCGGCGGCGGCGAAGGCGAGCGGCACGACGACCGCGACCCCGAGGCCCACCAGACCGAATCCGGCCATCGCCGTGGCGGCGTTCGGGGCGACGACGACCAGCACCCCGCCGAGGGTGGCGGCCGCGCCGCCGACCCGGACGGTGCGGACCGCGCCGAAGCGGTCCACGACCCGGTCGCCGACCAGCCGGGCCACGGCCATGGTCAGCGCGAAGGCGGTGGTGGAGGCGGCGGCGAGGCCGGCCGAGCCGCCCAGCTCGTCGCGGAGGTAGACCGCGGACCAGTCGAGGCTGGCGCCCTCGGCGAAGACCGCGCAGAAGCCGATCGCGCCGATCACCAGGGCGGACTTCGGGGGCAGCGCGAAGCGCGGCGGGGCCTCTTCCTCCTCGGCGGGCGCCGGGTCGAGGACGCCCTGGCAGAAGACGAGGCCGAGGACGGTGAGGACGAGCGCGGCGACCAGGTGGTGGAGCCGGGCGTCGCCGCCGAGGTGGGCGGCGACGGTGCCGGCCGCCGAGCCGAGCAGGGCGCCCACGCTCCACATGCCGTGCAGGCTGGACATGATGGAGCGGCCGAGCCGGTTCTCGGTCTCGACGCCGAGCGCGTTCATCGCCACGTCGGACATGCCGGCCGTGGCGCCGTACACGAAGAGCGCGGCGCACAGGCCCCAGATGTTCGGCGCGAGCGAGGGCAGGGTGAGCGCGAGGGTCCACAGCGCGAGCAGGCCGCGCAGCGCGGTGCGGGCGCCGAAGCGGTGGCTGATCCGGCCGGCCAGCGGCATCGAGAGCGAGGCGCCGAGGGCGGGGAAGGCGAGCGCGAGGCCGAGCTGCCCGGCGCTGACCCCGGCGTGTTCCTGGATCCAGGGGATCCGGGTCGCGAAGCTGCCGGTCACGGCGCCGTGCACGCAGAAGACGGCGGCGACGGCGAAACGGGCCCGTCGGAGCCGTTCGGAGCTGAGGACGGTCTCCGCCGCCATAGGGGTCCTCCCCGGGAATTCTGGTGTCCGCGTTCTGTGTCGGATGACGGCCCGTAAACTATCAGGAACCCTGCCTGATAAATAGTGGTCCGGAGAGAAGACGGCGGGGAGGCGTCTGAGAGGATCACCGCATGGCCGCATCCCCGAGCACCGCCCGGGCCATCAACGACCGGCTCGCCCTGCGCCTGCTCCAGGACGAGGGCCCGTTGACGGCAGCCCAGCTCAAGACCCTCACCGGGCTCTCCCGGCCCACCGTCGCCGACCTCGTCGACCGGCTCAGCGGCTCGGGCCTCGTGCACGTCGTCGGCGAGGCCGGCGCCGAGCGCCGCGGCCCCAACGCCAAGCTGTACGGACTGGTCGCCGACCGCGCCCACCTGGCCGCCCTCGACGTCCGCACCCGCTCGGTCGCCGTCACCGTCACCGACCTCCTCGGCACCCCGCTCGCCGAGGCCACCGCCCCGGTCGGCGAGGACGCCGGCACCGGCCCCGCCGTCGAGAAGGCCGTCGCCCTCCTGGAGCGCACCGCGAAGGATGCCGGCGTCGAGCGGCTCCACTCCGTCGCCGTCGGCGCCCCCGGCCTCATCGACCCGGAGACCGGCGAGCTCCGCGACACCACCGGGCTGCCCGCCTGGCACCGCCGGCTCGTCGCCGTCCTCCAGGAACGGCTCCCGGCCCAGGTGCTCGTGGAGAACGAGACCAACCTCGCCGCCGTCGCCGAGCTGCGCGAGGGCGCGGCCGTGGGCCGCGAGGACTTCGTCCTCCTCTGGCTCGGCCTGGGCATCGGCGCCGCCGTCGTCCTCGGCGGCCGGCTGCGCCGCGGAGCCTCCGGCGGCGCCGGCGAGATCGGCTTCCTGCCGGTCCCCGGCACCTCGGGCCTGCCCTCGGCCACCGGCTGCGACGGCGGCTTCCACGAGTTGGTGAGCACGGTCGCCGTCGAGGCGCTCGCCGCCGCGCACGGCCTCGACCCGGCCCGCGCCCTCACCTCCGGACACGGTCCCTTCCTCGACGCCCTCGCCCGCCGGCTCGCGGTCGGCGCGGCGGCCGTCGCCGCCGTCCTCGACCCCGGCTGCGTGGTCCTCGCGGGCGAGACCGGCCACCAGGGCGGTCCGGAGCTGCGGGCCCGCGCCCAGGCCGAGCTCGCCGCGCTCTCCCCGCAGCGCACCGAGGTCCGCGCCACCACCCTGGGCGACGCGGCGGTCCTGCGCGGCGCGCTGCTGCGGGCCCGGGACGCGGCGCAGGACGCGCTCTTCCCGTAAGGGCCCCGGCCGGGGCGGACGCGACCGCCCCGCGCCCCGAGAAGCGCCCCGGAACGCGGCCGCGCCGCGCCCCGGACAGGGGGGCGCGGCCCGGAGCGTGCGGCCCGGCGGCGGCCAAGGGCCGTGAGACCGCCGCCGGGGGTCTTGCGGAGGGGCTGCGTCAGCAGGCGCCGAGGTCCTGCCAGACGCCCCAGTCACCGGTGGTGCCGGGCGCCTCGTTCTGGGTCCACCACTTGGCCTTGTACTTGCGGCCGTTGTGGGAGACCTCGTTGCCCGCGTTGTAGACCTGGCCGGCCACGTACGCCGGGACCGTGCCACAGCCGGCGGGCGGCGTGGTCGGAGGCGTGGTGGGCGGGGTGGTCGGCGGGGTCGTCGGAGGCGTGGTGGGCGGGGTGGTCGGCGGCGTGGTGCCCGTGCCGGGCTCCACGGTCGTCGTGCCGCGCGCCAGGTCGCCGGCGAGGGCGTACGTGGTGCCGTTGATGTTCACCGTCCAGTTGGAGGGGGTGGACACCGGCAGGTAGTAGTTGAAGGACAGCTCGACGGTCGCGCCCGGGGCCAGGGTCTGCCAGGCCGGGAGCTTCAGCGAGACCCGGTGGAAGTCGCCCTTCAGGCCGCCCACGTTGGAGCCCGTGTGGTCGCTGCTGATGACCTTGGTGCCGAAGCCGGACTGGTCGGAGGCGTTGGCCGGGGCCGAGGTGCCGTAGTCGAACTGGAACTCCGTGCCGCCGGGCAGCGTGGTGTTCGTCCGGTTGGTGATCTTCACCTTGGGCGTGATCGGGTAGTTCGAGTCGCCCAGCTTGAACTCGGTGAAGGCGGTCTCGATGTTCACGGCCTGGGCCGGCAGCGCCTTGTTCGACTTCTTGGCGCCGTAGGGGGTGGCGGCCTTGAACTTGTCGTACATCAGCGAGGTGAGCGTGGAGCCCATCTCGTACTGGCCCTTGGCGGCGTTCCAGGCGTAGTCGCCCGCCATCTCCCAGACCATGGTGCCGCCGATGCCGCGGTCGACCACGTAGTCGGCCTTGGCGGCCACGGACTGCTCGTCCTCGGTGGAGAGGAAGACCTTCTTCTCGGCGTTCCACAGCCACGGCGCGACCAGGGTCGAGTCGTACTTGCGGGCGTAGGTGCCGGTCAGGGTGGTGTTGGCGGGGAAGCCGTACTGCGTGACGTAGTCGCCGACGATCCCCTTCTCCAGGTTCTTGGCGTGCCACATCGGGTTGGAGCCGGCCGGCGACTCCTTGCCCGCGGTGTCCTTGTCGTGCCACAGGTTGTCGATGCCGACGGCACCGTCACCGCACTTGGTCAGACCGGCGCCGGCCGGGCAGGTGGCCGCGGTGGCCTTGCCCCACAGGCCGTCGGTGCCGCCCTGCACGTTCTTGTGGCCGCGGGTGTAGTACGGCAGGCCGATGTTGATGCGGCCGGCCGGCATGGAGCCGCGGAAGTAGTGGTAGGCCCAGTCGGTGTTGAGGTAACCGATGTTGCCGTACTGCGAGGAGCCGTAGACGTTGGCGGCGGCGAGCTCGCCGTCCTTGCCGTCGTCGAAGAGCGAGGCGTTCGGGCCGACGTACTCGTTCCAGGCGCCGTGCAGGTCGTACGACATGATGTTGACGTAGTCCAGGTACTTCTGGACCTGGAAGGTCTCCATGCCGCGCAGCAGGTAGCCGGAGGACGGGGCGGCGACGGTCAGCATGTAGTGCTTGCCGTCGGCGGCGCCGGCCGTGTCCAGCTTCTCGCGCAGGGACTTCATGAGGGCCGCGTAGCCCTGGACCAGGCCGGCGCGGCGCGCGTTGGCGAAGGTCCAGTCGAGCGGGTTGCCCGCGTCCTTCATGGTGGTCGGGTACTCGTAGTCGATGTCGACGCCGTTGAAGCCGTACTTCCGGATGAAGTCGACCGCCGAGGTGGCGAAGGTGTCGATGCCGGCCTGGTTGACCGAGCCGTCGGCGTTGGTGGCCATCGAGTAGAAGCCGCCGGAGTTCACCCGGTCGCCGTTGTCGGCGAAGTAGCCGCCGGTCTCGGCCCAGCCGCCGACCGAGATCAGCGTCTTCACGCTCGGGTGCTGCTTCTTGAACTTGTTCAGCAGGTTGAAGTGGCCCTTGTACGGGAGGGCCGGGTCCATCTCGGCGCCCGCCACACCGGGCCAGGTCATGCCGGTGGCGGCGTTGTCCGGGCCGTCCGTGCCGACCGAGAGCTTGTTGTCGCCGCCGATGTGGCCGAAGGCGTAGTTGATGTGGGTGATCTTCTCCCACGGGATGTCCTTGGCGAGGTACGCGGGCTCGCCGTTCTTTCCGGTGCGCCAGCCCGTGAAGTAGCCGATGACGCGGCGCTGGTGGTCGGCGCCCATCTTCTCGCGGCCCTCGGTGTCGTAGACCGAGCAGTAGGGGACGTCGACGCCGGGCGTCTTGTACAGGCCGTCGGGGCGACAGCTCTCGTTGTCGGCGGCGTAGGAGACGCCTCCGGCGAGCGAGCTGAGCAGCAGGCCGGCGACGGCGGCACCGGACGCGAGCAGCGACGCTCTCTTGGTCGTGGGGGACAGCACGATCTGGTCCTCCTTGGGGAGGTAAAGAAACACGCAACGAACAAGGGGGTGGTACGTGTTGGGCCCGTGGTGTGCGCACACCGCCGGGCCGTTCCTCGGAGGTGACACGGACATTAAGAGGACTAGACCAGTGCGTCAATAGGTCTGGACCAACGGAAGATTCCGTGGGACCGTGTGAGTCATCGCACAGGGAGCGTGTGCATGCCCATTGACAGGGCGTGGCACACTGGCCCTGTATCAGCAGCAGCGCACTCCGGGGTCGGTGTAATTCCGAACCGGCGGTATAGTCCGCGACCCGTCCGCAAGCCAGCGGCCGGTTGACCAGGTGAGATTCCTGGACCGACGGTGAAAGTCCGGATGGGAGGCAGTGCGCGGCGGGCGACCCCCGACAGGGGTGTGCCGGCCGTACGTCCGCTGGTGGCCGCGTTTCGCGTCGGCGCACCCGTGGACCTCCGGCCGTACCGGCATACCCCCTGCGCGGCGGCGTACCCGCTCTTCTGTCGTCATCGACAGGCCCCGGAGTCCGTGCCCGAAGAGGCAGGAGGACCCGGTGGACCGGCAGGCCGACATCACCGCCATGCGACGCGCCGTGGAGCTCGCCGCCCGCGGACTCGGCGCCACCAGCCCCAACCCCGTCGTCGGCTGCGTCGTCACCGACGCCTCCGGCCACGTCGTCGGCGAGGGCTGGCACCAGCGCGCCGGAGGCCCCCACGCCGAGGTGCACGCCCTGCGCGCGGCCGGCGTCCTGGCCCGCGGCGGCACCGCCTTCGTCACCCTCGAACCCTGCAACCACACGGGCCGCACCGGCCCCTGCGCCCAGGCCCTGATCGAGGCCGGGATCAGCCGCGTCGTCTACGCCGTCGCCGACCCGAACCCGCAGGCCACGGGCGGCGCGGACACCCTCCGCGCGGCCGGGATCGAGGTCGGGCAGGGCCTCCTGGAGGACGAGGCCGAGGCCGGGAACCTCGCCTGGCTCACCTCCGTCCGCACCGGCCGCCCCTTCGTCCGCTGGAAGTACGCCGCCACCCTCGACGGCCGGATCGCCGCCGCCGACGGCACCTCCCGCTGGATCAGCTCCGCCGACTCCCGCGCCGACGTCCACCGGCTGCGCGCCGAGGCCGACGCCGTCGTCGTCGGCTCCGGCACCGCCCGCGCCGACGACCCCCACCTGGCCGTCCGCGGCGTCGAGGGGGCCGTCCAGCCGCTCCGGGTCGTCGTCGACACCGAGGCGAGCGCCGTGAAGCCCGGCGCCCGCGTCCTCGACGACGCCGCCCCCACCCTGATCGCCGTCGCCGAGGACGCGGACACCGCGCTCCCCGACGTCGTACGGCTCCCCAGGGCCGCGGCCGGCGGCCTCTCCGTCCCCGCCCTCCTGGACGCCCTCCACGCGCGCGGCGTCCGCTCCGTCCTCCTCGAAGGCGGCCCCACCCTCGCGGCCGCCTTCCTCGCCGCGGGCGCCGTCGACCAGGTCGTCGGCTACCTCGCCCCGGTCCTCCTCGGCGCGGGCCCGAACGCCCTCGCCGACGCCGGAATCACCACCCTCACCGACGCGTTGCGCCTCCACGTCACCGACACCGCCCGCGTCGGCACCGACCTCCGCATCACCGCCACCATCCAGGGAGCCTGACCGTGTTCACCGGAATCGTCGAAGAGCTGGGCGAGGTCGTCGCCGTCGAGCAGCTGCCGGACGCCTCGCGCTTCCGCCTCCGCGGCCCCCTGGTCACCGAGGGCGCTCGCCACGGCGACTCGATCGCCGTCAACGGCGTCTGCCTGACCGTGGTCGAGACCGCCGACGGCGAGTTCACCGCCGACGTCATGGCCGAGACCCTCAAGCGCTCCTCCCTCGGCGCCCTGGAGCCCGGCTCCCGGGTCAACCTGGAGCGCCCCATGGCCGTCGGCGGCCGCCTCGGCGGCCACATCGTCCAGGGCCACGTGGACGGCACCGGCACCGTCCTGGAGCGGACCCCCTCCGAGCACTGGGAACTCGTCAGGGTCGGCCTGCCCGCCCACCTCTCCCGGTACGTCGTCGAGAAGGGCTCCATCACCGTCGACGGCGTCAGCCTCACCGTGGTCGAGGTCGGCGACGACTGGTTCACCATCAGCCTCATCCCCACCACGCTCGCCCTGACCACGCTGGGGCACAAGCAGCCCGGCGCCCCGGTCAACCTCGAAGTGGACGTCATCGCCAAGTACGTCGAGCGGCTGCTCGGCACGGACGGACAGGAGAACGTCAAGTGAACTGGCTCAACTCCGAGGCGTTCACCCTCTTCGGCCAGCACATCATCTGGTCGGACATGATCGGCAACACCATCGGCCTGATAGCCCTGGCCCTCGGCTGGCGCCGCTCCATCCTCACCTGGCCCGCCCAGCTCCTCTCCGGCCTGATCCTGGTCGGCGCCTACGCCTCCGCGGACCTCGCCGGCGGCGTCGGCAAGCAGCTCCTCGTCATCGGCGTCGCCGCCTGGGGCTGGTGGCAGTGGAACCGTGGCCGGCAGCAGGCCCAGGACGGCTCCATCGCCGTCCGCTTCGCCACCTGGAAGGAGCGCGGCCTCCTCGCGGGCGGCGCCGTCCTCGGCACCCTCGCCGTCGGCGGACTCTTCACCCTCTTCCCGTCGCTCTCCTGGAGCCCGTGGGCCGACGCGTACATCTTCGTCGGCACCCTCGTCGCGATGGTCGCCCAGGCCCGCGGCCTGGTCGAGTTCTGGTTCGCCTGGCTCCTCGTCGACCTCGTCGGCGTCCCGCTCGCCTTCAGCAGCGGCCTCGGCTTCTCCGGCCTCGTCTACGTCGTCTACTTCGCCCTCGTCCTGTGGGGCATGCGCGACTGGTGGCTCCGGTCCCGCACCCCCGCCCTGGAAGGAGCCCCCGCATGAGCAGCGCCCCGTCCGCCTGGGACACCGAGGACCTCGCCCTCGACCCCGTCGAGCAGGCGATCCGCGACATCGCCGCCGGCCGCCCCGTGGTCGTCGTCGACGACGAGGACCGCGAGAACGAGGGCGACCTCGTCATCGCCGCCGAGAAGGCCACCCCCGAGGTCGTCGCCTTCATGATGAGCGAGTGCCGCGGCCTGATCTGCGCCCCCATGGAGCACGAGGAGCTGGAGCGCCTCCACCTCCCGCAGATGGTCGAGCACAACACCGAGTCCATGCGGACCGCCTTCACCGTGTCCGTGGACGCGAGCTTGGAGCACGGCGTCACGACCGGCATCTCCGCCGCCGACCGCGCCACCACGCTCCGGATGCTCGCGAGCGGCCGGCACGAGCCCTCCGACTTCGTCCGCCCCGGCCACATCTTCCCGCTGCGGGCCCGGGAGGGCGGCGTCCTCGCCCGTCCCGGCCACACCGAGGCCGCCGTCGACCTGGCCCGCCTCGCGGGACTGCGGCCGGCCGGCGCGATCGTCGAGATCGCGGGCGAGGACGGCGTGATGCTCCGCCTCCCCGAACTCGTCCCCTTCGCCCGCAAGCACGGCCTGACGATCATCTCCATCGAGGACCTGATCGCCTACCGGCGCTCCGCCGAGCCGACCGTCCGCCGCGAGGCCGAGGTCCACCTCCCCACCGCCCACGGCGACTTCACCGCCTACGGCTACCGCTCCACCGTCGACGGCGTCGAGCACGTCGCCCTCGTGCACGGTGAGATCGGCGACGGCGAGGACGTCCTCGTCCGGGTCCACTCCGAGTGCCTCACCGGCGACATCTTCCACTCGCTGCGCTGCGACTGCGGGCCCCAGCTCCAGGCGTCCATGGACCGCGTCCAGCAGGCCGGCCGCGGCGTCGTCGTCTACCTCCGCGGCCACGAGGGGCGCGGCATCGGCCTGCTGTCCAAGCTGCGCGCGTACGAGCTCCAGGAGCGCGGCCGCGACACCCTCGACGCCAACCTGGAGCTCGGCCTGCCCGCCGACGCCCGCGACTACGCGGCCGGCGCGCGGATCCTGGCCGACCTCGGCGTCCGCAGCCTGCGCCTGATGACCAACAACCCCGACAAGATCGACGCCCTCACCCGCCACGGCCTCGCCGTCGAGGGCCGCGAGCCGATGCCCGTGTCGGCCGGCGAGCACAACCTCCGCTACCTGCGCACCAAGCGGGACCGGATGGGCCACGACCTGCCCTGGCTGGACGGCTCCCCGGCCTCCACCTGCGGCAACCAGTAAGCACGTACGTACGAAACCGGCTAGGAGAGACATGAGCGGCAAGGGCGCACCCGTCCTCAGCGTGAAGAACTGCGGCGACCTCCGGGTCGCGGTCATCGCGGCGCAGTGGCACGAGAAGATCATGGACGGTCTCGTGGACGGCGCCCTGCGCGCCCTCGGCGAGCTGGGCATCGACGAGCCGACGCTGCTGCGCGTCCCCGGCAGCTTCGAACTGCCCGTCGTGGCCAAGGTGCTCGCGGAGCGCGGCTACGACGCGATCGTCGCCCTCGGCGTGGTCATCCGCGGCGGCACCCCCCACTTCGAGTACGTGTGCCAGGGGGTCACCCAGGGCCTGGTCCAGGTCTCCATCGACACCGGCGTGCCCGTCGGCTTCGGCGTACTGACCTGCGACAACGAGGAGCAGGCGCTGGACCGCGCCGGCCTGGAGGGATCGAACGAGGATAAGGGGCACGAAGCGGTCACCGCCGCCGTCGCCACCGCCACCATCCTCCGCACGGTCAGCGAGCCCTGGCGCAAGTCCACGGAGTGAACCCCGGGGACGGAGCCCCCCGACGAAGCCGTACCCTAAGGACATCATGGCGAACAAAACCTTCGAAGAGCTCTTCGTCGAGCTCCAGCTCAAGGCCGCCAACGGCGACCCCAGCACCTCCCGCACCGCCGAGCTGGTCGGCAAGGGCGTCCATGCCATCGGCAAGAAGGTCGTCGAGGAGGCCGCCGAGGTCTGGATGGCCGCCGAGTACGAGGGCAAGGAAGCGGCCGCCGAGGAGATCTCGCAGCTGCTGTACCACGTCCAGGTGATGATGGTCGCGCGCGGGATCTCGCTCGACGACGTCTACGCCCACCTCTGAGCACCCACCCCACCGTTCTCCCACCACTCCCAGCCGAAGGAAGCTCACCCCATGCTGCGCATCGCCGTCCCGAACAAGGGTTCCCTCTCCGGACCTGCGTCGGCCATGCTCCATGAGGCCGGCTACCGCCAGCGCAAGGAGTCCAAGGAACTGGTGGTCATCGACCCCGACAACGAGGTCGAGTTCTTCTACCTGCGGCCGAAGGACATCGCCATCTACGTGGCGTCCGGGAAGCTGGACATCGGCATCACCGGCCGGGACCTGCTCCTCGACTCCGGCGCCAGCGCCGAGGAGATCCTGGCGCTGAACTTCGGCCGCTCCACCTTCCGCTACGCCACCCGCCCGGGCACCGCCAAGGGCCCGGAGGACTTCGGCGGGATGACGATCGCCACCTCCTACGAGGGCATCGTCGCCAAGCACCTCGCGGACCAGGGGATCGACGCCTCCGTCGTGCACCTCGACGGCGCCGTCGAGACCGCGATCCAGCTGGGCGTCGCCCAGATCATCGCCGACGTCGTCGAGACCGGCACCAGCCTGCGCAACGCCGGCCTGGAGGTCATCGGCGAGCCGATCCTCAAGTCCGAGGCGATCGTGATCCGCCGCCACGGCGCCGAGACCGACCACCCGCAGGTCCAGCAGTTCCTGCGCCGCCTCCAGGGCGTCCTCGTCGCCCGCAGCTACGTGATGATGGACTACGACTGCCGCGCCGAGCACCTGGAGCAGGCCGTCGCCCTCACCCCGGGCCTGGAGTCGCCGACCGTCTCCCCGCTGCACAACGAGGGCTGGGTCGCCGTCCGCGCGATGGTCCCCGCCAAGGACGCGCAGCGGATCATGGACGACCTGTACGAGCTGGGCGCCCGCGCGATCCTCACCACCGCGATCCACGCCTGCCGTCTCTGAACCCTGCCGCACCACTCCTGGCACCGAGGAACCCCGATGTCCGAGTCGCTCACGCCCGCCCTCCCGGTCACCTTCCGGCCGGGCCGCACCCGCGCCGTCCTGCTGACCGTGGGCGTCGTCATGTTCGCGGCGATCACCGCGGTGGCGCTGATGCTGGAGCGGCTCGGACCGGGGGAGCGGGCCAGCTTCGTCTTCACCGCCGCGCTCTTCCTCGCCGTCCTGGTGCTGCTGAGCCGCCCGAAGGTCGTCGCCGACAGCGAGGGCGTCACGGTCGTCAACATCACCCGCACCCGGCGCCTCGCCTGGGCGGAGATCCTCCGCGTCAACCTGCGTCCCGGCGACCCGTGGGTCTTCCTCGACCTCAGCGACGGCACCAGCCTGCCGGCCCTCGGCATCCAGCCGGGCATCGCCAAGGAGTCCGCCATCAGGGACGCCCGCGCCCTGCGGGCCCTCGCGGACAGCCGCGGCACCGGGTCCGAGACGGCCTGAACCCCGACGCGGGCCAGGGGCCGGCCCCCGGGCCGAGGACCGGGAGAAGCCCGGCCCGTCCCCCATCCGGGGCGTCCCCCCTGCCGTACGGGGCCCCCGCGTGACTACTCTTGAGGCGGTGGTGCCGAGCGCACCACCGCCTCGCGCGTGCAGGGCCGCCGCCGGCGGCCGGCGAGGCCACCCTTCGACCCGAGGAGTGACTCCCTCCGGCAATGGACGGATCGTCCGGTAGTACCCGCGCCGCCCCCTCTCCCCACGAGGCGGCGGCATGATCGTCTCTCTGCTGCCCCTTCTGGCAGCCTTCCTCCTGATCCTCGCCAACGGCTTCTTCGTCGCCGCCGAGTTCGGTCTGGTGACCGTCGAGCGCGCCGAGGCCGAGCGGGCCGCGGCCGCCGGTGACCGGCGCGCCCGCACCGTCGTCTCGGCGCTGCGCGAGCTGTCCTTCCAGCTCTCCGGCACCCAGCTCGGCATCACCCTCACCTCGCTGATCGTCGGCATGCTCGCCGAGCCCGCGCTCGCCGGCCTGCTGCACGCCCCGCTGACCGCCACCGGGCTCCCCCCGGGCGCCGTCTCCGGGGTCGCCGTGGTGATCGGCATGCTGCTCGCCTCGGCCGTGCAGATGGTCGTCGGCGAGCTGGTCCCCAAGAACTGGGCGGTCTCCCGGCCGCTCCAGGTCGCCCGCTTCGTCGCCGCCCCGCAGCGCCGCTTCTCCGCCGCCTTCCGGCCGGTGATCGCCCTGCTCAACCGGGTGGCCAACGGACTGGTCCGCGCCCTGGGCGTCGAGCCCACCGAGGAGCTGGACTCGGTCCGCACCCCGGGCGAGCTGGAATCCCTCGCCCGGCACTCGGCCCGCGCCGGCGCCCTCGAACAGGACACCGCCGACCTCTTCGTACGGACCCTGTCCCTGGCCGGCCTCACCGCCGAGCAGGTCATGACCCCGCGCGTGAAGGTCAGCGCCCTCCAGTGGGACGCCACCGCGGCCGACGTCCTCAACCTCACCCGCGCCACCGGCCTCTCGCGCTTCCCCGTCTACCGGGACCGCATCGACGAGGTCGTGGGCATGGTCCACCTCAAGGACGCGCTCGCCGTCGCCCCCGACGCCCGCCCGCGGACCTCCGTCGGCCGGATCGCCGTCCCGCCGCTCCTGGTCCCCGAGTCGCTGCCGGTCCAGGCCCTGCTGGAGCGGCTGCGCCGCGAGCAGCCGATCGCCGTCGTCGTCGACGAGTACGGCGGCACGGCCGGCGTGGTCACCCTGGAGGACATCGTCGAGGAACTGGTCGGCGAGGTCCGCGACGAGCACGACCCCGCCGCCGGGGCCGGCCCCGAACTGGCCGCCGCGCCGGCCGAGGACGGCCGCCCGGCCTGGGAGGCCGACGGCTCCTGCCGGGTCCACACGCTGCGCCGGATAGGACTCGACGTGCCCGACGGCCCGTACGAGACGGTCGCCGGGCTCGTCGCCGACCTCCTCGGCCGGATCCCGGCCCCCGGTGACCGGGCCGAACTCCCCGGCTGGCGGCTCTCGGTCCGGCGCGTCGACCGCTTCCGGGCCGAGCGGGTCCGGATCGTGCGCACCGCCCCGGTGCCGATGGCGGAGGCGGCCCGATGAACACCCTGCAACTCCTCCTCGCCCTCCTGCTGGTCCTGGCCAACGGCTTCTTCGTCGGCGCCGAGTTCGCGCTCGTCTCCGTCCGCCGCAGCCAGATCGAGCCGCTCGGCGGTGCCCGCGCCAAACAGGTCCTCTACGGCCTGGAGAACCTGCCGCGGATGATGGCCGCCGCCCAGTTCGGCATCACCGTCTGCTCGTTGACGCTCGGCGCGGTCGCCGAACCGACCGTCGCCCACCTCCTCGAACCGGCCTTCCACGCCGTCGGGGTGCCGGCCGGTCTCATCCACCCGCTCGGCTATGTGATCGCCCTCGCCGTGGTCGTCTTCCTCCACCTCGTCATCGGCGAGATGGTCCCGAAGAACCTGGCGATGGCGGCGCCCGAGCGGACCGCGCTCTGGCTCGCCCCCGCCCTGGTCGGCTTCGCCCGGCTCTGCCGTCCGGTGACGGCCGCCCTGGGCGCCTGCTCGGCCCTGGTCCTGCGGGCCTTCAAGGTCGAGCCGAAGGACGAGGTGGAGGCCGTCTTCACCAGCGCCCAGCTCGGCCGGCTCGTCGAGGACGCCGGCCAGGCCGGATTCCTCGACCCGGCCGAGCAGGAGCGCCTGGAGGACGCCCTGGAGCTGGGCAGCCGCCCGGTCATCGACGTCCTCATCCCGGCCGCGGCGCTCGTCACCGTCCCGCCGTCGGTCACCCCCCGGGAGATCGAGGAGCTGACGGTGCGGACCGGCTACTCCCGTTTCCCGGTCCGCGCCGAGGGCCGGCAGGCCGTCTTCCTCGGCTTCGTGCACGTCAAGGACGTGCTGGACCTGGAGGAGCGGGAGCGGGCGGTGCCGCGGCAGCTGTGGCGCCCGATGGCGACGCTCCGCGCCGAGCTGCCGCTGGACGACGCCCTCACCGTGATGCGCCGGGCGGCGACCCACCTCGCGCAGGTCGCCGACGCCTCCGGCCGGGTCCTCGGCCTGGTCGCCCTGGAGGACGTCCTGGAGACGCTGGTGGGCGAGGTCCGCGACCCCGCGCACCGGCTGAACCCCGCCCCGGCGCCCGTCGCCTAGCGGGTCAGAAGGGCGGTTCCTGCTGGGGGCCGCGGTCCGCCGGACCGCGGCCCGACAGCACCTCCCCGTACGCCTGCATGAGGTCCCCGAGCCGCAGGGTGGCCAGGTCCTCGCGGGTGAGCGTGCCGGGGTAGCCGGAGAGCCGGAGGTCCCGGTAGGCGCAGGACTTCTCGTACAGGGTGCGCAGGAAGCGGCCGTTGCCCAGCTCGTCGATCCAGCCCTGCTCGACCACGTGGCCGCTGATCGAGCGCAGCTCGTCCAGGGCCTCCTCGTCCCAGCCGTCGCCGTTCGCGGCGGCCAGCACCTCGCCGATCGCGGTCAGTTCGAGCGGCCGGTAGGACGGGAAGTCGACCCGGGTGGTGAAGCGGGAGGAGAGCCCGGGGTTGGCGGCGAGCAGCCGGTCCATGCCCTCCGGGTAGCCGGCCAGGATGACCACGAGGTGGTCCCGGTTGTCCTCGGCCCGTTTCAGCAGCACCTGGAGGGCCTCGTCGCCGTAGGCGTCGCCCTTGCTGTAGCCGGAGTTGGAGAGCGCGTACGCCTCGTCGACGAAGAGCACCCCGCCGACCGCCGAGTCGATCAGCTCGTTCGCCTTCACCGCCGTCTGGCCGAGGAACTCGCCCACCAGGTCGGCCCGTTGGGCCTCCACCAGATGGTCGCCGCCGAGCAGTCCGAGCGCGTAGAAGACCCGGCCCAGGATCCGGGCCACCGTGGTCTTGCCGGTGCCGGACGGCCCCGAGAAGACGAAGTGCCGCTTCGGCGGCTGCACCGGCAGCCCCTGACCGGCCCGCAGCCGGGCCATCTCCAGCTGCGCCGACAGCGCCTTGACCTGCCGCTTCACGGGTTCGAGCCCGACCATGCCCTCCAGCTCGGCGAGGGCCTCCGCGAGCCGTACGGGATCCGTCGGTCCGGCGGGGAAGCGCGGCGGCCCGGGCTGCGCGGGCACCGGCGAGCTGTGCCGTACGACCTCCGGGGGCGCGGACGGCGCGGCGGGCGGCACCGGGTCGGGGGAGCGGCGCAGCCCGTCGCCGCCGGGGGAGGCGGGCTCGGTCTCGGGGCCGGCGGCGGTGTCCGTGCCGTCCGGGCCGGTGCCGCTGCCCACCGTGCCGAGGACGACGGCGGCGAGTCCGGCCTGCTCGTCCATGCCGTCGAGCCCGTCGAAGCCGTCGTACTCGGCGATGGCGGCGAGCCGGGCGGCGGTGTCCATGAACGCCGGGTCGACCCGGTGCACCGCGCGGTACAGCGGGAGGGCGGCGGCGCTGCGGCCGGTGCCCTCGTGGGCCCGGGCGAGCCAGTAGCGCAGCTCCTTGCGCTGGGGCTGTTCGCTGCGGCAGCGCATCAGGGCCGCCGACAGCAGCGGCTCGGCCTGCCCGTACATCTCCAGGCGCACCCGGGCCATGCCGCCGAAGAGGCCGGCCTCGATGCCCAGCAGCGGGTCGTCGACGAGCGGCTCGGTGTGCCGGACGAGCTGGTCCCAGTCCTTGACCAGGTAGGAGCGGCAGGCGTGCAGGAAGCGGACCTGCGGGTCGGTGTCGACCGGCGGGAGCTCGGCGAGGGCCCGGTCCAGCTCCGGCACGTGCCGCCCGTCGAGCCAGTGGGAGGCGTGCGCGAGCAGCAGGTCGCGCGGGCTCTCCAGCACCGGCTGCACCCACCAGCCGAGCCAGTACCAGGAGTTGAGCGTGCGCCGGTGGCGGGCGCGCTGCTCGCCGAAGCGCTCGCGGTTGCGGTACATGCGGAGCAGCGCGGTGGTGGTGTCCACCCGGAGCGCGTGCAGCCCCAGCCAGGCGTCCGCCATGCCGGGATCGCTCCGCACCGCGGCCCGGAACTCCTCCTCGGCCTGCGGATAGGCGCCCATGGTGTAGGCGTCCACTCCGCGCAGCCAGGCGAGTTCGGCGGGGGCCTGCGCGCCCTGCGTGCCGATGTCCATCGGGTCCCCCACAACCGTCGGCGTATGGACGGGATTTGACCGCACCTGGGGGCATCGTACCTGCGCAGGGGTGGTGCGCTTAAGGAGAAGCGCAAGATCCGGAAGCGGTGACCCTGGGTGAGCGCGAGAGGTCGAGGGGGGCCCGGAGGGGGCCGCGAAGGGCAGAACGAAGCCCCCGATCACGGGGGAACAACCGGGGGCTTCGTGTCTGCGGCGGCTGTCGAAAAGCCGCACATTGAGAACGTAAGACCTGTACGCCCCCGGGGTCAAGCGCCCTCGGAGGACTTGCGGAAGCGGAATTCCGGGGACTCAGTCCGCCGCCATCACGCCGTCACGGTGGGTGATGATCTGGTCCGGGCCCGCTGTCACAGCGGGCCCGGGAAGCCAGTCGTACCCCTCGTCCCGCTCCCGTACCAGGGTGTCGGCGAAGGGCCGCGACGGGTCCTCGGCGAAATGGCGAGTCTCCGCCACGACCCAACCGTCCCAGAACGCGGCCTGTTCCGGTCCGTCCCGGTGCCGCCCCCGCTCCCAGGACGCCGCGGCCGGCCGCTCCATCCACAGCAGCCACGCGAGGTGCGGCCGCAGCTTCCGCCGCCCGGATCCCACCCCCTCCACCAGCACCACGGGCGCCGGGGGCAGCTCCCGGGCGGGCCCGAAGCGTCGCAGGTCCCAGTCGTACGGCCGGTAGCGGGCGGTCGCGCCCCGCTCCAGCGGCTCCAGGACCTGGGAGCGCAGCCGGGCGGTCCAGGCGAAGAGCTCCTCGTGGGTGGCGAGGTCGTCGAGCCGCAGCACGGGCGCGCCGCCGAGCGCGGCGGCGAGCCGGCGGGCGAGCGTGGACTTCCCGGAGCCGGCGTGGCCGTCGACGGCGACAAGGCGGACCGGTCCGAGCGAGGGCGGCAGCCGGCGCAGCGCGCGGGCGGCGCGGTCGAGGTCGTCCATGCGGCCCAGGGTAGGTGAGGGGTGCCCGCGCAGGTCAGCGAGGTGCCACCGTCAGTGGTCCATACCCATGACGCCGGCGGCGACGCGGGCCGAAGTGCTGGCGGAGGCCCGGCCGAGCCGGGATAGTGGGCCCGCGCCGCCCCGCCCGATCGCCGTCTCCGTCCTCGACCGGAGGTCCTCGCCATGCCCGGATCAGCCTCACGCCGGACCGTCCTCGCCGCAGCGCTCGCGGCCGCCGCGGGCACGGCCGCGGCGGAGGCCGCCACCGCCTCCGACCGTCCGGCCGTGCCGGAGCCGGCGCCGGATCCCGCCCCGGGCGGGGCTCCGGTGGGTGCTCCGGGGGGCGTCGCCAACCGCTTCTGGTCCACCTACACCGACTGGCGGACCGGCCACGCCGAGGGCACCCGGGCCGTCGCCGGGCGCCGCCCCGGCCTGGTCCTGGACGCCCCCCTGGGCCGTACCGACTACACCGACCCGCACACCGGGCGGACCTCGGCCTGGGAGTACGCCCGCTGGACCTCGCCCGCGCACACCCCGGAGGTGCCGGCCACCGAGGCGATCGCCTCCTGGAACGCCCGCACCCCGGCCGGCACCTGGCTCCAGGTCGAGCTGTCCGGCACGTACTCCGACGGCACCGGCACCCCGTGGTTCGTGATGGGCCGCTGGGCCTCCGGCGACACCGACATCAGGCGCACCTCGGTCGACGACCAGAGCGACGGCCGGAGCAGCGTCTGGACCGACACCTTCGCGGTCGACGACCCGGCGAGCGGGCTCCGGCTCGCCTCGTACCGCCTGCGCCTCACCCTCTACCGGCGCCCCGGCACCACCCTCACCCCCACGGTCTGGCGGGTCGGCGCGATGGCCTCGGACGTCCCGGACCGCTTCACCGTCCCGGCGTCCGCGCCCGGCCTCGCCCGCGAGCTGGCCGTGCCCCGCTACTCGCAGAACACCCACGTCGGCCAGTACCCGGAGTACGACAACGGCGGCGAGGCGTGGTGCAGCCCGACCTCCTCGCAGATGATCGTCGAGTACTGGGGGCGCGAGCCGTCCGCCGCCGACCTGGCCTGGGTGGACCCCGCCTTCGCCGACCCGCAGGTCTGCCACGCGGCCCGCTTCACCTACGACTTCCAGTACGCGGGCTGCGGCAACTGGCCCTTCAACGCCGCCTACGCCTCCGCCTACCCCGACCTCAACGCCGTCGTCACCCGCCTCCGCTCCCTCACCGACCTGGAGACCCTGATCCGCGCCGGCATCCCGGCCATAACGTCCCAGTCCTTCCGCAAGGAGGAGCTGACCGGCGCCGGCTACGGCACCTCGGGCCACCTGATGACCGTGATCGGCTTCACCCCCGAAGGCGACGTGATCGCCAACGACCCCGCCTCCCCGACCAACGAGGCCGTCCGCCGCGTCTACCTCCGCCGCGAGTGGGAGAACATCTGGCTGCGGACCAAGCGGTACAACGCGAGCGGGAAAGTGGTGTCCGGCACAGGCGGGGTCTGCTACTTGTACTTCCCCGACCGGCCGACTCCCGCGCAGCGCAAGGCGCTTCAGGCGGTCGGGGTGCTCTGAGCGCTGCCGGTGCGGGCGGCGGGTGTGAGGGACGTCTCTGTACGGGGGCGTCGGGGTGCCCCATGGTGGTGGCCATGAGCGCCACCACCACCCTCGCCGGCCGTCTGTTCGCGCGCACCCGCACGGGCGGCCCCCAGGACGACCGGGGCCCCGAGCTCCTGGAGCACGTCCTCGGCTGGACCCTCGTCGTCCTGCTCGCCGTCCTGGTCACCCGCGCGGGCCTGATGTGACCCGTCGGCGGGCGGTCAGGTCGCTTCGCCCGGCCCGACCAGCACCCCGCTGACCCGGACCGTCCGGTCGGCCCAGACCGGCCCCGCGGCGAGCCGCGTCCACTCCGCGTCCCGACGCCCGGGCAGGGCGCGCCCCTGGCTGGCCCAGAGCGCGTACAGCGCCTGGTAGATCGGCGGGTCGGGATGGACCTGTACGGGGACGGGAGCCGCGATCAGGGTGGGCACGGGCCCGACGGCCGTGGGCTCCGGGAGCGGCGCGGGCACGGAAACCCGTTCCGGACCCGGCCCCGGGACCTGCCCGGGAAGCGGTGCCGGAGCCTGCGGAGGGAGCGGTACGGGTGCCGCGGCCTGCGGGGGAGGGGGTGCCGGAGCCAGGGCCCGGGGGGGAAGGGGTGCCGGAGCCGGTCCCGGCACGGGCACCGGCACCGGAGCGGCGCCGTCGGGGGAGGGGCCGGGCGGGCCCGGCGCCTCCGGAATCCGGTGAAGAACCGATTCTTCACCGCTCGGTTCGGTCTGCCGATGCCGACCGACTCCGCTGGGTGTGGAGTACAGCGTGGTCATGCCCGAACCAACGCGTCCCGCCCCCGCCGGGTCACCCCCCGACGGATTCGAGCGAAAGTTCCCCCCTTACCCGGCGTGGCCCCGACCCGACTCGCGCTTCGAAAGCGGCTCACCGCTTCGGGCATGGCTCACCGCTTTGAACGTGGTGCGTACCCGTACCCGTACCCGTACCCGTACTCGTCCGCGCCCGACCCGTGGCCTGCCTGGCGGTCCGGCCCTCACCCCGCACCCACCTCGCGCCCCAGCTCCCGCCTTGGCCTGGCCTGCCCCCGGCCCCGGCCTCGACGTCCGCCGTCCCGTACCGCCCCGTACCGCCCCGCGCCGCCCCGCCACGCCCCGTCCGCCACCGCCCGAGCGCCCCGCCCCCTGCTCCCGGCATCGCCCCCGAGGGGAAGTCGGCGCCCACCCTGCCCCGGGCGGGCGCCCCTCGCACGACTCTGGTCCTCGCCGTGATGTCTGACGTACCGTCAGATCCTCTTCGAGGACCAGGAGGTCAGCCGTGGACGACGACCGGCCCGTCGCGCTCGACGAATACCCCGTGCACCAGGCTCCGCTGTCGATGAAGCACCACATCAGCGGGGACCGGAACGCCTACGACCGCTGCATCTTCCACGTCTTCGACCACGCCGGACGGGCCCTGCTCATCGCCGGCCTCGGCGTCTATCCCAACACCGGGGTGATCGACGCCTACGCCACCCTGCGCACCGGCGACCGGCTGCACGCGGTCCGGGCCTCCGACGCGCTCGGCGACGACCGGACGCGCCTGGAGGTCGGCCCGCTGCGGATCACCGTCGACGAACCGCTGCGCCGCTTCACGCTGAGCTGCGCCGCCGATCCGGCCGACCCCGACGGGCTCTCCTTCGACCTCACCTGGACCGGGGACTTCCCGACGCTCTGGGAGCCGCACCACCTCCAGCGCACGGGCGGCCGGCTGACCCTCGAAGGGCGCCGCTTCGTCCAGGCCGGTCGCTGCGCGGGCACCGTCACCGCGGGCGGTGAGCGGTTCGACGTCACGGCGGGGGAGTGGACCGGGACCCGTGACCGCAGCTGGGGAGTCCGCCCGATCCCCGGCGAGGAGCCCGGCCGCGCCGCCGAGACGCGGCCCGAGGGCTTCCACTGGCTCTGGATCCCCATGCGCTTCGACGACCGCTTCGTGATGGTCGTCGCGCAGGAGGACGCCGACGGCTACCGCACCCTCAACCAGGCGCAGCTCGTCCGCGAAGGCCACCGGGACGCCCAACTTGGCTGGCCCCGCACCGAGATCGCGTACCGGTCCGGCACCCGCCACCCCGAGAGCGCCGTCGTGCACCTCACCGACCCCACCGGCAAGCCCCTGGAGATCGGCGTCGAGGTCCTCGCGTCGTCCCCGCTCGCCGTCGGCGCCGGCTACCCGCCCGCCGGCGACTGGCAGCACGGCACCTGGCAGGGCCGCGACTGGACCGACCGGCGGGTCTACGACCTCTCCGACCCGACCGCCCATCCCCTGGCCGGCTACGGCGTCACCGACCACTCCGCCCGCTTCACCCTCGACGGCCGCACCGGCTACGGCATCTTCGAGCACGGCTCCTTCGGCCGCCACGACCCCAGCGGCTTCGCCGACTTCACCTCCACCGCGCCCTGAGCCACCTCCGCGCCTCCGGCCCCCGCACCGGCGTGTGGGCCGGGGCGGCGCACCGGGGACAGGGACCCGGCCGCGCGCGGCCGGGCGGACCAGGCGAAACGGAACCGGCCCGGCCGAACGCGGCCGCACCCGCGAGCCCGGCATCCCGGCATCCCGGCGTCCGGCGTCCGGGCGTCCGGCGTCCGGGCGTCCGGCGTCCGGGTGCTCCGCGCCCTCGCCCCGGAGGCGCACCCGAGCCCCAGCAGAGAGGGAGACCCGCATGGCCACCGCCCCCCGTCCCCGCACCACCACCCGCGACCCCGAGGAGCTGGCCGCCCGGCTGACCGCCTGGCTCGACCGCAGGCTTCCCGGGGCCCGGGTCTCCGGGCTCGCCGTTCCCGGTTCCAACGGGATGTCCAGCGAGACGCTGCTCTTCGACCTGGAGCACCCGGACGCCCCCGTCCGGGGCTGCGCCCTGCGGCTGGCCGCCGACCCCGCCGCGTACACGGTCTTCCCCGTGTACGACATGGCCCGCCAGCACCGGGTGATGGGGCTCGTCGCCGAGCACACCGACGTGCCCGTCCCCCGGGTCATGTGGCTGGAGGAGGACCCGGGACCGCTCGGCGCCCCCTTCTTCGTGATGGCCCGCGCCGAGGGGCGCGTCCCGCCGGACGTCATGCCCTACACGTACGAGGGGAACTGGTTGCACGGCGCCACCGACGCCCAACGCGCCACGCTGGAGGAGGAGTCGGTGGCGGTCCTGGCCCGGCTGCACGACCAGTTCCCGGCGAAGGAGGCCGAGTTCCTGCTCCCGGAGGGCGAGGGGAGCGCGCTGCGCCGCCACGTCGACGCCCAACGCGCCTACTACGCCTGGGTGGTGGAGGGGCTCGCGCCCTCACCGCTCATCGAGGCGGCCTTCGCGCGCCTGGAGGAGCTGTGGCCGGACGACGAGGGGCCGGCGGTGCTCTGCTGGGGCGACGCCCGCATCGGCAACATCGTCTACGACGGCTTCGCCCCCGCCGCCGTCCTCGACTGGGAGATGGCGGCCTGCGCGCCCCGCGAGGTCGACCTCGGCTGGACCGTCTACCTCCACCGCTTCTTCCAGGACCTCACCGTGGGCTTCGGCCAGCCGGGCCTGCCGGGCTTCCTGCGCCGCGGGGCGATCGAGCGGAGGTACGCCGAACTCACCGGGCACGTGCCGCGCGCGATGGAGTTCCACACCCTGTACGCCGCGCTGCGGCACGCGATCGTGATGCTGCGGATCGCGTACCGCCAGGCGTACTTCGGTGAGGTCGAGGTCCCCGCGGACCCCGACCGGCTCATCCTGCACCACGCCACCCTCGCGGCGATGGTGCGCGGCGACTACTGGACCGGCGAGGAGTAGCCCGGCTCAGGCCGCGCGGCGCAGCTGCGCCGCGCGGATCGGCCGCGAGCCCGGGCCGCCGATGTGCGAGAAGGGCTGCTTCCGCCAGTCGAGGCCCTGGGGGAGCGTCAGGAGCAGCGCGGTGTCCTGCTCCTGGACCCCGACGCCGTCGTCGGCGGAGACCGCCTCGTCCGCGGAACGGCCGGTGCCGGCACAGACCGTGAGCGTGAAGGGGTTCCACGGCGACGGGCACAGCGCGTGCTCGGGCAGCGCGTCCTCGTCGGCGAGCAGGGCGATCGGCTGATCGCACTCCGGGCAGATGACCCGGAACATCTCAAAGGTGTCGTACGCGTCGAACTCGTCGGACGTGTCGACGGAATCAACGGGCTCCTGCATGGAGAATCTCCCCCTCGGACCGGTCGGTCGATACTGTGCGGCCGAACCACAGCAAGCCCTTCCCATGCGGGACTCCGCATAACCGTGAGCCGGCCGGCGATGCCCGGCGCAAACCTGTGGCGTTCGTCACATGCCTGTCGCAGGTGCCGCGTGATCGCCCATAGCGGCCGATAAGACCCGCTCCCGGCTGGGCCCGGGACCCCTCCGCGCAATAGGGTCGGCGCATGGAGGAGCTGGATCGTCAGATCGTGGAGTTGCTCGTCAAGGACGGGCGCATGAGCTACACCGACCTGGGCAAGGCCACGGGCCTGTCCACGTCGGCCGTGCATCAGCGCGTCCGCCGGCTGGAGCAGCGCGGTGTCATCCGCGGCTATGCCGCCGTCGTCGACCCCGAGGCGGTGGGCCTGCCGCTGACCGCCTTCATCTCGGTCAAACCCTTCGACCCCAGCGCCCCCGACGACACCCCCGACCGGCTCGCCGACATCCCCGAGATCGAGGCGTGCCACAGCGTCGCCGGTGACGAGAACTACATCCTCAAGGTCCGGGTGGCCACCCCGCTGGAGCTGGAGCACCTGCTCAGCCGCATCCGCTCCCAGGCGCACGTCTCCAGCCGCACCACCGTCGTCCTGTCCACCCCGTACGAAGCCAGGCCCCCGCGCATTTAGCCTGGTCGCATGAGCGACACCCTGAACTCCGGCGAACACCGCACCGTGCTCCTGCGCGGTGGAGAAGTCCACAGCCCCGCCGACCCCTTCGCCACCGCCATGGTGGTGGAGCGCGGTCACATCGCCTGGGTGGGGGAGGAAGGCGCCGCCGACGCCTTCGCCGCCGGCGTGGACGAGGTGATCGACCTGGAGGGTGCGCTCGTCACCCCGGCCTTCGTGGACGCCCACGTCCACACCACGGCCACCGGCTTCGCGCTCACCGGCCTCGACCTGTCCGCCGCCGCCTCGCTCGCCGAGGCGGCGGAGCTCATCCGTGCCCACGCCGCCGCCCGCCCCGGGGACCGCATCCTCATCGGGCACGGCTGGGACGCCTCCCGCTGGCCCGAGCGGCGCCCGCTCACCCGCGAGGAGCTGGACGACCTCACCGGCGGCCGCCCGCTCTACCTCACCCGGATCGACGTCCACTCGGCCGTCGTCACCACCGCGCTGCTCGACCTCGTGCCCGGCGTACGGGACCTGGACGGCTTCCACGACGGGCGCGCCCCGCTCACCGGCGACGCCCACCACGCCGTCCGGGCCGCCGCCTTCGCCGCCGTCTCCCCGCTCCAGCGCACCGAGGCCCAGCGCGCCGCCCGCGCCCACGCCGCCTCCCTGGGCATCGGCACCCTCCACGAGTGCGGCGGGCCGCAGATCTCCTCCGAGGACGACTTCACCGGCCTGCTGGACCTCGCCCGCGGCGAGCCCGGCCCCCGGGTGGTGGGCTACTGGGCCGACCTCGACGTCGAGCGGGCCCGCGCGCTCGGCGCCCTCGGCGCGGCCGGCGACCTCTTCGCCGACGGCTCCCTCGGCTCGCACACCGCCTGCCTCCACGAGCCGTACGCGGACTCCGCCGGCCACTCCGGCTCCGCCCACCTGGACGCCGCCGCGATCGCCGCCCACGTCGTGGCCTGCACCGAGACGGGCCTCCAGGCCGGCTTCCACGCCATCGGCGACGCCGCCGTCACGGCCGTCGTCGACGGCGTCCGCGCCGCCGCCGAGAAGCTCGGCCTGGCCCGGATCCGGGCCGCCCGGCACCGCGTCGAGCACGCCGAGATGCTCACCGCGGAGACCGTCGCCGCCTTCGCCGAGCTGGGCCTCACCGCCTCCGTGCAGCCCGCCTTCGACGCCCTGTGGGGCGGCGAGGACGGCATGTACGCCGAGCGCCTCGGCGCCGAGCGGGCCCGCACCCTCAACCCGTACGCGGCGCTGCTGAGGGCCGGCGTGCCGCTCGCCTTCGGCTCGGACAGCCCGGTCACCCCGCTCGACCCCTGGGGGACCGTCCG
The DNA here is from genome assembly GCF_014656075.1 of Streptomyces hydrogenans. Lineage (GTDB taxonomy): Bacteria > Actinomycetota > Actinomycetes > Streptomycetales > Streptomycetaceae > Streptomyces > Streptomyces hydrogenans. Next base: position 61,204 of record NZ_BNBS01000018.1, read on the forward strand.
GGCCGCCGCCTTCCACCACACCCCCGAGCACCGGGTCTCGGTCCGCGCCGCCTTCACCGCCCACACCCGCGGCGGCTGGCGCGCGGTCGGCCGGGACGACGCGGGCACCCTGGTGCCCGGCGCCCCCGCCGACTACGCGATCTGGCGGACCGGCGACCTGGTCGTCCAGGCGCCCGACGACCGGGTGGCCCGCTGGTCCACCGACCCGCGCTCCGGAACGCCCGGTCTGCCCGATCTGTCCCCGGGGGTCGAGCTCCCCGTCTGCCTCCGGACGGTGGTGCACGGACAGACGGTTTTCGTACGACCGAACGAGTGATGTGCCGTTGACGGCCACCCGGATGTACGCACCACGGGTTCGTTCCCGACCTGCGGATCTTCCCGCCCCGCCTGCGGTTTCTCGGGAACCCCGCAGGTCAAACGGGTGTTGACAGCCGACCGCCATGGCCCGGTAGGTTCTCCCGCGTCCACCACAGGACGTCCGACCGGACCGCACCTCCTCGCAGACGCCGACCGCCGCCCGCGCCTCGGCCGCGAGGGAAGGTTTCTCCGGCGGAAGGTGCGACCCGGGTGGGGCCCGGACGTTCAGTAGACAACGGCCTCGTGCCGATCCGCAGCCGGCGGGTCCCGGGTCGGACCGAAGGACGTCGGGCCCCGCACCGCACCCCGTCCCCTCCGGCCCCGCAGGGCCCCCTCTCCCGGTCCCGCCCGGCCCCCTCTCCCGGCGGCCGCACGCCCCCTCCTCCCGGCGCCGCACGGCACCCCCGCCCGCGCGCGCGGCGCCGTACGGCTTCCCCCGCCCCGCCCGGCGCGCCCCGCTCCGCGATCACGTCGCCGGTCTCACACCACCCACGCCACAGGGATACTCCAGGGACCTCGCTAAGGTGGGGGTCCATGTCAGAATCCGAAGGGGCAGTAGTGAACGACGGTGGCCAGAGGCGTTACGGCCCGCTCGGCGACGTGCTGGTGATCATTCCGACCTACAACGAGGCGGACAACATCAGGCCGATCGTCTCGCGTGTACGGGAGGCGGTGCCGGAGGCCCACGTGCTGGTCGCCGACGACAACAGCCCGGACGGCACGGGCAAGTTCGCCGACGAGATCGCCGCCGACGACGACCACGTCCACGTCCTCCACCGCAAGGGCAAGGAAGGGCTGGGCGCCGCCTACCTGGCGGGCTTCGCCTGGGGCATGGAGAACGGCTACGACGTCCTCGTCGAGATGGACGCCGACGGCTCCCACCAGCCGGAGGAGCTGCCCCGGCTGCTCACCGCGCTCAAGGGCGCCGACCTCGTCCTGGGCTCCCGCTGGGTGCCGGGCGGCCGGATCGTGAACTGGCCGAAGTCCCGCGAGTTCATCTCGCGCGGCGGCAGCCTGTACTCGCGCCTCATGCTCGACGTCCCGATCCGGGACGTCACCGGCGGCTACCGGGCCTTCCGCAAGGAGACCCTGCTGGGCCTCGGCCTGGAGGACGTCGCCTCGGCCGGCTACTGCTTCCAGGTCGACCTCGCCCGCCGCGCCGTCGCCACCGGCTTCCACGTCGTCGAGGTGCCCATCACCTTCGTCGAGCGCGAGATCGGCGACTCCAAGATGAGCCGGAACATCGTCGTCGAGGCGCTCTGGCGGGTCACCGGCTGGGGCGTGTCCGCCCGCGCCGAGAAGCTCTCCAAGGCCCTGGGCGGCCGCAAGCGCTCCTGACCCCGGCACCCGTCCCCCCTCCCGTCCGGCCCCCGGAGCCCCGCTCCGGGGGCTGATCTCTCCTTTACGCCGTTCCGGCGGCGGCCCAGGCACACTGGGGGGCATGACGACAGGCGCACCGCCCCCTCTCGCCCCGAAGCGCTCCCGGGCGCGCACCTTCCTCCCGCTGGGCCTCGCCGCCTGGCTGGTCCTGGAGATCTGGCTGCTGACCGTCGTGGCGAACGCGGCCGGCGGGCTGACCGTCCTGCTCCTCCTGATCGGCGGCGCCGTCCTCGGCGCGGCGGTGATCAAGCGGGCCGGCCGCCGGGCCTTCGCCAACCTCACCTCCACCTTCCAGCAGGCCCAGGCCGCCGCGCAGAGCGGCACGGTCCCGGACGCGGCCGACCGCAAGGGCGCCGAGGACCGCAACGGCTTCCTGATGCTGGGCGGGCTGCTCCTGATGATCCCCGGTCTGATCTCGGACGTCGCCGGCCTGCTGCTCCTCGTGCCCCAGGTCCGCACGGCCCTCGGCCGGACCGCGGAGAGGGCCGTCGAGCGCCGGATGGCCGCCGCGTCCCCCGGAAGCCTCCAGGACGCCTTCCAGCAGGCCCGTATCCACCGCCCGGACGGGAAGGTGGTCCAGGGCGAGGTCATCCGCGACGACGCCCCCCAGGGCCCGTACGGCCCCGCCGGCGGGCAGCGCCCGCCGCTGACCCCCTGAGCCGACGACGTACGGGCCCGCGCACTCCGTCCTCGGACGCGCGGGCCCGGCCGCCGGAGGCGCGAGAACGCCGAGGGGCCCGGTACACGGATCGTGTACCGGGCCCCTCGGCGTTGCTCGTGCCGGGCCGTCCGTCAGGCGGACTTGCGGCTGTCGCGCGGATGCACCGCGATGTTCATGGCGCCGGAGCGCAGGACGGCCAGCCTCTCGGCGAGGACCTCCTCCAGCTCCTCACGGGTACGCCGCTCCATGAGCATGTCCCAGTGCGTACGCGCCGGCTTGCCCTTCTTCTCCTCGGGTCCGTCGCCGTCCACCAGGAGAGCCTGGATTCCGCAGACCTTGCATTCCCACTCCGGCGGAATCTCCGCCTCCACCGAGAAGGGCATCTCAAAACGATGGCCCTTCTCGCATGCGTACTCCACGGCCTGGCGCGGGGCCAGATCGATGCCGCGGTCGGTCTCGTAGCTGGTCACCACGAGGCGCGTGCCGCGAAGAGCTCGCTCACTCATGAATCGTGCCTCCCGGGCTTGTCGCCCACAGGACAGGTGTCGCTGTCGTCGTCATCCGGTCAACGTCCGGTCGGCGAGAAAGATTCCCGTTCCGGGTAATGCGTCGCCCGTCGTGCCGCCCCTTGTTGTACCCACCAGTGACCGATTTGTCACATCTGGCGGCAGATGTGACTCGGCGTCTTCACTAAAGCAGCACGCAGTAACGGTCCGCCTGGCAGGCCAAACGCGTACACTACCGGCCTTTCACTTCCGCGTCTAAATTCGTTCGGGTACGACATTCCCCGCCTTCCTCACGGCCTCCCGCACGGGGACCCGCGCGAGCAGCGCGAATCCGGCCACGAAGAAGATCACGAGAGAGATGATGGCAGCTCGATAGCTGTCCGTCAGCTGGTACACGAGCCCGAACATCAGCGGACCCAGCCAGCTCAGCCCGCGGTCGCTCAGTTCGTACGCCGAGAAGTACTCCGCCTCCTTGCCCTCCGGCACCAGGTGGGAGAAGAGCGAGCGGGACAGCGCCTGGGTGCCGCCCATCACGAGGCCGATGGCCGCCGCCAGGCAGAAGAAGAAGACCGGGGCCCCGGCCGGCAGCAGGTACCCGGCCAGGAGGATGACCGTCCACACCACGAGCGCGCCCAGGATCGTCCGCTTGGCGCCGTACGTCCGGGCGAACCGGGCCATCAGCAGGGCGCCCGCCACCGCCAGCACCTGCACGAGCAGCACCGCCGTGATGAGCGTGGTCTTCTCCAGGCCCAGCTCCTTCTCGCCGAAGATCGCCGCCTGCGAGATCACCGTCTGGACCCCGTCGTTGTAGACGAGGTAGGCGAGCAGGAAGGCCAGCGTCAGCGGGTGCCGGCGCATGTCCTTGATCGTCGACCGCAGCTGCCGCCACCCCGCGCCGACCGCTCCGCCGCCGGCCGGCCGGTGCGCGCCGCCGGTCGGGGCCGGCAGCCGCCGGTCGCGCAGCCGCCGCAGCGGGATCACCGCGAAGGCGCCCCACCACAGGCCCGCCGAGGCCAGGCAGATCCGGACCGCCTCGCCCTCCTCCAGGCCGAACGAGGCGTGCCCGGAGTACAGGACGAGGTTGAGCACCAGGACGAGGGCGCCGGAGGTGTAGCCGAAGGCCCAGCCCCGCGAGGAGACCCGGTCCCGCTCGTCCGGGTCGGCGATCTGCGGCAGATAGGCGTTGTAGAGCATCATCGCCACGGCGAAGGAGGCGTTCGCCACGACCAGCAGGAAGGCGCCCAGCAGATAGCGGGTGCCCTCCAGGAAGAACATCCCGGTCGTCGCGCCCGCGCCGAGGTACGCCGCCGCCGCGAGCAGCGGCTTCTTGCGGCCCCAGCGGTCCGCGGCCGCGCTCACCAGCGGCATCGCGATGATGGCCACCACCAGCGAGAAGGACACCGTGTAGGGGAAGAGCGAACCCGGCGCCACGGGGATGCCGAGCGGGTACAGCGTCCCGTCCTCGCCCCCGGCGGCCGTCTCGGCCACCGAGTTCAGGTACGGCCCCAGGAACACGGTCACGACGCTGGTCGAGTAGACGGAGCAGGCGAAGTCGTAGAAGTACCAGCCGCGCTGCTCCCGTCCGCGCTCGGCCGGATCGGTGATGGGCCCCTCAGGACCGGTCGTCTCGGCGGTCACGGCCGCACGCCCCCCTCGCTCGTCCCCGTACCCGGGACGCCCGCTCGGCCTCAGGTCCATGCCCCGCGGGCGGTGAGGACCTCGCGCAGCGTCTCCAGATGATCGGTCATGATGCCATCCACCCCCAGGTCGAGGAGAGACTCCATGCGCCCCGGATCGTTCACGGTCCACACGTGCACCTGGAGCCCGCGCGCGTGCGCCGCCCGGACGAAACGACGGTCCACGACCCGGATCCCGCCCTGCGTCTCCGGGACCTGCGCCGCCACGGCCCCGGCCCGCAGCGGGGCGGGGATCCCCAGCGAGCGCATCCGCAGCGCCGCGACCCCGGTGGCGCCGTACGAGGTCGCCAGGCGGGGGCCCGCGAGCCGCTGCGCCCGCGCCACCCGTGCCTCCGTGAAGGAGCTGACCAGGACCCGGTCCCAGGCGTCGGTGCGGGAGATCAGGTCCACCAGCGGGACCAGCGCCGACTCGGTCTTGAGGTCGACGTTCCAGCGGGCCTCGGGGAACTCCTGGAGCAGGTCCTCGAAGAGCGGCAGCGGCTCCTTGCCCGCCACCCGGGCCTCCCGAACCGCCGCCCACGGCAGGTCGCGGATCCGGCCCCCGGTGTCCGTCACCCGGTCCAGGGTCGCGTCGTGGAAGGCGACTAGCACCCCGTCGGCGGTGGTGTGCACGTCGGTCTCGAAGTAGCGGTAGCCCGCCGCGGCGGCCCGGCGGAAGGCGGCCGCGGTGTTCTCCAGGCCGTCCGCCGTGCCGCCCCGGTGGGCGAAGGGCAGCGGGAGCGGGTGGTCGAGATAGGGGTGGCGTACGCGAGTCACCGCCGCAGTATGGCGCCTTCCGGTGACGCGGGGACGACGGCGGCGTCGACGGCGCCCGGCCCCGGGGTGGCGACGGGCGCGCCGACGGCCGTGGCCCCGGGGGCGGCGTCGGCCGCGGGCTCCGGGGCGGCGCCGGCCGTGGCCTCGGGGGCGGCGTCGGCCGTGGCCTCGGGGACGGCGAAGAAACGGAGGAAGAACTGGGCGAGCGGGCCGATCGACAGCGCGTAGAGGACCGTGCCGACGCCGACGGATCCCCCGAGGAGGAAGCCGGTGGTGACGACCGCGATCTCGATCAGGGTCCGGGTCAGCCGGATCGACCGGCCCGTGAGCCGGTGCAGCCCGGTCATCAGGCCGTCCCGCGGACCGGGGCCGAAACGGGCGGCGATGTACAGGCCGGTGGCCACGCCGTTCAGCACGATGCCCAGGGCCAGGAGCGCGATCCGGGCGGGCAGGCCGTGGATCTCCGGGACCAGCGCCAGCGTGCCGTCCATCGCCAGGCCGATCACGAACACGTTCGAGACCGTGCCGAGGCCCGGGCGCTGCCGGATCGGGATCCACAGCAGCAGCACGACCGCGCCGACGACGATCGACACCACCCCGATCGTCAGCCCCGTGCGCTCGGCCAGGCCCTGGTGCAGCACGCCCCACGGCTCCAGGCCCAGCCCCGCCAGGACCAGCAGCGCCGAGCTGATCCCGTACAGCGTCAGGCCGACGTAGAGCTGGACCAGCCGACGGGTCAGATGCCGGCCGCGAGTGCCGGAGGCGATGGACATGGACGTGCCCCCCTGGGGTGGTGACGGGTGTGGAACGCGGCCCGGTGTGGTGACGGTGGACCGACTCATGCCACTCTGTGGCGGGAGAACGGAAGCCAACCATGGCCAATTCGAGGAAGGTGGACTGATTTCCATGGCTCAGTGGACTTCGGCCGTCGGGGCCGCCCAGCTCGCGCGGCAGCTCCAGGCGCAGCAGCCCCGCCCGGCGGGCCCCGGCGCGCGGAAGCCGCCCGCCTACCGGGCCCTGGCCGACGGCATCCGGCTGCTCGTCCTGGAGGGCCGGGTGCCGGTCGCCGCCCGGCTGCCCGCCGAGCGCGAGCTCGCCCTGTCGCTCACCGTCAGCCGCACGACCGTGGCCGCCGCCTACGAGGCGCTGCGCACGGAGGGCTTCCTGGAGTCCCGGCGCGGGGCCGGCAGCTGGACCGCCGTCCCGGCCGGCAACCCGCTGCCCGCGCGCGGCCTCGAACCGCTGCCCCCGGAGACCCTCGGCTCCCTCATCGACCTCGGCTGCGCGGCCCTCCCCGCGCCCGAGCCCTGGCTGACCCGCAGCGTCCAGGGCGCCCTGGAGGAGCTGCCGCCGTACGCGCACACCCACGGCGACTACCCCGCCGGGTTGCCCGCGCTGCGCGCCACGCTCGCCGAGCGCTACACCGCCCGCGGCATCCCGACCATGCCCGAGCAGATCATGGTCACCACCGGCGCGATGGGCGCCATCGACGCCATCTGCCACCTCTTCGCCGGGCGCGGCGAGCGGATCGCCGTCGAGTCGCCCTCGTACGCCAACATCCTCCAGCTCATGCGGGAGGCCGGCGCCCGGCTGGTCCCCGTCGCCATGTCCGAGGGGCTCGGCAGCTGGGACCTCGGCCGCTGGCGCCAGGTGCTGCGCGACGCCGCGCCCCGCCTCGCGTACGTCGTCGCCGACTTCCACAACCCGACCGGCGCCCTGGCCGACGAGGACCAGCGGCGGGGGCTCGTGGAGGCCGCCCGCGCGGCCGGCACGGTCCTGGTCGTCGACGAGACCATGACCGAGCTGCACCTCGACGACGACGTGCGGATGCCCCGGCCGGTCTGCGCCTTCGACCCGGCCGGCTCCACGGTCCTCACCGTCGGCTCGGCCAGCAAGGCGTTCTGGGCCGGGATGCGGATCGGCTGGGTCCGCGCCGCGCCGGACGTCATCCGCTCCCTGGTCGCCGCCCGCGCCTACGCCGACCTCGGCACCCCGGTCCTGGAGCAGCTCGGCGTCAACTGGCTGATGCGCACCGGCGGCTGGGAGGAGGCGGTCGCCCTGCGCCGGGCCCAGGCGCGGGAGAACCGGGACGCGCTCGTCGCCGCGGTCCGCAGGGAGCTGCCGGAGTGGGAGTTCGAGGTGCCGCGGGGCGGTCTGACGCTCTGGGTGCGCACCGGCGGGCTCTCCGGTTCCCGGCTGGCCGAGGCGGGCGAGCGGGTCGGCGTCCGGGTGCCCTCGGGCCCCCGCTTCGGCGTCGACGGCGCCTTCGAGGGGTACATCCGGCTTCCGTTCACGGTCGGCGGCCCGGTCGCCGAGGAGGCCGCGTCCCGGCTCGCCGCCGCCGCCCGGCTGGTGGAGTCCGGTCTCGGCGGGGGAGCGGAGGCGCCCCGGACGTTCGTGGCGTGACCCGGACGTGCCCGCTCCGGACGTTCGTGGCGTGAGACCCGGACGTACCCGCCCCCGGGCCTCCGGGGGCCGACGCGGACGGCGGGCCACCCGTGCGGGGCCCGCCCCCGATCGGCGTGCCCACGCGCGCGTGCGGACGGCGAAGGCCGGTACGGACCCGAGGTCCGTACCGGCCTTCGCCGTCCGCGGGGCCGGAGCCGGGGCGTCAGCCCTCCGCCGGGACCGGGGTGTGCAGGGGGAAGGGGCCGGGGGTCGGCTCGGCCGCCGCCTCCGGGACCTTCTCCAGCGCCACCGTGGCGGCCGCCCGCCGCTCCGGCAGCAGGTCGAGGACGGCCTGCCGGTCGGTGTCGCCGACGGCGTCGTCGTACGGGTCGGGCGTGGCCGGCACCTGGAGCCGCAGGACCGGGCCGGCGCCGAGCCGGGCGTAGCCGCGGCCCGGCGGCACCTGCGGGGTCGGGGTGGTGTGCGGCGCGGCGCCCAGCACCGCGGCGATCTGCTCGGGGGAGCCGGGGCCGAGCACCACGCGGGCGCGGGTGTGCGCGCGTACCCCCTCGTGGAGGGCGTCGGCCGTGTCGAACTGCTCCGCCACCACCACCGTCACCTGCGCCGCCCGGCCGTGCCGCAGCGGCACCTGGAGCAGTTCCTGGGGGTCGGGGCGGCCCTCGGCGGCGGCCAGGTGGCCCAGCGCGCCGGGGCGGTCGAGGAGGATCCACAGCGGGCGGCGGGTGTCCGCCGGGGCCGGGTGGCCGGCCTGCCGGGCGCGGTTGGCGGAGATCAGCCGCCGCTCGGTCTCGTGGGAGGCCCATTCCAGGCTCTCCAGGGCTCCCGGCAGCTCGCTCTCGACACCGAGGACGCCGTCGCGGCCGACCAGGCAGGCGTACTCGCCGGCGCCCGCCCCGTCCACGATGAGCACGTCGCCGTGCGCCAGGGCCTGGAGCGCGAGCGAGCGCAGCAGGGAGGTGGTGCCGCTGCCGGGCTGTCCGACGACGAGCAGGTGCGGCTCGGTGGAGCGGGGGCCGGTGCGCCAGACGACGGCCGGGGCGTCCTCGGAGCCGTCGGCGGAGACGACCGGGACGGTCCGCTGCACGGCGTCGGCGTCGGTGAAGCCGAGCACGGTCTCGCCCGGGGCGGTGACGAAGCGCTGGGCGGCGATGGTGGTCGGGAGGGCGGGCAGCACGTGCATGACGAGCCGGTTGCCCTCCTCGTCCCAGTCGAAGAGGTACTCGCGGCCGCGTCCCGACTTGGCGTGGAGCAGCTGCTCGATCCGGGCGCGGGAGGCGGGCTCGCCGTCGGTGAAGTAGGGCGGGTAGGAGATGCGCAGCCGCGTGAGGCGGCCGTCGTCGTCGAAGGCGTGGTCGCCGAAGGCCCCGGCCCAGTCGCCGCCGTGGGCGAAGAGCGGCTCGGGGTCCTCGGGGACGGAGAAGTACGGCACCAGGGCCTCGTACAGGCCCTTGAGCCGGGCCGCCTCCGCCTCGTCGGGGCCGGTCTTCACGACCGGTTTCTCACGCCCCTTCCACGCGGCGGCGCCCATGAGCGCGACGAGCGCGAGCAGCGGCCCGTACGGCACGAGGGCGACGACCAGGACGCAGGCCGCGACCAGGAACAGCGTGGGACCGCGCCGTTCCTTGGGGGTCGCGGCCCACTTGGCGCGCGCGGCGGCGGCCAGTTTCCGCAGACCGCGGGAGACCGTGATCAGCGGGTGGAGCACGTCGGTGGCGCTGTCGGCGGCCGACCGCGCGATCTCTCGGCTGCGCGCGAGCTGCGCGCTGCCGCTGCTCAGAATGCGGGGGAGTGGTCGCGGGGCCACGTCGTACTCCTGGAGTGGTGGAAGGGGGTGAGAGGCGTCAGAACTTGATTCCGCCCAGCAGGCCGGCCAGGCTCTGGCCGCCCGCGGTGATGCTCGGTGCGATGGCGGTGCCCGCCAGATAGAAGCCGAAGAGCGCGCAGACGAGGGCGTGCGAGGCCTTGAGGCCGTCCTTCTTGAAGAACAGGAAGCAGATGATGCCGAGCAGGACCACGCCTGAGATGGACAGGATCATTGGGTGTTCTCCTGGTTGAGGGGACAGTCACGATGAGTCCTTCCAGGTTCACGGCAAGTATCTATGTGACTAAAGGTGCATTCGGGTGAATGGCGGGCGTTTTCACTTGACCGGCGGACGTTGACCGCCGCCCCGGGTGGCGAAACCGCCGAAGTGGGGTAAGGGGGCGGGGAGAGGCGCCGGTCACGGGTGGTGGACGCCGTGATCCTTGCCTCGGCCGGACGCGGTCATGTCACCGCGAGGGCAGTACCCTGTCGATTCACTCGTACGGCCGCGCTTGCCGTGCGCAGGTCAAGGGCAGGCGGTACCGGGCGGCACGCGCGGGACGCAGGCGGAGCACGGAAGGCGGTTGTGAAAATGAGCGAGACCCCGGACCCCGAGGTCGTCGAGCTGGCGTCGAAGGTCTTCGACCTGGCGCGCACCGGCGACGCCGCCGCACTCGCCGCCTACGTCGACGCGGGCGTCCCCGCGAACCTCACCAACGACCGGGGCGACACCCTCGTCATGCTCGCCGCCTACCACGGCCACGCCGCCGCGGTCGCCGCCCTCCTGGAGCGCGGCGCCGACGCCGACCGCGCCAACGACCGCGGCCAGACCCCGCTCGCCGGAGCCGTCTTCAAGGGCGAGGACGCCGTCGTCCGCGCCCTCCTCGCCGGCGGGGCGAATCCGGAGTCCGGCGCTCCGTCCGCCCTGGACACCGCCCGCATGTTCGGCAAGACCGAACTCCTGGAGCTCTTCACCACCCGGTGAACGAGGCCTGAACCCCAGGTGGGAACGGTGCCGTAAATGTGGTCGCGGCGCTGGAGACGGTCGGTCATCATGACGACAAGCCCGGCCGTCCGACCGGGCCACGGACGAGAGGCAGAGGAAGATGAGCAGCGCGCACAAGCGACGTACGACGGACGGCCCGACGGCATGTTGTCCCGCGGCCTACTAGGGCGGCCACCGCGCGGACGGGCCCAGCGCCCGACCCGGTCCACCCCGGTCCACCCCGTCGTGTCGACAGCTTGATGTGAGGCGTCTTCCCATGTTCGAACCAGCCATAGCGCCGAGCGGCACCCTGCTCGGTCTGCTGCAGAGGGGCCGCGGCGACGGCACCCTGCACGCCCTCGCCGCCCCCCGTGCCGAGGCCCTCGCGGCCCTCGACCAGTGCGTGCTCGCCGACCCCCGCCACGACTGGCGGGTCGAGAACCGCTCCCTCTACTACGCCCGGCTCTACCTCGACCTCCACGGAGGTCTGGAGGCCGTCGAGGCGCACCTCTTCGCCGCCGAGGACCACCTCGACACCGAGGAGCACCGCACCGGGCTCGCCCTCGCCGTCCTCGGCCACCTGGCCTCCTACGGCCGCCACGACGCCCTGCTGCTCCTCCGGCGCTACGCGGCCACCGGCGCCAACTGGACCTGGGCCCTCGACGAGCTCGCGCTCCGCGACGACGACGCGGGGCTGCGCTCGCTCGCCGAGCCCGTCCTCGCCCGCTTCCCCCGGGACGAGGAGGGCGAGACCCGGCTCGCCGGCACCGTCCGCGACGCCTTCGAGCCCCGCCCCTGGCGGCTGTGGGCCGAGGACCGGCGCGACGCCGTCGGCGCCCGCGTCCGCGCCGCCCAGGAACACGGCTCCTTCGACCGCTGGCAGCGGCAGCTGCGCCCCGCCGGGCCCCGCCCCGGCTGGAGCGTCCGCGCCGTCCTCGACTGGGCCCAGGAGGGATACGGCCGCGGCGCCGACCTCGCCGGTCCCGCCGCCCGCTGCCAGGCCGCCGTGGCCGGTCCCGAGGACCGCCCCGAGCTGCTGGCCGCCGCCCGCAAGGGCGACCCCGGGGCCCGGGCCGCCGGCCTGCACCACCTGGCCGCCACCCGCGACCCCGCCGTCCTCGACCTCGTCGAAGCCGCCGCCGACGCCGTACACCCCCTCGATACGGCCGCCGGCACCGCGCACGGACAGGCCGGGCCTTACGCCGACGTCCCCGGGGCCGTCGACCGGGACGCGCTGGCCGTCGCCCGGGCCGCCGTCACCGCCTACCTCCGCATGTGCGGCGAGGACGCGGTCGCCCGCGCCCGCGCCTGGATCCACCGCACCGACCCCCTCGGCGCGGCGGCCGGCGAGACCCTCGCCACGCGCGGCGAGGACCGCGACGCCGGCCTGGTCCTCGGCGCCCTGCGCACCGCCATCCGCACCACCGGGCCCGACGCGGCCGTCCTCGGCACCCTCGTCGACGGCGCCGGCCGGCTCGGCATCGCCTGCGCGGCCCCCGTGCTGCGCCACGTCTACCGGGAGACGTCCTCCTCCCAGCTGCGCGGCCGCACGGCCCGCGCCCTCGCGGCCACCGACCCCTCCTTCGCGAGCGGCTTCGCCGTCGAGTGCCTCTGGGACTGCGAGGAGACCACCCGCGAGATCGCGGCCCAGCACGCCGAGACGGCCGACGCGCGCGTGGCCGAGCGATTGCGCCGCCTCGCCGCCGACCCGGCCGAGGAGGTCGAGGTCCAGACGGCGGTCCGCAACCGCATCGGTCCCGACCTCCAGGTCTGACCCGGCCCCACCACCGCCCCGCCCCGGGGCGGCGCGGCCCCCGGCGACACCCCGCCGAGCGTGGCCCCGCCCCGGGACCGGACGCCCCCCTCACGTCCGTACGGCTCCGGGGCCGCCGCACGCGTCGGGGCGGCCGTACGGCTCCGCGTCCTGCGGCCCGGCACCGGATCCGGAGCCGCGGGGCCGGCCCGCCGGACGACCCCTGGCCCGCCGCACCGTACGGCGCCCCCGTACGGCGCCCGGTCCGCGTATCGGAACCCGGTCCCGCGACCGGGGCGGGAAAAGCTCACGGGACGTTCCCCCGGCGTCCAGATCCACGTCGGCGGGGACACGTCGGGCGCGACGAGAACACCCGTATGCGTGTCGTCATCGTCACCGAATCCTTCCCTCCCGACATCAACGGTGTGGCGCACTGCGCCCTCCAGACCGCGCGCCACCTCGTCCGCCGGGGCCACCGGCCCCTCGTGATCGCCCCGGCCGTCCCCGACCCCGCCGCCGACGCCGACGCGCCGTGCCCGGTGGTCCGGGTCCCGTCCCTGCCGCTGCCCGGCTACGCCCAGGTGCGGGTCGCCCTCCCCAGCCGTCGCGTCGCCGCGGCCATCGCCGCCCACCGCGCCGACCTCGTCCACCTGGCCGGCCCCTTCGTCCTCGGCGTCCGGGCCATGGCCGCCGCCACCCGCCTCGGGCTGCCCGCCGTCGCCGTCTACCAGACCGACCTCGCCGGCTACGCCCGCACCTACGTCGGCACCGGCGAGGGCACGGCCTGGCGCCGGCTCCGGACGGTGCACGGCGCGGCGGACCGCACCCTCGCCCCCTCCAGGGCCGCCCGCCGCGACCTGGAGGCCCACGGCATCGAGCGGATACGCCTCTGGGGCCGGGGCGTCGACACCGTCCGCTTCCACCCCGCCCACCGCGACCCCGCGCTGCGCCGGGAGCTCGCCCCCGACGGCGAACTCCTCGTCGGATACGTCGGCCGGCTCGCCCCCGAGAAGCGCGTGGACCTCCTCGCCGCCGCCGGGGGACTCCCCGGCGTCCGGCTCGTGGTCGTCGGCGACGGGCCCAGCGGCCCCGGACTGCGCGCCCGCCTCCCGCACGCCCGCTTCCTCGGCCGCCGCACCGGCGACGACCTCGCCCGGATCTTCGCCTCGCTCGACGTCTTCGCCCACACCGGCCCCCACGAGACGTTCTGCCAGACCGTCCAGGAGGCCATGGCCAGCGGGCTCCCGGTGATCGCCCCGGCCGCCGGCGGCCCGCTCGACCTCGTCGCCCACCGGCGCACCGGCCTCCTGGTGCCCCCGGAGGACCCCGACGCCCTCCGCGAGGCCGTCGCCGCCCTCGCCGCCGCGCCCGGCCTGCGCGCCGCCTACGGCAGGGCCGGACGGGCCGAGGTGGCGGGCCGCACCTGGGAGGCCCTCGGCGACGAGCTCATCGGGCACTACCTGGAGGTCCTGCGCGAGCGGACGGCGGTGGCGGCGTGAACGGGCGGACCCACGCGACGACCGGCACCACGCGGGCGCGTGCGCACGGCGGAGCCTCGTACGGCGCGGTCCCGCACGACGGAGCCTCGTACGGCGCGACCTCGCACGACGCGGCCCCGTACGGCGGATCCTCGTACAGCGCCTCCTACGGTCGCGACGGGCTGCGGATCGTGCGGCTCGCGAACTTCGTCACCCCGACCTCCGGCGGGCTGCGCACCGCACTCGACCGGCTCGGCCGCGGCTACCGCGCCGCCGGGCACGAGCCCGTCCTCGTCGTCCCCGGGACCGCCGTCTCCGACGAGCCGGCCGAACAGGGCCGGGTGATCACCCTCCCGGGACCCGAGCTCCCCGGCACCGGCGGCTACCGCGTCCTCGCCGACCGGCGCCGGCTCGCCGACCTCCTCGACGATCTCGCCCCGGACCGGATCGAGGTCTCCGACCGCACCACCCTGCGCTGGACGGGGGAGTGGGCCCGGCGCGCCCGCGTCCCCTCCGTGATGGTCTCCCACGAGACCGCCGACGGCGTCCTGCGCACCTGGGGCGTCCCGGCTCCGCTCGCCGCCCGCGCGGCGGACCGGCTGAACCGCCGCACCGCCTGGGCCTACGGCCGGATCGTGTGCACCACGGCCTGGGCGGAGGACGAGTTCGTCCGCCTCGGCGCCCGCAACGTCGTACGCGCTCCGCTCGGCGTCGACCTGGAGCACTGCCGGCCCGACCGGCGCGACCCCGCCGTGCGGGACCGGTACGCGCGGGGCGCCGCCGTCCTGCTGGTGCTCTGCTCCCGCCTCTCGGTGGAGAAACGTCCCGGCACGGCGCTGGAGGCCCTCGCCGGGCTGCGCGACGCGGGCGTGCCGGCCCGGCTGGTCGTCGCCGGCGACGGGCCGCTGCGGTCCGGTCTGGAGCGCCGGGCCCGTGAGCGGGCCCTGCCGGTGACCTTCCTGGGCCACGTCGCCGACCGGGAGGAGCTGGCCGACCTCCAGGCGGCCGCCGACCTCTGCCTGGCCCCCGGCCCCGCCGAGACCTTCGGGCTCTCCGCCCTGGAGGCCCTCGCCTGCGGCACGCCCGCCGTCGTCAGCGCCTCCTCCGCCCTCCCGGAGGTCGTCGGCCCGGCCGGCGTCGCCGCGCCCGTCACCCCGGCCGCCTTCGCGGACGCCGCCCGGGGACTCCTCGCCCTGCCGGAGGCCGGGCGCAGGGCCGCCGCACGCGCGCGTGCGGAACGCTTCTCCTGGGACCGCGCGGTGGCGGCCTTCGCCGACTCCCACGAGGCGGCCACGACCCCGGCCGCCCCGCCGGCGCACCCCGTCGTCGCGGACCCGCCCCGGCGGCAGGAGGTCGGCGGATGAGACCCGTGGGGGAGGACCGCGTCGCGGGGACCGCCCCTGGACGGCTCGTCCCGGTCCAGGGGCCCGACCGACCGGTCCGGGGGTCCGGCCAACCCGTCCAGGGATCCGGCCAACTGGTCCAGGGCTCCGGCCGACCGGTCCGGGGGTCCGGCCAACCCGTCCAGGGCTCCGGCCAACTGGTCCAGGGCT
Source organism: Streptomyces hydrogenans (assembly GCF_014656075.1). Lineage (GTDB taxonomy): Bacteria > Actinomycetota > Actinomycetes > Streptomycetales > Streptomycetaceae > Streptomyces > Streptomyces hydrogenans. The sequence continues at coordinate 76,540 of NZ_BNBS01000018.1, forward strand.
CCGGCGGCGCGGCCCCCGGCCCCGTGCTCGCGGAGGCCGCCCCGCTGCGGTTCGCCGTGCTCGGGGACTCCTTCAGCGAGGGGGTCGGGGACCGGGCCGCCGGGGCGTGGCGCGGATGGGCCGCGCTGCTCGCGGACGGGCTCGCCGGGCCCGGACAGCGCGTGGAGTACGTCAACCTCGCCGTCAGCGGCGCGCTCAGCGCGGACGTCGCCGCGCACCAGGCGCCGCGCGCGGTCGCGCTCCGGCCGCACCTCGCCTCCGTCGTCGTCGGCGTCAACGACACCCTGCGGCACGGCTTCGACATCGGGCTGTACGCCCGCCGCCTGGACCGGGTCCTCGGCGCGCTCGACGCGGCCGGAGCCGTACTCCTGACGGCCTGTCTGCCCGACCCGGGGCGCATGCTCGGACTTCCCGCCCCGCTGGCCCGGCCGCTCGCCCGTCGCCGCCGGTCCGTGAACGCCGTGGTGCACGCGCTGTCCGCCCGCCGCGGCGCCGTCCACCTCCACCTCGCCGACCCGGCCTGGACCGACGACCGGCGGCTGTGGAGCGCCGACCGGCTGCACCCCGGCGAGCGGGGCCACCGCGCGGTCGCCGGAGCCTTCCACCGGCTCCTCGCCGAGCGGGGGCTCGCCCGGGGGCCCGCGCCCTCCCCGGAGGCGTCCGAGCCGCCGCCCACGCGCGCGGAGACCGCGCTCTGGCTCGCCACGGCGGGGACCGGCTGGGTGCTGCGCCGCAGCCGCGACCTGCTGCCCCAGCTGCTGCTCCTCGCCGGCGAGGAACTGCTCCACCGGGGCGACGGCACCGGCCCGGGACCGCTGGACGCGCGCGCGGAGACCGCCCTCGCGGCCGCCCTCGCGGCGACAATGGGGGGATGAGCGGGCGCTGGGAGTTCTGGATCGACCGGGGCGGCACCTTCACCGACGTCGTGGGGCGGCGCCCCGACGGCCGGCTCGTCACCCGCAAGGTCCTCTCCCACGACCCGGCCCGCCGACAGGACGCCGCCGTGGCCGGGATCCGGCTCCTCATGGGCCTCGCCCCCGGCGAACCCGTGCCCGCCGACCGGGTGGCCGTCGTCAAGATGGGCACCACCGTCGCCACCAACGCCCTCCTGGAGCGACGCGGGGAGCCGACCCTGCTGCTCATCACCGAGGGCTTCCGCGACGCCCTGCGGATCGCCTACCAGAACCGGCCCCACCTCTTCGACCGGCACATCGTGCTGCCGGAGGCCGTGTACGCGCGCGTGGCGGAGGTCCCCGAGCGGGTGGACGCCCACGGGGAGGTGGTCCGCCCCCTCGACGAGACCGCCGTGGCCGCCGCCCTCGCCGCCGCCCACCGGGACGGTCTCCGCTCCGCCGCCGTGGTCCTCCTGCACGGCTACCGGCGGCCGGACCACGAACTGCGCGTCGCGGCCGCCGCCAGGGCCGCCGGATTCACCCAGGTCAGCTGCTCGCACGAGGTCAGCCCGCTGATCAGGCTCGTCCCGCGCGGCGACACCACCGTCGTCGACGCCTACCTCTCGCCGGTGCTGCGCCGCTACGTCGACGAGGTCGCCGGCGAACTCGCCGGGATCCGACTGATGTTCATGCAGTCCAACGGCGGGCTGCGGGAGGCCGCCCACTTCCGGGGCAAGGACGCCGTCCTCTCCGGACCGGCCGGCGGCGTCGTCGGCATGGCCCGTACCTCCGCGCAGGCCGGACACGACCGGGTCATCGGCTTCGACATGGGGGGCACGTCCACGGACGTGTCGCACTACGCCGGCACTTTCGAGCGTGAACTCGGTTCACAGGTCGCCGGGGTGCGGATGCGGGCACCCATGATGAGCATCCACACCGTCGCCGCCGGCGGCGGTTCCGTCCTCCACTACGACGGCCGCCGCTACCGCGTCGGACCCGACTCGGCCGGCGCCGTCCCCGGACCCGCCTGCTACCGGCGCGGCGGCCCGCTCACCGTCACCGACGCCCAGGTGATGCTCGGCCGGATCCAGCCCGGCCACTTCCCGGCCGTCTTCGGCCCGGACGGCGACCGGCCGCTCGACGCCGGGGTCGTGCGCGAGCGGTTCACGGCCCTCGCCCGACGGGTCGGCGGCGGCCGCACCCCCGAGGAGGTCGCGGCCGGCTTCCTGCGGATCGCCGTCCTCGACATGGCCAACGCCGTCAAGAAGATCTCCGTCCAGCGCGGCCACGACGTCACCCGCTACGCCCTCACCTGCTTCGGCGGCGCCGGAGGCCAGCACGCCTGCGCCGTCGCCGACGCCCTCGGCGTCGACACCGTCCTCGTCCCCCCGCTCGCCGGCGTCCTCTCCGCGTACGGCATCGGACTCGCCGACGCGACCGCCCTGCGCGAACGGTCCGTCGAGGCCCCGCTCGACGCACCCGACACCCCCGCGCGCGTGGCGGAGGTCGCCTCCGGACTCGCCGACCGCACCCGGGCCGAACTCCGCGCCGACGGCCTCCCCGACACGGCGATCACCACCCACGCGCGCGTGCTGCTGCGCTACGCGGGCACCGACGCGAGCCTCCCCGTCGACCTCGGCCCCGCCGGGGAGATGGCCGCCGCCTTCACCGCCGACCACCGCGCCCGCTACGCCTTCACCATGGACAAGCCGCTCGTCGTCGAGGCCGTCACCGTCGAGGCCGTCGGCACCGCGGGCCCGCACGGACCCGTCCACGTCCCCGCCGGGGAGCGCACCGGCCCCCTCGTCCCGCGCGCCACCGTCACCACCCACGACGGGACCACCGCCACCGACACCCCGCTCCACCGCCGCGAGGACCTCCGCCCCGGCGACGCCGTCGATGGGCCCGCGATCCTCGCCGAGGACGACGCCACCACCGTCGTCGACCCCGGCTGGCGCGCCACCGCCGGTCCCGCCGGCCACCTGCTGCTCACCCGCGCCGTCCCGCGCCCCTCCCGCACCGCCGCCGGCACCGACGTGGACCCGGTCCTCCTGGAGGTCTTCCACAACCTCTTCATGGCCATCGCCGAGCAGATGGGGGTCCGCCTGGAGAACACCTCCCACTCCGTCAACATCAAGGAACGGCTCGACTTCTCCTGCGCCCTGTTCGACGCCGAGGGCAACCTCGTCGCCAACGCCCCCCACATCCCCGTCCACCTCGGCTCCATGGGCGAGACCGTCAAGGAGGTCCTGCGCCGCCGCGCCGGCGACCTGCGGCCCGGCGACGTCTACGCCGTCAACGACCCCTACCACGGCGGCACCCACCTGCCCGACGTCACCGTCGTCACCCCCGTCTTCGACGACGCGGGGCACGCCCTCCGCTTCCTGGTCGCCTCCCGCGGCCACCACGCCGAGATCGGCGGCATCACCCCCGGCTCCATGCCCGCCTTCAGCCGCACCATCGACGAGGAGGGCGTCCGCTTCGACAACTGGCTCCTCGTCCGCGACGGCAGGCTCCGCGAGGCCGAGACCCGCGCCCTGCTCACCGGCGCGCCCCACCCCTCCCGCGACCCCGACACCAACCTCGCCGACCTGCGGGCCCAGATCGCCGCCAACGAGAAGGGCATCGAGGAACTCGGCAAGGCCGTCGCCGAGTTCGGCCTCGACGCCGTCCAGGCGTACATGCGGCACGTACGGGCCAACGCCGAGGAGTCCGTCCGCCGGATCGTCGCCCGCCTGGAGGACGGCACCCACCGGTACGAGACCGACTCCGGCGCCGTCATCCAGGTCGCCGTCCGCGTCGACCGCGAACGGCGCTCCGCCGTCCTCGACTTCACCGGCACCTCGCCCCAGCTCCCCGGCAACGCCAACGCCCCCACGGCGGTCGTCACGGCCGCCGTCCTGTACGTCTTCCGCACCCTCGTCGACGAGGCCATCCCGCTCAACAGCGGCTGCCTGGCTCCCCTGGAGATCCGCGTCCCGCCCGGCTCCATGCTCGCCCCCGAACCACCGGCCGCCACCGTCGCGGGGAACGTCGAGACCTCCCAGGCCATCACCGGCGCCCTCTACGCCGCCCTCGGCGTCCAGGCCGAGGGCTCCGGCACCATGAACAACCTCACCTTCGGCGACGACCGCGTCCAGTACTACGAGACCGTCGCCAGCGGCTCCGGAGCGGGCGACGGCTTCGACGGCGCCGACGCCGTCCAGACCCACATGACCAACTCCCGCCTCACCGACCCCGAGGTCCTGGAGTGGCGCCACCCCGTCCGCCTCGACGCCTTCACCGTCCGCGAGGGCAGCGGCGGCCGGGGCCGGTGGCACGGCGGCGCCGGCGTGGAACGGCGGCTCCGGTTCCTGGCGCCGATGACCGTCGCCCTCCTCACCGGACATCGGCGGGTGCCCCCGTACGGGATGGCGGGCGGCGCCCCGGGCGCGCTCGGCGAGAACCTCGTGGAGCGCGCCGACGGCACCGTGGACCGCCTGGACGGCGCCGCGACCACCGAGGTCGGCCCCGGCGACGTCCTGGTCGTGCGCACCCCCGGCGGCGGGGGCTACGGCACCCCGCCGGAGGACGCCGCCGGGTCCGGCGGCCCTACGGGGCCGTGACGAAGCGGACCGGCGTCCCCGGCACGGCCTGCGCGGCGGCCGCCAGGTCGGCCTCCCGCACCACCGCCACCACCGGATAGCCACCGGTCGTCGGATGGTCCGCCAGGAACACCACCGGACGACCGTCCGGCGGCACCTGCACCGCGCCCAGGACCATGCCCTCGCTGGGCAGTTCCCCGGGCCTGGCCCGCTCCAGGGCGGGCCCGTCGAGCCGCAGCCCGATCCGGTTGCTCGCCGGCGACACCAGGTACGCGCGCGTGGTCAGGGTCCGGAGCGACCGGCCCGTGAACCAGTCGTCGCGCGGCCCGAGCCGGACCCGCAGGACGAGTTCGTCCGGCGGGCCCGGCCAGGGGGGAGCGTCGACCGACCCCCGTACGGCCGTGGCCGCCCCCAGCGGCAGCACCGCCCCGTCCGCCAGCGGTGCCGGGCCGAGCCCGGACAGCAGGTCGGTGGAGCGGCTGCCGAGCACCGGATCGACGGCGATCCCGCCGCCGATCGCCACGTACGAGCGCAGCCCGCGCACCGCCGGCCCGACCTCCAGGAGCGCGCCGGCCGGGACCCGTACCGCCGTCCCCCACGGCAGCGGACGGCCGTCCGCCCGCACCGGGCACGGTGCGCCGCCGACCGCCACGGTCACCGCGGTCCGGGGCCGCAGCGCGCAGCCGGTGACGGTGGTCTCCAGGACCGCGGCCGCTTCCTCGTTGCCGACCAGCCGGTTCACCAGGCGGGCGGCGGCCGGGTCCAGGGCCCCGGACCGGGGCACGCCCAGGTGCGCGAACCCGGTCCGGCCCAGGTCCTGCACGGTGGTCAGGGCGCCCGCCCGGACCACGGCCACGGCACGGTCGTTCACCGGCCCGCCCCCGTCCCCGTCGGCCCGTCCGAGGGAACGAAGCGCACCCGGGTTCCGGGGGAGAGCAGCGCGGCCGGTTCGCGGCCGGTGTCCCACAGGACCAGGTCCGTGGTCCCGATCAGCTGCCAGCCGCCCGGAGAGGAGCGCGGGTACACCCCCGTGTACGGCCCCGCCAGCGCCACCGCCCCGGCCGGCACCGCCGTCCGGGGCGTCGCCCGGCGCGGCACCTCGTACCGCGCGCCGAGCCCCGTCAGATAGCCGAAGCCGGGGGCGAAGCCGCAGAACGCGACCCGGAACTCGGCCGACGAGTGGATCCGCGCCGCTTCGGCGGGCGACACCTCCCAGCGGTCCGCCACCTCGGCCAGGTCGGGCCCGTCGTACCGGACGGGGACCTCCACGACCTCGCCCACGCGCGCGTGCCCCGGCCGTGGCTCCCAGCCGGGCAGCTCGGCCGCCAGCGCCGCCGGCTCGGCCTCCCCGTCGAGCAGCACCGTCCGCGCCGCCGGGACCACCTCCCGCACGCCGGGCAGCGCGCCCGTCGCCCGGCGCCGCAGCAGCTCCGCGTGGAACGCCTCGGCGGCCGTGCCGTCGGCCAGCTCGACCAACAGGGCGTGCTCGCCCACCCGCAGCACCCTCACGCGAAGGCCCCCACGGTGACCCCGGCGGACTCCAGCCCGGCCCGGACGCGCCGGGCCAGCTCCACCGCGCCGGGGGTGTCCCCGTGCAGGCAGAGGGAACGCGCCCGGACGGGCACGGCCGTGCCGCAGTGCGCGGTCACCGTGCCCGCGCGGACCAGCGCGACCGACCGTTCGACCACCGCGTCCGGATCGTGCACGACGGCTCCCTCCCGCCCCCGTGGCAGCAGGGAGCCGTCGGCCCGGTACGCGCGGTCCCCGAAGGCCTCGGCGACCACCGGAAGCCCCGCCCGCTCCGCCGCCTCGTGCAGCCGCGAGCCGGGCAGCCCGAGCACCGGCAGCCCGCCGCCCGCGAGCAGCACCCCGTCGACGACCGCCGCGGCCTGCTCCGCGTCCCGCACCACCCGGTTGTAGAGGGCCCCGTGCGGCTTCACGTACGCCACCCGGGACCCCGCCGCGCGGGCGAAGACCTCCAGGGCGCCGATCTGGTACGCCACCTCCGCGGCCAGCTCCTCCGACGGCACGTCCATCGCGCGCCGCCCGAAACCGGCGAGGTCGCGGTAGGACACCTGGGCCCCGATCCGCACCCCCCGCTCGGCGGCGAGCGCGCACACCCGCCGCATGGTGACCGCGTCCCCCGCGTGGAAGCCGCAGGCCACGTTGGCGCTGGTGACGACGGAGAGCAGCCGCTCGTCGTCGGTCAGCGTCCAGCGGCCGAAGCCCTCGCCGAGATCGGCGTTCAGGTCGATCGAGACCCCGCTCATGATGGTGCTGTTCCCTTCACCGGTGCTGTGGTGCGTGGTGCGTGGTGCTGTGGTGCCGTGCTCAGGTGGTCGTGCGGTCCGGCGGGCGTGCCGGGGTGGCACGCGCGTGGGGCGGTGGTCTCACAGGGTGAGCCGGTACTCCTCGTCCCGGACGTCGGTGACGAGCATCCGCCCCGGCGCGTGCGTGATCGCGAACGGCGGGCGCGAGGCCATGACGGCCGCCTGCGGGGTGACCCCGCAGGCCCAGAAGACCGGTACGTCCCCCGGCTCCGCCACCACCGGGTCCCCGAAGTCCGGCCGGTCCAGGTCCCGGATCCCGAGCGCCGCCGGGTCGCCCGCGTGCACCGGCGCCCCGTGGACCGCCGGCAGCAGCCCGCTGATCCGCCGGGCCATCGGCACGAGCCGCGCCGGGACCGGCCGCATCGACACCACCATCGGCCCGTGCAGCCGCCCGGCGGGCCGGCAGGCCCGGTCGGTGACGTACATCGACACGTTCCGGCCCTGCTCGACGTGGCGCAGCGGCACGCCCGCCGCGTCCAGCGCCCCCTCGAAGGTGAAGCTGCACCCGATCAGGAACGAGACCAGGTCGGTCCGCCAGTGGGGCGTGGCGTCCGCCGGCTCCGCCACCAGCCGTCCGTCCTCCCACACCCGGTAGCCGGGGATGTCGGTGCGCAGGTCCGCCCCCGGCGCGAGCGAGGTGGTCCAGGACCCGGCGTCGGTGACGTCCAGGACGGGGCAGGGCTTCGGGTTGCGGGTGCAGAAGAGGAGGACGTCGTAGGCCCAGTCGGCGGGCACCGCGATCAGGTTGGCCTGGGCGTGACCGGGAGCCCAGCCGGCCGTCGGACCGGCCGTCCCGGCCCGCGCACGCGCGCGTGCCTCCCGCGGACCCGGTACGCCCGTCCCCAGCGGGTCGACGCCGTTCATCCCAGCTCCTTCCCGCGCGTCTCGGGCAGGCCGAGCAGCGCGACGACCGCGATCCCGTACCCCACCGCGCCGAAGACCAGCGCCCCGCCGACGCCCCAGCTCTCCGAGAGGAAGCCGACCAGGGCCGGGAAGACCGCGCCGATCGCGCGGCCGGTGTTGTACGTGAGGCCCTGCCCGGTGCCGCGCACCGGCGTCGGGTACAGCTCGGCCAGGAAGGAGCCGAAACCGCTGAAGATGGCCGACATGCAGAAGCCGAGCGGGAAACCGAGCACCAGGAGCAGGGTGTTCGCGCCCGCCGGGATCTGGGTGTACGCCAGGACCGCCGCCGCCGACAGGGCGGCGAAGAGCGCGATGTTCCGCTTGCGGCCGATCCGGTCCGTCAGGTGGCCGCCCGTCAGATAGCCGAGGAAGGCGCCGGAGATCAGCAGCGTCAGATAGCCGCCGGTGCCGACCACGGTCAGCCCGCGCTCGGTCTTCAGGAAGGTCGGCACCCAGGTGGCCAGCGTGTAGTAGCCGCCCTGCACGCCCGTGGAGAGCAGGATCGCGAAGAGCGTGGTGCGCAGCAGCCCGGGCCGGAACACCGCCCCCGGCGAGCCCCGCTCCGGGCTCGCCACGCGCGCGGCGGCCGCCTGCGGGGCGTCCTCCACGTGCCGCCGGACCCAGAACACCAGCAGCGCGGGCAGCGCGCCCGTCCAGAACAGGATCCGCCAGGCGAGGTCCGCGTCGAAGAACTGGAAGACCAGGGTGTAGACGATCACCGCGAGGGCCCATCCGGCCGCCCACGCCGACTGCACGGCGCCGAGCGTACGGCCCCGGTGCCGGGCGGAGGCGTACTCGGCGACCAGGATCGCCCCGACCGCCCACTCGCCGCCGAAGCCGAGGCCCTGGAGCGCCCGGAAGACCAGCAGGGTCTCGTAGTTCGGCGCGAAGCCGCAGAGCACGGTGAAGAGCGCGTAGGTGATCACCGTGATCATCAGGGCCTCGACGCGGCCCACCCGGTCGGCGAGGACCCCGGCGAGCGCGCCGCCCACCGCCGAGACCACCAGGGTCACGGTGGTGAGCAGCCCGGTCTGGCCCTTGTCGAGGCCGAAGGAGGCGGCGATGGCCACCATCGACAGCGGCAGGGTGAAGAAGTCGTAGGAGTCCAGGGCGTATCCGCCGAAGGCGCGCCGTCCGCGCGGGCCCAGGGCGCGCAGCCAGCCGAAGGCTCCCGCCGCGTCGGAGCCTTCGGAGCGTTCGGGGCCGTCGGGACGGTCGGGGTGTTCGTCCGGGGAGTGCTGCCGGGTCTGTGTCGTGCTCATCTGCACCTCGCAGGGGGGAGGCGTGCCGGAGTCGTACGAGAGGCCGTGCGGAAGCGTGCGGATCGCCGGGGGTCGGTCCGGTACCGGCGCGTGGTCCGGTGGTGACCGTGTGCGGTGGCGCCAAGGTAGGGGATTGTTCAACGATTCGACAAGAGGGATGTTGTCCCCGGTCCGTTTCTGCGGTTGACTCGGCGGCCGGACGACGACGGGGCCGACCGCCCCGGCAGGAAGGGGGACCGTGGACGCGAGCGGCACCGGGACGACCGGCGGACTGGCGGACGACCGCGCGCTGCTCGGGCGCACCAGCACGGCGGAACGGGTCGCGGACATCCTGCGCACCCGCATCGCCGAGGGCTTCTTCCCGCCCGGCACCCGGCTCTCCGAGGAGAGCATCGGCGGCGCCCTCGGAGTCTCCCGCAACACCCTGCGCGAGGCGTTCCGGCTCCTCACCCACGAGCGGCTCCTCGTCCACGAGCTGAACCGCGGCGTCTTCGTCCGCGTCCTCGCCGTCGACGACGTCGAGGACATCTACCGCACCCGTCGGCTCGTCGAATGCGCCGTCGTCCGGGGCCTCGGCGACCCTCCCTTCCCGCTGGACGGCCTCGCCGCCGCCGTCGCCGAGGGCGAGGCCGCCGCACGCGCCGGCGACTGGCGCGCGGTCTCCACGGCCAACATCCACTTCCACCGCGAACTCGTCGCCCTCGCCGGCAGCGCCCGCACCGACGAGCTCATGCGGAGCGTCCTCGCCGAACTCCGGCTCGCCTTCCACGTCGTGGACGACCCCCGGACCCTCCACGAGCCCTACCTGGTCCGCAACAAGGAGATCCTGGAGGCCCTGCGGGCGGGGGAGCGGGCCGCCGCCGAGGGTCTCCTCGCCCGCTACCTCGACGACTCCATCCGCCGCGTCGCCGCCGCCTACGCCCGGGCCGTCGACGAACCGGCCGACGTGTAGCCGCGCCCGGGGGCGGGCGCGGAGGGTACCGCCCCGGGCGGGGGCGGGGCGGTGGTTTCTGCGCCGTTTCGACCCGTGTCAGTGCGAGGACCTACTCTGTGCACCGTGACTTCGCCTGCCTCGACGGACCTCGCTCCGCCCCAGCTCAGCGCGGGGCCGCGCCCCGCGCAGGGGCCGGCCGCCGACGAAGGGCTCGCGCGGCGCCTGCGCGCGCTCGCCTGCACCGCGCCGCTGCACGACCTCGACGCGCGCAAGGCCAACCTCGCCGGCGAGTACACGGTCTACGCGATGGCCGAGGTCGCCCTCGCCGCGATCGACCTCGTCACCCTCCACATGGACTTCGACACCGGCGCCGACCACGACCAGGTCGTCGCCCGGCTGCTGCCCCGCGTCGCCGCCCAGGCCCCCGCCCGCCCCGCCGCCGAACACGAGCGCGTGGCCCGCTGGGTCCTGGAGAACCTCATCAACGTCGGCAGCGTCGACCGCGGCTTCCGCGCCGTCTACGGCACCTTCGGCACCGACGGCGTGTACGTCCGCAGGGACTACGACTTCAAGCTCGTCGAGGAGGTCCCCGGCTACGGCGGCACCGTCTGCCTGCGGACCACCGACGAGGCCGTCAACGTCCTGGTCGGCGCCCTCGACACCGACGTCACCAGCGCCCAGATCGCCGCCGAGGTGAAGCTGGAGGTCCTCATCAGCCGGGGCCGCCTCGCCGACGCCCAGCTCGCCGCCGAGCAGGCCCGCTACCGCACCGTCCAGTACGCCGAGACCCTCCGCAGGACCCTGGAGGCCACCCGGCGCAACGTCCGCGCGGTCGACTGGCTCAACAGCGTCCCCGACATGATCGCCGAAGCGCTCGACCACGTCGCCGACCGCTACCGCCACGAGAACGCGATCCTCACCAACATCCGCAAGGCCCGTGACGAGGCCGAGGACCCCGAGCACAAGCGCCGCGCCGCCGAGCTGGTCGACATAGTCAAGGACTGCATCCGCCGCCACACCCAGCTCCAGTCCCGGCTCCTGGAGGCGGGCCCGCTCTTCCGCGCCGAGCAGGACCGGCAGGCGTTCGCCGCCCCCACCCGCTACACCGGCCTCGACCTGTACGGGCAGCTGGTCGCGCCCGTGCTGCCGCTCCCCGTCGAGCGGGCCACCCGGGTCACCGACGCCTTCTTCGCGCGCGGCACCGGCCTGCGCACCCCCGCCTCCGTCCGCCTCGGCGACCTGGTGGACCTGCTCCTCACCCCGCCGGTCGAGCGCGAGCACCTCGGCGCGGAGATGCCCGAGCCGGAGCTGATCGCCACCCCCGACGACTCCCGCTTCAGCGAGCGGCAGCTCGCCGACGCGCTCGCCCTGCTGGACCTGGAGCACGACGCCCCGCGCCGGCTCTCCGGGCTGCTCGCCGAGGCCCGCGCCGCCGGCGGCGAGGACCTCGCCTACCTGGTGGCCCTCCTCGCCGTCCACGCGGCCAGCCCCCCGGTCGGCACCGCCTACCGCCAGGGCGAGGAGCGGCTTCTCTTCGCCGTCGACGACGGCACCCCGCTCGACGACCCCGGCTTCGGAGGCGCCGACCTCATCGTCGGCACGGCGCTCCTCGACGCCGCCGGCATGGCCGCCGACCGTTCGGAGGCGACGTGACGTACGTCTCCGACACCACCCCGACCGCCCCCGGCGCCGAACCCCACCCCCCGTACCGCCCGGTCCGCCCCACCCGCGCGTGGCTCCCCGGCCCCACCCCCGCGGACACCGCGGCACCCGACCCGACGGAACCCCCGGAGGCGGCCCACCCCACCGCACCGTTCCGGCCCGCCGCGCCCGAGCCGACGGAGGCGGCGGAGACGACCACGGCCCCGGAGGCCGCGGCACAGCCCGCCGCACCCCAGGCCGCGCCGTACCGGCCCGCCGTCCCCGCCCCGGCAGAGGCCGCCGAGCCCACGGACGATCCCGACCACCCGGCCGAGACCCCCACCGGCGCGGCCGACCCCGAAGCCGACCCGGCCGGCGCCGTCGCCCCCGCGGACGAGCCCGAGACCGACCCGGCAGGCACCCTCACTCCCGCGGGCGACCCCCGGACCGACCCCGTCCGGCCCCCCGCGTCCCCCGGCCCCCGTCTCGGGGCCGTCCCGCTGCCGCAGGCGCCGCGGACCGGAGCGCGCCGCCGGGAGCTGCCCGCGGTCCGCGCCGTACGCCTCGGCGCACCGGGCGGGCC